>JANTGM010000004.1 GCA_024762925.1 Kofleriaceae bacterium | reverse complement strand
CTCGGTCGCTTGCCCCAGCAAACTCCCTCTTCCCGCCTCGCCAGCAAACGAGCTGACTTCGCGATCACGAATCAATGTCCATGGATCGCGCACTAGTTCGAGGCGTGAGTTTCGAGGCAATCGAGACATCGTTCTTTGCATCAACACTCTTGGATTGAAAAAGGAATCACTATGGAAGCGCATCAAATCACCCTTCAGCGCGGAATGAAGAAGTTCAAAGGCCACATGATTGTTGGCGACTCCGCTCTCTATTTCCTTTGCAGCAACTCCGGCAGCGCTTGGTGGGATGTAGTTGGGCAGGGCGTCGGTGGTCTTGTAGGCGGTGTGGTCAAAGGCATCGGCGCGATGCGAGAAGGTGAAGCGGCTGAGCCAGAGGCACTCACAGAAGACATGCTTCGAGACGCCGTGAGCAAGTCGCCAGACAGCATGATTTTTGAGCCCGCAAACATCGAGGCCATCAGCCAGACCATCTGGATGCGGACGCTGCGCGCTAATGGTGAGAAGTTCGGCGTCACGACCGGCTATTCAAAGCCACTGCGCAAAGAGTTGGGACCGTGGTCAAAACGTCACGGAGTCAAAGCCAAGGGCATGCTCTAGCCGCTGAACGTGGATCTTTCTTGTCGGGTTCGCTCATGGCGCTCATTCGCTACGCGGGCCAGTAGTCGTAGTGAACCTGCTTGTCGCCGTCTTCGGGATAGTCCACTGTGACTCGACGAACCTCTTCATCGTAGTTGTAGTAGTATGGAATGCAGAACCCACCGGCCTCTTCTCCCTTTGTTCGGCTGTAGATTTCCTGCAACTTGTGATCACCTAGCCACGTTGTCGATTCGGCAAGCTCACCATTGGGATGGAAGGTCTCTTCTACTCGGCGTAGCTTCTCGCCCTCGAGCGCACAGTTCACTTGCAGCGCGAGAAACCCGCCGGGGAGACGCCATTGGGAGTACGAGCCTTGCGTGGTGTTGCTATCGCTTCCGCTATCTCTATTGGCGAGAGAAGTCTCGCCGAGTTCCCACTGGAACAAGCGCGAGTTCCACGTCGCAGCAACCGGGACGCTCGGTGGACGCTTTGGTTCGTCTTGAAAGAGCGTGCGGCCATCGCGCACAGCCTGCACAACGGCACTGTGTTCGAGCCGCCCGGACGCGTCTAAGAACTCTGCTCGTGTGATGGAGAGGATGCGGCCAGCCCCGCGAATCATCTCTTCTGTGATGGACCCCTGTTGGTCTAGAGAATCGGGCGAGAGCACGAATAGGCGGTCACAAGCAAAATCGCTCACCCCAAGCTTTGACTCCTCCTCGCCAACGTCGACGAGACAGAGGTCGGCAGCCATGGGCTGGTGGGCCTGAAGGGACGCCGACTCACCGAGTACTAGGACCGAAGCGGCATCGACGCTTCCATAGAAGAAGAGCCCGCCACCAGTGGTGATGATGTTCTTCGCTTCCGTGGTGCCACTCACCACAAGGGTTCCCTTACCTGCAATGATGTCCCCCGACACAGAGAGGTTGCCAGCGATTGCGATGTTGCCACCACCATCTATCGTGGAGAGATCTAGAACGCCGTCAACGTGTAATGCTCCGTCGAAGCAAAGCACCGCCTTGGCATCCTCGAGATCGTGCTCGCCAAGGTACGAGTTGGGACCTCGACCAATCTTGTCGAGAAACGACTCGAGCTTCTTGCCCTTCAGTAGCACTCCGCTAGATAGGCTCTGTGCTGTGTTCTTCGTTGGTGCTTGCCCTTTTTCGAAGACAATCGCCGTGTTAGGCAAAGCGCCTTCTAAGGCCCTCTTGGCAGCGGATCTTAGAAGATTTCCTTGCAGGTCCAAGGTGCGCAGACCTGTGAGTTTCTCAAGGCCAACCGGTGTCCCGCGAAGCTCGGCGTCGGCGATCGCGAGAACGCGCAAGGACTGAAGCTCTTCGATCCCGTTAAAGTCGGAAGCCGAGCAGTTCCAGCCCACCAGATGTAGCGTTCGCAACTTGGGCGCAGCGAACAGCGATTGCATATAGCGCAACTGCATGCCGGTCTTGAGGTTGTAGCTGCCGTAAAGCGTGACGCTATGTAGCCTGCGAAACTCCGAGAAGGTGGGCACGGGAGTCGTCTTTGGATCGGGCTTCTCCCAAGGATCCTGCTTGAACTCAAAGACCTCGAGAGATTCGGCGAGCCTGTCCATCTCTTCGGGGATTTTCTTAGCGCCATTCAGCGTGAGTTCTCGCAGTCGCGGCGAGTATTGCGCTGTGTCCATCGCTTTGGTCTCGAGGACTTCGAGGTTTGGAAAGAGCTTGAGAAGCTCGCTGGACGCCTCTTCAACTCGCAAGACTTGTAGCTCCTTGAGGCAGGAGAGTGCGCGTAGAACCTTTGGCGAGGAAATCGAGTAGGAATCGCATATGTCGAGTTCCCGCAGCTGAGGAAGCTTGGAAAGGGCCCCCGACAACAGCTCCATGTCCATGCCTTGTGCCACCAATTTGCGCAACTGCGTGAGAGCTCCAAGCGCTTCTGGATAGGCACACTTGGTGCCACTCACATCAAGGGACTCAACGCAATCAAGCTCTGTTAGCTGCGCTGGAAGTTGCTTGCCCGCATAGCCACGCATGCTGAATTCCCGCGTTGCCTCGTTGCGCTCCTTCCAGGCCGCGACGGCCCTTTGGATTTCCCCTTTCTTGGTCTTGGGCTTGCCCTCATCGAAGAGCGGTTTGCCGGCCAAGATTGCCGCGATCAACAAATCGGCTGCGGGGTAGTCATTGTCCACAAACTCGGGAAGCAGGTGGTCGGCAAGTGAGTATTCCCCGTCTCCGCCCCATTCCAACACCTGGACGCCTTTGCCAGGTTTGCCGGGAAACTCATTGTCGTGATTGATGAGAGTTTGGGCCGTCACCGAGCCTGTCGAAATGACTGTGCCATGGTTGTAGAAGGAAAGGCCGTACTTCGCTAGCTTGATGTCTCCATCGATGAGCCCCTGAGAGCCACCGAAGATGGCGTTCTCCGCTGTAACATCACCGAGAACGAGGAGGCCAATCCCGTAGTCACCAACCTCGTTGATGATCGCTCCATCGACGTGAAGGTTGCCCCGGACAACGAAAAACGACGTTTCTGCGACGGCATCCTTATCAGAGTATTTCTTATCGTCGAGCAGGAGGTCGCCGGCCACATGTAGATCACCTTCCCAGACGATGACCTTATGGTCTTGATCGACATCGAGGTAGTCTTCCATCTGGTCTCGAAGCGCTTTGACCGCTGGCCAAGCGAGCACCTCCGCCAAGGTAGTAGCGCGGCCGCCAGAGGGAAGAATCGAGACGGAAGAACGAGGTTTGCCACCCATGGCGCGATGCTATCGGCTACTGGCTCACAGGAGGCAACAGTGTGTCGCGCGAATTCATCTTGGATCGCCTGCTAAAAACGGTAGCGCAGGCCAACTTCCAGGTTTGGGTGCACATCCCCGCCGATTGTAGCGCTCTGGTTTCCTGAGACTGCGGTGATGTCCTGGATATAACCAATGCCACCGCCCAGTTGAATGCCGAGCCCCGATTGCCATTTCCACTCATAGCCAAGGTTTGCAAATCCTCCGGTGCCGCTTGCGGTGACATCGCCAAGCGTCGCAGAAACATAGAGCGCGCCTACCTTTAGATAGGGCGTTGAACCTTGGTCCCAGAGCGAACCCACCACCGACGGCAAGATGGAGAAGCCCGAGTCAAATCCGTTGAGATACGCTGCTTGGATTTCGAAACTCAGATGCGCAACAGGCGCAACAATGACGTCGGCTCCAATGACTCCAACGCCATTGCCGATCTTGTAGCCAACGCCAAACTTTGGTGCGGGCTTTGAAGTGGGTTGGGAGTGGGCCGACTGAACAGAGGCGAAGCTTCCGACAATGAGAGCAGAGCAGACTAGGAGGGATTTGGTGTGCATGGTGCCGGCCCCTGCACCCATAGTGCCAACGAGCGAGACATGTAATTCTCAAATGATAGGCACCCACGGACGCCAAACGTGTGACAAGATCGTCCGGGTTTAAGCGTGAACAAGAAACGCCAGCCGAGTGCGAGTTTTTCTGAGCTGAATGGGGGGAGCGCTTGGTTCTAATGTTCGTTATCGCGCAGCTCGCCTCACGCAGGCGAGTTCTGACTCATCGCCATTCATCGCGCGCTCACACTCTTTCACTGTCGCACTCATGTCCTTTTGGGCGCGAGCAATTGTGCGAATGCAAGCAAGCTCAAACTCATCGCCATCCATGGCTCGCTCACAGGCAGTAATGCCCGGGGTGATGTCGTAACGGGCTCGCACTGCAGCTTTGGCGCACGCAAGCTCGTTGTCATCACCCTCCATCGCACGGTCACAGGACGAGATAATTGGACTCGGATCAACAAGCGATGCGGCTGCAAAGCGAACGCAGGCAAGTTCGTTTTCGTCGCCATCCATGGAGCGCTCACACTGCGAAATCATCGCTGCTGGCGAATACGCAACTCGCACCAAAGCGTCGAGGCAAGCGGACTCATTCGCCGAGCCATCAAACGTTCGACCACAGGCTTGGATCACGTTTTTGTCGGTGGCCCAGTTCTGCCAAATCGGTTGGGGTGGACGTGCAATCGGTGGCGCGATGGGCTGTGGAACGGAAGGCTGGGTGGTGTTTGCATTGCTGGTACACTCGGCCTGCCACTGGGCTTGCCCGCGCTTGCTTGTTAGGCAGTTGTACGTACTTCCATCGCTGTTGTGGACCAAGAATCTTAGCTGCCCTCTTTGCCACTCCTTTAAGAAAACGTCCGAGTCGGTCGCCAGACTCACTGAGCGCTTCCAGTTGGAAATGTAGATGTTGCTGACCCGTTCTTGTGAGCGCAGCACCGTCGCCACACCGCGCCTTCGTCCAATATCGAGTTTCTCAATGGTGAGCCACATCTGATCGTAGGCATCAACACTCACGATGGCGCGCGTTAGGCGGTGTCCTTGCAGGTTTGAGCGAACCTCTCGCACTTCGACGGAAGCCTGCTGCTCAATCGTCGGAGGGCGCTCCGGGCGCCTCTGGGCATCGGCGGTGGACCCGGTGAGGAGAACAACGGCCGCAGAAGCTAGCATTACGGGAATCGTTGCCATGCCCCATTCTAACGCTGGCCAGGCAGCAGTATTCAAACCCATGTGCCAATTCGCCATGCACAGCCCACAGGCGGGCAAAGAAAAAAAAACGTCGCCTCGGGAGAGGCGACGTCATTTCAGGCTGCTCAGCCGATTGGAATGTATGACCTAGAGACTAGAAGTCCGCGGGTCGCTCACCAGCTTGAGGCTCGTGATTTCTGTGCGAAGGAGTTGTCGCGTGTAGATGCTCACAGCAGCAATCTCACCAGCAAATGCTTTGTTGATGGGTTCGGCTGAGCCAGGCTGGCTGTTGTCAGTTCCTGCGCCGATGACCAGAGGCTCTACATTGCGAACTGTGCCACCGGTGTAGGGGTCGATTCCGCCGGCGATGTCATCGACAAAGAGCGACATGCCTTCGTTGCCACCAAAGTTGAAGGCAACATGGTGCCAAGTGTTTGGCGTGACGGGCGGAGCCAAAACCTCATAGGTCTCATTGTTGCTCTGAAGTCGTGCGCGAACACCGCCGTTGGTGTCATAGTAGATGGAGAAGTGACCGCCGGCTCCGTTGCCATTGGCGTCCTTCGAGATGATTGCTTGCTCAATACCTGGAGGGCCGGGCATGAACCAAAGTGAGATTGTGCCAGCAGAGAGTTCGTACATCTCAGCGGTCGGCACCTCCACATAGTCATCGCTGCCATCAAAGAGCAGAGTGCGACCAGGATTGTGAATCAGGCCCCCCTGAAGTGTGCCAGCCATGAGATTGCCCGACTCGTCCGCAGTGATGAGTCCAGAGGTCTCCGCAAAGACCCACTCACCGGTTAGCGACTGAACACAGATGTCACCACCAGCACAATCGTTGTCGATCTTGTCTCCGCAGAAGTCGGTAGCTCCCTCGTACGCCAGTGGCTCGGTATCGTCACAGTCTGCTGCATTTGTGACAAACCCCGGGGGAAGCTCACAGTCCTCAGCGGAAGAGTTTGGGTCTCCATAGCCATCGCCATCGGTGTCCGCGTAGATCGTCTCGATGTCACTTGGACGACAGTTTTCCGTATCAGGGATATCTGGGTTGTTTGTGTCTGGGACCGAGAACCCTCCATCACCAACGCAGGCAGCGGTGGAGATTGTCATGACAGCGAGCAGCCAGTTTCTAATCATGCCCCTAAGCCTAGCAAACTGCGATCCATTGCCTTAGGGCTGCAATCTCTCGAAATAATTGACGAGTGCCGATCCCAGTCGCCTGAGCCTGGGGGAATGATTGGGAGTGGCGCCCCCCAATGGCTGGCACCTACCCCCACCTACCAGGAAGTGGGCCCCCCAAATAGCCCGCACTTGGCCCCGAGCACACCTGGCGCAGCGGCAACGAGTGCTGCTAGTTTTCGGTGATTGTTGTGTAGCCTCAAAGGGCTTGCAACCTTCTTATAAGGACCCCAAATGAACCGACTTGCGAATATTTTTGTCGCCCTTTGCCTAGCTGCTGGGCTCACTGCCTGTGGTGGTGGGTACTCAGGATTTATTATTCCGGTCGAGTCGGAACTCAATCCGTTTGTCGCACCCGAAGCAGATGAGCTTGTGTCCAACGACACGGCAGAAGCGGGAGATGACGAGGACTATGAGGACTATGAGGACGAGGAAGGTGGCGATGAGCCAGCTCCCACGGAAGCCCCAACGCCGGCATCTACGGCCAAGTAATTGAGCGCCCATGCCGCGATTTCCGCTCGCAAGGAGTGGGAATAGTGCGGCGATAGGAGCGCGTTAGGAGAACGTCTTATGTGCGGAATCGTTGGCTACATTGGCCCGCGGCAGGCGACCCCGATCCTCGTGAATGGATTGCGTCGTCTCGAGTATCGCGGCTACGACTCAGCTGGAGTCGCGGTTTGGGAGGGCGGAAGCGCCCGAGTTGTTCGCTGCCAAGGCAAGTTGCGTGGCCTTATTGAGAAGCTCGAAGTGGAGCCAGCTCCTGGCAAGGTTGGAATTGGCCACACTCGTTGGGCCACGCATGGGAGGCCTTCGGACGTCAATGCACACCCACACAAGGTTGGGCGCATTAGCGTCGTACACAATGGCATCATTGAGAACCACTTGGCTCTGCGGCATGAGCTTGAAGCATCGGGCTCGAAGTTCTCCTCAGAGACCGATACCGAGATTGTCGCCCATCTTGTCTCCGCCGAGATTGAGGATGCCAAAGACCTAACTGCGGCCGTGCAAAAGGCCTTGGGAAAAGTCATTGGAGCATTCGCGATCGTTGTGATGGATGAGAAAAACCCTGACGTCCTGGTTGCGGCAAAGAATGCTTCGCCACTCGTCATTGGGCTTGGCGAAGGTGAGAACTTTGTTGCCTCGGATGTCACCGCGATTCTCGACGAAACCAAGGAAATGGTCTTCATTGAGGAGGGCGAGATCGTAACGATCACACGCGACGCTGTGGTGATTACCGATCTCGAGGGCAACCCTGTCACACGCGAGGCAAAGACCATTCGCTGGACAGCGGCTCAGGCTGAGAAAGACGGCTATCGCCACTACATGGCCAAGGAGATTCACGAGCAGCCGCGGGCGGTAGCAGACACGCTCGCAGGTCGCGTCGATCTAGAGCACGATACGGTTGCTCTCGATGGCAACGATATTGATGTCTCCAATATCAAGCGGATTGTCATGGTCGCATGCGGTACGTCGTATCACTCCTCGCTTGTAGGTAAATTTCTGATTGAGCAGATGTCCCGCATTCCGGTCGAAGTCGACATGGCATCTGAGTATCGGTATCGAGACCCGGTCGTGAACGACACAGACTTGGTGATTGCGATCAGCCAGTCGGGAGAGACGGCTGACACGATGGGTGCGGTGCAGCTTGCCAAGGAGCGGGGCGCCAAGGTGCTTGCGATAAGCAATGTCTTGGAGTCGTCGATCCCCCGATTGGCGGACTATGCGTTTTACACGCATGCCGGGCCGGAAATCGGCGTGGCCTCCACCAAGGCATTCACAACGCAGCTCGTTTCACTCACTCTCATTGCGATTCACCTCGGTCGGCAAACGGGAAAACTCGCCCCGGAAAGAGCGCGTGAGCTACTTGCCGAGATGGTCACATTGCCAAACAAGATGGCAGACCTCATCGAACATGGCGCACAGCTTCAAGTGATCGCTCGTCGCTATGGCAACAGCCAGGGGTTCTTGTTTATGGGGCGCGGCAATCAATACCCCATCGCTCTAGAAGGGGCTCTCAAACTCAAGGAAATCTCGTATATCCATGCAGAGGGGTATTCAGCCGGTGAGATGAAGCACGGGCCCATTGCTTTGATTGATGAGAACCTGCCCGTTGTGGTCTTGGTTCCCCAAGGGCCGCTCTACGAGAAGACCGTTTCGAACCTCACCGAGGTGCGAGCACGTGAAGGAAAGATCATTGCAATCGCCTCTAGCGGCGACCAAGAGATTGGTGCGCTCGCCGACGAAGTGGTGATGATTCCCAATACGTTGCCCGAATTGCAGCCAATTCTCTCAGTCGTTCCGCTGCAACAGCTCTCATATTATGTCGCGGATCACAAAGGCACAGATATCGATCAGCCTCGCAATCTTGCCAAGAGCGTCACTGTCGAATAGGAATAAGGTATGAAAACGCAAGCTCTCGCCAAGGTACTGGCAGCCGGACTGCTCTTCGCCACCGCCTGTGGTGGAACTCAAGCTGCCGACGGAGGAGAAACTCCGGGGCAAACACACACAACGCCTAGCGGCAATGGCGACCATGTTGCTGGTGACGATGACGACATTGACTCACCGCTTCAAACGCCAAGTGATGCAGCCGATGCTGGAGCTACCGCGCCCGCGTCAGACGCGTTGGTCACGTTTGTTCTCAAGAACAGCGGTTCCGATACGCTCTTCCTCAACATGGATAAGGGCCTCCAAGCTGTAATCAGTGGCTACTCTGGCAAGGTGCCAAACGCGAAACAGCTATTGCTCTTTCCAACGCATTGCACAGCGTCTTGTGACTCTCCTCCAGAGGAGATTTGTCCAACCTGTGAAGAGCCACAGCGCGTGAAAGACATCAAAGCTGCCGAGAACCACCAGCCAGTCGAACCGGGTGCCACGTACGAGGTGCCCTGGGATGGGATTGCGTTCAAGGATCGGCGCACCAAAGGAAAGCGCAAGGGTGGCTGCAATTGCTATGAGACCCTGGAGCCAGCGCCAGAGAACTACACCATTCGAGCCTGTGGCCTCCGAAAGACCCAGTCCGCGAAGACACGCTCGAAGTACCAATGCGTGGAAGCATCGCTCACTCTTCCCACCACGGAACCGGTTGTGGTTGAGCTCGACTTTGGGGAGTAAGGCTGGGACCAAGAGCGCCCCTGGCAAGACCCTTACGCACTTCGATGCAGAGGGAAACGCGCGCATGGTCGATGTGAGCCCGAAGCCCGAGACCCATCGGGTGGCGGTGGCGAGCGGGCAGGTGCTGATGGAACCGTCAACGGCCACGCGGATTGCCAAGGGTGAGATGAGCAAGGGGGATGTCCTTGGCATCGCACGTGTGGCCGCAATTCAGGGCATCAAGCGCACCTCAGACTTGATTCCGCTCTGCCATCCCCTCCGCATCTCGGGCGTGGACGTTGCGATGAAGGTCAAGACCAGCGACCCAGCTGGCATCTTCATTCGGGCTGAGGTGCAAGCCATCGATCGCACGGGCGTAGAGATGGAGGCACTCACAGCGGTTTCCGTGGCTGCACTCACGATCTACGACATGTGCAAAGCTGTGGACCGAGGCATGCGGATCGAGGCTGTGCAGCTTGAAGAGAAGCTAGGTGGCAAGTCTGGGCACTGGAAGCGGTAGCCAGAAGCGGTAGCCAGAAGGTCTTAGGAAAATGGCCATGGGGGTGGACCAGCGGTAGGCTTGTCGCTCGGGAGCACCTATGTCGAGTGACGAGAAAAACGTAGGACCTGCAGAGGTCGAAGTGAAGGGCAAGACTCGCGTAGAGATTCTTGAGCAGATTGATCTCTTTGCCGGCCTTGGTCGCGAGCACCTCGCCCGCGTCGCAGAGATTGGGCAGGAAGAGCACACCAAGTCCGGCCAGAAAGTCTTTGATGAAGGTGCTCCTGGCGACAAGTTCTACGTGGTGCTCGAGGGAGCTGTACGCATTAGCCGAATTGTTCCCGGCATGGGAGAAGAAGCCCTCGCGGTGCTTCGGCCTGGGGCGTACTTTGGCGAGATGTCCCTTATCGACTCATCGCCGCGCTCGGCAACCGCCATTGCACACGAGAGTCTTGAGACATTCTCTATCAATCGGCGCGACTTGGAAGACCTGCTCTTCGTAGATCGCGATCTCGCCTACGAACTTCTCTGGAACTTCGTAAGAACTCTGAGTAGCCGCCTTCGAGCTACAAATGACAAGATGACGTTCTTGGCGACGTCCAACAAGTTCTAGCGAATGAGGGGGCGCGGCAATCTCATTGCGGCATTGTGCCTTTGCAGCTTCATTTCAGGCAATCGTCCAGCCTTGGCCGAAGATGAAGATCCATCTGCCGCCTCAGGGCGGTTTGGACTCGTACTCGCGTTTCGCGACAACCTCGGTGACTTGGGTGAACTGTACAATCTGGGGTTTCTATGGGGCTTTCACGCAGGGCTCGACAAACCCGTAGGGGACTCGGATTGGCATGTTGGAGTGGCCTGGAGTACCTTGGTTCGGGGCTACTACTTTTCCTCAGACAGCAGCCAGGTGGAGAGCACTATCCATCTCACCGAAGTTGATTTGGGCGTTCGAGCGAGCCACACTGTATTTCGCCGAGGACAGCGCGCCTTTGGTACCGGGGGCGCGGTGCTTCTTCTTAGCAATCTGCCGATTCCACCCGCCAATGAGCGTCGCTACCTAGGCTGGTATGCAGGCGTTGGCTACAAGCGAAACGTCGTGAGTGAGTGGACCTTTAGCGTTGAGGCTCGATACTCGCGCCTTAGCCATGGACTTGTGAATCTCAATCTCGTCTTTGGAATGACGGCTGGGCTCTAGCTACCTCGGCTTCTGGAACGAACCGAAACGAAACAGCCCCGCATCCGAAGATGCGAGGCTGTGGTTGCGAGCGCCGGTTTGATGAGTCACCGAGGCGACACACCAAGACGCCAGCGTCGATTGCTAGAAAGTGTGTTAACCGATTTTTCCCTGAAGAAGGAAGGCGATGATCAGCGCGTAGATGACAAGGGACTCGATAAGAGCGAGACCAAGAATCATCGGCGTGAAGATGCGGTCAGCAGAAGCTGGGTTGCGAGCGATGCCCTCAAGAGCAGCAGCGGCTGTCTTGCCTTGACCGAGAGCTCCACCAAGAGCGGCGAGGCCGATGGCGAGACCGCAGCTGAGTGCGATCCATCCGCCGTTGCTGATGCTAGCGGCTTTGAGCATGGTTTCTGCGTCTTGCGCGAAGGCGACAGAAGAGAAGCTCATAACGACAAGACCGGCGGTCATCATGAGAAGAAATTTTGCTTTGCGGGTGATCATAGTTTTTTCCTTTTGCGTTCGTTGCTGGCGAGCCGAGGCTCTATATCGAAAGTTGTCTGTTTGGGCTAGCGATGCGCTAGTGATCGTGAGCGGTAGCCATGGAGATGTAGACCATGGAGAGCAGGCAGAAGACTAAGGTTTGAACGACACAAACCAAGAGTCCGAGAATGAGGAAAGGCACTGGTACCAGAATTGGAACCAAGGCGAAGAACGTGAAGACCACTTTGTGGTCGGCAGCCATGTTACCCATGAGGCGAAGAGCCAGCGAGGCTGGTCGCGCAATGTGGCTGATGAGCTCGATGGGAATCATCAGCGGGGCGAGCAAGGGGAGTGGGCCAGCGAAGTGCTTGAAGTACGCGATGCCGTGCTCTTTCACGCCATAGTAGTGAGTTGCGAGGAACACCAAGAGGGCAATGCCAATATTGGTCTTGAGCGTGGTTGTTGGAACACCAAAGCCTGGGATGAGCGCCATGATGTTGGAAAAGAAAATAAAGAAGGCGAGAGAGCCAATGAGAGGAAGGTGCTGCTTTGCACCCTTTTCGCCCATGACCTGAACCATCATTCCGTACGTTCCGTCGACAATCATTTCGAAGAAGGTGCGGAAGCCAAATCCCTTGGGAGGAATCATGCCGTCCTTCTTCTTCACGCTGGCGTTGAACTTGAGCGCGCCAAAGATAACGATGGCAACCACAATGATGGCCCACAGAACGTGAGTCAGCGTGAAGTGGGTGCTGCCAAACATGAGGCCTTCCCACTTACGACTCAGAGCATTGTCAGCGTTGCCCCAGATTTCGCGAAATGCGGGTAGCTCTAAGAGGAAATCTGTCCAGGAACCGTGTTCGCCCATGCTTCTTCTAGCCCAATAGCGCAGCGCCGGTCATGAAGCGAATGCTCTCGACCATGATCGACACTAGGAAAACCGAAAAACCGATCCCCAATCCAATGGGGGAAATCGGCAAGAGAAATACCGCCAGTGCGGCGGCGAGAATGAGCCCCGACATCTTCGGGACAAAGAGGATTGCTGTGCGCCCCTGTTTGTCAGGCCCACCAGCAAGAAGCTTTTCTACGAGCATGCGGACCAAGCTGAAGTTGATGCATGTGAGAACCACACCGGTGAGAACACCGAGGGTGAAGTGTGTTGTCGCGAGACCCGCGCAGATGAGCACCAGTGCCAAGCCCAATGCGTAGTTGAGCTTCTCGATGCGGGAGAGTGCGGAGGGATCCATTACTTTGCCTCCACGTTGGCTGCGTCTCGCGCTGCGTTGGCATTCACTTGGCGGGTCGTTCGAATCAGGCCATTGAAGCCCGCAGCAATTCCAAACAGCAGACCGACAAGCATGAGCCATGGGCCTGTGTCGTACTTCCCATCGAGCCAGTACCCAAAGCCCCAACCGATGCCTGTTGCGACGCCCATCTCAAGCCCAACTGAGGACACTTTCGCCGCCTCAAAGAAGGGGCTTGGTCGGTCCTTGGAACGCGTTGCCCCACCAGCCGCGATTTTGGCCGGTGCGTGGGTCGCTGATGTGGACGTGGAAGTCACGGAACTGCTCGGTATCTATTCGCAAAGTGCCTTAGAGCGGGGTCCTGGTAACACGCTCAGACTTTGCCGTCAACAGGCACCGTCAATCACAAAGAGGCCATAGATTCTTGGGCTGCAGCGATGATCTCATCAACCTCCTCATCGCCGTGGGCCAGAGATAAAAACATGGCTTCGAACTGGGATGGGGGCAGGAAGATCCCGCGCTCCCGCATGGCCCGGAAGTACTTGGCGAAGCGCTCGGTATCGGATTTCTTCGCGTCGTCGTAGTTGCGAACGGGGCCATCTTGGAAGAAGAGCGTCTGCATCGAACCCACTCGATTGATGCACGCAGGAATGCCCGCAGAGGCAGCGGCTGCGAGTAAGCCAGCTTCCAGACGCGCACCCAACTCCTCCAGACGCTCATACGTCTGAGGGCGCCTCAGTAGGTCGAGGGTCTTGAGTCCCGCCGTCACAGCAAGCGGATTTCCGCTGAGCGTGCCAGCTTGGTAGACCGGCCCAACAGGAGCCAGTGTGTCCATGATGTCGGCGCGTCCGCCAAATGCTGCGAGCGGCAACCCTCCACCGACGATCTTGCCTAGGCAGGTGAGGTCGGGTTTCACATCGTAGAGTCCTTGGGCGCAGCCATATGCGACGCGAAAGCTCGTCATGACCTCGTCCATGATGAAGAGGGCGCCGTGTTTTGTCGTGAGCTCGCGAATACCTTGCAGGTAGCCATCTTGTGGAGGCACCACGCCCATATTGCCAGCAACCGGCTCGATGATGATCGCGGCTACTTGGTCACCGATTTCCTCGAAGACTCTCTCGAGGGCCGGAAGGTCGTTGTAGGGAACCAATACCGTGTCCTGGGCCGCGCCTTCACTAACTCCAGCTGAACCGGGAATGCCGAGCGTGGCTGCTCCGGACCCTGCGGCAACTAAGAGAAAGTCTGCATGACCGTGGTAGCCGCCGTCGATCTTGATGAGTTTGTTTCGCCCGGTGAATCCACGAGCGAGACGAACCGCAGTCATGGTCGCTTCGGTGCCAGAGTTTACCGCGCGGACCTTCTCGACGGATGGAAGTGCTTCGCAGAGTACCTCAGCAAACTCCACTTCAACGCTGGTTGGGGCGCCGAAGGAGGTTCCCTGGTTGAGCGTTTCTTTGATCGCATCGAGAACATCTTTGTGAGCATGCCCCAGCACCAGTGGGCCCCATGAACCAATGAGATCGATGTAGCGATCACCGTCAGCACTATAGATGTTGCAGCCATCTCCATGGGTGATGAAGACGGGTGGGGCGCCTACAGAGCTACAGGCACGCACGGGAGAATTGACTCCTCCGGGAATGACAGCATTGGCGCGAGCAAAGAGCGCTTCTGAGGTTTTGGTGTTCATCGTTATTCCTCTTCCTCTTCGCTCTCGGATTTGTCTTCTTCATCGCCAGCTTCGTTCATCGATGCGACGACCTCGTTCATGTCGACAGGGACGGTTTCGTCACCCATTGCCTCAGGGGCATCCGCTGGCACAGCGTCTGGAGCAGCGTCTGGAGCAGCGTCTGGAGCAGCGTCTGGAGCGGCCAACTCAGAACTTGTCTCAGTCTCATCCTCGTCGGGCTCAGCGAGTCGTTCAATGGACGCAACAATCTCATCCTCATCGAGACGCATCACACGAACTCCTTGGGTGTTGCGTCCTTGCATGGAGAGCTCAGAGGCACGCATGCGGATGAGCTTGCCCTTGTTCGAAATCAGGATGAGGTGGTCCTCCTCGCCGGCGAGACGAATGCCCGTTACTGAGCCATTTCTGCTTGAGGTCTTAATGGCGATCATTCCTTTGCCGCCACGTCCTTTCGCAGAGAACTCGGAGACGAGAGTTCGCTTGCCATAGCCTCGTTCGCACACCGTAACCAGGCTCTCTCCCGACTCCGGTGTTATTGCGACCATGCCAACGACCTCATCCCCTTCGCGGAGTCGGATACCGCGAACACCTCGAGCGTCGCGACCCATGACGCGGACTTGTTCCTCTTGGAAACGCGCGGCCAAGCCGTTCTTGGTGCTGATGAGCATGTCCATATTACCGTCGGTGAGGCGAACGTCGACAAGCCTATCGCCATCAGCGATGCCAATGGCCCGAATGCCCGAGGAGCGAATGCTGTCAAAGGCCGTCGCATCGGTTTTCTTCACGGTTCCGTTGCGAGTTGCCATGAAGACAAACTTGCCCGCGAATTCGTTGCCGCGAATGGTTTGCATGCCTACGACACGCTCACCGTCTTGGAGGTCGATGACGTTTACGAACGGCTTGCCCTTGGCGGTGCGTGAACCGGCAGGCAGCTCGTACACCTTCTTGAGATAGGCGCGACCATAGCTTGTGAAGAGCAAGATGTAGTCGTGCGTATTCGCCGCAAAGAGGTCGACAACGAAGTCATCGTCACCGCCACTACTCGCTCCTTTTATTCCGCGGCCACCGCGGCTCTGTGCTTGATACTCGCTCAGAGGCGTACGCTTGACGTAGCCAAGGTGTGTGCGCGTGACGACCATCTCTTCTACATCGATGAGTTCTTCATGAAGGATTTCGCCCTCCGCATCCACAATCTGGGTGCGGCGCTCGTCAGCGTAGTTCTCGCGAATGTCGCGAAGCTCTTCGACAATGCACGCCATGAGCTTGGCTTCGTCGGCTAAGAGGCCCTCAAGGTAGTCGGTGGTTGCCCAGAGTTCCTTGTACTCAGCCTCGAGCTTCTCTCGCTCAAGACCGGTGAGACGGCCAAGGCGCATATCGAGGATGGCCTGTGCTTGCCGCTCGCTCAAGAAGACGAAGCCTGCTTCGCGGGCAACTGTCACTTCCTCTTCGGGGCGACCAGCTCTTTCCAAGAATCCATCGAGACCAGACATTTTCTCAAGAATGAGTCGAGCCTTTGCTTCATCAGTGTCTTTGGACGATCGAATGATGGCAATCACTCGGTCAATCTGCATCGTCGCCAAGCCCAAGCCCTCGACGATTTCACGTCGCTCGCGAGCCTTGCGCAGGTCGAAAAGGCTGCGCCGTGTGACGACTTCACGGCGATGCTCAACAAAGACGTCGAGGCACTCGCGCAGGTCGAGGCGTTTTGGCCGGCCATGCACAATAGCCAGGGTGTTGATGCTGAAGTTGGTTTGCAACTGCGTCGACTTGTAGAGGCTGTTGAGGACGACCTGATCATTGGCGTCGCGCTTGAGCTCGAAGACAACTCGAATGCCATTGCGATCACTTTCGTCGCGAATGTCGGAGATGCCGGTGAGCTTCTTGTCCCGCACCATATGCGCGGTCTTTTCAATCCAGTTGGCCTTGTTGACCATGTACGGGACCTCGGTGACGATAATCGCCGTGCGGTCCTTCTTGAATTCCTCGAGGTGCACCTTGCCACGCATGGTGACCGTGCCGCGGCCTGTCTGCTGGGCAAGACGAATTCCGTTGCGACCTTGAATGAAACCGCCCGTTGGGAAATCTGGTCCCAGAACAATCTTGTTCAAATCGTCGAGGGTGAGGCTGGGGTCTTCAATAATGGCCAGGGTGGCATCGATGACTTCGCCAAGATTGTGTGGCGGAATGTTCGTCGCCATACCAACCGCAATACCGGACGAGCCGTTGATGAGGAGGTTGGGAACCTTGGTGGGCAACACCGTGGGTTCCATTTCCTTATCATCGTAGTTCGGTTGATGATCGACAGTCTCTTTTTCGAGGTCGGCGAGCATCTCCGAGGCGATGCGATTCATGCGGCACTCTGTGTAACGCATAGCGGCCGGTGGGTCGCCGTCGATTGAGCCGAAGTTTCCCTGTCCGTCGACGAGCATGTAGCGCATCGAAAAGTCCTGTGCCATGCGCACCATTGCGTCGTAGACCGCAGAGTCCCCGTGTGGGTGGTACTTACCGATAACGTCACCGACGATGCGCGCACACTTTAGGTAGGGGCGATTCCACAGGTTGGAAAGGCCTTTCTGCGCAAAGAGAATGCGACGGTGCACGGGCTTGAGACCATCGCGTGCGTCGGGCAGAGCGCGCGATACAATCACGCTCATGGCGTACGCCAAAAACGAGTGGCGCATCTCTTGCTCGATGGCGATGGGGTGGACGTTCTTATCGAGAATATCGGTCATAAAATCTTGCCTGGTACTGACTGGACTCTGAAGCCTGCTTGGCGGCTCCGTCACTCTGGCTTCTGCTTTGATTGCAGTCGCTTAGAGGCGGCTTCTATAGCCCACCCGAGGCCCATTCCACAATGCGTGGATCCCACTAAGAAGTCTTTGATATCAGTGGCTTACTGGCGAGATCGGCGCCGATTCAAGGACTGCTGCGTGACTGTTATTCAGCAACGCTTTCACGCGCTTGACGCTGCCCTTGGGCGACGTTGACTCGGCTCAGGATCAGGGCGCCGACTGCAAAGAAGAGGATGATCGCAAGGATGGCAGGGCGCGATGAGCCGGCCACGGAAATCATGGTGGCGAAGATCGCCGGACCCAGAATTCCTGCGAATTTCTCAAAGACGGCGAAGAGTCCGAAAAACTCTGATGACTTGCTCGGTGGTATCAAGGTGGAGAAAAGTGATCGGCTAAGTGCTTGCACGCCTCCTTGCACAAGTCCTACGAGTCCGGCAAGCATAAAGAAGTGCGCGGTTGTAGTCATGAAATAGCCGAGTACGCTTACGCCCGAATAAACGACTAGACAGATGTAGATGGATGTCTTGGCGCTGAACTTCGATGCCACCTGCCCAAAGGCAAAGGTCGCGGGAATACCTACGAATTGTACCAACACGATGGCAGTGATCATGGCTGCAGTATCGAGCTTGATCTCTTCGCCATACATAACCGCAAATCGAATGATTGTGCCGACACCGTCGTTGTAGATTAGGAATGCGAGCAAGAAGATACTGGCCTGTTTGTACTTGCGAAGCTCTGCAAACGTCTCTTTGAGGCCAGCGAGACTGTTGCGAATAACGGCGGTCGTGGTTTGTGAGGCTGGACGGGAAATCTTGGGTTCGGGAACTCTTTGGAATAGGGGAATCGCAAAGGCAACCCACCAAAGCGCTACGAGGACGAAGCTCACGCGACTTGCAACTTCTGCATCCGCAAGTCCGACAGTGTCTGGATGCTTGATGAGCTGAATGCACAAGAGAAGCACAATGCCGCCAGAGATGTAGCCAAGCGCATAGCCCGCTGTCGAAACCGTATCGACTTCATCGTGGTCAGCGATGTGCGGTAGGAGCGAGTCGTAAAAGACAAAGCTACCCATGGCGCCAATGTTGCCGAGGCCGAAGAGCACACTGGCCAAGATCCAACGGTCAGGGCCAAGTGTCACCATGCCCAGTGTCGCGCCCACGCCGAGCGCCATGAAGAAGGCGAGGAACTTCTTCTTGACGGGGGCGGTGTCGGCAACTGCGCCAAGAATCGGCGCCAGAACGGCAATGATGGCGAGCGCAATCGTGGTGGTAATCGCCAATCGCTCGGTTGCAATGGATGGGTTGAGCGCGACATCGCTCGCATTGGCAACTTTGGCGTAATAGCCGGGAAAGATCGCAGTGACGATGACCGTTACAAATGCCGAATTTGCCCAGTCATAGAGCGCCCATGCCCGAAGCTCTGGGCGACCTAGGCCGATTTTTTCGCTTAGTGCCACGGCGCCAGGCTACCACCGACCAGGGCCGGACCGGCTGGTTTGAATACGGGCCACCAGAGCCCTAGGATGCACCCGTGACGATTGAAGTGCATCACAGAGGCTCGGGCCCGGAGAGAGGCCCTCGGCGCACGCTCTTGATGATTCACGGTAGCGCCACCGATTACACGACGTGGACAGTGCAGTTCGCTGGCCTTGCCAAGGACTTCTGCATGCTCGCCTATGATCGGTGTGCCACCGCAGGGTATACGGTCGAGAGGCATGCGGATGACGCTGCGGAGATTCTTCGTGCTGAGGTCATGGGGCCAAGCGCGGTCGTGGGCTCGAGCTTTGGAGCCGTTGTGGCTCTGGATTTGGCTCGGCGCTATCCTGACTTGGTGGAAGGTTTGGTCTTGTGCGAGCCACCACTTGCAGAGAGCGACTATCTGGCTCCTGTTCCCGATGGATTCGCTTGCCGCTTTGACGCTATCGCCCAAGAAAGCGGCGGTCCTGCAGCCTCAGAGTTTTTCTTGCGATCCGTCTTGGGGAATGTCGCATTTGACCGAATGCCAAAGGTCTATCGTCAACGCTCGATGGCGGCGCATGCGCAAATACGTGCCGATATGGGCGCTCTCTCTCGCTATCGCCCACGATACGAAGAACTCTCAGGGCAGCTTCGCGGCAAGAAGGTGCGACTCTTGGGTGGGGAGCGGTCTTCTAGCTTCTATCGTGCAACACTCGAATCGCTTCACGCCGCCATTCCAGGCTCTGAACTTCGCATCTTGCGAGGAGCAGGGCACATGATGCACGTCGATGGCCACCGGCAATTTGCCGAAGTTCTGCGAGCCCTCTAGTGCGCGATTCATGAATATAGAACGCGCTCACTCGTCTTCTCGCCCGCAGGACACTGGCTCAGCCAGTCTTCTTCGTTGTTCCTCGGTCGCTTGCCCCAGCAAACTCCCTCTTCCCACCTCGCCAGAAAACGAGCCGCCACGTCGATCCCAAACTCTACATTCCTGATCATGTCTCTAGAGCATGATCCAGAGAGACTGCGATGGGATCGCGAAGAGAGTTCGTTTGCTGGCAAGCTTGTTCGCTGGCAGGGCGCGCGAAGGGAGTCACGCACTAGGCCGTTGGTTGGACTACGCAGGGACCAGATCGAAGTGTCCTGCCTCGCGGGCCGTCTTGCGATACTCCTCCATCACCGCGATGAAGGTCTTGGCGAGCTCTGGATCGAACTGCGTACCTGAGCAGCGCAGCAGCTCCTTGATTGCTACTGCATGGGGCAGGGCCTTACGGTAAGCACGGTCGCTAGTCATTGCATCGTATGCATCGGCGATGGACACAATTCGCCCTTGAATTGGGATGTCTTGACCACTGAGATTTCGCGGATAGCCTGCGCCATCGAACCACTCGTGGTGGCACCAAGCTGCATCAATAAGGTTCTGCATGCAAGGAATGGGAGCCATGATGCGCCGACCCTTGTTGGGGTGTTCGCGAAAGATGGTGATTTCGTCTTTGGTCAGGCGACCTGGCTTGTTGAGCATGTCATAGCGAATGCCAATCTTGCCGATGTCATGCATGAGGCCGGCTTGCACAATCGTGCGAACCTCGGTGGGGCCCATGCCGAGCTTCTCAGCCAAGAGTCCCGCATACCCAGAAACTCGCTCCGAGTGTCCACGTGTATAGCGGTCGCTTTCTTCGAGGGCTTGTGCGAACCCCATGACCGTGTGCTGGTAGTTGTTCTCGAGGTTGTGATTCGCTTTTCGAAGCTCGTCGTTGCGCTCGAGCAAGTCGTCATAGAGTCGTGCATTGTCAATGGCAGAGGCGGCTCGTGAAGCTAGCACCGAAAGCATTTTTCGGGCGCCCTCATCAAAACTCTTAGCCACCGAGAAGGAGAAGACGTTTAGCATTCCAATCAGGCGACCAGCGACTTGCAACGGCACAGCAACAAAGGAGTGCAACGGTCGCTCACTCGAAGTTGAGGTGAAGAAGCGCAAAGCCGAATCGCCCTGAGCCAAGATCGGTTTTCCGAGCTCAAGGTGGCTCTGCAAAATGGTCAGCTCGAGGTTTGGCATGTGGCTGTCGATGACAGGCTCGATGTCGTCCTGGGTGCGCTTAATCCGCTCGACGTAGCTGCCGGTCGCTGGATCCTGCAGGTGTAACGTAGCCACTTCGCCACCACTCTCATCGAGAGTCGCGCGCAGGATTACGTCGAGTACCTGGTCGATCTCGAGGCTGGTCGCCATTGCCTCTGAGACTCGATAGAGCGTGAGCGCCTCGCGCAGTCGGAAGTTCTCTGCCTTTAGACGTTGCCGCTCAAGCCCGCGCTTGATGATACGAACCACCTCCTCGACTTTGAACGGCTTGAGTACGTAGTCATACGCGCCCTTCTTCATCGCTTCGATCGCAGTTTCGACTGTGCCGAAGCCGGTCATGATCACGGTTATGACATCGATGTTTTCGGCGCTGATTTTCTCGAGGAGCTGGATGCCACTCACTCGAGGCATTTTGAGGTCGGTGATGACGATGTCGTATTGGCGGATGCGCAGCTCGGCGATCGCCTCGTCACCATCTCCAACGTTGGCTACGTCGTAGCCTTCCAAGGCAAGAAACTCACATAGGATGTCACGAATCACCTGCTCATCGTCAACGACGAGGATGCGGGGCTTGGGGGCAGCCGGCGAGGCCTCAACTTCTGGTTCCAGTGTGGACATCGAGAGGTGCTAGCGGCTAATTCTCTGAACGTTCGTCGGTTGTCTCTGGGGTGTTAGATGGGCCGCCTTTGGCTTGTTGCACTTCCTGAAGGCGACCTTTCCAAACCTTCTCGGATGCGAGCGACTTTTGCTTGGCCTGCTCACTTGCGAGCTTCGCCTCCTGCGCCCGGCGGCTGCGTTTGTCGGCTTGGCCTTTGTAGTTATCGTAGTTGATGCCCTTGGGAGCGATGTTCTTTGCCTGGCCGAGCTTCGCTTTCTCGTACTCGTAGCGCGCTTCCCGGTGATAGGTCTCTTCCTGGCGGTAGCGGACCAGCTTCTTAAGATATTTTCTGTGACGCCCAATGTAGGTGACCTTATCGTCGGCTGCCCGCCGCTCAAGTTCCGCAACTCGCTGGTCCTTCGTTGCGCGGTTTGTGCGGTTCATGTCACCGCTGTCATTGGCAGCCTTCTTCTCTTGCGCAGCGCTCTTTTCGGCAAGCATCGCCTGTTTTCGCTCGTTCTTGGCGACCTGAAGTTGTGTCTTGCTCTCCTTGAGTTCTGACTCTGCCTTCATTTGTTCTGCGCGCGCTCGTTGGTAGTCGTTTTGCGCGCTCAGAACAGTGGATTTCTCTTCCAACGAGAACTGCGCAATGTGCACTTCGTCGAAGTGATACCGCAGGCTGGTAGGTCCAGTCGCTCCACCACCACCACAGGCGAGAAGCAGGGTTCCGGATAGAAGTGAGACCGAGAGTAGAAGTGAGACCGAAAAAAGGTGAGATACAGATCGAATCATGGTCTTTGTTTGCCTTTGCTTTGTGGCGAGTCTTAGGACGTTCCGCCGCCCTCAGCCGGGGCATCCAAGCTTACCGTCTTCATGGCGCCAGATACCTGCCGGAACCAGCTAAAAAAGACCTTGAGCATCTCTTTCCGTCCCGGCTCCAGATAGTCGAAATTGCCTCCACGATCGGATACTTCCCAGAATTCTTTGGACTCAATCGAGAGCAGTTCGTCGCGAATTGAGCGCATGCGATCGACGTTTTCGTTGCGCATGTCTTCCCATACGAGCTTGGCAAGGGCTTCTGAGTCGGATTCTAGGTAGTAGGTTGCGAGCTTGAGTTGTGCTTTGCGCACACCGCGAAGGCTTGCCTCTTGGACATCGCCCTCAGAGGTGGTGGGATCGACTTCGAGAAGAATCTTGAGAATGTCGGATTCGGAGTCGCTGCCAATCTCGTGAGCGACTTCGCAAATCATGCCCACATCGTATGCGACGGTTTCTGTCACAAAGCCAAGCTTCTTGTTGTAGCTCAGATGCGCGTAGTACTTGAGGTGCTCGACAATTGCGAGGGCCGTTGCCCCTTCACCCGCGCGCAGGGTCGACTCGGCGACCAATCGATACTGGTTGAGAATTGTGTAGGCCGTTCGAACATCGTTGTTATTGAGCGTGGCTCGCAGGTAGGTGTTGAAGAACTTGATTGTGAGTGCGAGCGCCTCGGTGTTGCCTGTGTGCAGCGCCTTTTCAGCGATGAGCCTGGTGTTGATTGCCACCACATAGTTTAGGTGTCGCATCGAACCAAGGGCTTCGGTGTAGATGCTCTGGTATTGGCGAAGCACCTTGAACTCCACCCAGGTTCGATGAGACTCAAGGTCAATCACCGCATCTTTGTCCATCGAGCCAAAGTCGGGGTTGTGGCGAACACTGCGGCTCAGCTTGAACCAATCGTCATCGAGGTTTTTCTTCTCCGCCAAATAGGTAGTGCTCATGTCCCTGAGCGCATCGACGCAGGCGATCGCGATGATCTTGTCCTTCTGGGAAATTGAGTTGATTGCGATGTCTGAGAGTTGTTCGCTCATCGCCAATACCAGCTGTTGACGCTCTTCGGTGTTTCCCGACGGCAACTCACCACCATCGCCAATGGCAGCTCGTCGCGCCGTTGCTTCAATGCGCGAGACGATCGAGTGGGGCGAGAGCAGCCGAAAGACGTAGGCAAAGTAGGGCGCCATGAGTAGGAAGCCCAGAGTTGCCACGCTGAGCATCGCAATGAGAGAAATCCTGGGGACCCAGTCATCGTTGACTCCAAAGGCGATCCAAAAGCCCATGACACAACCGACAACATAGAGGCCCATGACCAGCATGTTTGTGCGGTCTCGAAAGAACATCTCGGTGACGGCGGGGGTGTATCGAGTTGCCGAGAGTTGGACAACAATGGAAACGACCGTCAGGATGATGCCGAGCACTGCAGCGATGATGCTCGAGAGAACACCAATGGAGTTGGACACAGCCTCCGGGCTAAAGTTCAAGTAGTGCGAAACCGGGCTGCCGTCTCCGCTCGTGACAAAGTGATCGAGTGTGTAGACCCCGCCGGTTAGTGCGACTGCCACGCTGCCGAGAAGCAGCATAGGTGTAACCCATGCGGTTTGAATCGATAGCTTCGCCACGGGTGCACAACGTTACTATGTGTTGCCGTGCGCGTGACATGCGATGGTCAACGCTTTTTCCCAATCGAGATGCTGGCTTCTTCTGGCAGAGAGGCCCAGGAAGTGCGTTACCATGGCCTGCACCTATGAAATTGCTCCTTGTCATTGACGTTGGCAACACCAACACCGTGCTCGGCCTGTACGAAATCGGCAACGCCAGCGAAGACGCCCTGCGAGCGCAATGGCGGGTTGAGACCAATGGAAATCGCACCGCAGATGAGTACGCCATCGTCTTGCGGCAGCTGATGGAGCTCGAGGGCCTTGAAATGTCGGAGATTGCATCCGCCATTGCTTCATCGGTGGTGCCGCCAACACTCTTTGGCCTTCGCAAGTTTTGCCAGCGCCACCTTAGCCTTGAGCTGCTGGTTGTCGGTCCTGGACTCAAAACCGGAATGCCAATTCTCTACGAGAATCCCCGAGAAGTCGGCGCGGATCGAATTGTGAATGCTGTTGCGGCATACGAGACAGTCGGTTCTGGATGCGTCGTCGTGGACTTTGGCACAGCCACAACGTGGGATGTTGTCACGCCCAAAGGTGAGTACTTGGGCGGAGCCATCGCTCCAGGGGTCGAAGTGAGTTCGCAGGCACTATACGAGCGCGCATCGAAACTGCCCAAAGTGCAAATTGCGCGACCCAAGAGCGTTGTTGGGCGCAACACAGAAGCGAGCATGCAGAGTGGCCTGTTCTACGGCTACTGCGGCATGGTTGACTCGATGGTCACACAAATCCGCGAGGAGGTAGGCTTTCCTTGCGCATGCATTGCCACCGGTGGTCTGGCTGGGCTAATCACGAAGCAAAGCAATTGCATCGATTCCTACGACCGGATGCTAACGTTGCGGGGACTGAAACTTCTTTTTGAGCGAAACACCAAGATGGACAATAGGTAGGTAGAGGCACCATGCAGCACAGCCCACTCGATGAGGCGACTTTGAGTTCAGACGCCCAACGTGCACTATCCTCCGGTCCCAGTAAGATGATGGCGGCACGCGGCATGGCACCGCTTGCCAACCCTGTGGATCTTGTCTCGGTGCTCTACCAACTGAGTGTAGTGCCCGATGCCAAGATTCAGGCGTCCGCTCAGAACTCTGCCAAGTCTCTGCCCCAGAACATCTTGGTTGGGGCGCTTTCCGATGCCCGCCTCGATGCGCGAGTGATTGACTACTTTGTGACAAAGGCTGAGTGTCGCGCTGAGCTCGTTGACACAGTCATCCTCAACCAGAGCAGTGATGACACAACGATTGCCAAGCTTGCAGGCACCGCCACTGAGAAGCAGGTTGACCTAATCGCCGAAAACCAACAGCGCATTCTCCGCTGCACAGAAATTATCGCGGCGATCTACACCAATGCGCACGCGCGGATGTCGACAGTGGATCGAGTCGTAGAGCTTGCGGTTCGCCACAAGCTCAAGGTTCCGGGCATTGCCGCCTGGGATGAAGTGGCGCGTGGTGTTCTGCAAACCGAGAAGGAGCGCCCAGCGGAGGCCCCGGCGGAAGAGCGGACAGCGGATGAGGAATTTCTCACGCTCCAGACGGAAACTGAGAAGGAGCCCGAGAGCGAGGAGGAGGCAGAGGTGCTGTTGCGGGACAAGAGCATCTCGGAAAAGATCCGGATAGCGACCATCGGCAACAAGTTTGAACGCGCGCAACTCATTAAAGATCCTAAGAAAATGATCGCATTGGCGGTGATTAAGTCGCCTTCGGTAAAAGAAAACGAAGCAGCGGGATATGCCAGTAACACTGCGCTGTCGGAGGACGTAATAGCGTATATCGCTAGCCGAAAAGAGTGGACGAAGCTCTACCACATCAAACTTGCCCTGGTGAACAACCCGAAATGCCCCCTACCAGCCGCCATGCGACTCCTTCCCCATCTGCGGGCCAAAGACCTCAACGCCATGGCTCGATCGCGAAGCATCCCCAGCGCCCTCTCTGCGCAGGCTCGCAAGTTAGCGAATGTGCGTCGTGGCGGTAGAAAGTGAAAAAGCGCTAGGTCGCTGGCTCGTGCGAATTGGCGCTGCATTGGCCGCGCCTCGCTTGGCACTTGCAGCCTCCGACAGTCCAGAAGGGCAGGGGCGCTCTTCGAGCGACATCACGGTACTTCTGCTCTTGGCAGTGGTCGTCCTCAAGACTGAGCTCTTTGCGATGGCGGGCTGGATGGTGGGCGATGGCGACTTTCGGGGAGCTCTTACCGTGCTGATGGTTGGGGCTCGGGAACACCTCATCATGCCGATCATCTTGCTCTTGGTGAGCAGTGTTGTCTTGACAGTTCTCGCAGGCCGGCGCCGCAGGATTGCCAGCGACTTTGATCTCGTGTGTGTGGCACTCACGCCTCTGGTTGTCATCGAGTTGGTGCATGCTTTGGCGCACGCTGTGCTGCCCTACACGGGTTTCGACCTGCACACCGCGAGTGTGGTTGTGGGCTACTCTTGGTCGGCTGGGGTCATGGTGCTCGCCTTCATGCAAACTCGCAGTCGGGCTTTGGACACGAAAGACACCACAAATGACTGAAGTGAAACGCTCGATTCGCGCAGGCTGGGCAGTTGCTGGGATTCTTGGAGCCCTGCTGCTACTCAATGGTGGTGCTGCCGTGCGCGATTGCCAGAGCCTTCGCCCTGTTCATGAGGGCGAGCCTGCGCCGGATTTTTCGATTCCCACGGTTGCGGCAAGCGGCGAGCTAGGGCCCGATTTCACGCTTTCAGAACACCAGGGTGACATTCTGGTGCTCGACTTTTGGGCGACCTGGTGCGGCCCCTGCAAGGCTTCGATGCCCGTACTCAATGGAATCGCACAAACCTACGCAGACCAGGGCATTCGTGTCATTTCGATAAACACCGAGGGCACGCGAGCTGCGCAGAAGGCCCGGAACATGGCGAATCGGCTGGCACCATCGGTCGAACTTGTGAGCGATACAGGCGTGGCCTCATCGCTCTACAAAGTCAACACCATTCCCCACATGTTGATCATTGGTCGAGAGGGAACCGTGCGTTGGGTGCATCGCGGCATGGGAACCACCGCACAGCTGAAGCGTGACCTGGAGAAAGCCATTGAAGCGCTTCTATGACCCCTCATGTAGAGGCCTTGTGTGCGAACCAGTTTTTTGAAACCGCGGAAAGCCGCGTGATACCTTGCAGTAGTGCGACTTCGTACCTGCATTGCTCTCGAACTCGTGATGGGGGGAACCGTGGCCTCCGGTCTCGTCGTGGGGGGATTGTGGGCGAGCGAAGTGGTGCGAGAGGGCCTTGCACAAGAAGCCCAAGCAGCGACCGAGTTGCCCTCGCCGGCACCTGTGCGTGTTCGTCCAGCGACGCCAATCACGAAGCACACCGAGCTTGAGGTTCCGGTTGAAACGCCAACCATGTTCTTGGGGGTGGCCGATGATGTCCTGCTGGCGCCACTGCGCGATTCGCCAATCACTGAGGTCAAGTTCAACAAAGGCGGCTCCTCAATCTCGCTGCGAATCGATTTTGAGAACGGTGCTCGTGCAGCGTTCAAGCCGAGGCAGACCAACTGGCAGTCAGTGCCTAGGCGGGAGGTTGTTGCGTTTCGAATCAACCGGCTACTCGGACTTAGCTCGGTTCCGCCCGCAATTGGCCGTCGGTTTCAGCTCTCAGAAATTCTCGGTGCTCTACATCCCGACAGTCGTTTCTTTCGCCCTCGCCTCAAGGCCGAGATGATTCAGAAAGACGGCTGGGTAACTGGAGAGTTGTCCTGGTGGATCCCGGTAATCCAGCGCGGAAGAGTCGATGGTTTCGAAATCGATTCCATGGAAGGAATCGTCTCGTGGAAGCGTTATCTCGCCGTTGGTGCAAAGATTCCCGACCGAGACTTGGCACTCATTCAGCAAATCAGCAACATGGTGCTCTTTGACTTCATTATCAGCAATCCCGACCGATGGTCAGGGGGCAATGCTCGAGTGAGCGAGGATCAGCGGGTGCTCTACTTCATGGACAACACGCTCTCGTTTGGCGACCGGCCTGATGGACATCCAAAGGCCCGCACCTACTTTGAGCGTTGTCAGACCTTTTCGCGTTCTCTGGTGGCACGGCTGCGCACCTTGGAAGAGAGTGAAGTTCGCCAAGCTCTTGAGCGCGATGTTGAACCGTTCGACTTTTTTCTGCGCGACCCCGAAATCAAAGCCCTGCTGTCGCGTCGCGATCGGGCTCTTGCATACATTGACTCCTTGATTCGCCAGCATGGCGAAGACGCTGTTCTCGCCTTTCCCTAAGTTCCTACCCACTGGATTCCCGTGCCACCCGTCTGCCCAAGTTGTCATACTGCTCTCGATCCGACGCATGCGCCCGTTGCCCGCATTCGTGGCGCAAAGGTTGTGACCTATTGCTCTGCGGCTTGCGCGGACGCACCAACGGCCAAACCACCAGAGCCAACGCCACCAGAGCCAACGCCAGCTAGGGGCAAGGCCATCGAGGCAAAGGCCGAGGCTGCCGAGGACGAAAGCCCAAAGCCCAGCAAAGCTGCAGACGCAGGCCCCGTACCAACGCCACTCCCACCCGATCCTCAAAGTCCCACTCTTCTTCGCGCTGAGGCATCCCGCGGCATCTCCTCGAGTCTGCGAACGCGGGTCCTGCTCGCTTCCGGCGCAATCATGGTTGGCGGCATGGCCATCGCGGTTGTTCAGTCGGTGTCGCCCTCGTCGCCAAGCAGCGTGAGTGCTGGGCAGGACTCGGTGCCAAGCGTGGTTGTTCCCGAATTGTCCTCTGATGCCCAGGCTGTGGATGTGGAGCAGGAAAAACCACCAAGTGCCGAGGAATTGCGCGCCCTCTCGATAGCAGAACTCGAAGGTCAACTCAATGATGGCTCACCGCGGTTCAAGAGACTTGCTGGCATGGCGCTGGCTCGCATCAAACACCAAGGGGCTGTTGCCACCCTCTCCGAGCTGCTCAAGACCGAGACAAGTGATCTCAGCCGAATCGATATTGCGTATGGACTCGCACTCGCTGGAGATACTTCTGGTCGCGAATACTTGGTGCGCGAGCTGGAGAGTCGACGACGGGATGTGCGGATCGATGCGTCTCGACGGCTTGTTCAGCTTGGTGACGATTCGGGGCGCAAAGCACTGCATCAAATGCTCGGTGTGCGAACCCACCGCTTGGGTGCGGCCTCTGTACTAGCCCTCCTCGGCGATGAAAAAGGCCTTCAGGTCTTGCGCGACACATTTGAGAGTCCGAAATCTTCTGATGAGAATCGGATGCGCTCGGCGGTGGGGCTGGGGTTTGCCGGGGATGCTCTCGCCCGCGAGTATCTCTTAGAAATACTCGGAGAGGGCAAATACGTGGTGGATGCAGCTGGCGCTCTCGCGAAGCTCGGGGATCGAGCCGCGATACCTGCGCTCAAACGACAACTTATGCTAACAGCACTTCGCGTTGGCGCTGCAGAGAGCCTCCTGTCCATGAAGGAGGACGTCGATGTCACTCCCCTGGCTTCTGCGTTGCTAAAAGGAAACGCTGAAGGCCGCATCGCCGCAGCGGAAGCCATCTTAGTATTGGATCAGTAGTACACGTGGCACGCGATTTACGGCTCTTCTACTACTTTCGCCTGTTGGCAACCTCCTACTTGTGGATGCCAATCTTCTGGCGTTTCATGACCGAGCGTGGCCTTGGTTTTGACGAAATCATGCTGCTGAGCGCGCTTTACAGCGTGATCGTCATTGTGGTGGAAATCCCCACCGGTGCGCTTGCCGACCGGATTGGCCGCCGCCAGAGCATGATGGCTGGCTCACTGGCGCTCGTTGCCTCCGGCATCGTCGCGTACTTTGCGCACAACCTCTTGGTCTTTGCCATCGCCGAGACTCTCGCGGCCGTTTCGATGTCGCTCTGTTCTGGGGCTGACTCCGCGTACCTCTACGATATGCTTGCCGCCAACGGCCGAAGCCATGAGTATGCGCGGCGAGAGGGCACGGCCTCCGCCTGGCACCAGGCTGGTAGCGCCGGCGCATTTGCCGCAGGTGGTTTGCTTGGCGAAATTGATCTCGCGCTTCCCTATGTCGCCACAGCCATCGTTGGGCTTGGTGCATTTCTTATCGCGTTATCGATGCGCGACGAATCTGCCGCGAGCTGTGGACGCGTGCAAGCGGTTGCCAAAGAAACCTCGGTCTCTGTCGAAATGCGCTCGTACTTTCAACACATGGGCGAAGCGACTCGCGAGCTTGTGCGAAGCAAACGTCTTCTGTGGGCTATCGCGTTTTCTGCCGTCGTTTTTGTGCTGCTGCGCGCAACCATCTACCTCTACCAGCCATACCTCGATGCCCGAGGATTTGGGATCGCTGAGACAGGGTTTGTCTTCGCGGGGGTCTACCTGGTCGCGACGTTTGTTGCTCACAAAGGGCACATCTTGCGGCGGCGCTTCGGTGAGAGAACACTGGTGTGGGGCCTGCTTGGGACGCTCGCTCTTAGCTTCGTCTTGCTCAATAAGATTTCGGGCCAGTGGGCGCTGGGGCTGTTGGCTGTGCAGGCCGTGGCCAATGGTCTCTACTCACCGCTCGTTAAGCCCCTCCTCAATCGGGAGATTACCGATTCCGCAAGACGCGCGACGATGCTATCGATGGAGAGCATCGCCCGTCGTATTGCCATGGGCGTCTTCTCACCCATAGCGGGCTATTATGGAGCCTCTTCTGCCATGTATCTATGTGGCGGTATTGGCTTTGTTGGCATTGTGCTTCTTGCTCTGACTGCCAGACACGCTCACCTGCATGGCCGCGAAGGGAGAGGTTGTCCGCAGCCCATCTGCGTTCGCATGGCTCGAGAGAGCGATTGACAGCCTTTGGCACGAGGGGCAGACTGCGCGCCGATGAGTAGCAAGTCGGTCTATGTCGTGTCCCTCGGTTGTCCCAAGAACCGGGTCGACAGCGAGGTCATGCTCGGTGACGCCGGCGCGGCAGGGCACCGCATTGTGTCCGAGCCCGGTGAGGCGGATGTCATCGTCGTAAACACTTGCGGCTTCATCGAATCGGCCAAGGAAGAGAGCATCGAGACCATTTTGGAGATGGCAGGCCACAAAGGCGAGGGTCGCTGCGAGGAGCTTGTCGTCACAGGGTGCCTGAGCCAGCGCTACCCGGAAGAGCTCGCAAAAGAGATTCCCGAGATCGATCACATGTTCGGCTCGGGTGACTTTCGAGAGGTCATAAAAGTTCTTAATCACAAGGGTGCTCGTAAAGAGCTGCCCATCCTTGGCGTCTCGGAAACTCCCGCATACATCTACGATCACAATACGCCGCGCGTGATAACGGGCTACCGCCACACCGCCTATGTCAAGATCGCGGAGGGCTGCGACCGTCCTTGTGCGTTTTGCATCATCCCGAAGCTGCGAGGGCCCCAGCGCTCACGCACCATTGCTTCGGTGGTCAAAGAAGTACAGGACCTGTGCGCGGCCGGCACACGTGAAATCAATCTCATCGCGCAGGACCTCACCCGGTATGGCGTCGACCTTTCCGACAAGCCAACCCTTGCCCAATTGCTTGCAGCTCTGGAGGGCATCGATGGCTTGCACTGGGTGCGGCTCCACTACACCTACCCGAGCGCGTTCACCGACGAGCTCATCGACGTGATCGCTAACTCAAGTGTTGTGGCAAAGTACATTGACGTGCCGCTGCAGCATATTGACGAGAAGATGCTCAAGAAGATGCGACGCGGTCACAGCGCGCGGATTACCTACGAGCTGCTGGAACGGCTGCGTTCGCGAATCGACGACGTTGTGCTGCGCTCTACGTTCATCGTTGGCCACCCCGGCGAAGACGATGAGAGTTTTGCCAAGCTCTGCGAGTTCATCACGGAAGCCAAGCTCGATCACGTCGGCGCTTTTCCGTTTTCGACGGAGGAGGGCACAACGGCAGCAATGTTGCCTCACCGGGTACCCGACGAGGTCAAGCTTGAGCGCCAAGCCGAGCTCATGGAACTGCAGCGCCAGGTCTCGCGCGCTAAGAACGAGGCTCGCGTCGGCCATTCGCTTGAAGTACTTGTCGAGGGCATTTCAGATGAGAGTGAGTATCTGATGCAAGGACGCTGGTATGGGCAGGCTCCAGAAATTGACGGCAGCGTCTATCTCTCAAACTGCGAGGCGCAGATCGGCGACCTGGTTCAGGCAACGGTCACCGATGGTTCTGACTACGACTTGGCCGCTGAAGTTGTCGCAGGCCCGGCGCAGTGAGCAGCGTCCGTAAGACGCCCCTGGTGCGCTGCCCTGCGCTTGAAGCACCTGGTGCCACCGTCTTCCTCAAGCTCGAGTCGTTACAGCGAACCGGGAGTTTCAAATTGCGCGGTGCTACCGAAGCCATCGCAGCACTTGGCACAGAGGCCCGCAACGCTGGCGTTGTTACCGCTTCTGCTGGCAATCACGGCGCTGGACTGGCGCTTGCGGGTGGAGAGGCCGGTGTTTTCGTCACCGTGGTAGTGCCCGAGCGCACTCCACAAAACAAGCAACAGCGGATGCTCGCCTTGGGTGCGGAGCTCTTGGTGCAAGGCAAGGATTACGATACTTCCGAAGCGTTGGCCCGTAAGCTTGCTGCGGAGCGTGGCGCGACCTTCGTCTCGGCTTTCGATGACGATGCCGTGATTCGGGGAAACGGTGGCAGCCTCGGCGCCGAGATTCGCGAGCAGATGCAATCGCTCGGAGAGACGCTCGGAAGAGTTCTGGTGCCGGTGGGAGGCGGAGGTCTCATCGCTGGCTTGGCGAACGAGTTGTCGCCAATGGGCGTTTCTGTTGTAGGGTGCCAGCCAATCAACAACTGCGCAATGCACGATTCCGTTGCTCTTGGGCACGCGCTCTGTGAGTATGAGAAATTGCACACCATCGCGGAGGGTTGTGAAGGCGCCGTATGTGAGCGTACCTATGCCATTGTCGCAAAGCACGGCCTGGGCATCGTGACCGTTAGTGAGGAGAGCATCGAGAGTGCTGTTCGATTCCTATTCCGCGAGTGCGGCGTGGTTGCAGAAACGTCAGCAGCTGTGCCTGTCGCTGCACTGCAAACAGGGGCTGCAAACTGGCACGGCGCAACAGCCACTGTTGTTGTGATCTCTGGTGGCAACATTGACGAAGCCGCTCTTGATACGCTCTTGGCCGAAGGTGACTTCTCGTAGACCAACTCGGCAGCAACTTGGGCAGTGGTTTACCCCCGAGCCGGTTGCCGACCTAGCGCTTTCGCTCGCACTTGAAGGTACGGCATCGCCCCATGTGTTGATGGATCCAAGTTGTGGTGATGGAGTTTTTCTTAGGGGCGCAGAACGACGTGGAGTCGCTGCGAATCACCTCTACGGCGTCGATATTGACGAGCTAGCGATTGCCGAGGCGCGCTCGCATGTGCCGAGGGCAACGCTTATCAACGGAGACTTCTTCGATGCTGAAGCTCTCAACCTACCGCGCGCCGACCTGATTGTTGGCAATCCTCCCTATGTGCGCCAAGAGCGCGTTGGGGCGGATGCCAAGGAGGCAATTGTTGCAAGTGTACTGCGCGCTCAGCCGCAGCTTGGCAAGCTAGCAGTGCGGGCCTTGGTCGGCAGGAGCGACCTGGCAGCGCCCTTTGTGCTGCGTCTGTTGGGACAGCTGCGCGAGACTGGGGTTGCAGCACTTGTCTTGTCTTCGGCGTTCTTTGATGCGGGATATGGCGCGGAGTTTTGGGCGTTGGCCGAAACCGTTTCGTCGCTTCGTCTTGTCGTGGATGCGCCGAAGGAACGCTGGTTTGCTGAGGCCGCGATACACGCGGTGATCGCAGTATTTGATGCAAAGCCAAGCTCGAAGCCTGTGCGCTTGGCACGGCTTTCGTGTGGCACGAGACAAGCGGCAGCGCGACTTGCCAAAGGCGCTTCGCTGGCAGACATCGCCACCCTGCGCGAGGCGGAAAGGAACCTTCCGCATACTTGGGCCGCCGCGCTTCGGGCACCCGATGCGTGGCTCTCCTTTGCAGCGGAGGCTGGCGATGCTCTGGTTCCGCTTGGAGAACTGGCCGAAGTTCGTCGAGGCATAACGTCGGGGGCCAACGAGATTTTCTACGTCAGCCGGGCCCAGGCAACTGAGTGGAAATTGGACTCCCAGTTCTTGCAGCCTCTTCTGACCGCGCGCGGTCGTTCGGGGCAGGGCACCATTGCGGTGGGTGCCGATGACCTGGAGCAGTTTGCCCTGGTGATTCCTCGAACCTGCAATCTTGCTGAACACCCCGCGCTGGCGGGGTATTTTGAGAGGTTTTCTGGTGCGGCATCGCGGGGCACGTTGCGCAATCGCAAGCCGTGGTGGTCCTTGCGTGCGCACCCAGGCCACGTTTTTCTCTGCAAAGCCTATGCAGAGCGCTTCGTACAACCTTACAGCGCTTTTCCGATGGTTGCCGATCAGCGTATGTACAGTCTGAGTCCACACGACGGTCCGAACATGGTGACGCCTCAACTTCTCGCCGCCTTGCTCAACGCGACATGCACGTCTTTGGCGCTGGAGTCGCTTGGGCGCGCGTCCATGGGCCAGGGAGCGTTGGAGTGGACCGTAGCTGATGTGGCCAAGCTTCCCGTCATTGACATTCGAAAGCACCCAGAGCACGAAGCCATTGTCGCGGCATTCGAACCCTTGGCAAGACGACCTGTCCGCAATGTCGCCGCGGAGGCTGGAATGCTCGATCGTCGGGCACTGGATGCGGCGATTCTTGGGCCGTGGCCTAGGCTTGTGGCCATGCTCGAGTCCATAGCCGATGCGCTTGTGGTCGCTTGTGGGGCGAGGCAAGCCAGGGCGAAGGCCGGACTTCTCTAGCGTGTTCTAAGAGTTGTTCTAGGACCCTGTCGAGAGTTCTTTGCGAGCAAGACGGCGCAGGGTGCTTGCCGTGCTTAGTGCCGCTAATCCCAGCAACCAAAACACACTCGCCACGACAGTATTTGCATCGGGGCCATACCCAGAGAGCGCAACGACATTGTGCATGACCGAGAATCGCGCAATGGCAAACGGCATGGCACCAATGCCAAGATCGAGCACCAGAAAGTAGCCAATGGAGGCTGCGAGTGGATGTTTGGGCAGAAGCGTGCCAAAGGCCGACGCCATGCAGCCCGTTGTCACGACCCCAAGAGCCATGCCAACTAGGGCGCTCACGATTGCTGCTGGGTCGCCGACCTTTGCGACTCGGCTTCCGAGCACTAAGCAGATTGACATCATCGCGATGCTGATGAGGCAGCCAACGAGCAGTTTGCCTGCGAGAATTGCCCAGCGTGGGATTGGGCGCGACCACAGATAGGCGTAGGTCTTGTCATCGATTTCTTCAGCGATGACTGGTGCAGTCAGCAATGACGCGACAAGCAACTGCACAAAGGCTGTGAGTTCGATGAATTCCTTCCAATGCCGCCCTGCATTATCGTGCTGGCTGCTTGTAACAATCAGTGGAATCATTGGGAGCAGTGCAATAACGCCAGCGACAAAGATGATTTTCGAGCGGAGAAAGCGCGTAAGCGTGAGCTGCGCGATTGCTGCAACCGCGCCCGCACCGCTCGGTGCATATGCCGTGCCCTTGCCGTCGCTCATGCACGGTCTCCGGTAAGTGTGTCAAAGAGGGCGCTCAAGTTGTTGTCGGGACTGCTTAGTGAACGCAGAGAAATTTTCTGTTCTAGACAGGTGGCTGTGATGAGGTCGTAGCACAGGTTGGGCGACTCTGTCTCGACGATGAGATGATCACGGCCAAACTCGAGATTGACGATGTGCTCGGCCATTGCCATGGCCTTTGCCAAGTTGCGTGGCTCGCCGCATTCGACCCTAATTCGGTGAGGGTGCTTGTCGACAAGAGTGCGAATTTTTCTTAGGTTGCCTTCTGCGAGTACTTGGCCACGGTAAATCACCATGATTTCCTCGGTGATTGCCTCGACCTCGTGAAGCACGTGGCTGGAGATGAGGACAGTTTTGCCATCCTTGGCCATTTGCCGAACGCGGTCCACAATGCGCCGACGCTCAAGAGGATCGATTCCTGTTAGAGGTTCGTCCAAGACGACAAGATCCGGATCGTGGACGATGCACGTCGCGAGCTTTGCGCGCTGGCGCATGCCCTTCGAGAAGCCCTTCAGCATACGGCCCATCGATTTCTCAAGTCCCATCTCAACGAGGGCTTTCTCGGCCGCTTGTCTTGGCTTTGGGACGCCGGAGAGCCTAGCCATTGATGTCACGAATTCGATTGCGAGGAGCTCGCCATATACCGTCTCGTGCTCCGGAGCATAGGCAATGCGACTTCGAGCGCGGGTCGTTGTGAATGGGTCATCTCCGAAAATCCTGATCGAGCCACGCGAGGGACGCATGAGGCCAACGACCATCTTCATGAAGGTGGACTTGCCAGCGCCATTGGGACCCAGCAGCCCCACAACACCGCCACCTACACTCCAGCTGATTTCGGAAACACCGAGAACTGGCCCGTACCACTTGCTGAGGCCATCTGCCTCGATTGCGAGTTTGGACACTAGCCACCTCCCATGCCCGCGCGTTGCGCTTGGCGAACACGCCAGAGGATGAGTAGAAAGGAGGCAGCGATGTAGCCCAGAAGTGCTGCGATGGAAACTCCGAGCGATGGGGCAGGGGCACCAAAGAGAAAGTCCACTTCGAAGACTCCGCTTGAAAGCCCGAGAATGGCGGAGTTCGGGGAGATTGCGGCAATCTCAGGAATTTTCGTAGCGAACGCAATGCCAGACATGATCGGGCCAAAGAGAAAGATGAATGCCGCATAGGCGACGACGGCATAACGTGGCCTGTTGGTGAGAGCACCGAACGCGAGAGCAACGCTCGCTTGCACCAACGTTGCGACAATTCCAACAATGAGTGCTCGGGGAATCCATGAGATGGTATCGAGCGCTTTATCGACACTACCGGTGAGACCCATGCGATAGACCGTGAGCAAGAGCGGCCCAAGCAAGAGAATGGGAGCCAAAAGCATCGAGGCGCCGACCAACTTGCCGATGACGTAGTCTAAAGGGCGCACTGGCCGCGAGAAGTAGAACTCAAAGGCGCCCGCCTGGAGGTCTCGCGAAATGGTACCAGCCAAGATCGTGAGGCAAATGATCAGTGAGGAGTAGCCAAACCAGGTGTAGCTGCGAGGGATTAGGCTATCGGCAATGGTTCGAATCTGTTCGCCCATTCCAGGGGCTGCTTCGAAGATTTCGTTTCGCGAGAAGTAGATGCCAACAGCGATGCCGATCATGGTTGCGACCGCAGCGCCAAGGGGCATCTTGTAGCGCCACCAGCCCTTCCACGACATTGACATCATGTTGCGAACGATGACTTGCCAACGTGTGCTTTGAGGGCGACGGCCACCAGCATACCGTTGGTAGCCAAGATCGTGAATCGCAGCCTTGCGTTCGCTCATGCCAGGCCTTCCTCGCCCTTGGCTGCCGGCGCCTCTTGCACGAGCTCTTCGCCAACAACTCGAAGAAATGCCTCTTCCAGTGTTTCCAATCGAACTTCGAGGTGTCGCAACTGGGCTCCAGATGCCATGGCTTCTCGCATCAAGAAACTGCTGTCATCGCCATCGGGCACGGTGACAACCATGCGCAAGCCAGGACGATCCTCAACCTCACAGCCAGCGCCCCGCAAATGCTCCGCGAACTCGTCAGTTGGATCGCGCATCTCCAATTCGAAGGTTTGCTCATTGACACCAGTACCGCTGTTTCGAAGCGATTCAATGGTGCCAGTGAACTTGAGCTCGCCCTGCTGCATGATGATGACTTGGTCGCAAATGCGGTCGACATCAGGCAAAAGATGGGTGGAAATCACGATGGAGCAGCCGCGCTTTTTTGGCAGATCCATGATGAGTTCCAGCATCTCGTCGCGGGCTCGGGGGTCAAGGCCGTTGGTCGGCTCGTCAAGGAAGAGAAGCTCCGGATCGTGCACCAGCGCTTGGGCGAGCTTTACGCGCTGCTTAAGCCCAGTGGAGTAGCCTTCTACCTTCAAGTAGCGCTTGTCTTCGAGCCCCGCGTAGTAGAGAGCGGCATGAGCGCGTTGCATCGCTTCGTTCTTAGGTAAACCACTTAGCTCGGCCGCAAAGCAACACAACTCGACTGCGCTAAGCCCAGAGAGGTATGAATCCATTTCGGGCATGTAGCCAACACGATCGCGAATGCGAAACGACTCTTCGGTGGTGCTAAGCCCCAGGACCTTTGCTGCGCCGTCGTGTGGTGTGAGGCCCAGAAGGCACTTGAGCATGGTCGACTTGCCAGCACCATTGGGGCCAAGCAGCCCGATGACGTTGCCGCTTATCTCCGCAGTGAGCCCCTTGAGCGCCTTGACAGAACCATAGCTCTTGCTGAGGTTCTGGAGTTGAATGATGGTGCTCATGAGGGAGAAGCGGTAGTAGCTTAAAGGCGTTGTGCTTGCCAGTCGCCGCTGGTGTCTTTAATCGTTATCTCAACCTCGAACGTCTCTGCCGTCGCTGTCGCTCGGTTGGCACCTGCGTTTTGCTCAACGACCTTGCAGCGGAACTTGGTTCCTGGCACTGCCAAGCGAACGCGTGCACCGCAATCCACCACAACGGTCTTTCCAGTCTGATCCAAGATCTGACCTGCCAAGCCCCGCTCCACGCGTTCAGCGGTCTGAATGTCGCTTGCGTGCTCTAGGCGAATGTCGCCGGTGCTTGAGGTTTGGTGCACGCGAATATCGATGCTGGTTCCATCTGCGTTGGCAATGAGTGCCTTGCAAATGAAACTTGTGCCCTCTCGCATTTCAATGTCGTCTGGACAGTCGATGCTCTCGGCGGGAATGGATTGCTTCTCCAGCCACTGGCCAAGAACGGTCTCACCCTTCTTTGTGTTGAGCCGATTGTCATTGGAGCCGCAGGACGCTTCGAACTTGCAACCACAGAGCAAGAACAAGAGGAACCACAGGGCTGTACGACGACTTCGCATATCCCGGACCCTACGTTAGGAGGAGGGCCTGCTCAAGACCTGAAGCCGTATGCGGATCACCCCAGCCTTCTTCATGCCGAGCGCATTCGCAGCAGCTTCGGAAACATCGATGATTCGCTCACGTCTGCCAAAGGGACCGCGATCATTGATACGCACCACCACAGATTTCTTGTTGCGCAAGTTGGTTACGCGCACTCGAGTGCCAAAGGGCAGGGTGCGATGAGCAGCCGTTAGCGCATTTTTGTCAAATCGCGCTCCCGAGGCAGTTTTTCTGCCGTGAAACTTGCCGCCATACCAAGAGGCCTTTCCCGTTACCGAGCTGCCAGGCGACTTGCCGATTGCGGTTGGGCCTCCACAGGCCAGGACTAGGCTCAGAGAAACACCAAAGGCCAAGCCAGTGCGTCGCACGCGACTACTTTGGGCAGTTTTGGCCAATGTCGACTCCCGCTTTCTTGAGGGCGGCCGCGCGCAGGCTCGCACCTGTGTCGCCTTCTCCCAGAGTTTTTCTGAAGTTCGCCCCGTGGCCGGGGCCGGTCACATCGCGCAGATACGCCTGAAATTCGAAGGTGTCGCTGTGCTCTTTGGTATGGCATTGACCGCAGACGGACTCTTCAGGGCTGAGCACGATAGTACTTCTCTTTGCCTCGCCCTTGGCATCGATGTGGAGACTACCAGGGCCGTGGCATTGCTCGCATTGAACATCGCGCAGGGGCTCGTTGTAGAAAATGTTTGAGCCGCCAGGCTTTTCGAAGCCCGTGACATGGCAGCCAATGCAATCGAAGTTGAACTCCTTGCCAAGGTCCTCCAGGGTTTTCCAGGCTTTTGCGTGCAGTGTTCCCTGCCAAAACTCCTGCGCTTGGTCGTGGCAGTTCTCACAAATCTCCGAGCCCACGTAAGAGGCTTCGCCCTTGGCCGCAGGCTCAGATTTCTTGCCTGCCGCCGCCCGTACGTTGGCGAGCCCGGACTCCTTGTCATAGGCGCGCTTTGCCTCAACCAGTTTGGGATCGCAGGCCAGGCCCTTGTGAATCTTCAGCTGTGCCAGTGTGAAGTAGTTCCCGGTCTCGGGAATCTGTAACGGTTCTGCGCGAAGTTTGGCTTGGCGAGCTGCCAGTGCCTCAACCTCGGCCTTCTTCGACGCAACAAACGCCTTGTCTGCTGTGGGATCATTTGCCCACTTCTCAAGATCAGCTTGCAGGTTGGTAAGCTGTTCAGCCATTCGCTCAATCTCCCCTTCGGCACGCACAACACCAAGTGCATCGGCAAACCTGCCATCTCCGCGGCGATTTAGCCGCAAACGGCTTACAACCTGGCCGCGATTGGCAGGCATAAAGAGCCATGACTCCCCAACCTGCATCGGCTCTGCACGCACTTCGTCGGGCTCAGGAAGATTCTGAGACACCAATACAAAGTCCATTCCTGGCACCGTCTTCGCCAGCTCTCGCGCTTCGTCCTTGGTCATCTGGGCAAGTGCAACAATCACTTGAGCGCCCTTGGCTTTGAGATCCGCGATGGCCTTGGTCGTGGCTGGACCTGGCTCCGAGACCGTCACACCAACGCCAGAAAGAGCGTCTTGCGAGACAACTCCAAAGACGCCAACCTTGATGCCGCCAGCGTCGATGACTTCGGGCGCCTTGGTTGGCACTCCAGAGTCGGATGCGATGTTGATTGCGTGCCTCGGTGGAGTGACAGCCGCAGCACCTCCACCAAAATCGTATGGGCCAAGACCAACAGCGTCAGTTTTCAAGTCGTTTGAGAGAGCCGTTGCGATGAGCTTCGACTTCAAGAGTTCTTGGGCCCTGGCGCTTTCGGAGAGCTTGACCTCGGAATAAAGCGTTGAACCCCCATCGAATACGAGAACCGGGCCTGCGGCACGTGCATCGGCTACGAGCTGTGTTGTACGGGCCAAATCACCAAGTGGATCCGAGGTGCACCCACAGGGCTCAGTGCTGCCCTTCATTTCTGCGGTCAGAAAGATCGTGAGGTCGGGCTTGGGCTTGGCCACTGGCTCGACTGGGGTTGGTTTGGGCGAAGGGCCATTCGATGAGTTTGATGAGCAAGCTCCGAGCAAGCTCAAGAAGAAGAGGGCGGCAATCGCCGACACAGCCACGTGACGCATGCGAGTCATATAGCACGGCTAGCGAGCCCATCAGAGGAGTGCTGGGGGCGCTGGGCGCGGGCTATCGAGAGGCATCTTTGTTCATGGGAATGCGAGAATCTGGGAAGTCTCCGCTCCACAGTAGCGACGAGACAATCCCCCAAAATTGAAGGGCACCAGGAAGCACAGTTTCTCTTCGTTATACGAGGCTTGACACCTTCTGCACCCCCGAGTAGATTGCCGCGTCCTAACCGATCAACCCCGCGATTTCGCATGTTTGCGTAGGTCGCGACTCGACACACCGACAACAAAGAGAACAAACACATGGCAGTTGCTATCCGAATGGCCCGTGGCGGGTCAAAAAAGCGTCCTTTCTACCGCATTGTTGCAACCAACTCTCGCGATCCCCGCGATGGTCGTTTCATTGAGCAGCTCGGACACTACAATCCAGCCAGCAAGGCTCTTGAACTCAACCTTGAGCGTTACGACTACTGGACCAGCGTTGGTGCGCAGCCTTCGGCAACCATGCACCGCCTGGCAAAGAGCGCCAAGAAGAACGCTCCCACCCCTGCGGCCTAGGTTCTCCCATGGCTAGCCAAGGTAAGGCGGACATCGAAGGGCTCTTGCGCTTCGTCACCACCAACATTGTTTCCGATCAAGACGTTGTCGAGGTCACGCTTGTTGAAGAGCGTGATGCAAACGTCTACGAGATCGAAGTTGGCGACGATGATCTAGGAAAGATCATTGGGCGCGGCGGCAAAACAGCTCGCGCAATTCGCAGCCTTGTGAATGTTGTCGCACCAAGACCAGGCAAGCGAACCCTGGTCGAAATTCTCGAGTAGGACCCACACATGGCCAACGGCGGCCAGGTCGACAATTCTCAGGTCGAAATCGGAGTGATCGCGCGCCCTCATGGGGTGCGCGGTGAGCTTCGCGTGCACTTGTACAATCCTGAGTCCACGGCACTTGATGTCGTGATGGAGCTTCTGATCGGTGATCGTAGTTATGAGATTGCCTCGGCTCGCACAGTCAAGGGCGGTTCCCTGGTGCGTCTTAGCGACGTCAACGATCGCAATGCTGCCGAGCTCTTGGTCGGCAAGACTGTTGCTGTCTTGCGCGATCAACTGGAGCTAGACGATGACGATCTTTTGATCAGTGATTTTCTTGGATGTGAGCTCACGTTGCCCGATGGAAGCTCATGGGGCAGGGTTGTCGAAATCGTTGCTGGTACCCAGGACCGCATGGTGATTCACGACGGCGATGTGGAGCGCTACCTGCCGATTCACGATGTCTTTCTAAAGAACGTCGATCTGAACGCGAAGCGGATCGTTGTCGATCCGCCAGAGGATTTGCCCGAGTGGGAACGCGAGTAGCCTTCCAAGTGATCCGATGCGATTTACGGTAGTCACGCTCTTTGCTGAGATGTTCGAGTCAGTGCTCTCAACATCGGTGCTTGGCAAGGCGATTGAGGCGGGGCACGTGCAGGTCGACTTTGTGAATCCCCGGGACTTCGCGACCGATAAACACCGAAGTGTCGATGACACGCCCTACGGTGGTGGCCCCGGAATGGTCATGAAGTGTGACTGTTTGTTGGCGGCAATCGAAGAAGCGGGGAAAGGATCCAACCCACACAGGATCCTGCTCTCGCCAGTAGGACAAACTCTGAACCACGCGCGGGCCGTTGACCTCGCAAAACTCGAGCACATCGTGATGGTTTGCGGTCGCTACGAAGGCGTTGATGAACGAGTGGTCGAGCTGGGCATCGATGAGAGCCTTAGCATTGGTGACTACGTGCTTACTGGCGGTGAGCTCGGAGCTATGGTGATCATCGATGCCGTTTCGCGCTTTGTACCGGAAGTTCTTGGTCACGCTGACTCTGCCGTCGATGAGAGTTTTTCTGATGGTCTGCTCGAATACCCGCAATACACCCGACCTGTGGAGTATGCGGGGGTGGCCGTTCCAGACGTCTTGCTGTCCGGAAATCACGCAAAGATCGACGAATGGCGCCGCGAAAAATCGCTCGAACGAACCGCGCTGCACCGGCCAGAATTGCTTCATCAAAGCGCGACCAAGGTCGCTGAGTTAGCCAGGCGCACCTATGTGATTCTTGCCCACCATCCGGTGCTGGATCGGAATGGGGAAATTGTTACAACGTCAGTGACGAATTACGACATCCACGATATTGCGAGAAGCTGCGCGACCTATGGGGTGGCGGGCTACTATCCCGTCTCACCGATACGGCTACAGCGTGAGAAGATTTCTCGGATCATCGAGATTTGGCGCAAGGAGATTCATCAAGCGGGCGCCGCCGATCGAGGGCAGGCTCTTGGCACCATTGCGGTTCAAGACTCGATTGCCTCGGCGGTGGACGAAATCGCGAGACGTGAAACGTCCCAACCTTGGGTGGTGGCCACGTCTGCGCAGCAAAGTGCGGCCCATAAGAAAGTCACATACGCAGACCTTGTCGCCCAACGTGTTGCCAATGATCGGCCACTAGTTTTGGTGCTTGGAACTGGTTGGGGCCTTCACCAGAGTGTTCTCGACGTCGCGGACCAACAATTGGCCCCACTCTCAGGAGTGGGCGATTTCAATCACTTAAGCGTTCGCTCAGCGCTTGCAGCCATGCTGGACCGACTATTCGGCCAGTGATCCCACGCGACTGCACGCTAAGCCTTGACGACCACAACGCTTTCTGGCAGAAATCGCTTCTTCTCTCCAAAGGCAAGACGATGTCCAACTCGGTACCACTAATCCAATCCATCGAAACCCAGTTCACGCGGTCAGAGCCGCTCCCCGATTTTCGCGCTGGCGACACCATTCGCGTGCAGGTGAAAATCCGCGAGGGAGACAAGCACCGCCTCCAGGCGTTCGAGGGAGTTTGCATCGCACGTAGCGCCTCTGGAAATCGCTCGACCTTCACGGTCCGCAAGATTTCCTACACAGTCGGCGTCGAGCGTGTCTTTGCTGATAACTCGCCAAACATCGACTCGATCGAGGTACTGGCTCGAGGCAAAGTTCGCCAAGCGCGTCTTTATTACCTACGAGAGCTTTCCGGTAAAGCTGCTCGCATTAAAGAGCGCGCATACGATAAGTCTACGGGTGACGAAAAGAAGGGCCGCAACAAGAAGCGCGGCGCTCACCGCAAAGCGGCAGCTGCCCCCGAAGCGAAGGCTGCCAAGCCAGAGCTCAAAGGCAAAGCCCGAAAAAAGGCCAAGAAAAAGGCCAAGAAGGCTGCTGCGCCTGCTGCCGCAGCACCCGCCAAGACCGAAGAGTAAAACCGATCCCAGCGGATCGCAAAGCACGAGGCCACGCTGCAGAACAAGCAGCTGTGGCCTTGTTGCGTTCAAAGAACTACACGATTGTCTGCACGAACTATTCATGTCAGCAGGGCGAGTTGGACATCGTTGCACGCGATGGGGATGAACTTGTCTTCGTGGAAGTTCGAAGCCGGGCCGATGACGAGCATGGCGATGCCTTGGACGCGATTGGGCCTCGGAAGCAACGACAGGTCGCTAGAGTTGCACAGGCCTATATATGCATTGAGCAGCCGCAGTTTGAGACGAGCCGCTTTGACGTGGTTGCACAGACGGGCAACACGCTAGAGCACATCGTTGACGCGTTTCGGGTCGGCGGCCCTTAGTCTCGAGACCAACGTGGAGTGGCAAAGCCGCAAAACAAGAAAAGCCGCCCTTGTAAGGAGCGGCTTCACACGTGAGACGAGCACGAATGCTCTCGGTGATTTGCTTATCGACCAGGAAGGTTGATGCAGGTGTTTTCAGGGTTGTTCGGATCGCAAGCTGCCGGGACCACTGGGCCACCATCCGGAATGAGCATGTAGTCCTTACAGATACACATCTTGCGGCAGCAGAAAGGCCCTGTTTGCACCGCTACAGCACAAGAGAAGCCCGTTACGCATGGCGATTCGGGAACCTTGTCGCAGTCGTCGTCACCACTACACTCGGCTGTGCAAAGGTCGGCAAATTCGCTGCCTTCGGGCGGCACTTTGCCCGTATCCGCAGGGAAGTGGAGGCACTGTCGGGAGGGACACTCAAGCGCCGGAGAGGCAATAATCGACTGGCTGTTGTTGCCAGCGTCGGTACCCACAAAGCACTTGCGACCGACCGGATTCTCCGAGCATGCCGAAGTGAGGGCCAGTGTCGCAGTGGACAGGCAGAGAATAAGGATCGGGAGGATGGAAGACAGCCTTCGTTTCATTTCATGGACTCCTGGTTACCCAGAGTTAACGCCGACGCATCATAGTCGCCGCCTATTGGAAGTCAAGGATGGCTCCTGGGCAACTCGGTGCGTTGTGCAATTCGTTCCAACGCGGTGTGGCCGAGAGTTCAGATTCCGTCACGGAAATCGCATCTCGCGGCCATTACCACTTCGCAAGCATCCAATTAACGAGATCCGAGTTTGGGCATTTTTCCCATGACTCCGGTGAGGGTCGGTCAACCGCTTGACAACAATGGTGGATCGCCGGGAATATTCGTCGCCCTCGTTAAGCAGCTTGTGCAAAACGAAAGAAGAGGTTCATGCGTCCAACAAGAAACTGGCTACTCGCTCTAATTCCATTTGCCCTCATGTCCGGATCGGTATTCCCGGGTGTTTTCGGAGGTACAGCCCACGCCCAAGGCGATGAGGAGATGACCTTCGAAGAAGACGAGGTCGAGACCACGAAGACCAAGAATGCAAAGCCGCCAGAGGACACAACTCCTCCGACCAAAACATTGCAGCGGGCTACCAAGCTCTACAACAAGAAGGACTACGACTCGGCCTCCATTGAGTTCGCGAAAGTCATCAATGGAGAAACTGAGGACTCGCCCGCAAACAAGCAGCGCGCCGAGTTCTTCATGGGCAAGACGCTCTATCAAATGGGCTACTACGCAGCCTCGCTTGCCTACTTCGATCGAATCGTCGAACTGGGTACCGGCCACCTCTATTATGGGGTGACGCTCAAGTGGCTCGCCGCACTTAGCCGCGTTCTTCCCGAGACCTCAGGAATCCTCGAGAAGATCGGCCAATACGATCCATCTAGCCTGGAAGAGCCAGTGATGGAGGAAGTACGCAACGAGCTGTACTTCCTTCTCGGTCGCCACTTCTACCGCCAAGCCGACTTCGAGCAAGCGATCACTTTGTTCCAAAGCGTTAGCAAAGAAGACCCATTCTTCGTCAAGGCCAAGTTCTTCGAAGGTGTGACGTATGTCCGCCAGTTCAAGGGCAAGCCTGCTGTTGCCGCGTTTAAAGACATTCTTGTGATCGCCGAAGAGCGGCCTAAATACTACTCTAAAGACGATGTTGATCAGTTCCAAGAACTTGCTTGGCTACAACTCGCTCGCGTCTTCTACTCAACTCAGCAGTTTGATACTTCCATTAAGTACTACGAGAAGTTGACTCAGAAATCTCCCGATTGGTTGCCCTCTCTTTTCGAGGCATCTTGGGCGTATTTCATGAAGACCAACAACTCCAAGGCGCTGGGTAACATCCACACGCTCAACGCGCCGTACTTCGAAGACCAGTTCTTCCCTGAGTCGGTTCTTCTCAAGTCGGTCATCTACTACAAGTACTGCCAGTATGATCGCGCCCTGGCTGCTGTGGCTGAGTACGACGATCTCTACCGACCACTTCGCAAAGACCTCGATGAGATGCTTGGCAAGTACGAGGACAATGCCGAGTTCTACGAGTACGTCAAGAAAGTGCTCAAGGCCAAAGCGGGACTTCCCGATGCGACACAGCGTCTGGTGCTATCAGTGCTTGGAGACAAGACACTTCGAAAGACCTTTGCGTGGGTCGACGAGCTCAACAAAGAACTCAAGATGCTTGAGCGAGCTGACAAGGCTTGGCAAACCACCTCAATTTCCGCCGAAGTTCTCCAAGAACTCACGGTTCAGCAGTCACTGGCTGAAGCTGATGCAGGAAAGCTGGCTCGCGAGCGAATTGAGCGTCTTAACAAAGAGCTACGGGAACTTAGCCGTGATGGCTTGAAGATCAAGCTCGAGACTCTAGAGAACAAAGCAGGTCAGGTTTCCGCTTCTGCTCGCGGTCAGCAAATCTCAGGCAACAATCGCCTTGAGCCGATTGTCATTGACGATGAGCACTTCATGTGGAAGTTTAATGGAGAGTACTGGAAGGACGAGCTTGGTTTTTACCGATTCCGCGTTCGTTCAAAATGCCCGGTTAAGGGCGCCAACTAATTACTCTCATCAAGGATCTGGAATTATAGGTATTCGCTAATCATCAGCCGGTGCTTCTTCGTCTCGCCCCACGCTTTCAAAAGCCTTTCACTCCGTTGATCGGCCCGAGGAAAGTGAAGACAGAAATGCAGGCTCTATTGGCAACAACCCTCGCCCGAGGATTTTCCTCATCGATAACTAGCTCGACCGGCGCCATTTTGGTGTTGAGTCGGGCTTTTGTCGTGCCCAAATCGCCCCGCCTTGAAAGGTTAAGAGACGATGAAACGTAGATTGTCCAGTGTACTCCTGGTGGCAACAGCCACCTTATCTATGACGGTGTCCCTCGCCGCAGTATCCGGAGGAGTCGGCAACGCTGCTCCGAAATACAAGCGCGAGAACACCAAGGTGAAGATCGATGTCAAAAAGACAGATCGAACGCGGGGTCTGGAGCGCAAGAAAGATGCGCCCAAAGAGACCAAGCCCGAGCTGTCGGCTGATGACTTCATCCAAATTCAGGGCGAAGTAAAGAACATCCGCAACGCGCAGATTCAGCTCTACAAGCAGCTCATCGAGGACACGGATCCCAAGTCTAACGAGATGCCGGATCTACTGTTCCGCCTCGCAGAAGCCTACGCACAGAAGCAGCGCTACTGGCGTTTCCGCGGGATGGAGATGTACACGAAGATCGACAAGGCCAAGAAGGGCGCGAAGAAGGCGCTTGAGAAGAAGCAGAAGACCTACTTCGACACCGAGAAGAAGGCTCTCGTTCAGTCGATGAAAGTTTACTCAAGGCTTGCAGCGGAGCCTCGGTACAAGAACTACCCTCGCATGGATGAGGTGCTCTTTTACTATGGCTACACGCTCGACGGTGCCAAGCGCATCAAAGAGTCTCGAGTCATCTTCCACCAGCTTATTAAGAACTATCCCGACTCAAAGTACATTCCACAGGCGTACTTGAGTTTTGCCGATTACTTCTTTCAGAAGAACGACCTCGACAACGCCGAGAAGTTTTACGACTTGGTTCTCAAGTTCCCCAAGGCTTCGATCTACCCCTATGGTCTCTACAAAAAGGGCTGGGTCTATTTGAACCAAGAGCGTCCACAAGACGCACTAGAGACCTTCTTCAAAGTTGCCCAAATCACTGAAGGCAAGAAGAAGGCAAAGACCATCAACAAGGCAGCAAAGAAGGACTTTGTTCGCGCCTACGCCGAAGTAGGACGTGCCGAGAAGGCCTACCAAGCATTCCAGCGTGTCGACAAAGGCTATGCGTTCAACATGCTCAAGATTCTTGGCGGCATCTACCTCGACCAAGGTGCAGCCGAGAAAGCCATCTTTACGTACCGTGAGCTCATTGGGCTCAAGAGCAAGAACCCCGATGTATGCGAGTGGCAAGGCAATGTTCTCAACGCGATGCTCTCGGCTGGTAACCAGAAGCAAAAGTCCGACGAAATTGTAAACCTTGTGAAAATCTACTTGGCTCACAAGAAAGCGGGAATCCTCAAGGGCGGAAAGCTCGAAGAGTGCCGTGACAACGCGCAAGGCACAACGGGCGAGATGGCCAAGACTTGGCACAACGAGGCCATTAAGACTCTCAACCCAGAGGCGCTTGGAAGCGTTGAGAAACTCTACAAACTCTACGTTCAGAGCTTCCCTGAAGCATCCGATATCGGTGACATGCAGTACTACTACGCGGAACTTCTCTGGCAGCGCGCCGAGTACGAGAAGAACCCTCGCATGGCAACCGACCGCTGGGAGCGAGCAGCCATCGCATTCACGGACGTTGTTCAGAGCGGGAAAGTGAAGGGCAAGCTGCTCAAAGAGTCTGCGTATGCCGCTGTGCTCGGTTGGAAGAACGCACTTGCTGTCGACCCACGCACCAAGACACCAACGACTGAACTGGATGAGGATTCAGAGAACGCAAAGATTCCCAAGCCTCGACCGATTGGTGAGCGTGAGAAGAAGATGATTGCGGCTTTCGATATCTACATCAAATACATCAAAGATCCATCGGATGACGAACTCGTCATGATGAAGTTTCTCAAAGCTCGAATCTTCTGGCGTCACGATCACCTAGAAGACTCACTTCCGCTCTTCCTCGACATCGTTGAGGATCACAGCACACACGAAACAGCTCTCTACTCTGCGAACATCGCGCTCGACTCGCTCATCCGTCTAAAGAAGTACGACGAGATGAACAAGGTTGTTCTCAAGATGCTCAAAGACGAGAAGTTCCTCGAGGACAAAGATGAGCTCAAAGAGCGCCTGCTTCGAATCAAGGGCGTAGCGATGCGAAAGGCTGCTGAGCAGCTCGAGAAGGAAGGCAAGCACATCGCTTGTGGACAGGCATACCTCGACATCTATCGTGCGAACCCCGATGGCGAGGGAATGGACGAAGTCCTCTACAACGCTGGCGTTTGTTTTGAAGACGGCAAGTCCATCGGTCTTGCGATCAAGATGTACGGAATTCTCGACAAGAAGCACCCCAATTCCAAGCGCAACCAAAAGGCACTCGTCCGAATGGGTTCTGCGTATGGTTCGATTGCATACTACGCTCGTGCTGCTGAGAAGTACGAGCAGTACGCAAAACGCTATGGTGGGGAGAAGGACGCGCCGAACGCCCTGCAGAACGCGGTTACCTACCGCAAGGGTATCGGCCAAGACAAAGAGGCAATTGCCGACATCGAGGCCTTTGTTCGCAACTACAAGAAGAAGCTAAAGAACGAGTCCGCTGCCGCGATGTTTGGCCTTGCTGGCATCTACGAGAAGCAAGGCAACGATGACATGGTTGTCAAAGCGTACAAGCGCTACATCAAAGAGATTGGCAAGTCGGGCGGCGCGGATCGTCTCCTCATCGCCAATGCCAAGATCGGCGAGATTCTCTGGAATCAGAGCTGCAAGGGTGGCGGTCAGGACGGAGCTTGTGTGCGCATGAAGCGTGAGCGTGCAACTCGTCGTCGTGGCAAGAAAAAGCGCCGTGGAGTCAGCCTACCGACACAGTGCGGTGCGGAATCGAAGATTAAGATGACCGTACTCGATCGTGAACGGCGCTTGGTGAAAGATGCACAGCGCTACTTCAGCGCTGCGCTTAAGGGAGCCGACAAGGCAATCAAAGGGGCTCCAGACGAAGGTCGCAAGGCCGTTGCCATCTACTGGATGGCCGCCAGCCGCTTTTACCTCACAGGCCAGAAGTACGAGAAGTTCCTCGCTCTGAAGTTCCCAACCAAGCTCGACTTCTCTGAGCGAAATGCAAAGAAGAAGAAGGATTCGGAAAAGCGCTTCCTCAAGTGGTTCACGGACAAAGAGAAACTCGCGTCTGAAATCATGAAAGAGTACGAGGGAGTTCGTGACATCAAGGGGGGCGGTGCTGCCTGGGCTGTTGCGGCCGCGGCCCGCGTCGGACAGACCTCTCAGAACTTCTCGGATGGCCTCTTCACCGCTGAAATTCCCAAGGACGTCCGCACTGGACCGTACGCGGAAGATGCGGTTGATGCGTACTGCGATGCGCTGACCACCAAAGCTGCTCCACTTGAGGACCTCTCGGTTGGTGCCTTCGGTTTCTGCCTAAACCTCTCCACCAAGCTCAACTGGTTCAACGACTGGTCGCGCCTGTGTGAGAAAGAACTTGGACAGATTCGCCCTGCGGACTTCCCAACGGCGACCGAATTCCACGGCGTGCCTGACGGTGCTGCCGACATCACCGATACGCAAAACCTCATCACCACCATTGCTCAATAGGGCACAGGAGGGAAACAACGATGAATACGACAAGTAAACTACTAACGCTCCTCTGCGCGGTGGCTTTTGTGCCAGCGTGCGGTGGCGCTTCCAAGACATCAAAGGGCGCCATGAGTGACATGGCTGCTGATGCAAAGGCTCCGCCTAAGGGCGGAAACGTGAAGTTGGATCGCAAAGTCTCTCGAGAAACCGAGAAGGATTTTGCCTCCGCCGTGAAGTACTTCCAAGAGCAAGAGAAAGCCGGCTGGAATGAAGCTAGCTGCAACGAGGCGTCTCAACGCTTTGTGGCAATCGCCGAGGGCAGCAAGAAAATGGTTGAGGCTCGCTTCAATGCCGGTCTCGCTCTTCAGTCCTGCGACATGAACAAGCCTGCAGAGACGCAGTATCAGAAGGCGCTAAAGATCAATCCGGGGCATGCGCCATCGCTATCCAACCTTGGTGAGATCTACTTCAAAGGGGGAAACGAAGATCGTGCCAAGCAGTATTGGACACAAGCGGTTTCCGCGAACGGCAAGATTGTTGCTGCTCGAAACAATCTGGCGTACCTCAGCATTCGCGACATTCGCGAGGGCAAGGCAAGCCTCAAGAGTCTTGAGAAGGTCATCAAGGATCACCTCTCTTCAGCTCTTGCTGTGGACAACGACAATGTCGAGGCCTACACCCTCTATGGTCTGCTCTACATACAGGGCGCCAAGAAAAACAAGAGTCGTCTAACTCTGGCCAAGCTTCTCCTTGAGAAGGGCGAGGAGATCAACGCCAAGTACGCTCCGCTGCACAATGCAAAAGGGCTCTTGCTTCTGCAGCAGGACAATGTTCCCAAGGCGCTAATTAGCTTCCGAAAGGCTGTGCAGCTAAATCCCAACTTCTTGGAAGCACATCGAAACCTCGGCAACATCGTGCTCGATTTCCGAAAGTACGATGAAGCGAAGGCCGAATTCGACATCGTGCTCAAGCTCGATCCCAAGGACTATGATGCTCGAATCGGATTGGGGTACGCTCTCCGAGGGCTCAAGCAGTATGACCAAGCTGAGGCTTCGTACAAAGAAGCCAAGAAGATCGACAAGCAGCGACCGGAAGCGGACTACAACCTTGGTGTTCTCTATCAGGACTTCCGATCCTCGGCGACGGAAGACTTGAAGGAAGCTCAAACCGCATTCCGAGAGGCTGCGAAGTACTTCAAGCTGGCGATGTCAAAGCCAGGAGCGAGCAGTAAGCTCAAGAAGGATGCCGCTGACAACATCAAGACTTGCGAGAAAAACGTCAAGAACCTGGATATGGCGATCCAGTTCCAGAAGCAAAACGCCGCAAGCCCTTAGTAAGCTGCTAATATTGTAAGGTAAAAAGGAGCCTGGCGTGAGTCGGGCTCCTTTCGTACCCTCAGCCTAGATCCCAATCTCGATTCTTTTTCCGTTTTTCCCAATTTTCTGGGAACTCAACCAGACCAGCGGTGTCAACTCACCTGACGATGAACCAACTGGTCGCAAATAGGAGCCTCGATATGAAGCGCAACCCATCTATTGTTTCCAGCCTGTTCACAACTGCCATCCTGTCTCTCGCTGCCTGTTTCGTTGTGGCCGCTGTGGCTCCAAGCGTCTCGGAAGCGCAAAAGGCCGACAAGCCAAAGGTCAAGACCTTCGACTTCTCGGGTGACGACATTGATGGTGAACTCGTCAAACCGGATGGAGAATTCCTCGATCCACGCAAGTTTGCGAGCCACACCAACTTGATTCGAATCCGCAAGGACTTCATCAACGAAATCATAAAGTCGGCAGAGGACCTCTAGGTCACTTGCCCGATGTGAAGGTCTGGTCGTAAAAAGCACCGCTGCTAGTTACTAGATAGACATATAGGGATAGTCCCAGAAATACCGGAGAGCCAAACATGGCCGGACCTAACACATCACTCACTTTTAAGATCTTCAAAGGCGACGAGCTTCTGCGCGAGGAAACTCTCTCGCAAGCTGTCATCAAAGTCGGCAAGTTGTCGTCATCTCATCTCCGACTCGAAGACGAGTCCGTCAGCCGGATGCACGCGGTAATCGAGGTGTCTGGGGATGACATCAGCATCATCGACCTGGGCTCCACAACGGGCACAGTCGTCAATGGTCAGAAGATCAACAAGGCCAAGCTTCAGGATGGTGACACGATTGTCCTTGGTGACATTCGTCTTGAACTGTCGCGAGCTGCGGTAGCTGCGGAAGCGCCACCCGTCGAAGCACCGGCACCTGCTCCTGCTCCGGCAGCGTCTGCTCCGATGGCAGCACCAATGGCACCAGTCGCTGCTGCGCCAATGGCTGCTGCGCCAATGGCTGCTGCGCCAATCGCTGCTGCGCCAATGGCTCCGATGGCAGCACCGGCCTTCGGCTCTGATGCTGCGGAAGACATGGGTGGCGCTCGCGCTATCGAAGTTGCAGCAATGCTTGGTGACTCGGTGGTTGGCGTCAAGCACGTCATGAACCCACGTGGCGGCAAGGTCACTCCAACTACATACGGACTCTTTGGCTTTGGTGCATTGTTGCTCATCATTAGCAGCATTGCGTTCTTCTCGGGTGTCTCAACCGCATCCGACAACAAGGCTCGCTACCACAAGCACATCGAAGAGAAGAAGCCTTCCCACGAATTCCGTCCACGTCGCCTTAGCATGGCGTTTGATTGGATGGCTGTCGGTGGGCTCATCGGCGGCATGTTCTGCATGACGATGGGAGCGATTCGAATTCGTGAGGAGCGTGTTGATCCTCGCTTTCGCATCGGTCGCGCTTCTGGAGTTGACTTCCCAACTCAGAATTCTCCCCAAGAGGACTTCAACTTGGTCGCCCCGGTAGGTGACGACTTTGTGCTGAACTTCTCGCAGGGCTGGGAAGGTGAGATGACGATTGATGGGCAATCAACGCCTCTCTCGGAGTTGGTTGCGCAAAACCGAGCTCGCCAGAGTTCCACCGCACCAGGTGCACTTGAGGTTCCGATTCCAACGAAGGCTCGTATTCGAGTAAAAGTTGGTGAGCAGAGCTTCCTTGTAAGCTCGGTTCCTCAGCCTCGGCGCCAAGCAGCACCACTCTTCTCGAACATCGATACTGTGCTTCTTGCCTACATTGGTGGTACCGGCATCATCATCCTTGGCTTCGTTGCCATGCTCGGTAGCCTCCAGCCAGATGAGAACACTCTCTACGGTGATGCATTCGCAAGCAGCGATCGCATGAGCCACATCCAGAACCAACCGCAAGAGGATCCTCTGGAAGAAGAGGAAGAGCTCGACGATGGTGAGGAAGAGGACTCGGGCGGTACGGGTACCAAGATGGCTGAAGCCGAAGGCAAGATGGGTAAGAAAGAATCCACTCGTGCCACTGGCCAGTTCGCCATGAAGAACAACGATGCTCCTCCGCAACTCGCCAAGGCAGCTGCTATGGACCAGGCTCGCAAGGCTGGTGTTCTTGGACTGATGTCACAAGCTCCAGGTGGAGCATTCGCTTCCATCACAGGTTCTGCAGACTTCTCCTCGGGGCTTGATGACCGCGACGTTTACGGTGGTCTCCTTGGCAACGAAGTCGGTGAGATGGCTGGTGGCTGGGGGTACGGCATCTCGGGTGTTGGCCCAGGTGGTGGCGGAACCGGTTGGGGAACCATTGGTACTGGCAACTATGGCACCATTGGTCACGGCTCGGGAACCGGATCGGGATATGGCTCAGGCTCCGGCAAGGGTGGTATGCGCGGCCGCAAAGCCAAGCCTCCTGAAGTTCGCATTGGCAACGTCTCTGCTACCGGTGACCTCGATAAGAACATCATTCGCCGCTACATTCGCCGCAAGCTTCCTCGGATTAGACACTGCTACGAGAAGGAGCTTCTCGTTAAGCCTGGTCTCTCTGGTACGGTCGTTACACAGTTCCAAATTTCCCCTGCTGGTAGCGTCCAGGGCGCAAACGCAAAGGGAATCGGGAACAAGAACGTCGAGTCGTGTGTTGCTAGTGCAATCAAGTCGATTCAGTTTCCAAAGCCCAATGGCGGTGGCTACGTGAACGTTCGCTACCCATTCACGTTCCAGCCTGCTGGTTAACAGCGAACACCTTCACGAGACGAATCAAAGAACGCTCCCTGAGATTCAGGGAGCGTTTTTCTTATGTGCAGCATTCTTGCTCTACGTGGTGAGTTGCCCGAGATGCTCGTATTGGCTATCCTGAGCACGAAATGGCTACACCTGCTCATTCACTCCTCGCTCTTTCGCTCGTTCTCGGCACGATGGGAACAGGCTCTCTGGCTGCATGCGGCAACGACGATCAAAAAGAGTCTAAGACTCTCGCCAACGAGGCGGTCGCGGCCGCGGGCCAAGGTCGACTCACGGAAGCTGAAGAGCTTCTGGAGAAGGCAACGGCAACCTACCGAGACAACCACAATGCTTGGTACAACCTCGGCTTTGTCCGTGAGCAAATGAAAGAGTACGAAGGTGCAGCAGAGGCCTATAGCGAAGCCGCTCGCGTCAAAGATAGTGATGCGATGTATCACTACAAGCTTGGCAAAGCGTACTGGAACTCCAACAACATTTCCCAAGCACAGAGTGCCCTGGAGCGGGCGGTGCAGCTGAATCCGCGATTGTATGGAGCGCAATATCACTTGGGCCAAGTCTATGAGAAGCAGGGCAAGCCGAAGGAAGCTGCTACTGCTTGGAGCGCATCAGCAACTTTAGCCCCAACGTTTGGGCGTCCGTTCATCGAGCTTGGCAATCTCTACATCAAGTGGGACAAGCTAGACCCAGCAGTGAGCGTGCTTGACCAGGGACGACTGAATGTTCGCGATGGTGAGGACCTCACGGAGATTTACTACTCGTTGGGGATGGCCTACACCAAGCAAGGCAATTGGGACAAGGCAATCGAGGCCTACAGCAACGCGATTCAGACCCGCAGCAGCAACCTCGATGCACTGCGGCAACGCGGCTTTGCCTATGCGGAGAAGCAAGACGTCGAAAACGCCAAGAAGGATTTGAAGTCCTTCGTCGATCAGGGAGGCGGCGGCGATGCGTTCCACATTCAGGCAGCAAATCAGCGACTGTTTCGGCTGACCGCGGCCCAGTAGGGCACACACACACACATCCAACTTCTGTATCTATCGAAGCCCAGATCGACCACGATCTGGGCTTCGTGTTGTTTCGGGGCCGCTCAAGCAGCGTAGGCGCCCAGAATCGTGTATTTTCTCACACGTCTATTGTCAGACAGGATTACCGACTTTCCTTTTGAAAGCGGGAGGATAGCAAATTGCGCACCGAGATTAGAGAGCGTGTTCGTCGCGCTCGCGACTGGAGTCTGGAAATCAACACCCTCGAAGAAGAGGCCGAAGGTGTTCAAGATGTTGAAGAGCGATCCGAGCTGTTGTTCGAGATTGCGAACATCACAGAAGAAATAATCCCAGAGCGTGAAAGAGCACTGGCGATCTATCAACGCGCTTGGAAGCTTCACCCTGAGAACATCAAGGCACTCACACGAGCACGACAAGTGTACGGCGAGCTTGGTCGACTTGAGATGGTTGCCAAGGTTGGTGAGCTAGAACTCAAACTACGAAACAACGACGGTGGCCTTGCTGCTCTTGTTGGAATGGCGTTCCTTGACTCGGGACAACGGGAAAAAGCAATCCCGCTCCTTCACATGGCGTTGCAAGAGAATCCAGACAACATGGAACTCAAGGATGCCATTGCGGCTGCAAGCTATGATTCAAACGGTTGGATCGACGATGTCGAGCGTTTGAAAGCCGAAGCAGCAGACGCGGATCCCGATACCGCAGCACGTATGCTATTGCGCGCTGCTCGAATCGTTTTTCACGAGACTCCTGACGATGAGATGTATGAGAGTCTTCTAAACGAATCTCTCGAGCTAAATCCTGAAGGCAAGGCAGCAAACTACCTATACGAAAAACTCCTAAGCGCGAGTGAGCGCTGGGATGAGCTTGAGAAACACCACGATCGACGCCTCTTGGCAGCCGAAGAAGATGAGCAACTTGGCCTTGCGGAGCAGTTTGGTCTTGAGTGGGTTCAGCGTCATCGCGATCGCGATAGAGCTGCAAAGTTCTTCAAGAAGGCGATCGAGTTCGCGTCGCAATCTGGGCCTGACGCTCTCTCTTCGCTCATTGGTGCCTTCTCGCTTGTGCGTGAGGTATACGCTGAAAAGTCGCAGTGGGGCGATGTGCTCGACCTTGCCGACCGATCACTTCCAAGCCTCAAGGATGACCAGAAACTCTACATTGCATGGCAAGCTGGGCTGATCGCCTGGAAAGAGCAAGCCGACCTGGACAAGGCTCGCAGCTACTTTGCCATCGTGCGCGAACTAGAGCCAGCCTCACCAGACCTGGCTGACTTTGAAGCAGAGAATGGAGCGGGCCTAGGTGCGTCCGATGCCTCGCCATCCGCATCCGCGGAAGCGGAGCCGGGCGCGGACGCAGAGCCGGGCGCGGACGCGGAGCCGGGCGCGGACGCAGAGCCGGGCGCGGAAGCGGAGCCGGGCGCGGACGCAGAGCCGGGCGCGGAAGCGGAGCCGGGCGCGGACGCAGAGCCCGCCGCGGAAGAAGCTTCGGTAGCTGCGGACGAACCTGCGGAAGAAGAGACGTCAACAGCTACCGTTCTCGATGAGACCCCGATCGATGAGGAGATCTCAGAAGAACTCGCAGCGGCGATGGACGCTGCTCGTGCGGAAGAAGAGGCAAACCCCACCAAGGCTATCGATGCTTGGCGCAAGGTTGTGCAAAGCAATTCTTCGATGCGGACTCCACGTCGCGAGTACGCACGTGTTCTCCGCGGAGCAGCAAAGTGGAATGCGCTCGTTGAAGCTCTAAAGGAAGAGGAGCAAAAGGCCGCTAAGACCGATGGCGAACGCGTGGCGATTTTGCGTGAGATGATCGGCGTGTACCGAGAGGTCCGCAACGAGGTCATGGCAGTTAACACCCTTACTGCGATCCTAAAGATCAACGAGAACGACATAGCGACGCTGGACGAGTTGGCTGCCCAGTATGAGAGCATGAAGCGCTGGCCCGACCTGGTGGGAACACTGCAAAAGAAAGCGCCACTGCTTGAGTCGGAGGACGAGAAGGTCGCCCTCTACCTGCGAATTGCCAACCTCTACATCGAGCGGTTCTCAAATCAGGCCGAGGCAATCAAAGCATTTGAGAAGGTGCTTGCACTCGATCCCGACAATGCCGATGCGACGACGCACTTGCTGGCGGTCTACGAAAAACGCCGAGACTGGGAGAAACTCATTGCTCTTCGCGAGCGTGAAATTGAGAAGGCGGACGAGTCTGAAAGGGCACAGCGCATCTACGACGTTGCAAAGCTCGCCGCGACCCGAGTCAAGAAGCCCGACATCTGCATGCGATGGTGGCAGAAGGTCCTCGATGGCCAGCCAGAGCATCAAGAAGCCATCGGCGAACTCGAGAAGCTCTATGAGCGCGCGAAGAACTGGGAAGGACTGGCAAAGGTCTGTTCCGTCAAAGCTGACATTGCAACCGATACCAAGTCACAGACAGATGCACTGCAGAAACTGGGCTTGCTTTACACTGACAAATTGCCTGATACCGAGAAGGCAATTGCTGCTTGGCGGCGCTTGCTGGCAATTGATGGAAACCATCGGCGAGCGCAAGACTCCCTAAAGAAACTCTATATCGCGGAAGGTGCTTGGGACGACCTTGAAGCCTTCTACCGTGATGCCGACAAGCTTGGCGAGTTTGTGCGAGTTCTGGAGCGTCAGCTCGACAGTTCAGAAGACGAGCTGAAGCTCTCCCTGGCAATGAAGATCGCGATCACCTATCGCGATGAGATTGGCAAAGCGGATCGCGCGATGCGCGCCTTTGAGCGAGTTCTCACGATCGAAGAGGACAACTTGGAGGCGGCGGAAGCCCTGATTCCTCTCTATGAGCAAGGGAGAGATCCGCGCAAGCTGGTCAACGCTTTGGAAATTCAACTCGGCCAGACCGAGGATCCAACGACTCGGCAAGAGCGCATGAAGGTCATCGCTGAGTACTCCGAGGAGAAACTGCGCGACAAGGGGGCAGCATTCGGCTGGTGGCTAAAGGCTCATGGCGAAGACCACGAGGCCGAGTGGATTCGGGTTGAAGTGGAACGACTCGCTCAAGAGACCGGTGCATGGACGGAGCTCGTTGATGCGTACGAGGCTTCGGTTGAGAAGTTTTCTGATGCGCAAGACGCTCTACCTGTGATGCTTGTCATCGCTAGAGTACTCGAAGAAGAACTCGGAGACGTCGACAAGGCTCTCACGATTAACAGCAAAATCCTCGAACTCGAACCATCGAGCGAGCAAGCCATCTCTGCTCTTGAGCGGCTCTACTTGGGGCGCGAGCGTTATGATGAGCTTCTCGACATCTATCGTCGCAAACTCGATCTGACGACAGATCCAGATGAGCAAACCGAGATCCAATACAAGATTGGACAGCTCTACGAGGACGAAGTTAAGGACGACGACAAAGCTGTTGAAACCTTCCAGGCGATCTTGGACAACGATGGTGAAGACCTCACCGCGCTCCAATCCCTCGATCGAATCTTCACGCGCAATGAGCGCTGGTCCGATCTGGTTGACACGATTGGTCGCCAGCTGTTGATTGTTAGCCCAGATGACGACGCCCAGCAGTTTGCGGCCTTGAAGCTGCGACTTGCCGTAACGCGTGAGTCCCAGCTAGACGATCCAAGTGGGGCCATTTCTGCGTACCAGGAAATCCTGGATCTACAGCCGCAACATGCGCAGGCTCGCATGGGGCTTGAGGAACACCTCGATTCCGAGGACCAGAAGCTTGAGGCAGCGGGCATTCTCGAGCCTATCTACGAGGGAATCGAGGATTGGGAGAGCCTTATTCGTGTGCACGAGATTCAACTTGAGGCATCTGAAGATCAGATGCGTCGGGTCGAGCTTCTGATGCGCATTGGTGAACTCTACTCGAAGAAACTTGGCGATGCAGAACGTGCCTTTGATGCCTACTCACGTGCATTCCGCGAGGATCCCGGCACAGAGAGCGCAAAGAACGAGTTAGAAGAACTCTCACAACTCATTGACGATGGCAGCGTCAAACTTGTTGCACTCTTTGAGCAGGCCATTGATGGCGGCGATTTGGATCCCATGCTCGCTCACGAGCTGTGCATCAAAGTCGCGACCGCGTGGGACGAGAGACTAGACGATACAGACAAAGCTGTGCACTTCTATCGCTCCGCTCTCAAAGTCGAGCCCGATGATGCGACGGCGATCAACGCACTAGAGCGCATCTTCACCCGAGATGAAAAGTATCCCGATCTTCTTGAGGTCTACCGCAAGAAAGTCGAGATCTCTGGAGATGCAGACGAGCGTCTTGAGCTTCTTCTACGCATCGCTTCAATCCACGAAGAGATGCTCAAGAATTCGGAGGAGGCTGTCTCGACGTACAACGAGATTCTCAGCCACGACGGTGAAAATATGCAGGCGCTTCGGGCGCTGGACAGGCTGTACGTCGCAGGAGAGCAGTGGCATGAACTTGGCGATGCTCTAACGCGTCAACTCATGCTTTGCGAGGACGATGGGGAACGCGTCGAACTCTTGGTCCGATTGGCGGCGTTGCGGGAGACGCAACTGGAGGAATTGGCAGCTTCCATTGAGACCTATCGCCAGGTTCTCGACATCGACGCCAACAACGAGGCAGCACTCGTCGCGCTCGAGCGCCTGATCGCGCATGAGGATCACGCGCTCAACATCGCTCAGATTCTGGAGCCGATCTACAAAGCGCGTGCCGACTGGCAAAAGCAAATCGGCGTCTACGAGATCATGGCGAGTCACGCCTATGATCCGGAGCGCAAGATCGAGTTGCTCCACAGCATTGGCGAATTGCATGAGCTTGGTGGGGACGATGGCAATGCGGCTTTCGACACCTATGCGCGTGCGCTGCGCGAAGAGCCCCGTCACGAGTCTTCTCGCGCTCAAGTTGAGCGTTTGGCACAGATGCTCACGCGATGGCCCGACGTCAACACGCTGTATAACGAGATCGTAGAAGATGCGAGTGATGAAGAGCTGAAGATTCAGCTCCTAACTCGGGTTGCGCAAATTCACGAGATGGAACTCTCATCGGACGAATCTGCGGTTGAAACCTACAAACGGATTTTGGAACTCGCTCCGGGACATGTGGATTCAGCTTCGTCCATTGTCAGCATCCATGAGCGCAACGCGGACTACCCGGCCTTGGTTGGCGCGCTCCGCAGCAAGAGCGAACTGCTCAATGACATCGAAGAGCGCAAGCAGCTGTTGTTCCGCGTGGCGCAAATCCAAGAGGACATCCTCGAGGATTCCGATGCGGCAATCGCAACCTACCAGTCGGTGCTCGAAATTGATGACATTGATGAAACCGCGATGTCATCACTCGAGCGTCTCTACATTGCTCTTGAGCGCTGGGAACCTCTCAAAGATGTGTACACGGTGCGAGCCGATCACGCGGAGAGCCCAGAAGACAAGAAGCGCATGTACTACGTCTTGGGACAGGTGCATGATCGGGAGCTTGGCGACACAGCCAAGGCCATCGATACGTATCAGGCGATTCTGGATATCGATGACATGGAGGTGCCCGCGATCCAGGCCCTAGACAGGCTCTACGGGCAAGCAGAGCGCTGGTACGACCTTCTCGGAATTCTTGAGCGGCAAGTGGAGTTCTCCGAGGTGCCTGCCGAAACGGTTGGGCTGAAGTATCGAGTTGGCCAGCTTTGGCAAACACAGCTCAGCGATCTTTCGAGAGCTATTGACACCTATCGCGAAGCACTGGACATCGATCCGACTCACCAAGAAACGCTCGCCGCTCTTGATGGCCTTCTGCATGGAGATGACAGCGAACCAGTTCTCGCCGCTCAGGTACTCGAGCCTATCTACATGGCGAGTGCGCAAGTCGAGAAACTTATCGATGTGCTCGAGGTGATGGTGAAGCACGCAGAAGACCCCATCTCTCGGGTCGAGCTCCTTCACCGAATTGCCGAACTCTACGAAGTGAACCTCGACCAAGGACGAGCTGCGTTTGATGCGCAAGTTCGTGCACTGGCTGAGGACAGCGGCAACGAAATCACGCTTGGAAACTTGGAGCGCCTAGCACTTTCGGTAAATGCTTGGGAGGACCTGGCGGAACTCTACGCGCGAGAGGGAGAAAAATCCCTAGACGTGCCACGGCAGGTTGATCTGCTCAGCCGTCTGGCGCGGGTCCAGGAGGAAGAACTCGGCAAACCGGAAGAGGCAATTGCGATCTTTGGGCGCATCCTCGATGCCGAGTTTGACAACCGCGAGGCGGTCTACGCGCTTGATCGGCTGTATAGCGCACACCAGCGTTGGGAGCCGCTCACCGAGGTGCTCCGCAAGGAAATTCAACTTGTCGAATCCGACGAAGAGATTCTCACACTACAGTTCCGACTTGGACAGGTCCTAGAGCAAGCGCTCGGCGATTTGCCAGCGGCGATTGAGGCATACCGAGAGATCCTCGCGACCGACCCCGACAACGAGCCGACACTCAACGCACTGGAGATGTTACTGGCCAATGGTCAGCATGAGTCCGAGATTGCCAACATCCTCGAGCCAATTTATGAGGGAGCAGGACAGTACGAGAAGCTGCATCGTATCTATGAAGTTCAGCTGACCAAATTGAGTGACCCGACCGAGCGTCAGACGATGTACCAGCGCCTTGCTGAGTTGGCAGAGCATCAGCTCATGGACCAGACGCGTGCCTTCGGTTGGTGGGGAAACGCACTGGTTGAAGATGCAACCTCCGAACTTGCGGTCGAAGAAGCCGAGCGCCTTGCTAGCACGACTGCGCTTTGGAACGACATGGTCAACGTGTATGTCCAAGTCATCGAGCGCAATACGGAAGATGAGCCTCGCAAGAATGCTCTTCTGCGCTTGGCTCGGGTTTATGACGCAGAACTCGGCAATGCTGCATCTGCGGTGGAAACGTATCTTCGTGTCCTCGAGATCGATGAGCGCGATGCCGATGCGCTTGAGGCCCTCGACAGGCTCTATGCCGCTGCTGGCATGTACGAGGAGTTGGTGGAGATTCTTCGCCGTCGAATCGATGTGACTCTTGATGGTGAGGAAATCGTTCAGCTGCAACTGCGTCGTGGTTACATCTATGGTGAGGCGCTTGCCGATCTTAACGCCGCGCTTGCTTGCTATGAGCAGATTCTCGAGCAAGAGAGCCGCAATCGCCCCGCACTAGAGGCACAAGAGCAAATCTACTTCCGCCGTGAAGAGTGGAAGAACCTCTACGACGTCTACGAAAAACTCGTAGACATCGCGGAGGGCGATGAGGAAATGGCCGGCCTGTACGCTCGCATGGCACGTATCTCATCGGATGCGCTTAGTGACGACGATGGGGCGACCGATTTGTGGGGCCGTGTGCTCGACATTCGCGGAGACGAGCCTCAGTCACTCGCTGCGCTTGGCGACCTCTACACACGTCGCCAGATGTGGGAGGAACTCGTCGAAGTCGTCGAGCGACAAGTGGGCGTGACCGATGAGCTTGAAGGCCAAGTTGGTCTCTACAAGAAGCTCGGCAAGATCTGGAACGAGAAACTGGGCCGCGAGCGCAACTCGCTTGATGCATGGCTTCTCGCATTCGATCTTGATCCTTCGGATCCTGAAACGCTGCGCGCCTTGGCGGGACTCTACCGGGCCACACAAAGCTGGGAAGACCTCAGCCAAACCCTGCGACGCATCATTGAAGTCTCGCAGCAAGATGACAATGTCTCCGAGGAAGAGCTCATCGAGCTTTACTCACAACTGGGACAGCTCGAAGGAGAGCTTCTCGGTCGCGTGAATGAGGCCGTCGATGCATGGCGACGTGTCATGGCTATCGACGGGGGCAACTTCCGCGCAATGACGGCGCTCGAGCAACTCTTTACGCGTGAGGCGCGCTGGGAAGAGTGTATCGAAGTTCTGGAGCGGCGGGCCCTGGTCGTCGAGGACGCTCAAACGCGGATCGACACTCTCTTACAGGCGGCTTCCATCTGGGAAGAGAAAGTGCTCGATCTGGAAAGCGCCGCCCAGGTGTATCGACGGGTCCAAGAGGCCGATATCTCAAATGCACGAGCCAGTCAGCGCCTTGAGCACATTTATCGAGAGCAATACAAGTGGGCCGAACTCAATGGCATCCTGCTAGAGCGTGTTGAGCACACAACGGACGTGCCAGAGCGCATCGCGCTCTTTGGTCAAGTGGCGAAAATTTACGAAGAGGAACTGGCCGAGCAGGACAGTGCCTTCCTCGTTCTCCAAGCTGCGTTCCGTGAGGACTACGCTCACGAGGGTACAGCGAAAGAGTTGGAGCGCTTGGCCACTGCCGCTGGCAAGTGGGCAGAGCTTCTTCAAGACTACACTGAGTTCGTCACCGTCCTGGAAGTTGAGGACAAGATCAAGGCCTGCAACTTGTGGGTCAAGATCGGTCGTTGGTATGGCGAGCAGCTTTCAAACATCGACTGGGCGATCCACTCGGTTCAATCGTGTCTCAAGATCAATCCTGAGCACCTTGGCGCGTTGGGCGCTCTTGCAGATTTCCAGCGCAAGCGCGGCTCTTGGGGCGAACTTGTCGAGACCCTTGGCAAGCACGGCAGCATCGAAACCGATGTTGAGAAGAAGGTAGAAATTTACCTATCTCTTGCCGAGCTTCTAGAGACTCAACTCCAAGACGATATGCAGGCTATCTCTGCCTACCGTTCTGCGCTTGAGGCTGACCCAGACTCGATGGCTGCACTCGCTTCCGTTGAGCGCTTGTATCGCCGCCACGAAATGTGGGAGCAACTCATCGAGGTGCTTGGACGTATGTCTGCACTGCAGACCGACGAGAGCGAGGCCATTCGGCTGCGTCTCGAAATCGGCCAGCTGTGGGATGAGCGCCTGCTCGACTCGGCACAGTCCATTGCGGCGTATCGTGGAGTACTCGATACCGATCCGTCCAACCTTCCGGCGTTGCGTGCGCTTGAGCAGTTGTACGAGAAGACGGGCGAATCAGAGGCCTATCTTGATGTCCTGGAAGCGCAGCGCGATGTGTCTCCAAGCGATGCCGAGCAAATCTCTCTCTATGAGCGAATGTCGTCGGCCTGGGAAGAACGCTTTGGAAAGCTCGATCGTGCAGCCGAGTGCTACGAGCGAATCGTGGCTCTCGATGAACGCAACTTCGGTGCCTACCAAGAACTCGCGCGTCTCTACTACCAAGAGCAGCGTTGGGACTCTCTCGTCGACACCTATCGCAATCACATCATGGCGAGTCAGGATCAGCACGAGCGAATTCAGCTCTACTGCGCCATGGGTGAGGTGTACGAGGCGCAACTATCTGACTTTGATCGTTCGATCGAGGCCTACACCGATGTGCTCACATTCGACCCCGATGAGCCGCGTGCGCTTGATGCCCTTGGGCGTTTGTACGAACGTATCGAGGAGTGGGATCGAGCAATCGATGTAATGACGCAGCTTGTTCGCACAACCGACGTGCCCGAGCAGCAAACCGACCTCTACTACCGCATCGGCCGTATCACCTACGCCCGACTTGGACAGTCTGAGGAAGCGGAGCAGCAGTTCCTATACGCGCTCACAATCGACGAGTCGCATGTTCCTACGATGGAGGAACTGGTCAAGCTCTACGCCGATCGAGGGGATTGGCTCAAGGCTGCGCAGATGATGGTACGTGCTGAGGGGCATACCCAAAACATGCTCGAGAAAGTACGCCTGCTCAACGATGCAGCGAACATCTACCTCACGAGACTTGGGCAGCCTGAGAATGCAAAGGAACACTTTGCTGCCGTGCTGGCACTTGATCCCGAGCATGTTGAAGCGGGCGATCCATTGGCCGACCTCTACTTTGCTGCGGGCGATTGGCAGCCGTTGGCTCCTGTGCTCGACATGCTGGTTCGCAAGGCTCCACAACGCAACCTCGACTCCGACCAGCTCATGCAGCTCTACTATCGAACGGCTCGCTGCTCGGGAGAACTTGGAAACAACGAACGTGCCCTCGAGTTTTACAAGGCGGCCTACGACCTCGATTCGACCTATCTTCCTGTGCTTGAAGGGCGAGGCGACTTGCTCTACTCGATGCAAGATTGGGATGGCGCTGGCAAGATTTACCAGACTATCTTGGTTCAGCATCGCGACTCGCAGGACGAGGCGCAGGTTGTTCGGACATATTTCCGACTCGGCATGGTTCGGCAGAACCTCAGTGAGCGCCGCAAGGCACTCAACATGTTTGAGAAGGCTCTGGAGATCGATCCAAACCACCGCGACACCTTGCTGGCTGTCATCGCCATCCAAGAGGCGCAGGGCGACTATGAAGAGGTCATTCAAGCCAAGCGCGGTCTATTGGCCAGTGCCAGCCAGGAAGAGCAAATCGCTCTTCTCTCGGATATCGCTGAGGTCTATGCGGGCAAGCTAGGCAATCCGCAGAAAGCGATTTCTGCTGTGTTGGAAGCTCTCGATCTCATTCCCGACGACCGAACGCTACTACAGCGCCTTCTTGACCTTTACACCGAGACTGAGCAGTGGAAGAACGCTGTTGAAACCATCCAACGCTTCATTGAGCAAGAGGAAGGTCTGCGCAAAGGTTCGTACCTGCAAGCGGCGGGTACGATCTGTCGCGACAAGCTCAAGGCTCTGGATGAGGCAATCGAGTTCTACGATGCTGCACTCGATGCATTCTTTGTAGATGGCTCGAACTCCATTCCAGAAAAGTTCTTACCTCGTGCGCTCAAGGCGTTCGCCGATATCGATAAGATTCTCACCACGAAGCGTGATTGGAAGAACCAAGAGCGCGCATACCGCAGGATGATCAAACGCCTCAAACATGGCGACAAGATTCTGATCGACCTATGGGGTGCACTCGGTGAGATTTATCGCTCTCGCCTTAAGGCCTACTCAAGCGCCATCGCGGCCTACGAGGTTGCACAGCAGCTCGATCCGGCCAACACGGGTCGTCGCGAGATTCTGGCCGAGCTCTACGTGCTCTCAGGGCCAGACCAGGCGGACAAGGCTGTAGAGCAGCACATGCTGATGCTCAAGGACGAGCCCTTCAAGTACGACAGCTATAAGGCGCTTCGCCGTATCTATATGGACACGCACCAGTACGATAAGACCTGGTGCATCTGCAACACGTTGGCCTTTCTCAAGAAGGCCGATGAGGACGAACTGCAGTTCTATGAGCAGTACAAGCCTCGTGGCTTTGTGAAGGCCAAGTCGCGCATGACGGAGGATACTTGGCGCAAGGTCTACCACCCAGATGAAAACCCCTATGTAGGCGCGATCTTTGACGCTATCTGGCAGGGGGCTGCAATGATCCGCGCTCAGCCTCACAAGGCATTTGGGCTTCGTCGCAAGGACCGCCGGGTGATCGAGACCGATCAATTGCAGTTCTCGAAGGTGTTCCACTACACCGGGCAAGTCCTGCAAGTGCCAATGCCAGATGTCTATCTTCAGCCTGATAAGCAGGGTGAGGTGGCAGTTGCCAATGCACACGAGAAGGGCCAACTCATTCCTTCCTTCGTGATTTACGCCAACCTTCTTCAGGGACGTCCTGAGAAAGAGATCGCATTTGCCGCTGGCCGCTGGCTCAGCTTCATGCGCGGTGGTCACTACCTCAAACTGGCACTTCCTACCAACACCGAGCTCAAGACAGCATTCTTGTCGGCGATTGCCATGGTCAAAGCGGATTTCCCAATCCCCAACGACATGCGGCCAGTGGTGCAGCAGTATCTCCCCGAGATGCAGAAACGCATTCAGCCGCAGTGGCTTGAGCAGCTCGGAATGGTTGTGAATCGCTTCATGCAGAATGCCCCTGAGATCAACCTAGCCAAGTGGGGCAATGCGGTGGAAGCAACTGCTCATCGCACAGGCTTTGTTATCTCGGGTGATCTTGAGGTGGCTTCGAAGATGGTTTCTATGGAGCCTGTGCTTGTCGGTGGCCCGCAAGTGAAGGACAAAATCAAAGAGCTCGTTCTCTACTCGATTTCCGAGGACTACTTCGCGGTTCGTGCCCACCTAGGGACAACGATCGGCTAGCCATCTCGCAATAAGGCCGCCCGCAATTGCGTGGCGGCCTTATTACTGTGCGAGCCAAACTCTACGAGTTGTTCGCAATAGGATGAAGCTGCGAGTTTCTCTCAGTGAGAGAATGTGCCCCTAGAGCCCAACCATTTCGATGCTGCGGTCCCAGAGTTCGGCTGCGAGCTTTGGGGCCAGGGCCCATTTTGTTGGGGCTCTTCGACGCATTCGTTGTAGTAAAGACCGCTCTGCTTCGTCAACTCAGGGGCGCAGGCACACATAAGGCTCGTCATCGCGCCTTCATCGTTGGACTTCTTCTGGCGCGTTATTAAGCGGTTGAATCGGCCATGGCACCCGCTTCCAAATATTTGAAGCGATACGCCCTGGATTGAGCGAGTAGGTAGTGATGTCACGATCTGCGAGCCGTCGGGCCAGTTCTGTGGCAAAGAGTATGTTGGCGAGCTTTGAGACTCCATACTCGTGTGGGGCGGGGAACGTCTCGGTGTTGGCAGACCGCATCAAAGTCGATCCCCTGTTTGGCTGTGCGATGTGAATCACTCGCAACCATGACGATGCGAGCTCCGTTGGGGAGGGTTGGTTCGAGAAGGAGAGTGAACAAGAACGCCCCAGGTGATTGGTTCCAAATGCTAGCTCATAGCCTTCTTGTGTGAGTGAGCCTTCGTCCAGAGGGCAAGAAAGCGAGCGAGAGGTCTCTGTGCTCCTGGATCTGGGCAGGTCTTACCTTTCGTATCAGTGCGCTGCGCCATACGAGCAGGCTAGCTCCCTAAGGTTCCACGTGCTACACGATCTGTATGAATCGCACACTCCTCCTGGTATCCGTTGCAAGCCTGGCATTGGTGGGCTGCAAGAAAGCCGAGAAAAAATCTGATGACGGTCTACAGCCAGCGACTATCAGTCAGCCAGCCAACGCACCCTCTGGCCACGGTAGTCATCCGCCCGCCACCACCGCAGCAAAGCCCACCGAAGGCAAGTCTGCTGCGAAAGGGGAGGGCAAGGTCGCTGAGACGATGAACGCTGGTGGCTACACATACGTGAAGCTCGAAGGCGCAACTGGCGATGTGTGGGCCGCTGCACCTGAAACTGAAGTAGAGGTCGGTGACTCCATCTCGTACGCTGGCGGAATGCCCATGCAGAACTTCACCTCCAATACCCTCAAGCGCACGTTTGAGTTGGTGTATTTCGTTCCTGGGTACACCATCAATGGTGCTCTTCCCAAGGCGCCTAGTGCGGCGGGCGCAAAGACCGCGGCTGGAGCCAACCCTGCAGCGGTCGATTTCACCGGCATCGCCAAGCCCGAGGGCGGGTCCACTGTAGCGGACGTCTTTGCAAAGAAGGCTGAGCTATCTGGCAAAGAGGTTTCGCTGCGCGGCAAGGTCGTCAAGTACAACGGTGGCATCATGGGGCGCAACTGGATTCACTTGCGAGACGGCAGTGGAGCCGAGGGCACCAATGATCTAACCATCACCACGATGTCGACTGCGGCCGTTGGTGCGACGGTTCTTGTGAAGGGCAAGATTGCTCTCGATAAGGACTTTGGTGCTGGCTACAAGTACGGAGTCATTGTTGAGGATGCTGTCGTTACCACAGAATAACTCCTAAACCCTGCGCCACGTTCTGGCGTGCCTTCCGAAAGACAGAAAGCCTGCCAGCGAATTGCTAGCAGGCTTTTTTGCTGGTCTGCAAAAGACCGGGTTAGCGTTGGGTAAACGCCTTGAGCCGGTTTGAGCGAGATGAGTGGCGTAGCTTTAAGAGCGCCTTGCTCTCGAGCTGACGAATCCTCTCGCGAGTGAGGTTGAAGCTCTTGCCTACCTGTTCCAAGGTGTGCTCGGACTCGTCACCAATGCCAAAGCGCATGCGAATGATTTGTTCTTCGCGTGGTGTAAGCGTCTGAAGCACCTTGCGGGTCTGCGAGGCCTGATCGTTCTCGAAGAGCGTATCGGCTGGCGAGAGGCTGGATTTGTCTTCAATGAAGTCGCCCAGCGTTGCCTCACCATCATCGCCCACAGGGTTCTCAAGTGACACTGGCTGCTTTGCGATCTTGAGGTACTTCTGAACTTTCTCAACGGGAAGCTCCATGCGTTCTGCGGTCTCTTCAGGAGTTGGCTGTCGGCCGAGTTCCTGAACGAGGCTTCGAGTGACACGAGCCAACTTGTTGATGTTCTCGACCATGTGCACAGGAACACGAATGGTTCGCGCCTGATCGGCGAGGGCCCGAGTGATGCCCTGGCGAATCCACCAGGTAGCGTACGTCGAGAACTTGAAACCGCGACGGTAGTCGAACTTCTCTACAGCACGCATAAGGCCAATGTTGCCCTCTTGAATCAAGTCCGAGAACTGCATGCCGCGCTTGACGTACTTCTTCGCGATCGAGATTACGAGTCGGAGGTTGGCTTGCACCAGCTCGGTGCGGGCTCGCTCTGCGACACGCTCACCAGCCCTCACCTCTTTGACGAGGGTGCGGAGCTCTGTTGTGTCCATGGCGCAGTGCTTGTGGATTTTTGCGAGTTCTTCTTTGGCCTCGGCAAGAGCAACCTCATCACGAGTTTTGTCCACTAAGCGCTCCAGACGATTCACCTCATCGAGAGTTGAGGTGATGCGTTCGGCAAACTCCACGACGAGCTTTGGACGGAGCGCAAGACCCGAGGCTGCGTTGCGCATAGCTTTGCGGTTGTTTTCGATGGACTCCTTGATCTCATCGATCGCGGCCTTGTCTTTGGCTTCGGAGAGCGAAGCGCGGAAGCCCTGTTCCTTTTGTTCTAGGCGGCGCAGCTTGTCGATCGTCTTGCAGGTTTGCTTGGTTTGCCACTCTGCATCGAAGCCCTCTTCCGAGTCCTCATCGATGTCAGTGACAATCGTCTTGAGGCGAATCTCGCCAGCCTTAAGGCCTCGGGAGATTTCGGATAGCTCGTGGCTGGTGAGAGCCGAGCACAAAGAAGCGTGCAAGATGCGATTCTTGCCTTCTTCGTAGCGCTTTGCGATTTCTACTTCGCCTTCACGAGTAAGAAGCTGTTGGCCACCGACGTCGCGAAGGTAGATGCGCATTGGGTCGCCACCACTAGAAGCGGTTGCGGCCGACTCCTCGGCTTCTGCAGATTCATCGTGGTCCTCATCGGAGAGCTTGCTCTTGCCTTTGCTCTTCGCAGTAACGGTCTTCTGGGCTTGTGCAGTGCCAGTTTGTTCCGAGTCGACAATCTGAATGCCGTGCTCACCCAAGCCACCCAGCCACTTTTCGATGCCGGCAGTTGAGGTGATGTCTGACGGCATGTGCTCGTTGACATCTTGGTAGGTAACGAAGCCTTTGCTTTTGCCAATCGTTATCAGCGCGGCCAGTGCTTCTGCACCTGCTGCGGGCTCATCACTTGCGGCATCGACCTTCGAATCGGTTTTCTTCGCCTTGGTCTTGCCCTTTGTAGTCTTACTTTTTGCTTTGGACCCCCCGGTCTCCTCAGCAGTATTGCGATCGGCTTTTTTTGATGTACTCACAGATTTTGCATCCACCGTTGTATTTGTTGAGTTTTTCTTTGTCGTTGTCTTACTAGTAGCCACGATAAATCCCCCTAGAAGTCGCCGCACACTAGCAGGATTGCTGGAATGCACCAGTTCTTTTGGCAACGGGCTTGCCCCTAGAGACGATTTCTGCGGTCATGCAGGGGGATCGTGTTGGAGCGTATGCCTATGTTCAGTGTTTCGGCGCTTGTTTCGCAGGCTTGAGGCCCTTCAATGGTGCTCCCATGAAGCCAAACCCCGCCCCGGTCAGCCCCCCAATAAGGTGAGCCATGTGTGAGATCTGGTCGTTTTTGAAAGCCGCCACCAGTTCCCCGCCAAGATACAGGACCGCTACCGCAATGAAGGTTAGCGGAATTTCTCGTCTGCGCACGTTTGCTGTTGAAGCCAGGAGGATGAACATGAAGACGATGCCCGAAGCCCCAAGCACATGGGTCTTAAAGAACAGCAGGTTGAGGATGCTGGTGACTAGCGCCGTGGCTAGAATCATGAAGAGCAGGGGCCCACTTCCATGACGTTCCTCAAGAATGGGCCCCAAAAGCAGGATGAGTGTGAAGTTACCCAGGAGGTGCTCCCAGCTGCCGTGGCCAACGATGTGCGAGAAGAGCGCGATGAAGTCGCCAAAGGTGTTTAGGCTTGGCCGCATCACGAAATACTGCCGAAAGGACTCGCCTAGGAGGTGAACTCCAACCGCGATGAGGGTGAAGGTCAGCACCACCGGGGCGTTGTAGGTAATGCGATACTTCATGCTCACTAAGCCTAGCCGGAGTTTGGAGTTGGTGCATGGACTGAGATCGCGGACAGAACCCCCTGTCCCAGGTCGCCAGGAACGGCAGATCTCACCACATTGGCACCATTGAAGGGACATGTAGGTGTTCTATCTACTCGGAGCGCATGCTTTGCGCCCGGTCAATGTGTTGGCCCGACCTGGCCCACTGCTTGCTCTACAAGGCGCATATGGCGCTCTAGTCCTCATTCCTCCTAGCTCCCCTTCTCTTTGCTGCTGCGTGCACCGGCCAAGTGGGAGCGACTGGCGACGATGGCCCTAGGGGCCCAAGCGATCCTAGCGATCCAGATGCCGTAGCCCAGATTGCTGGTGAGTATGAAGTCACGAGCACCTTTGATCTTCGCAACTCACCCGATATGCCTCAGATAATTTCTGGTGCCCTTGGACCACTTGGATTGCTCTCCGATGATCCTGTAGCACCATGAACGTGGGAGATCATGAGCTTGAGCTACCACTTGGCGATTTTGCTGTTACTGCGTTTCACAGTGCTCTTGAATCGCAGCTGGGGATTGCGGACTTGGGACAGGCCCTCTCCGACATGGTCGACTGTGAGGGACTCGCCGCCAATATTGGAGACGTTGTCGTCAGTGGCCTTACAGTACTCTCTGTGCCGCAAATGGTGACACCTTGTGAGCAGGGACTTGACCTCGCCGCCGAGCGAGTTGACGCACAGATTCAAAAACTGGAAACGGCGCAGCTGCACTTCGCTGGTGGTGAGGGCACCTTCCACATGGAGTCAAAGGCTGATGGTCTTAGGGCAACGCAACTGAGCGCCGTGGATGGCAACTGGCAGTCAGCACTTGGCATCAACGAGGGCGACTTCGCGGCTCCATCAAGCTTTGAGGCTGTGCGCAAGAACTAAGCATTCTTCTTAAGATTCATGCCGAAGGCACTCAATCCATCCAGGGCTGAGCGCTCTTGTGTTTTCTGTGCTTCCTGCTCGGAGGCTAACCTCGAAGAATTTCGTCAGTTGGTGGCGGTGACCAGCTGTGCGGCTTTTCAACGTAGTTCACCCCAAGCGACTCAAGCCACTTGTTCGGGGGAATACCACCAATCAATGCGAAGATGAGGTCGTTGGCAAACTCCACCTGTGTGCCGTCTTTGCGGTTCTCCAGCGTCACCGTTTGCTCGGTCACGTTAACCACTTGAGTGACAAAGTGTGGAGCGATCAAGCCCGAGTGAAAGGCTTCTTCGATGCGGTCGCGGTTCTTTTGTTTGGCTCTATCGAACTTCTCACCACGACACGAAAACTGGACTCGGTTTGTGGCTGCGAGCGCAAGCGCAACTTCAATAGCCGAGTCCGTGCCGCCAACAACAAGCACATCGCGCCCATGAAACTCGTCTGGGTCGACAAGGGCCGAGCGAACCTTGTCGAGTTCTTCTCCTGGGCAGCCAAGCTTGCGCGGATGGCCCAAGCCCCCCACAGCAATCACAACTCGGGCTGCGGTCCAGGTGCCGGTTGGATTGCCAGCTGCGTCGCAAACACTCACAGCAAAGTGCTGGCCGTTGTGTTCGATGTTTGTGACGTCTTGGCGGTAGTGAATCTCAAGCTTGGCGGTTTCGAGGGTGTTCTTCCAGGCCGCGAGTAGGCCTTCGCGGTCCGTATCCCAAACAGGCAGCAAACCAGCGAGCTGAACTTCATGTGGCTCGGCCATGACTTCTTTACCTTTGTGGAAGTAGTTGCGAATGGTCCAGGCAAAGTCGGGCTGTTTCTCGAGTACGAGTGCGCGCAAACCGTGGTGCTGGCAGCTCAGAGCTGCACTTAGCCCTGCGGGGCCACTACCGACAATTACCACATCCACTTGTGCGCCCAGCCGTTGTCCTTCGCCGGGACTGAGGCCAGCTTGCATAGCTCGGTCGATGACGGTGCGACCCATATTGCTCGCGTTTTTTACCTGAGCTATGCCCGCAGCTTGTCCAATGAGGTAGAGACCTGGCACAGGAGTCTGCAGTCCCGCGTCAAGATCGGGCATCTTAATTGATGGCGGAGGCTTATCCGCTTCATGCATGACGAGCGCACCAAAGGCACAGGAGGCTTCGCACGCACGACACTGAATGCACGCATCGAAGTTGACGATTTGCGACTTGTGATTGACGAGTTCGAGCACGCTGGTTGGACAGGCTTGCACACACGCATGGCAGCCAACACACTTGTCCATATTGATCGAGTGCACCAGGTGCTTGACGGCCTCCACAGGGAACTCATGAAGCCGCGCGACGACCTGTGTTGCAGTTCGACGAGCTCGCAAACGCAGCACAAGGCCAAAGAAAACGAGTGGAACAAAGAGCGCGACCATTATGAGGAAGGCCCAGAAGAGTGAGTGGTGGGCACTGGTTTTTGGCGTGACTGTTGCCATTGCAGGGTCATCAGTCGCGGCTCGCACAAAGCCATGGGAATTGCCGTGTTCGAGGCCGTGACAGGAGAGACACTCCTGTTGCAGTGAACCTCCACCGCTATGGCATCCAAAACACGCTCTGCCAGGCTCGCGCTCAACAAGCTCCCCGGTCTGAGAATCGGCTTTTGCATGGCAGGTTGTGCAGGCAATCGCAATGCTCTTGCCTTCATGCTCAACGCTTGCATGTGCAATGTGAAACTCCTCCTGGGGAGTGTCGAAATTGGGAATCGGTCCTGCGGCCAGTCGCAGTTCGGCAGCGTTCACGATGGGCGCCGAGTCCTTGTCGAAGTCGCCTTCATGCTGATTTGGGTGACAAGCTTGTTCTGCACAGCCACGTCCAGCCCCGAGCAGCGACGGAGTTCCCATGACAAATCGTGGCGTTGCATTGTGCTCGCGATGGCAATCGGCACAGCTTGAATTTGGCAGCCTACGTCCCGGAGCCAAGGCCTTCTTTGTCGAGCGGTGCTCCTCTCGCATGCCTGCGCTGAGCCCCTCGTGACAGGTGAGACAGAGATCGTCGGAGAGTCCGTTACCCAAGCTGTGGCAGGCTCGGCAGTCTGCCCTTAGGCCATGTTGCTCGGCTTGTTGGACAAAGAGAGCTGTAGAATGGGACTCGCTGAGCGGATGATTCACCAGGACTTCTGTGATGTGGTTCCTGCTGTATGCGAAGGCCGCAAGTCCGATTGAGGCGAGGATGGTAAGAATAACACTGATTCGAGCCGTCGCCGGTCTGCGAATGTCCGTGCTGGGACGCCAGGCTGGGGCCCCTTGGCGGAACTTCTCTTTGCGCTCACGGACTAATGAGTCGACGTCCGCGTAGTTGAGCTTGTAAACTGTCTTGTAAGCGCTCGTGATAGCGCCACCCATGTTGGCGGGATCGAGCTGTGCCTTCGAGAGGTCGAACGAGGTTTCATGTGCGACCTCAATCGCGGCAGCGGCCGTGGCTCGATCGATTTGGTCCAAGCTGCATCGCTCGCCGGCGATGCGCACATCGACAAGCTCCTGGCCGATGCGGATCACCAAGCCGTCTTGTAGCGATTCTTTGACGATGCGCTTGTCGCCTAAGAACGTTCCCGAGACCGAGGTGTCCTCAATGGTGAACTGACCTGACCAGCGAATGCGGCAGTGCATTGGGCTGATCCCATCGCTATCGAGTTGGAGGTGACATCCTGGCGAGCTGCCAATGAGAATCTCATCGCAGACCTCAACATGCCCATTGACGACGTATTTGGCTTGTGGCGTTAGGTCGTAGGCACCCGCCGCGATGACCGACGTCATTGCCATCGATATGCCAGTCTCGCTAACAACACCGCCCTTTACGTGGTACTCGGCCGTTGTAGAGCCAAAAGTAAGAAGATCTCCGGGTTGCAGTAGTCGAGGTTCTCCTGTAACTCGCCGCCCGTTGACCAGCGTCGCGTCCCCTGAACCGAGGTCTTGAAGGTAGTAGAGGTCGTTGTTTGGCACCACCCGAGCATGTGCCGGGGCAACCGCTGAGTCGTGTAGGACGAAGTCGCAGTCGAGCCCCGTTCCGATCAGCAGCGGAAGCGATCCGAGTTCGATCCGTGTATTGAGTTGGGTGCCTGTGAGGATCTGGAAGTAGGCCCGAACATCGTCGAGGCGGCGCTGGCCTGGCGCGATATCATCTGCCGGCTCAAGTGGACTCTGCACTGCGGCAAAGAGGAACTCCTGCTGGCCGAGACGAACGATATCGCCATCCCCAAGAATGTGAGACGAGACTCTCTTGCCATTGACGAACGTGCCATTTGTGGAGCGTTGGTCTTCTAGGGAAAAACCCGGAGCTGTGCTTCGAATGACAGCGTGATAGACCGATGCCTCCGAGTCGTCGATTGCAATGACATTGTCGGGAGCCCGGCCGAAACTGAGAAGCTCTTCGCTTAGAGGAAACTCGCGCCCAGCGTGTGCACCAGAGATTTGCAGGAGTCTCGGGCTTGCCTCGGCAACTTCGATCTCGGAGCCGCCAAGTTCGAATCGATCTCCAGGGCAGAGATAGATCGCGGCGTCATCTTGCGGGATCTGCCCGTTGATGCACAGCGATGCGCTCATCTGGCTGAGGTCTTCCAGAATGTACTCTCCGCGGGAAGACCGCTGCACGATGCAATGTGCTTGCGCAAGTTCGGGGTCATCCAGCGCAAGGTCGTTCTTCGAGGGGTCGCTACCTATGCGGAGCATCGGTGCTGCGGTCACAAGCTCGCGGCCAGCCCAGGGGCCACGGTGAAAGAGCAAGCGCATGAAGCGAGACATAGGAAGAGTTCGTATCTTGCTACCAGACGATCGGAAGCATGGTGAAAACGTGGAGGATAAGTACGGTGACGAGAGCTGCAGAGGTGGCTAGGTGAAGAAAGAGCCATTGCTTGAGAACTCGGTGCAGCTTGATCTGCGCCACGGTATCCGAGATTTTGCAATGGTCGGTGAGTACCCTCTCAATCACAGGGCGATGGTGCTCCAAATGCCCCTGCAACGGCAGGTTGGCGAGTAGGAACGTTTGGTGTTGGGCGGCGTCGAAGCGGCGGCTGTACCTGCGCCGTGGAGAGCCTGCAAGCCGTCGCAAGGTCGATGCAAAGGCGCGAACCTCAGATGGTTGCTTGATCAGAATTTGTCGCAAGCCCTCTCGGAGCTCGTTGCGCTCCTCGTAGAGGTCTTCAATGAGCTTTGAATTCCCAGACTTCTCGATGTGGGTCAGAATCTTCGGCACGTTTGAATAGAGCAGCTGTCCTATCACGCCAGTTATGATTTCGAGCGCGAAGAGAAGCATTAGCAATGTGGTGCCGATGCCGGCAACTCCGTAATCAGCATGAGCCATCGCGGCGACAAAACCAATACCGCCAAACGTCATGTGTAACTGTGTCCAGCTCTCGAGCCGTCCCAGACCGTGGTTGCTGAGCTTTTTCCGAGCGCCGAGCAAGAGGGCCAATACAATGCATACAGCACCCACAACGCCAAATCCAAGGCCAAGCGGACTCGAGGCCGAGTAGGAATCCGGGGCCATGAAGTGCGCAGCGGTAATGCCGCCCGAGAAGAGCAGGAGTAAGAGCACCGAGGCGACCAACGTTGTCATGGGGCGACTTGAGCGCTTTGGAAGCTTGCGGCGCGTTGAAGCTCCTTGTCCCTCTCGATCTTGATCTGCAGCAAGGACAAGCGCGAGTTCATCAAAGTGCTCCAAAGGGTTCACACGGAGCAGGGCACCACGTGGACACTCATGCACACAATTGGAGTATTTGTGGCCACGGCACAGGTTGCACTTGATTGCCTGCTTGACGATGTTGTCTTTCTGCTCGGCCTCCGGGATTGGCCGCATGGTGATGTTCCCGTAGGGGCACTTGCGAGCGCAGTTATCGCAACCGACGCAGTTCTCATTGATTTCGACTTCGCCATTTGGGTGGCGCGCGATAGCCCCCGTAGGACAGCCAATCATGCACTCAGGGTCACGACAGTGGCGACACGATGAAGGAATCAGAAGGTGCTCGTGCTCCTTGGAGGAGAGGGATTTTCGCCGGCGAAAGATCGGCCCACGTCGGTCAAGTCGGGTGTACTCATGCCGGGTGTGGCATGCCCGAACGCAATTGCCACATCGAACGCATCGGTCCAGGTCGATGATGAGCAAGGACTCAACTTCCATGCCCTCTTGAAAGAGCGCCTCTGCGGATCCGAAGATCGTCTGGCCGGCATTTTCCATGATGCCTGTGCGCGACATCCGGTCCTTGCCAAAGCGGGCGTAGACTTGTGGTGCGGTGAACTCAAGTTCGTCGAACGCTGCCTTTGGAATGAAGATGACCTCGGCCTTGCCAAGAGCCGTCAGGCTGTAGGGCCGCTGTGGCGGATCGTGGGAGCCAACCACATCGCCACTATTGAAGTAGGCCAATACCGAGAGCCGTCCATCATCTGTGGTTCGAAGCGCCTTGAGCACACCATCGGCAATCAGCATGACTTGTGTCGCTGCATCGCCTTGGCGCACAGGCAGCTCGTCCTTCTGATACGTCGCCATGGTAGCGCCGGCGATGAGCCGACTGGCCTGACCTGGAGGAAGCTGCGACAGATACGGGTGCATCTGAATGAACGTGATGATCGAGCGTTGGTGGTAGGTGTACTCAAGCGCCTCGGAAGCTCCGCTGGTTTTGCGGGCGAGCAGGGCAAATTTCCGTTGCTCCACCTCCAAGAGCACCGTCTCTGTATCTGCCACCGCCGTGGCCAAGCGGATTCCCCTTCCAAGCAAAGCTTCCTCACCGAAAAACTCGCCAGGGCGTGTGAGGGTGCCCAGGGGAATCGAAACTCCATCACTGCGAACGGCGTGAAGCGAGACGCTCCCCGAGACCACGATGAACATGGAGTGAGCGAATTCCTCTTGCTGGGATATCGGCTCATAGGCCGTATATCGCCTTACCAGGGTGTTCTCAGCCAGGTTCTTCAGAACCTCGGAACTGGCGTCGGAGAGAAATGGCACCTGACTGAGCAGGGCAACATGGGGAGCCGTTGCTCCGGTTTCATGCGTGGAATTGGCCATCGTCCGACTTCGCTACGTGATCCCGCCGGTGGGCAACATCCACTACTAGATAGTAGAGGAGGATAATTCCTGTAAAGGCAACTTTGTGGTTATCCTGGCATCGCACCATGAGTCGCCGAGTATTGAGTGATGGTTTGCGGGGGGGGAGAGTTGGTCTTGGCTTACCAATTGTTTTCGTCCTCGCGTTCTCGTTGAGCGCCGCCTGTAGTGGTCGATCTCGGTCTTCGACCAAGGCAAGTGCCGAGGTGATTGCCGCAGATAGCAATCGCTTTCCCCACGAACTGCACACCGGAAATGACAAGCGCATTACCAGCTACAAGGATCGTGGGCTCGAGTGCAAGGATTGTCACCCACAAGAGGATGTGCGGAAGGGGCTTGCTCCATTCCCAGGGGGCAACGATCATGCGCCTTGCGACGATTGCCACAAAGAAGAGTTCTACAAGCCTCCTGGGGCGTTTTGTAAGAATTGCCACGTCAGCGTCGATATCACCGCCGAAGGTGCAACGAAGATGCAGGTCTTCCCATCGCGTGGCAGCAAGAAAGTGCTCGCTTCGAACTTTTCTCATCGCGATCACCTCGACAAAGGGGGCATGGAATCGGCAGTTGGCTTCCATCTTGGATGCGATGACTGTCATTCCCGAGATGAGAAGACAGGCGATCCACTCCTGCCTCGCCACGACGCATGTGCTCGCTGTCATGAGGGCAAGGCGAAGAAAGTCATGAGCATGTCCGACTGCGCGAGTTGCCACAAGCAGAGCAAAGTGGATATCGCCCAAGGCCGAATCATGATCACCGAGGGCCTAATTTTCTCGCACGGAGATCACGTCCAAGACCGCGCTGGTGCCAGCATTGGCTGTGAATCCTGTCACGAAGACGTGGCCCTCTCGACAGAGATCAAGGATGTCAGCGTTCCGCAAATGCAGGAATGCGCAAAGTGTCATCAAGACCCAAAGAGAACCCCTGAGCGGGTTCGAATCGCCCAGTGCAAAGTTTGCCACGAGGGCATGGTCGATGGCAATACACCGCGAACTCACCTCACTGGTTCGACGCTTCCCGAGAATCACAACTTGGAGTTCCGCGCCAATCACGCCGAGCAGGCGGCCGACGAGAATGCCAACTGCAAATACTGTCACGAGAACTTGAGCGGCAACTCTCGTGACTCGTGTTTCCAATGCCACGAGGTGATGCGTCCGAAGGACCACATGCTCGGTTGGCGCAACGAGAATCACGGTCGCGAAGCATCTGTGAACCGCGATCGGTGTGCAACCTGCCACCAAGCAGACTACTGCACTGCTTGTCACTCAATCCCTCCGCGCTCGCACCAGCCTCTTGGTGAGTTCCGCCTCGGTGGGCATGCTGAGAGTGCACGCTTTGGCCTCACAAGTTGCATGGCCTGTCACACATACGAAGACACATGTTCGCGTTGTCACCGGGGGGTGCGATGAGCCGTCTAAGAAAAATACGTAGAGTCCTTGCTGGTGTGGTTACTGGTGCGGCTGTTGTGGGTAGTACCAGTGTTGCGTTGGCCGAGAGCCCCATGGATCTCCGTCTCAAGCAGCTTCCACAGCGAGAGTTGTCAACGCTCAACATGCGCAGTGCTGCTGCCGAAGATGCTTCCGTTTCCAAGAAGGAAGCCCCTGCAGCAAAGGCAAAGACGTCTCGACTCGAGTACAGGGCAATTCCAACGCAGTACCGAGACATCAAAGAGCGTGTCATATTCAAGACCAACGTCGGATATGGGCTTGATGTCAGCCAGCTGAGTGGCAACGTCGCCCAGACGGGATTTGCACCTGGCGATGTTGTGGATGCGCAAGGCAACGCCTACGCAGACAATCGGAACTACTTGCTTGGCGACGCCATTATCGGCACACGTGGTGTCTTGATGCCTTCGCTCAACAGCTACTTTCTCTCGCGCTTTCAGCTCGATGCAGGCGGTGGTCAGTTCACTGCGATGAACTACGTATACGACGGTGATGAGAGTCAGGCTTTGCTCATTCGGGCAGGGTACGCAGAACTTGATGGCCTCGGCGGAGAGAAGGGCGGGGTACTCGACTCAATCTATCTTCGCGCCGGTCGCCAGTACCGCTATGGCTCAAATCGTTTCGTAGCAAACTTCGATGGCATCACCGCGGCCTATGACCACCGAATGGCCGAGGTCTCGGCCTTCTTTGGCCAGCGAGTTTCCCTCTTCTTCAACGATGACCCAGGCCTTCTTGCCGGAGCGGGCGTGAAGTTGCGGGGCGAAGAGATTTTTGGCTACCCAGCTGATCTCAACGTTGACTTCATGCGTTACGACGCTGGTGGGGATGACGCGGCTGCACCCATCTTCATCGAGGCCAATAGCCGTGCTCGAGTCGCGCGAAACACCAGACTCTACTTCCGTGGACGCTTCATCGATGATGGCACCGATGGAGACAATAGCTCTGGTATTGGACGGCTTGGGGGGCAGGTTCGCCAGAGTATTGGTGATGACCTTACTGTCATTGCCGATGTCGAAAAGAACTTTGCACGGGAACTCGCTTTTGACTACATCGGCGCATCACCCATAGATGTTGTCAATGTTGGGCAAGAGCTCGGGCTTGCGATTGGTACACCACAGAACTCCACATTGATTGGGGCGCGCGCCAATTATCAGCTCACGCGTAACTTTGAAGGTTATGCCTTCTATCGCAATCGACTCGTCAAGAACGCCGAGCAATCGGATGCATTCTCTCGGCCCTTTCAAGAGTTTGGGATCGCGGGTAGTGCGCTGATTGGCAAGCGCCTCACCACAACTGGGCAGTACAAGTTCCGAGCACATGACTTGGACGCCACAGGCAATCTCGAAGGTTCGGCTTTTGACGACACCACCGGCACCGGAACAAAACAACTACACGAACTGTCGGGCGAGGCTCGCTACAACTTTGGCAAGAAGAAAGCATCCGCCGCTTTTGGAGGCTATGTGCGGGTATTGGACATCGAGTCACCCTACGCGGTTCTCGACAACGACGGCCGCGGTGGTGTGCGCTTCGATGTTGGCTACTGGCCGACATCACTAGTTCGCTTGCGCACGACGGGAGAGGTGGCTCAACCGTCGCAGAGCATTGCGGCAGATATCGACGCGATGGTGAGCCTGCGGGTTCTTATGGAGGCTAATTTCTAAGATGAGCGTACGAACACGCACGCAAGTTTGGGGCATTGGCCTCATTGTTCTGGCAATCGCCGCCATTTCCGTTCCGGCAATCGGGCAGAAGGGCATGCAAACCGCTGTCCCTCAGGACCGCCTCTTCAGCCATGAGAAGCATGCGAGCACCGTCAAGGTTGAGTGCGCTCGGTGTCATGCAGCAACTGCCGATGGCGAGTGGCAGCAAAAGGGAAAAAAGGAGCATGCTCGTTGTTTCTCCTGTCACAAGTTCAGTTCGAGCTGTGGAACACTGAAGCAGAAGGAGGGCAAAGTTTGCCTCACCTGCCACGTGACATTTAAGTCCGAGTGCACGCCGAGTGGCTATGTCGCACCAGCTGCAGGGCTCAGTGAGTTCTCTGCGAACTATTCTCACCGCAAGCACATTCGGCCAAGCCAGAGTGGTGAGCAATGCGAGAGCTGTCATGGCAGCTTTGGTGCTGGCGCTCCCACACAAGGCAATCTCTCCGCTGGGCACGCTCTGTGTTCTGGCTGCCACGCACGAGGCGTGACACCACGCATCAAGGAGTCGTGCGACGGTTGTCACTCCAAAGGAACGGGACAAGCTGTCGTTGCAAAACGCAATGCCAATCCATTTGCCGTGAAAGGCAAGTTTGACCATCAAGCCCATGCTGCCGTGGACCGAGTTGGCACTGCGGGCCGGGCTTGCCTCACCTGCCACGAAAACATCAAATCAGCCGAAGCCGATACGACAGTTCCATTGCCAACCATGCAGAGTTGCCAGAAGTCATGTCACGACGGCAAGAAGGCGTTTAACGCGATCGGCACCACCTGTACCAAGTGTCACACGCAAGGAGGCAACTAAATGTCTCGTCTATCCATGATCTCCGTTCCCCGCGTATGGCGTGGCCTAGTGGCCGCTGGTTTGGCGGTCATCGCAGCACTCGTCTTTGGCACAAGCGATGATAGCTATGCACAAGAAAAGGCTGCTGCTGCCGAACCCGCTGCTCCAAGTGCTGAGATGGTTCGATTTGGGCACAAGCTGCATCAGAGCAAAGGTGTTGCGGTTGAGGACTGCCAACAGTGTCACGGCATCAAGGGCTTCGAAATTGAGCCTGTCACCCGAGGCAAGAATCACCAGCCCTGCAACACCTCTGGCTGCCACGCCTCGGAGTACATGAGCCGAGAGCCCAAGATTTGTGTCGTCTGCCATGACACCAACGAGCCTTGGGTGAAACAGATTGCGCGGATTCGCGACTTGCCAACATCTGAGTTTGGTGGCGAGATTTCCCACAAGACACACCAGAGTGACAAAGCTGCAAAGGGTGGCGTTAAGTGTCAGAGCTGCCATGGCAACGTCTATGTGGAAGGCGAGAAGCCGGAAGCACACGCGGTCTGTGGGAGTTGCCACCAAGGGGGGCTTCGTCCGCTCATGAGCGATTGTGGCGACTGTCACAAGCTTGGCTACCAGGCAGAGCGGCTAAAGAATCAATCAAAATACGCCGTACGAGCTCGATTTCGTCATGATGATCATGATCGCGATCCTCGAGAAAAGTCACGAGAAACGCCTGGCTGTAAGCTGTGTCATAGCGGCGTAGAGAATGCGAACACCTTGTCGGAAATCCCCCGACCAACGATGCAAAGCTGCGATGCTTGCCATGATGGAGTTAACGCCTTCAAAACGACCGGGTTCGGCTGCGTGAAGTGCCACGGAGTTGCCAAGCCGTGAGGCTGAGCGTTCTTGCAACCGGCGCTGCAACGACGACTCTCGTATTGGGAGCTGTGGTGTCGCTTGCGCCTGGCCAGAACCCAGAGGACAAAAGCCCTGAGGGCACCGTGGTGCCACTCAAATTCGACCATTCCGCACATGCGTATTTGGACGATCCTGTAGATATCGCAGCCTGCGAGCAGTGTCATGGCAATGATGCCCAGGGCGCTCTTACCAGGCCTGCCAGTCATGGACACCAGCCCTGCCTTTCAGCTGGTTGTCATGCATCCGATTTTCTGAGCGTAGGCAAGCGGACACGCAAGGATGCGCCCGAGCGCTACCGAAAAGCGGCGGGCTTTTGTCTTGGTTGTCACGATGATGGGGCGGGGCGCGCGCCCAGTCCATTCGTCAAGGCAAAGGCCGTAAGCCTATATAAGAATAATTCTAAGCCAGGCCACTATGTGGAAATGAACCACTTGGCCCACACCAAGGCTGCAGCGGCGAACGGCGGGGGCTGTCGAACCTGCCATGTTGTGGATTCCACAACGTTTGCCCTGGCTACTGAGGGGCCTGGGCATAGCGAGTGCGTTCTCTGCCACGATGGCGCTGCCAAGGAGAGCCGCACGATGGAACCCGAGTTCGCGATGGGCACTTGTACCAAGTGCCATGCCTCTGGCGATCCAAAGGCCTATTTCAAGCAGCGTCGCTTCAGCACAGACGTGCGAAGCTGCAACTCCGTTCGGTATGCCGCCCTCAAAACGAAGCGCAAAGCTGCGACTCCATGCTTCGAGCACGAGCGCGAGGGGCATCGAACCAAGAAAGACGGCGAGGCATTGCAGTGTGGCCACTGCCACTTCATGTTTTCTCTCAGGCGCTACGAGGGGTACGGCTACCAGAGTCTTCTCGAAGTCAAGCAAGCGCCAATCATGGACAACAGCAGGGACCGAGCCCACAACAAGTGTGGCGTCAGTGGCTGTCATCGGTCTGCGTTGAACGAGAGCAAGGGCACGGGCAAGTGCTCGCTCTGCCACTCGTCCAAGTCGATTCTTAACAGCCTTACGGGCAAGAGCAGCTCTAGCAGCTCCAACCTAGACTCTCTCGTCGACGACGACGATTCCAAGCCGCGCAAGCGCCGCCGCAAGAAACCTTCACTCGACGACCTCGTGAACTAACGAGGAGGCATCACCATCATGAACGAACGCAAAACTCACAACATTGGCTTTCAGCGAGGACAGCAAGGGGCTCTTAGTCTTTCACTCCTTCTCGTTGGACTCGTGCTGGCACTCGGAACTACCGCCTGTATCAAGGGCAAGGAGACGGTCGTTAATGACGACTTCGAATTTGATGGGACATGCATCAACTGTCACGCGGGGCTGGAGTCTAAGCAGGTTCACGGTACCTACAAGCTGCGTTGTGTCGACTGCCATGGTGGCAACGACCAAGTAGAGATTCCCGATAACGCCTTCGAAGATGAAGACATCTACAGCGATCCGGACTTGCTCGCAGAGGCGCACGTTAAGCCCAAGCCAGGCCTTGCGCGATTCTTCTACGGCAACGGCATGGACGATGACGGTGATGGCATTGTCGATGAGGGGCCCGAGTTTGATGTAAACGGTCTGGGCCAAGATGTCCTGGTTGATTTTGGTGAGATTGCTGAACCTGGCCTTCAAGGTGAGGGCGTTGGACAATTTATCGACTCTGAGTACAACCGCGATCTCAACTACACACGATGGCTGAACCCGGGTGACTTGCGTGTTGCCACGATTGGTTGTGGTGCCTCGAGTTCTGCCAACAATGGCAATGCCGCTGGCGGCTGTCACCAGAGCGTGGTCGAGAGCAATCGCCGATCTGTGATGACCAACAACTCCGCCGTTATCAACGGCGCCTACTACGGCAACGAGAGCTGGCGAGCGGCATTCCAGGAAGGGCGTGACTTGCTTGAAGATGCCCCCGATCCTCGCCGTGGTGGTTTTGGCTACAGCTTCGACTACACGGGCATCGACGGTTGCATTGTCAACGATGCATCGCTTGAGGATCCAACGGGACGCACGCAACCATTCTTTGATTCTGAGTGCCTAGAAGCGCTTGCTGAGGTGAACGATCCGAACGCTGTTGCTGGTGCCCCCGGCAACGTCGCATCCAATATCGATGAGGCAGACCTGCCCGCATTCGAAGCAACGCAGGGCACGCTCGTGAGGCAAGAGGGGGTTGAGGCCGACACGACGGTTGCGCACGTTGGTGGCAAGGACTCGCGTTTCCCCGAATGGGGCGGAAAGCCCCTCAAGGATCCGGCAGCCCCGATGCCTTCCATGCAGCCACCACTCAATGACGAGTTGCTACCAGGCATTCCAGACCCTGTGGACACGATTCTGAGAGGATTCCGCGCGTACTTCCCCCTCAACTTCCCCGGCTCTGTTCGGAACCAGACGTTCCTCTTTGGGCAGTCCATCAAACCCAATGTCGACATCATCAAGACCAACAACCCATTTGGGCGCGGTCACTCCATGGGCTGCACAAGCTGTCACATGAAGTACAACTTTGATGGAGCTCGCAATCCACAGAAGGTCGCAAAGATCGAGAACGGCGAGACCATTTTTGAGGAGGTTCGCGACCCAACCACAGTCCACCGTGAATTTGACGCGAAGAACCAGGATATCCAAGAGATTGGCGGTGAGCGCCGACTTGTAGGCATGGCTGTCACTACTGCGGAACGCGAATTCTCCAACGTTGCCGACAAAGATCAGCAGCGTCACTACTCGGCAAATCACGAGCTGACAACGCGGGTTGACACAGATACCTGCGGCTTGTGCCACGCATTTGTGACTCGCGTGAATTTTGCGTACACGGGAACGACGGAAGAAGAGCAGCGCGACGACCTCGCAAGGCGAGCACCCATCGAATTCATCTCGGCCGATGGCGATCAAGTTCGCATCCTCGACTCTCTCGTTCGCGAAGAGACGGTTGGGGGCGTGACAACACTCATTGAGCCAGAAGAGGGACTTGAGATTATCGAACTCGCAATTGAGCGAGACAAGCAGCTCTTTGACCAGGGCATCATTGCTGGTGCTGGTGGTTGTGCACCGGCGACCTTCACCGAGGACTGCAACAACAACGGCCGTCTTGATGAAGAGGTCGTGCTGCAAGCTGTCGACGAGGATGGCAAAGTTATCGCAGAGGCAACCATCAACGAGGACTTGAACGGCAACAACAAGCTTGACCTTATCGACCGCATGCCAAGAGAGCGCAGCTTCGATGGTCGCCAAGCGCGCTTTGTGTATGGTGGAGCAAACGGTGCAACGCGCCTCATGGACATTCACTATGAGCGGGGCATGCACTGCATCGATTGTCACCAGCTGCAAGACAGCCACGGCGACGGTCATCTCTATGGCACCAACCATGAAGTCATCGAGATCGAGTGCGACGATTGCCACGGCTCGCTAGCTGCAGAAGCGACGCTTGTGACCTCAGGAGCGAATGGCGGCAATCTAATGTCGGCAGCAGTTGACCAGGATGGCCGGCCCTTCTTTGAAGTCAAAGGTGGCAAGATTATCCAGCGGTCTCGCGTGACCCCAGGTCTCACTTGGGAGGTTCCGCAGATTCCCGATACCACCAATCCCGAGGACGAGGGCTACAACCCACGTGCTGAACTTGCGCACAGCGGCTTCCACCTTCCTCTTGAGCCAACAGACGAGAATGGCTTCACAGCGGGGTCTGAGTTTGAGGGGGAACCAGGCGCGTCTCCCCTTAAGACTGCAAAGCTCGAGTGCTACTCCTGCCACACCTCTTGGGTGCTCAACTGCATGGGTTGCCATGACAACACCAGCCTCGGTGACTTGGTTAAGAACAGCCTACTTCCCGACGGCACCATTGAGAAGGTTGCCGGAGAGAATGAGGTTTGGATGAACAACTCCCTACAAGCCGGAGCAACGAACTTCCAGCTTCTGAGCTTCTTGCGGTCACCATTCGTTCTCGGTACCGCCGCCGCAGCAGACGGCCAGCGTCTCGCTCCATTCCGCTCTTCGATGATTGTTCACCCATCGATTAGCGATGGTGATGGCACTCTGGTTGACAACATCACGTTCTCAACATTCCAGGAACTCGATGCGAATACAGGTCGCTCCAACGTGGCAACCAGTGGTTCGGCAATGAACCAAACGATGCCGCACACAGTTCGTCCAGAAGAAGTTCGAAGCTGCGAGCAGTGTCACAGCCTCGTTGATGAAGAGGGCCGTGTTCGCAACGATCACATCCTTGGCGAGACAATGGGCCTCGGTGCAAGCCGCTATGGCTACGTTGGCGACTGGGTCATGATGGCTGGTGGCAACGGTCTTGAGCTCTTCGAGTACAAGCAAGAGGGGCAGTTCCCAGGTGCAGCAGGCTCAAGTCGCTTCCCGGGAATTATCGTCAATGGTCTGGACCGAGTGGCTGCTGAGGTCGAGGTGAATCTCGATGGCACAGGCGGCATTGATGGCAACTTCACAGGCACCGACGTAGCGCTTATTCGCAACTTCAATGCGACTCCAGTGGCAGCAGGGCAAACTCAGCCTCCAACGCTTCGGGATGTCATGGTCTCTACGCACAGCAATGGTGCGGCCGGCATCTTGATTGTCAGTGACATCTCTGGACGTGGCCATGTAACGGCCGCTCGTCCCTCGGTTGGGGATGCCAACAAGGTCTTCGTTCTCAACTTGCCTGATGTCGCCAATGCATTGGCCCATATCTCACCAGATGTTAGTGACCCATTTGTTTATGTTGCCAATGGCGCAGCTGGCATCACGGCTGTGCAGATCAACGACGCTCCGAACGCTGGCAATGACGCTGCAGAGATTCTTGCAACCGTGGCAATCCCCGGTGGCGGAAATGCTACAGAAATTGTCTTAGCTGGCGACATTGCATACGTTGGCACCGACGTTGGCACCATCGAGGTCTTTGACCTGGCTGTGCCGCAAACGCCAGTGCACACTGTGAGCTTTCAAATTGACCCAACTGTTACGGTCAACGGTCTCGCGGTTGGTGCCTTCCAGCTCTATGCGGGCACAACCGGCGGACTCGCAGTGATGAGCATTCTCGAGCCACTTGCACCTGCAATTGCCGATGGCGCCGACGAAGCAATCGTTCTTCCCGGGCTGGATATCAACGAACTCTCCATCGCCAGCGGCCATGCCTACCTCGCCGTTGGTACCGATGGTGTGCTCGATGTTGACATCACAACATCTGCGAACCCTGTTGTGATTCAGAACCTACTCGACGTCTTCGGACCACCGGGTGAGGTGCTGGACGCACAAGACGTGATTGTAAGCATCATGCCTGGCCAGCAGTGGATTCTCGCCTCCGACGGCATCACCGGCGACTTGCTGGGCTTCAAGCTCGACAACACGCTGCACGTCAAAGAGCGATGTCTACCAAACCCACAGGACGCCAACTGTGGGCTGGACATGGATTTCCGAGACCCAACCATCTCCGCGAGGGATCCATCGTTCGATCCTGTTGCAGGAGCGTTCTTCGCCGACGATCCAAGCGGTGAGCCGTTCTTCCGTCAAGCCTCTGGAATCATCAACTCTGGCGGTCGTATGGCAAGGCCAGCATACTGGGAGAAGATCAATACGCAGACAGGTCGACGAATGCGCGACTCCTTCATGCCCGGTTCTGGTGTTCTATCGCTACCCGTCATGCAGCGAATGTATGCAATCCAGATGTGTGAGGATCCAGACACAACGGACATCAACGGTAATGGCCTTGGGCAGCTTGGTTTCGTCGATGATGGCTTCTTGGCCGGAGGCGAATGCGAAGTGCTAGGCTTAGGATCCGGCGATGGGGACGCATCAGCTCGTGAGGGCGATGTCTGTCGCTCATCCCAGAGCTTCAACGCGGTTACGGGCCGCTGCGAGTTCGATGTGCCCAAGGTTACCAAGGCCAAGGCTACGAACTAGGTAGAACTCTCAATCGAAGAAAGCCCTCTTTCGAGACCTTCGAAAGGGGGCTTTGTCGTTTCGGCACCTTGCTGTGCCTCACACCGAACTCCCAGCCGCTATCCCTGCAGGAAATAGAAGGCGGCTGCAGTACCAGCACACGCAATAAGAGCGGTCAACAGAGGCATCAACCAGGAGTTGCGAGGCTGCTGAGCAATTTGGTGGGCCCCCGACATTGGCTGAGGAGTTGTACTCGATGGAGCGTGGGGAATCGCGTCGGGCTCCGCGAGTGCCTGAAGGGCGCGTGCCACTTCATCCATGGAGGACGGCCGATGATTGGGATCTTTGGCCATCATGCGCTGAATGAGTGCCTCCAGGCTGGGTGGAACCGATGGGTTGAACTGATTTGGTGGTGTCGGGTCCGAGTGGATATGCGCCGTTAGCACATCGCGCAGACTGCCAGCGAACGGCACCTTGCCGCAGAGCATTTGGTAACACACGCAACCGAGGGCATAGATGTCACTTCGGAAATCCACCTCGCGCAAGCCCTGGCACTGCTCGGGAGGCATGTACCAAGGAGTGCCGAGAATGCTGCCTGCTGCCGTCTTGCCACTCATTCCTTGGGCGTTGACGAACTTGGCGACGCCAAAGTCGAGGATCTTGACGAAATCTTTCCCAAACTCATCTCGCGAAAGAATGATGTTATCGGGCTTGAGGTCGCGGTGGATGATGCCGCTCTGGTGAGCCGCCGCGAGCACCTCCGCAATGTCTCGAACGACGCGAACCACCATGGGGATTGGAAGCTGCCCACTGCGCTTCATGATGGCTTGAAGACTTTGGCCATCCACAAACTCCATGATGAGGTACGCAGTTTTGTTCTCGTCGTAGCCGTAGTCGTAAATGTCCACCACACCCTTGTGGCCAATCTGTGCCGACGCCACAGCCTCGCCGAGGAAGCGACGAATCTGCTCTTCGTCGTGCCTCTGGTTGGTGAGCAGGAACTTGATGGCTACGCGACGCGGGAGCAGGAGATGGCGACCTTCATAGACCACCCCCATTCCACCTTGGCCAATCTTGCGGATGACCTCATAGTTGCCGAGCCGCGAGCCTTCATGAAGCTTGGGATCAGCAGACTTCCCCGGTATGACCTGGCTTGGCTGTGGCTGTTGTGGTGGAAATCGATTTGGGGCCGCCCCATCCCTGTCGGACCGTCGCAGGTTGGGGTGCGATGCAGGCTCTGGAGGACGGCTTGCGCTGCTCGCCGCTCGTTTCACACGAATTGGCGCGGGCTTATCCGCAGAGCGACTCCCACGAAAGTCTGTTGGTGGGGCAGGTGTGTGCAAGTCTGCAAAATCCTTCTCACCAAGGGTGAGATTCACACTGTGAGAGCCGATGACATCATCATCAAGATACATCGGGGCCCAAGGTGCTGCCGACTGATGAAGCTCTGTGGGCGTTTGGTCAATCGCAGGCTTGGGTGCATCTGTAGACTGCTCTGCTCCCAGGCGAGGAGCGAGGGGAATTGTTTGCGGGACCAGGTCTATGGTCGTCCGAATTTGATGCTCAACACCTGGTTTGGATGGTGCGTGCTGCCCCTTTGCAAGTCGAACTGAGTGTTCGGGATCGAAGCGCGTTGGCTCTTCGAAGGGGTCATCGTTGTTACTAGCTGCCATGTGGTCAGTGGCTGAGATTGATTCCTCGGCGAACGCGAGTCTGCGAGTAGCGCCAGTGATTGTCGCAAACAAGCACGCACAACAGCAAGATTTACCCCCGAACGCCTACATGTGGGCTGTACGCTCATAGCTTCCTGTCGTGAAAGTCCTGCGATATTGGCTGGTTGGAACAGACTATCCAAAACCGCTCGCCATGCCATCTAGCATGTTTTCAATGTCCGCAGAGGCAATGTTTCTTGTGATGAAGACCAACCTTGTGCGGTGGTCGCCCGTAGGCCAACGGCGCAACTTCGTTGGCGGATGCATGACCGCTTGCACACCATGAACGACATAGGGACTTTTCTCAGAGCCACGAAGTTTGACAAGCCCTTTTACGCGCAAGAGATCCTGCGCCTGGTAGCCGCAAAGCGCGCGCAAGAAACGCTGTAGCGCTCCAAACTCTAGCGCCTCATCTCGAATCACGACAAAGGACTGGATGCCATCTGTATGTGCAGAGCCGGCTTCCTCGGTGGGCGCCGAGAGTGTACGGCTGACGGTTTCTCGCATTTCCTTCGGAGAAGCTGTTGGGTCGAGAAGCTTCTGGCCAAAGATCAGGTCACTGGGAACCTCACCGTTGGTGGCGCGTGTTAGAGACGCCCTGTGGTTACGCTGTCGAATGCGGGTTTCCACCTCCTGCAAGCGCTGCTCATCGACCATGTCTTGCTTGGTGACAATCAGAGAATCTGCGACGGCAATTTGCGTGCGCATTTGCGAGTGCTCAGGAAGCGCTTCCAACACATTTGTTGCGTCCACTGTGGTTGCAATAGAATCAAAGTAGACTGGGTAGTGGGCGAGGGCAGGACCTATTAGCGACTGCACGATTGGCGCTGGATCCGCAAGCCCGGTCGTTTCTAGCAAAATGCGATCAAACGGGGGAATCTCGTCATTCTGTTGTCTTGCAAAGAGGGCGCGGATTGCTTGCACCAAGTCCCCTCGAACCGAGCAGCAAACACAGCCATTCGCCAGCAGGACCATTTTCTCTTCGGCGTTTTCGACCAAGAGATGGTCCACAGAGACTTCGCCAAATTCGTTGATGATGAGTGCAGTGCGACTCATCTTGGGCAGGCTAAGCAGATGTTGCAGGACCGTTGTCTTGCCACTGCCGAGGAAGCCCGTGAGAACGGACACCGGCTTCCAGCGCGGCTTCCAGGGGAGCAGCATTCTCCTACAACCAACTCCGCGTCTTCTCGCAGGTCTGTTCGCCAACTCGAACGTGTCGCTTCACGATGACTCTCCGCCTTCTCGATACAGTTGCGCGAGGCTTTCTTCATTCGCATCTGCAATGCCTCGCTCGGTAATGATCTTGCCGACGAGTCGCGCTGGAGTGACGTCGAAACCGAAGTTGCGCGCAGTGCTCTCGCTCGGTGTTATGGCGACTTCCTCGAACCTGCCGTCGTGTGCCCGTCCTCGGACGTGGGTTACCTCTCGTGGTGTACGTTCTTCAATAGGTATTTCTCTTAGACCATCGCGAATGGTCCAGTCGATGGTCGAGAAGGGCAAGGCGGCGTAGAACGGAACGCCATTGTCGGCCGCCGCAAGAGCCTTCAGGTAGGTGCCGATTTTGTTGCACACATCTCCGGAGGCTGTCGTCCGATCACTGCCAACGATGCAAAGGTCGACGAGCCCATGTTGCATGAGATGCCCACCAGCGTTGTCGACGATGATCGAATGAGGAACCTCTTGTTGCACAAGTTCCCATGCAGTGAGTGATGCACCTTGGTTGCGTGGGCGAGTTTCATCTACGAAGACATGGACATCCATGCCAGCTGCTTGCGCTTTGTAGATGGGAGCGAGGGCGGTTCCCCAGTCTACGGTCGCCAGCCAACCTGCATTGCAATGCGTGAGAATGCGGAGCGGGCCCGAGTGCGACTTCTTCTGCAAGATCTGCTCGAAGAGCGTGAGGCCGTGAGTCCCAATCGCTTCGCAGCACCGCACGTCCTCTTCTGCGAGCTTTGAAGCCATCTTGTAAGCGATGCTCTCGCGGTCGCTAGGGCAAGCGGTCTGTAGGGCTTTGGTAAGTCGATCGAGCGCCCAGCGCAAGTTAACCGCTGTGGGACGGGTTGAGAACAACACTCGGTGAGCCTCTGTAAGTGCCTCGTCGGTGCAGTCGGCTCGCATTGCAAGAGCTAGCCCATAGGCGGCAGTCACTCCAATCAAAGGGGCTCCGCGAACCCACATCTCGGAAATAGCTCGTGCGACCTCCTCAAGGCTGCACAGCTTTGCATGCACGAGGCGATGGGGCAGCATTCGCTGATCGATGATGCGGCACGACCAGCCGTCGTCCGCCAGTTCGATGCTTCGCAGGTGTTTTCCGGATACTCTCAAGGTGTCCCTGGTGGCGATGCTACTCGTCTTGTCTGTGGTAGAGAAGAGGGGCGGTGGAGCAAGAAGGCGTCATTCAGTTTACTGCGGAGCATCGCAGCCGAGATCTAGCACCGCGTCATGAGGAGTTGGCCGTAGAGCTTGGGGCGTGGCGCCGTATCTTCGTGCAGACGGGGCTTCTGGGGGCGGATTCGGAGCGCTACGGTGGCCTGGGGTTTGGCAATCTCAGCGGCCGACTCGCGCCACCTTCTAGCGCTCGAGGAAAGCGCAGCTTCCTAATCACGGGAAGCCAAACGGGTGCGTATGAGGCGCTTTCGCTGGAACACTACGCCCTTGTTCACCGCTATTCGATTTGCAACAACAGTGTTGAGAGTGAAGGGCGATGCATGCCGTCGTCCGAGTCGATGACTCATGGGGCCTTCTACGACCTCACGCCTGCACTTCGCTTTGTCTTTCACGTGCATGCACCGGCAATTTGGAAACACGCCGCGGTCCTGGGCATTCCCATCAGCGATGCGGGCATAGCATATGGCACTCCACGGATGGCCACCGAAGTGCAGCGGCTCTATCGCAGCACAGCGCTATCAGAGGTGAGACTGATGGCTATGGGGGGACACATCGATGGTGTTATTGGTTTTGGCCGCTCCGCTTCCGAGGCAGGCCTCGCCATCTTGTCAGCGCTGGCGATCGCGTATCAGAAAACTTCCTAGCCTAGAACCTCTTTGATCGCGTCGGTGATCGATTTGGCGGTGATTGCTGTGAGCACCGCAGTGCCATCAGGCGTTCGCACCTCTGCAACTGCACCCTGCTGACAGCGGGTCAAACACTGGCGGGGAATCACGTCAAAGGCGGGCTGGCCCTCTTCCATTCGGTCTTCTCGAGCGTCAAGAAGAGTTTGCAATGCAACCAGCGCACCGCGCTGCTGGCAACCACCAGAGCAAACAACGAATTGGACTGGGTGCTCGGTCTCTAGCTCAAGGTGAGGGCTAGAGCCCAAACTCGCATAGAGCTTTTCGCGTGGCACACCTAGATCGGCGCTCAGGTCATCGAGGGCTTCTGCTTGCACACGCCCACTTTGGGCGATGTCCTCCACCTCACCGGCGAGCCGCATGATCTGGTCCATGGGCATGGTCTTGTGGACTTGGGGTGCTGCGGGGCCTTTACCAAAAAGTCTCATTGCTGAGTGCTAGACTACCCCACTGAGGTACAGCGAATGCTGGGCTGTGGTAGACAAAAGCGCATGAGTAGTATTGAGGACAAACTACGATCCCGGAGCGGGAATGCGTGCGAGTTGTGCGCCTCTACAGAGGGGCTCAAAGCGTTGGCTGTGCCGCCCACCGGAGAACACGATTCCGCAGATCGGTATATCTATGCGTGCGAACCCTGTCGTTCTCAGGTTCTTGGAACTTCTGAGCTTGAGGCGACGCATTGGTTTTGCTTGCGCGAGTCGATTTGGAGCGAAGTACCGGCAGTGCAGGTTGTTGGCTACCGCCTCCTAAAACGACTAGAAGGTGAGGGATGGGCTCAAGATCTGATCGGCCAGGTTTACCTTTCAGAAGAGGTTCAAGAATGGGCCGACTCCGATGTCGAGAGCGATGCCATCGACGCAGTTGTCACGCTGGATAGCAACGGGGCGCAACTCGCAGATGGCGACTCCGTTACGCTCATCAAGGACCTGGATGTGAAAGGCGCGGGCTTCGTTGCGAAGCGCGGCACCATGGTTCGCAACATTCGACTCATCGATGATCCGGAGAACATCGAAGGACGAGTCAACAAGATCACTTTGGTCTTGAAAACCAAGTTTCTCAAACGTGTGAGCTAGCGTTGTCCGCCGCTAGGTGCGGGCAGCGGGCAGTTCTGGTCAAACGTCGTTCGCACCTCGCCTACGAAGGAGTGCGCAAGTGGACGCAGAACGGTGCACCGGTCAACCAGGACTCTCGATATTGTGCCCTGGCCGTTCTGAACCCAAAGCGCCAAGTCATTTTGCGATGCCCAGGCTTGCGCGACTTCGGGCGATAGCGAGAGATGCGCTTGCACCAATGCTGGTTCAGTGGGCGCCGTGGAGCCTGCAGGTGCTGATACCAGCGCGACTGCAATCGCGCCTTCTCGAAGACGTTGCTCCTCTCCACCCGAGTTCAGTCGCTCTACTCTTGAGGGGCCTGTGGCTGTTCCTAGCCAGAGCGAGGCAACGCTGCTGCAATCGGTTTGCTGCTCATCAATTGGAGTGGCTCCGTGCACCAGGGAATCGCTACTGCGAGTTTTCCCGACAAGTACCGGAGGGCGCACCGTCTTGTGTCGGATCAGCGAGTAGACAAGGTCGATCGCGAAAGGAGAAGCCCAAGTCATGTTGAGGCAACTCACGTCGCTCTCCTCGCTTGTGCAGATGCCGAGCATCGTGCCCGCAACAAGCGCGCCAATGAGTCCGTCTGCTACTGCGGCTCCGGCATAGGTGGATTTCTCAAAGCCTCCTCGATATTCGAAGGTCTTGCTTATCGTCGCCGTGCGCTCGATACGCCGAGTTCGCGCAAAACACTGAAGAGCTAGATCTGCACCAACTTCGTACTCGATAGAGTTCTCCGTATGCTCGGTTGGGCGGTTGTCGGTTTCCGATTCGCTGAACTTTCCATCAGTGAGCGTATAAGCCGTGTCGAAAACGGCACCGCAACCAGCAATAGATGCGCATAGCAAAGCTGCGGTAAGAGTTATTCGTATCTTGACAGGCATCAGCGGCGCACCTCGACGTTGATTGGAGCATCAACAATGATCTTCCAGTGGCCGCTAACGGAGTGGCCGATTGCAGGATCGGGCGGGTCGGGAATCCACCTATAGCCGGCACCTGGTGGCGTTTCCCAATGCCCTGCGACCCAGCGGTAGTCGGAAGCACTTGGTATCCAACGCCAGAACCCTGCGAGCCACACTGCTCCAACCGCTGGTGAGCGGCCCGCAACTTCGCGCTTTGGGAGCGGTGGCGGCGTGGTGCTTTCTGCGTAGTACCCGGGCGACCAAATCCACTTGCCCTTCAATTGAAGCCAAGCACCACTTTGCCAATTTGCGCCGGCGAATGGTGGTGGCGGTGGTGTTTCTGCTCGTGGTCGTGGCTTGCCCCAGTGCCCAGAAACCCAGGTGAAACTCTGCTTGGTTCGAGTCCAGCGCCCCACAATCCAAGGAGACTCGGGCACCGGTGGCGCACCCGGATTTTCCGTTTTGGGTGGCGGAGGATTCCAATAGCCCTCTGTCCAAATCCACTTGCCATCGCGTTGCTGCCACGCCCAATAGCCCTCATGCCACGTGCAGCCTGCAATCGGGGGCACGCCCGGACCAGACTTTGGGGGCGGTGATGTTGAGGGCGGCAGCCAGTGACCACGAATCCAAACCCACTTGCCCTTGCCCGAGGTCCACTGCCAGTGTCCGCTATTCCATCGCGCGCCCTCAGCCTGTGCAGCTCTTGGAGTTTCCTGTTTTGGCTTTGGCATCGGTGGCCGGGGCTTCACCTTACGGGCCTTGTAGGGCTTGGCCTCCACGCGCACAGAGACTCGCGCATCGCGCTCGAGCCTTCGTTGCCGTTTGCGCTCACGGTTTGCGATGCGTCTTTCCTTGTCGACATCGATTACTTCGTAGACCTCGATCTTGAGAGTCGCGTTCGCCAGTTCTTGCGGGACTTCTGCCCAGATGGTGAGGCGTCCGGTTTCGTCGAAGGCGGTTGTATAGGTTCGCTTGTAGCGCTGTACGCTGGCGCAGCGATGGTCGCGAGTTCGCAGAAACTCCATTTGACCCGGCCAGCTCTCGACAGAGGTCTGTTGCCAGTGGCCGGCGGCTTGCGGGTAGCCGCTTGGCCCAACTGGAGCCACAAGAGACTGTGTGGCTGGAGCAGGGGGACCAAGAGCAGAAGCTGGCACAGGTGGCCCCGCAGGAACAGGCACCGCCGCCGTAGCTTGGTACGAAGTATTCGTAGTGTCGGAGCGTATAGCTTTGTTCCCTGCTTCGGCGCGACGTGCGAGCAGCGACTGCCACGTGGGGCTCTTTGGGCCAAGGTTTGCAACTTCGCCATCGGGATACGACATTCGCAAACGAGGTCCACAAGCACTCGCAAGCTCCGTTCGGATTTCGTAGTCGCGCACGCTGTCTGCCGCTCGCCGAGGGAGCTGAACCTCAATTGGGCCTGCAAAGCGCCCCGTCGGAATCGGCAGAGTCTGCTCGAAGATCAAAGACTTCTTCGTCGCACCACAGCTGGCGAGACTGCTCAACACGGTGAGGCATAGAAGCAACCGTCGAACCAACGATTGTGCACGAGGGTTCACAGATTCAGCCTGATTCGAGCCAAAAGCGGGCATGTCGAGGATCGGATGCAGCGGACATGCCAACGAGTCGATGTGCTCACCCAAGTGGATGCAACGCAATGTGAATCGCCGAACTTCCGCTCGTTTCGCCAGCTGGAGTGCTAAGCACGATCGCCACTCGTACCGAGTTATTCTCACCGGCGCTCATCGTGAACGTGTGCTTGATGGTTTGCCCCGTTGTTGCCACAGTCTTCAGGTCGCGCACAAGTTCCGGGTAGACCGCGAGCAATCTCGTTTGTGGGAGGCGCAAGTCTTCCGTTAGGGTTCCGCGGCCCAGAAAGCGAAGGAAGGCGCGATTGGCCACTCGAATCGTCCCATCCTTGGAAACGGCCGCGAGCGGCACGGGCGCTTGTTCAAACACTTCGGCTCCAACCTTTGCGGCCATGCTCGCTGCGTTGCGCACAAGAACGCTGCTATCCGAAGAGCGCCGTCTGCTCGAGATTCCGTGCATGTCACAAAACGCGTGCAGCTCGTAGAGAAATGCGGAAACACTGGCGTGTCGGTCGTTTGGGTTCTTCGCTGTAGCTCTCGCGACAATCAAGTCGGCACGTTTGTCGAGATCGTCGTTAATTAACTCGGAGGGAGCCTGAATCTCGTCGTCTAGATGCTGGCGCAGGACGTCGGTTGCCTTGCCTCGGAATGGTGGATTCCCTACGAGTAGTTCGTAAAAGAGAATTCCCATGGCGTAGATGTCAGAGGCAACCGAAGCTGGTGCCTTTCGAATGCGCTCCGGGGCCAAGTACTCTGGAGTCCCACGAACGGATCCATCGCTCTCATCGGATTGTGGACGAGCGAGACCAAAGTCGAGCAGCTTCACAAAGCGATGTCGATCGGCGGTTCGAATGAGCAGGATGTTGTCGGGTTTAATGTCGCCGTGCACTACTCCCTGGCTGTGTACGTAGCGCACAGCCTCGGCGATTTGCAGCATGATGTCTGCTGCAGACTTGTGGGAAAGCCGGCTTTCCTTGGTGAGCTTTTCCTTGAGCGGCTGCCCTTCGAGCAGTTCCATCACCATGAAGAGTCCAAAGACCGGATCGTCTCCAAAATCAACGATGCTGCAAATGTTGTCGTGGTCGAGGGAGCTGGCCATGCGCGCTTCGCGATAGAAGCGTTGCCGCTCTGTTGCATCAGTGGCATAGCGGGCTCGTGGTAGCTTCAGCGCAAACGCCTTGTCGAGAACGATGTGTCTCACGCGAAGAACGCGCCCCATGCCGCCTCGGCCGATCTGACCGTCAATAACGTAGCGCCCGCCAATCATGTCGCCAGGCCCCGCGCTGCGGCGCTGCCGAGGTGCTCTGGGAACTTCGATGACTGGATCGGAACGTCGTTGACCGAGCGCATCTAAGTCGAGCGAGGGGAGAACCGCATCGCTATCGTGTGGAGGGGTCACGAGCGCTTAGTATAGGACTTTGGGGGGGAGGCTGCACAGCACTAAACCAGACCTCCTTGCTTGCCTGGACTCAGCACTAGTTCTATCGTGGCGACATGAGCGAATCTCAAGAGAGCCAATACCTTGCAGTCATCCGAGTCTGGGCCGCCTTGGCATGGGCCGATGGAGTGATTCAGGACTCAGAGCGCGACGCGATCACTAAGCTCATTTCGGTAGCCCAACTAAGCGATGAAGATCGCAAGACGGCGAGCGGGCTGCTGGACGCAAAAGTCGAGTTGTCCACCGATTCAATTTCTGGACTGTCGGGCCCTGCACGGGAGGGCATCTATCGAGCCGCGCTCCGAATGGCATTGGTCGACCTTGACATGGCCAAGGAAGAAACCGCGATGTTGGCACGGCTTCGCGAAGGGCTTAACATCGACGAAGCGACGGCAAAGTCGATCGAGTCAGCAATCACGGAGGCCTAGAAGAGTTCCGAGAGGCCAAGGCCCTCCAAGACCGCACCAAATGCTATGGCGCGGCTTCGTTACGGGATCTGCCGTGGGCAAGGGCCTCTACTCATTGCTGCTAGCTCTCGGGGGGGTGGGCGTTTCGGCGGGGTCTGGGGTGGTTCTCGAGTGGGGAGCCTTGGTTGCGGTGATTTGGTCGCGCACCGATGTCTTGGCCGCAAGTCCGCGCCGGAGCTTGTTCACGATGGCTTAGGGCATGTGAGCCTGCTCTACCGCTGGCGAGTTGCGGGGCAGGTCATAGAGCGTCTCTCGCGCCCTCCGCGAAAAGCGTAGCCATCGTGGACTCGACGATTTTGACCTCGGCAAAGTCACCTGGTGCGTAGTCGCCTCGTGGCAGAATCACTGATTTAAACCCGTCGGTACGACCTACAAGCTGCTTGTCGCTGCGCTTGGAACGAGAGTGGATAAGGACGTTCTCCGTCTTTCCCACTTGGGCGGCATGCACTTCGCGCGAGATTTGCTCTTGGAGTGCAATGATCTCCCTCAGCCGGCGTTTCTTTACGTCAGGCGGAATGTCATCGGGGATTTTCTTAGCCGCGACCGTTAGCTCTCGTTCGGAGTACGAGAACATGAAGGCCGAGTCGAAGCGCACCTCGCGCATCAGCTCTAGCGTCATCTGATGGTCCTCTTCGGTTTCTCCGCAAAATCCGCTGAGGATGTCGGTGGAGAGTGCGATGTTTGGCACGGCCTTGCGCAGCTCGCGCACGAGAGTGAGAAAATCCTCCGCAGTGTAGCCGCGCTTCATGCGATTGAGTACGGCCGTAGAGCCGCTCTGCACTGGAAGGTGCAGGAAATTGCAGATCTTGGGTTCCGTGGCGATGGCCTCGATAACATCAGCGGTAAACGACACGGGGTAGGGCGAGGTGAAGCGAATGCGTTCAATGCCCTCGACGCCAGCTACAGCGTGCAGGAGGTTGGCAAAGGTGCTGCCTTCATAGACATAGGAGTTTACCGTTTGGCCAAGTAAGACAACTTCCTTATATCCCTTGGCAGCGAAGTCTCGTGCTTGTCTAAGAATTTCTCGGGGAGGAACCCCACGCTCGCGTCCTCGTGTGTATGGAACAACGCAGAAGGTACAGAATTTGTCGCAGCCTCGTTGAATCGTGAGAAACGTTGAGACCCCGTCTCCACCCGCGTCACCAGGTTCGACGCCTTCATAGGTCTCACGCTTGTCGAGTTTGGTGTCAATAAGCGCTTCCTCGGCCTCGCCACCTTGGGCTTTGGCGATCAGAGCCGGCACTCGTCGATAGGCATCCGGTCCAGCGATAACATCAACCAGAGGAGCGCGCTCAAGAATCTTCTCTTTGAGGTGCTCTGCCATGCAGCCGGTAATCGCGAGCACAACGCCCTTCTTGCGCTTCTTGTGCGCTACCAATTCGTTTGCGCGCCGGTAGACGCGCTCTTCGGCCTTTTCCCGAACCGCGCAGGTGTTGACGATAATGACATCCGCATCGTCGAGGCTCTTGGCTTTGCGGTATCCATCGTCACTGAGAAGTCCACTCAGCATGTTTGAGTCGGCCACATTCATTTGGCAGCCATAGGTCTCAAAGTAGACTCGCGGACCGTCGCCAGCCTCATTGAGTGTCGCGCTCGGAGGCGCCTCCTCGGATGAGGGACTGCGCTTCCCGAGCTGTACAAGCTGCTCTGGTGCGTCTTCGTGGCCCATGGGCGCCGTGCTTACCATGATGGTCATGAGCGCGCTATCATAAGAACGTGCTCCGAGCGCTAATAGAGCGGTTTGCTGGCCTGGCGCTGGCCGTCCTGTTCGTTGGCCTGCCAGTACAGCTCTTGATCGGGCGACCATCGGTGGCTTGGCTACTTCTCGCCAGCATCTTGGGGCTTTGGGGGGCCCGGATCGTGCGGAGATTGCTCGTTTCATCTGCTACCTCCGCACTTGCGAGGGGAGAGTGCAAGAAGGCTCGCAGACGCTATGCACTTGTGCGCTTTGTGGCACTGTCCCGCTCGATACGACTCTCCTGTCAACTCTCCCTCGCTGCTTGCGACGCTGCTGACGCGCGCTTTGAGGCTTGTTTGCGGCGGCTCGATCGCGCCCTTGTGCCCGCGTCAGAGACCTCGCTGAAAGCTGTGGCCCTCAACCTTCGCGCCTACTGTCTCGCTCGCTCGGGCAAGGAACTCGATCGTGCGCTCAATCTGGCAAAGGAGTGTGTTGCAATGCGGCCGCATGTACCGGGATTTCGCCACACGCGTGGACTGTTGTTGCTAGAGCTAGGGCGCTACGAGGAATCGATTCGCGATCTGGAGGCTACCTGGCGCGAGGGGCAAGGCTCCGCGCTCTTCGAGTCAGAGCGCTGCTTCGATCTTGGGAGGCTTTGGTCATTGCGAGGCCAAGAAGACTACGCCCGTGACTATTTTGCTCGAGCTTTGCAGGCTTACCCCGACGGTCCTTGGGCGCAAAAGGCGAGATCCCGGGTGGGGCCCCCATCGCGAGCTGCAACGGATGCTCTGGAAACCCTTTACTAGCGAAACGCGAGGGACAAGCGCTAGCCCCCCAGGTATCTGCGTCATCTGGGCGCTCTAAAAACACCGCTAGCTCCCTCAGCCTACGAGCGCCGGAAGCCGGAAGAAACGGTCCTGCATGGCGTCATACATCGAAACCTCGGTGCTTGCCTGTCAGCAGCGGAAGAGCGAAGTGAGCACGGATTTGGCTACCCGGCCTTTGTCGGCCGTGAATTTAAGAAGTACCTAGACTGTGGTCAGCTCAGGCGCGGTTTTGTGCGGGTCAAATGCGTGGAATGCCCAAACGAAAAACTCGTAGCGTTCTCGTGCAAAGGACGCGGTTTCTGTCCATCGTGCACAGCAAGGCGCATGAGCAATACCGCAGCGCACATGCTTGACAACGTCTTGCCTGCCCTCCCCCTATCGCCAGTGGGTGCTCTGTGTGCCCAGGCGTGTGCGTTTCTTGCTCGCGACAGATCACGACTTGCTAAGCCGCGTACTCGACATGGCCTTGCGCAAAGTGTTCGCCTGGCAGAAGCGCGCCGCAAGACGCCTTGGCATCACAGATCCCATGTGTGGTGCCATCGGCTTTGTGCAGCGCTTTGGCTCGCTGCTGAATCTCAATTGCCACTTTCACAATATCTTGCCCGATGGCGTCTTCGCCCAAAACAACAACCGAGATGTCGTGTTTCGCCCCGTACCACCGCCCCCTAAAGCAGATGCGCAAACGCTCGTAAAGCAGATTGCTCGAGGTACCGAGAAGCTCATCGCCAAGCGTGCCCAGCGAGAATTCGACGACGAGAGCGAGAGTTGCGACGAGGGGGAGCAGGGGCAGTTTTCGCATGGTGCCCATGTGTGCACAGCGCAAGCTAGGAGCTGCCGTAGTTGTCGCCCAGTTCCATTTGCAGGATGTCGGCGCACAGAGCCACGCACTCGTTGCAGATGTGATAGCTGCCTTGCGATAGCATTTTTCTTACCTGTGATGGACTCTTGTTGCACCAACAACAGGTCGCGGTTGTTTCCTCTGAGGGGTTTTCTGATCGAAACTGCGCTTCGAGCATCGCTTCGCTCACCGCACTAAACTCACCAGTGACCGATACAGGTAGAGCGCCAGTGATGTGCAGGCCTGCGTGGCAGTTGCCGCAGATATGTACAGCGTGAGTTGCGCCCTCGGTTGCGGCGCATAATGGGCATGACTCGCTATGCATTAGGATAGGGGAGCATATGGGAGGCGGACGTGAAAGCTAGCCCCCGCGTTTTCTTCGCTCTCAACCCAAACTTCTCCCTGGTGGTCGAGAATCGTGCTTTGCACGACAGCGAGCCCAAGCCCCGATCCCTTGGACTTCGTTGTGAAAAACGGATCGAAAACCTTGTCGAGAAGTTCCTTTGCGATCCCCGGTCCATCGTCCCGAAACGAAATCACGACCGAGTCACTTTCACGCGTTGCGGACACCCAGACATGGTTCCCCCCTTCTCCTGAGGCCTCAGCACTATTGCGAAGGAGGTTCCAGATTACTTGGCGAATCTTCTCGGGGTCGGCGCGTAAAGGCAGACCCCGTTCTCCATCATCATCTAAGAATTCCACCACCACAGAGGAGAACTCGGAGTTTTGCGCAAAGACTCGCAAGGTGTCGCGAATCACTTCGCAGACGTCAAAGTGCATGATGCTGGGTGCACGTGGACTTGCGTACTCCAGGAGTTCTGTGATGAGTGAGTTGAGTCGCTCAATTTCTCGCGTGACGATGTTCATGAGCGCGACACTGTCTTGGTCTTGCGATGGCGAGCTGCTCAGTAGCTCGATAGATCCGGATATGGAAGCGAGTGGGTTGCGGATTTCGTGTGCGACGCCAGCTGCCATCGTGCCAATTGCCGTCAATCGCTCGGCGCGTTTGATTTGCTCTTCCAACTGGCGGACCTCGGTGAGATCTTGAAAATTGATGATGCGACCAATGGCTTCGGACGTGTGGTCGAGTAGCGGTGAGATCGAGATGCCGAGAATGAGCGCTCCATGGCGCACCTCACCGCGTCGCGACTCCTGGTCGATGGGCGAGCCGCCCAGCGCCGAGGCAAGTTGTGGGGCAAACTGCTCCAGGGGTGCCCCAATGACGGCCTCCTGAGGGCTCCCCAGAATCTCGCAGGCTGTCTCGTTCATGGTGAGCACGCGGCCGGACAGGTCCACCGTGACAAGACCGCTCGTGAGACAGCGGACGATGTCTTCATGCAATGTGAGAAGGTCCGCCGCGACCGAACGATGCACTTCCAAGTCGTGAGAAGATTTCTGGAGCTGAGCTGCCAGCTGGACCGCCATTGCGCCAACTCCAACGATGGCCGCGAGGTTAAGACCTAGGGCCCTAGCAAAGGCGAGCGCGCCGAGTTCGCTTGGGGCCGCAGCTGGGCCACCTGGCGTTGGCAGCACTTCGATCCAACCGAGGAAGGCCACCGCCAAGAAGAGAAGCACGGCGGCCATGGTCACGAGAATGGCTCCTCGCTGATAACGGACTACGGCCGAGGCGATGACTGCGAGGGGATAGAAGAATGTGTAGGCGCTCTGCACGCCTCCGGTGACATGCACGATGATGGTCGCGATGGCGAGGTCTCCGGCAACTTGCCAGAGGGCCAACTCGCGATAGTCGCCCTCTTTGCTTAGTGCTCGGGCGTAGATGATCGTTAGAAGGTAGGTCGTGGCGATGACGCCGTAGAGAATAAGAGCGGTTGGCTGCGTTAGGTCAGCATCACTGAGCCAATACAAGACTGTCGTTGCCCCCATCACCAAGGTGATAAGAAGCACTCGAAAGGCCATCAGATAGGTAAGCCGTCTTCTGAGATCCTCGTGGCCGGGGTTGCCAGCGGCGAGTTGAGAAAGAGAATCGGCCGGAGCGCGTGAATCGCGAACCGGCCGTTTATTGCGTGTAACGCCCTCGTCTGAGGGCTCTCTTGTGTTGTTGCTCTCTTGGGCCAACCGCTGCCTAGCCGATGTTGCCAGCCAGTTCGAAAACCGGGAGGTACATGGCGACAATGAGACCACCGACGAGACCACCGAGGAAGACCATCATGATGGGTTCCATAAGAGATGTCATGGCAGCTACAGCAACATCCACCTCTTCTTCGTAGAAGTCGGCAATCTTCTGAAGCATCTGATCCATGGCGCCTGTTTGCTCACCAACTCCGATCATTTGTACAACCATGGAGGGGAATACTCCGGTTTCCATGAGAGGCGAAGCTAGGTCTTTACCCTCTGAAATCTTCTCGCGAGCGTGATAGATGGCGGCTTCAACGGTCTTGTTGCCAGATGTCTTGGCGCAGATTTCGAGGGAGTCGAGAATTGGGACACCAGAGGCGAGCAGGGTGCCAAGCGTTCGCGTGAAACGCGCCACGGTAATCTTTCTCATCACCGAGCCGATGACAGGGAACTTTAGAATGAGCGCGTCAAAGACCTTTCTACCCTTGGGATTGTTTAGGGTAACGGTCATAAATATTAGAAAGGCAGCCAAACTTCCAAAGTAGATGTACCAGTTGCTGGTGAAGCTGTTTGAAATGCCAATGACGATTTGCGTTGGCTCTGGAAGCGTCGCTCCTTTGAATTCTTGGTACATCTCCTCGAAGACTGGGATGACCTTGCCAAGCATGACGGCGATAACCAAGATCGCGATGCAAAGAATCGAGATTGGGTACACCATCGCGCTCTTAACCTGGCGCTTGAGCTTCACGTTTTTCTCGATGTACTCCGAGAGTCTGGTGAGAATGGTGTCTAGGATACCGCCGACCTCACCGGCGGCGATGAGGTTGACGTAGAGTTCATCGAAGACCTTGGGGTATTTGCGAAGCGACTCGGAAAAGGTGGCACCCGTTTCGACGTGTCCCTTAACTCCAAGCAACACTTTGGCGAAGCTCTTGTTGTCGCTTTGGGTGCCGAGAATGTCGAGACACTGGACCAAGGGAAGTCCCGCATCAATCATCGTGGCAAGCTGCCTCGTGAAGATGAGCAGGTCTTGGTGGCTAACACCGGTTCCAATGCTGAAACTTATCTCTCTGGCCTGCTTCGAGACTTTGCGAGGAGTGATGTTCTCGGCGCGCAATCGCGCGAGAACCTCGTCCTTATTGCCAGCGCTGTAGGTGCCGCTGAGCATGTCCCCTTCTCGGGACTGACCTTGCCAATCAAACTTGGGCATTGTTTGTTCCTATTCTCCCGAGTGCCTTCACGTGCGTGAGGGCCGTGGGCCGCCGCCTGCTTCTGCTATCAGTGTCTTGAGTTCTATTATGTCGTCCGAGCGCATCAAGGCATCCTCAAGAGAAATCTTCTTGAGCAGCACCGATTCGCTTAACGATTGATTCATCGTCTTCATGCCGAACTTCTTCTGACCAATCTGCATCTGAGAATAAATCTGATGCACCTTATCCTCGCGAATGAGGTTTCGAATAGCTGAATTTGGAACCATTACTTCCATGGCGAGCGTGCGGCCTCGGCCACTGAGGTTTGGTATGAGCGTCTGTGAAATCACGCCCTCAAGTACGAAGGAAAGCACTGCGCGAATCTGCGACTGCTGATGGGGCGGGAACACATCGACAATTCTGTTGATGCTCTGGACCGCGCCGTTGGTATGCAGCGTTGCAAACGCCAAGTGGCCCGTCTCACCAATCGTAAGTGCGGCCTCGATGGTCTCAAGGTCGCGAAGCTCGCCGATGAGAACGACATCTGGATCTTGGCGAAGGATGTATCGCAGGGCACGCTTGAAACTCTGTGAGTCTGCACCAATCTCTCGTTGGTTGACGAGACAGCCCTTGTGGGCGTGAATGAATTCAATCGGGTCCTCGATCGTGACGATGTGCTGTCGGGTTGTGGAGTTGATCTTGTCGATCATCGAGGCCAGGGTCGTGGATTTTCCGGATCCCGTAGGCCCGGTAACAAGCACAAGTCCGCGCGGGCGCTCACAGAGGGCATCAACCACCGGTGGTAATCCAAGATCCCGCAGAGGAATGATCTTGAAGGGCACCATTCGAAACGCGCCGGCAACTGCTCCTCGCTGCATGAAAATGTTTGAGCGAAAGCGCGCAAGATTCTTTACGCCAAAGCTGAGATCGAGCTCTTGATCCTCTTCGAAGCGAAGCTTCTGAGCATCGGTGAGGATGGAGTAACACAGCTGCTTGGTTTCGACAGGGGATAGCGGCTCGGTTCTCAGAGGCGCGAGCTCACCGTCGATACGAAGCTGTGGCGGGGAAGCGGTCGTGATGTGAAGATCCGACGCTCCCTTGTCGATCATGGCCTTTAGAAGTTGGTGCAGTGTTGGCGGCATTGGGGTGGTCTCGTTTTGGAGCGTTAGTCGTCAACAGTGCATCGTAAGATTTCTTCTGGTGTCGTTACACCTTCCATGATCTTGTTGATGCCAGCCATTCGAAGGCTCGGAATTCCGAGTTGAATCATCTCAGCCTTGATCTCTGCCGCCGATGCTCCCTGAAGCGTGAGTTCCTTGAGTTCTTCAGTAAACGGCATGACTTCGTAGAGAGCCACACGCCCCTTGTAGCCTGTGTTTCCGCACGTGTTGCAGCCAGCGCCGTGCATTGGCTGAACAATGGCAAGCTGGTCTGGGGTCATGCCAAGCTTCGCTAGTGCCTCTGGGTGTTTTTCTGCTGGGGTTTTGCAATCGCTGCAAATGCGTCTGGCAAGACGTTGCGCAACAATCACGTTCACCGAAGCTGTCACCAAGAAAGGCTCAACGCCCATGTTCAAGAGTCTGGAAACTGTCGATGGTGCGTCGTTGGTGTGTAGCGTGGACAGCACCAAGTGCCCGGTAAGCGCAGCCTTGACCGCGATTTCCGCGGTCTCAAAGTCACGAATCTCGCCGACCATGATGATGTCGGGATCTTGACGAAGAAAGGAGCGAAGTGCGGCGGCGAAGTTGAGCCCAATCTCCTCGTGCATCTGAACTTGGTTGATGCCTCCAAGGTTGAATTCGACCGGATCCTCTGCCGTGCTGATGTTGGTCGTGACCTTGTTGAGTTCGGAAAGACCGGAGTACAAGGTTGTCGTCTTACCCGAACCGGTGGGTCCCGTTACCAAGACCATTCCGTAGGGCTTGGAGATGGCTTCTTGGAAGTGCCTAAGCGGCCCTTCTTCAAAGCCCAGTTTGGTCATGTCCAGCTGCAAGTTGCTCTTGTCCAAGAGACGAAGAACGATTTTCTCGCCAAAGAGCCCAGGCAAGACGGAGACACGAAAGTCCATCTCCTTGTTCTTTCCAATCTTGAGTTTGATACGGCCATCTTGCGGAAGGCGCCGCTCGGCAATGTCGAGACTCGACATAATCTTGAGACGACTTGTCATGGCGTTGCGCATGCGAAGCGGAGGTCGCATTTCCTCGTGCAAGATGCCGTCAATTCGGAAGCGAACCCGGAAGCTCTTCTCGTAGGGCTCGACGTGAATATCGGACGCACCTTTCTTGATTGCGCTCAAGAGGATTGCGTTGCAGAGCTTCACAACGGGGGCTTCGCCCGCTTGATTCTCCAAGTCGACAACGTTCATGTCGTCGCCAGAGCCCATTTCGAAGTCGACGTCGTCTAAGCCTGTGCCAAACTCTTCCAGCATCTCGCTGAGGTCTGGGCCCTTGTTGTAGTAGCGCTCGATGGCCTCGTCGATGGCACCTTCTGACGCGACGACGGGCTCGATATTGTATTGGGTGAGGAATTTGAGTTCGTCGATGGCGAAGATGTTCGACGGATCACTCATTGCTACGATGAGAGTGGCCCCAGCGCGGTTCACGGGAATCACCATGTGCTTCATGGCGACGTTCTTTGGAACAAGCTTGAGAACATCCGGCTCAATGTCAAAATCGCTTAGATTGATTGACGGCAGACTGTATTGGGTCGCCAGAAACTGGGTGAGGTCGGCGTCGGCAACGTAGCCAAGCTGACTGAGTGCTACACCAAGACGACGTCCAGAGCGCTTGGCATCCGCCTGAGCGTCCTGAAGTTGCTGTAGTGAAATCATCTTCTCGCGGACGAGAAGTTCTCCGAGGCGGCTCATTTGCTACGGCTCATTCTGCTGTGGCCCATACGGTCTATCCCCTCCGCGAGGATGCAAGAGTTTCACGAGGTTCGACAGAAACCCCGCCGGCTCACAAGCTTACAGGGATTTACGAGGCAACGCGAGTTCCGTGCAAGTGCGTAGACGGGCGCTATATCTGCCTATATATGGGCGTACATAGGAGCACAGCGTCGGCAATGTGTTCCCAGCGACAAGAAATGCAGAAAATTTGCAGAAAGCGGCCGAGTACCACAGCGTAGGAGTCTGGGGACTTCATCAACCGGGGAGTATCAATGAGTTATCAAGAACACCGTGAGCTGGCGAGAATCCGGAGTGAACTGCGTCTGCGATTGATGTCGAGACGTCACGATGGCACGAGCGAGATCCTGAGGCGTTTGCAGCAGGCAGCCCAGCGGCAGCCATCGCGAGCCACTGAGTTGCGCAGCGAGTATGAGCGCTGGCGCATGCGCTTTGAGCTGCTAGACGCATGACTGGCTGCCAACCTATCGTTGGCGGCGAAGGACGACCTTGCTGGGGCAAGGAAGGATCTGAGCAACGATGAGCAGAAGGCGTTCAAAGGGCGAAGAACCAAGCCAGGGCGTTCTATGCCTCTGGATCCCACACTAGTTGGTAATGATCTCGATGGAGTAGTTGTTTTGCACTCCAGCTTCGCCAGCACGAACCTGTGCGAAGTAGATGCCAACAGGTAGGTTGGGAATGGCCGCTCGAAGAATATTGGGATTGCCACCAACGGCCTGAGCACTGCTAATGGAGACCCCAGTGTTGTTGAGGATGTCGAGCGCAAGAGTGCCACGACCCGCCTGGTATTCGATCTCGGCAGTAACATTGGTGGCATTGGTCGCAACTTCAAACCGGAAGAAATCCTGGTCTGTCGTTGGGCAAATGGCCAAGCTCACGTAGCGGACCGAGGTGTCAACTGCGGGGATTGTGGTTAGCGTTGGGTCGCCAAGCGATTCGTTTGGCTCAAAGTCGCTGTCGTTGTTGCAGACAAAGTCGCCACCACTCCCATCGGGTTCTGGACCTCCGTCGGCACGGACCGTGTCATCACCCTTTCGCTCACAGATTTCCTCTGCCGCTGAATAGGAAACGCACTCGTACCCTTCAGGGCAACGAGGACTGTCGAGACCACAGCGAAACGGTGCGCTGCCAAGATCTGGATCGTACGTATTGCATGCGCCCATGAGTGCGCCGCCAGCGATTGTGAGGCTGAGGGCGAAGCCCAAGGAGAGTACCGAATTGCGTGACATGTTCTTTGCGTTTGTCATGACTAGAACCGAATCGAGGCTGTAGCGCCAAGGTAGTCGTCACCAACCGTGGGAACGGTGATGAGGGAGGTAGTGGAATTCTTCTTATCGCCCTTGTCTGTGAGCTCCATGTACCAAAGGGCACCCGCTGCAACGGCGGTGGCAGCTCCAAGAGCAAGGCCAACAGTTCCTAGGGTCTCGTAGGTTTGTCCCAGAGACTCAAGGTCTTTCTGCTTCTGTGCAAACTGGTTGCAAGGAGCGTCAGGACAGTTGCCGAATTGCGACTTGAGGGCCTCGTCCTCAAGCGTGCTCGAGTGGCTCGAAGAGATGAGGTAGAAGGTGCCAGAGAGCAGGATGAAGGTTGCCGCCCCAGCTGTTGTCCCCCACTTGAGCTTGCTGAACTTCGATGACTGGACGTCGGTCCAACCGCCATCGGTGTTGACGGTGTTGTTGTTGCCGCCCGTGATTCCAGCACCGTTGGGAGAATCGGAATCGGTGATTTGGGTGTTCACCGGACTACCCACCGTATCAGCGTAGAAGCGCGGCTTGGCACCCTCTTCCATGTATACGATGTGAGGGCTTGTTGGCTCACCCGAGCGCTCCAACACTTTGCCCGAGCCATCTTCGACTTCGAGGTAGTACTGGACGTTCTTGCTGGTTGTGGCGGTCTTTGGAATTCGCGCGACAAGCTCTTTAAAGCGGTAGCGCATCTCGACACTCGTGAACTTGGGCTCGCCAGCGGGGCGGTAGTGAAGCACAACGCGCCATGGTACGCCTTCTGGAACCACTGCTACGATGTCGAGTGGCATGCCGGGAGGAGCTTCGTCGACGACGGTGTGCTTGAATGCTGTGACAGTGCTCTCATCAGGACCGTCGGTAGAACCTCCGGCTTCCTTCTTCAGGGTGCGTAAACGCTTTCGAGCCAGGTCGCGGTTGGCAGCTCCCTTGTTCGTGTCTCGTAGGAATTTTTCGTAGTACAAAGTCGCAAGCTGTGCATCGCCGATTTCGTCGTGCGTGAAGGCGATGTTGTAGAGAAGAACCGGGTTCTTCGATAGCTTGTACGATTCTTTGAACTGATCGACAGCATTCTCAAAGTCTTTGGCGTCGAAAAGCTCTTTGCCTTTCATGAAGGCCTCTTTGGCCTTGAGCATGTCTTCAGCGCTTGGCCCGGTTGGCTCAGCTGGAGTCTCGTCTGGGGTCTCCGCGGGAGCGGGCTCATCTCCTGGGGTTGCAGCAGGCACTTCGGCAGCAGGTGCTTCGGCAGCAGGTGCTTCGGCAGCAGGCGTTTCTGCCGCAGGCGTTTCAGGGGCGCCCTGAGCTTGCGCATTGGGCATGCTGAGTCCGAAGACGAGTCCGAGAGCGCCAGCGCCACCAAGTGCCGTGGCGAGCAGGGAAGAGAAGTGTCGATTCTTTGTTTGGTGCACGAGTGGGGCCTCCTTGCCGATTTGCCCTGTGATTTCATGGGCCGCGGCCGGTAACGGTGGCGGGGTTTACCACAGCAATCTGCTGGGGCAAAGGTCCAAAACAAAGGCCACAGTCATCACCGAATTGGCTGACTGCGGCCTGGAGTGTTACAGCGATTGGCGAGCGGTATGACCTTGAGAATCCAAGGCCAGCGCTCCCGATACGCTATGCGAATGGGTCGACGATACCGCCAGATTTCTTCTTGGCAGGTGCCTTCTTCTTCTTCGCAGCGGGTTTCTTTTTCTTTGCAGCGGGTCTCTTCTTCTTTGTGACCTTCTTGGCAGGTGCCTTCTTATTTGCCGCCAGTTTGGCTGCCTTCTCCTTGGCCGCCTGCTCTTCAGCGAGTTTAGTCGCAGCAGCTTCACTGGCCGCGGCCAGTTCCGCATCAGCGGCTTCTTTTGCCGCAAGCTCGGCCGCAGCTTCAGCAGCTGCCGTTTCCGTGGCCGCAGCTTCAGCGGCCTCTGCTGCAGCGGCCGCAGCAGCTTCGTCAGCTGGTGTTGGAAGTGGTTCAACAGCCGGCTCGGTGTCCGCTAGAGACTTGACCTCTGGTGCGGGAACTGCTGCTGGCGTTGGCGTTGGTGCAGTGGGGATTGTGGTAGCTGGCTGGGTGACTGTGGGTGCAGCTTTGGATTCGGTTGAGTCCGATGAGCCTCCCATGAGTTTCGTCGCGCCAAACGCGATGAGACCACCGGCAGCAAAGACCCCCAGGAAGAGCCCTAGCTTGGGTGAACTCTTGGTTTCTTCGACGGGAGTTGGAGCGGCAACAACGGGTTTTGCGACCACCGCCGCTTTCGCTTCTTCCTTCTTCTCCTCAACCTTGGCTGCCGGGGCTGGTGTTTGCTTCGCCTGACTCTTGGCAACTGCGGTGGCGGTAAGGCTCGCTTTTGCGCTCTTGGCAGTCTTCTCAGCTCTCTCAGCTCGCTGCTCTGCAGCTGCGAGACGAGCCTCAGCATCAGCAACTTGGCTTTGCGCGGCTTTTAGTTGCTTCTGCGTCTCCTCTTCAAGTTCCTTCGAGCGCCGCTCAGCCTCGGCAATCCGCTTCTCGGCTTCCTCTGCCGCCGAGGCACTGGCCAATTCTTCCGCAGCCGACTCTGGGTTGAGTCCCCAACCTCCCATGTCATCCAGGGTTGAGTTCGCCTCGGCGATGAACGCATCGAGCGAAGAGTCGACGCTTGTGTCGATGGTGTTGGCGACCTGCATGAGCGCGGATGGGCGGCCACTTCGTGGGGCCTTGGTACTGCTCTTACTATCGCTCTTGCTAGTTTTGTTTGCCGACATGAATTGCTCCTGGGACGTCTCGCCGAGTTGGCTCTTTGAATTCTGGGGGTTCAGCATACTGCGCTCCTCGGGATTCTGCGTAAGGAATCGATTGGGTTCTGGGGATTGCGCCGTTTGGGAACGGCAGAAGTAGTGGAAATATGGTTGGAGAGAAAGGGCAATGATGCGAAATCTGGGTGGATTAGATTTCGACGGTTTCCAATGAGTGGTACGCGGCAGCCTGGCGCTCGATCTCGTCAAAATCGAGAAAGCCTTGGCGTTCGACAGCTGTGCCGATCTTGCCGCCATTTGACCAGTGGTCACCCAAGGCTTCGAGCAGTTGTTCCTCGGTGATTAGTTGTTGCTGGCACAGAAACTCACCAAATCGAATTGGGGTTAGGCGCGCCACTACCGCTCCAGATCCTTGCGCTGCGACATGCAGAGTCTGACCAACAGTGGCGTCAACTTCGTTGATAGTATCGTAAGTACCCATATCAATAAGGCGAGCGGCAGTCTATCTTACTTCGACTACCATGTGGGGTAAAAAATCCCACCCCGAGTCGAATTCATTGAAATCCCATTTGCGGATCCCGAGTGCCAAATCGCTGGCTGAGTGCCAAATCGCTGGCCGAGCGCCAAATCGCTGGCTGAGCAACGCTGGGGATAAATGATTGACACGCAAGCCGCCGTGGATAGACTGCGCGCCTTCCCAATGACAAAAGAAGAGCGAGGTCCAATGCGACGAGAGTCGCGCTCAGCCCGGGGGCAATCCGGTCGGCCAACTGTGCGTAAAGGCGTGGCACGCCTTCATGACGATGTGGCACAGCGCATTTGGCTTGGGCATCCTTTTGTCTACTCCGAGGCGCTCGATGCAAAGAAGCCACTGGGAGCGCAAGGGACCATCGTCGAACTCGTCGACTGGGAAGGGGCCTTTGTGGCGCGGGGGGTTGTCGATGGCAATTCCGCGATCGCAATTCGGGTGGTGTCGCGCAACGAACGGGCTCAGGTCGGGCCACAGATGTGGGCAAAGCGTGTCAATGCAGCGGTAGATATGCGAGCTCGTTTCTTTGATCTCGACTCGATGGAGTGCTTGCGAATCATCAATGCAGAGAACGATGGCATTCCTGCCATTAGCGTAGATCGGTACGGGGACTTTCTCGTGTCACAAGTGAGCACGCCCGCCGTTGAGGCCTTTCTCCCCGCGATCTACGACGCACTTGAAGCAAAGCTGTCCCCAAAGGGAATCTACGAGCAGCGGCGCTACAAGCCGCTAGGAGGCGAAGCTCCACGTACGGGATCGACTCTCGTTCGCGGTGAGGTCGCGCCCGTGGAATTTGAGGTGAGCGAAGGGCCGCTGAAGTTCTTGGTGGATGTGAGTGCTCCGCTGTCGACCGGGGTCTTTCCAGATTTGCGTTTGGGGCGGGAAACCGTTGCTCGTTGGGCGAAAGACCGCGACGTACTCAACCTCTTTAGCTACACGGGCGCTATCTCGGTCTACGCTGCGCACGGCGGTGCAAAGTCGGTAACCGCGGTCGATGTTCACGCCAAGTCCCACGCCCGATCTCGTCGCAACTTTGGAATCAATGGGTTCGATGCAGAGGGCCCAGAACTCATCGTCGGAGACGCGCTCAAGACACTCGCTCGTTTCAGCGATCGAGACCGCAAATTTGGAATGATCGTCATCGATCCGCCAGCCTTTGCCAGTGGGTCGAAGGGCGGCAAGCCCTGGAGCACCGTGCGTGACTACCGCGAACTCGTCGCTGCCTGCATTGAGGTGCTGGTGCCAGGAGGGCTTCTTGTTGCCGCATGCTCTACGCACAAGATGACGCAGCAGGATTTTGACACCGCGTTGGCGGTGGGGGCTGGCCGCGCGGGTCGTGAGCTGCAGATCATCGAACGTCAGGGGCTGCCTGTGGACTTTCCTGTCAGTCCAGCATTCACCCAAGGCAACTACCTCAAGTTCGCTGTTTGTCTCGCTCGCTAGCGAAACCGTGGGCCAATATGGGCTAGCATCCCGGCCCATGGCGGAAAAAGTTCTGATTATCGGTAGCGGCCCAGCCGCACACACTGCGGCAATTTACACAGCTCGAGCAGAGCTCTCTCCTCTCCTTTTCGAAGGCTTCATGGCAGGTGGCGTTGCTGCCGGCGGACAGCTTACGACGACAACCGAGGTTGAGAACTTTCCCGGTTTCCCCGAAGGCATCAGCGGGCCCGATTTGTGCGATCGCTTTCGTGCTCAGTCGCAGCGTTTTGATGTTCGCATTGTCACTGAGACGGTGACCAAGCTCGACCTTAGCTCCCGTCCGTTCAAGTACAGCACTGACGAGCAAGAGGGCGAGGCCGATACAGTAATTCTTGCAACTGGCGCAACTGCGAAGCGTATGGATATTCCCGGTGCAGGTGATGGGCCCGACGGGTTTTGGCAGCGCGGAGTTTCTGCCTGTGCAGTTTGTGATGGAGCATTGCCAATGTTTCGCAATCAGCCGCTCGCGGTGATTGGCGGAGGCGACTCGGCTATGGAGGAAGCAGACTTCCTCACAAAGTTCGCTAGCAAGGTCTATTTGCTTGTGCGTCGCGATGAACTTCGCGCCTCAAAAATCATGGCGCAGCGGGCCAAGGACAACCCCAAGATCGAGTTCCTCTACTCGACGGTTTGCACTGCGGCGTTGGGCTCCGATGGTTTGGAGAAGATTCGCGTTAAGGACTTGAAGACCGACAAAGAGCGCGAGATCGACTGTCTTGGTCTCTTCTTCGCCATCGGTCACATCCCCAATACCTCCTTTCTCGACGGCCAACTCGACTTGGACGAACAGGGCTATGTGCTGACGAAGCCCGGAACAACCACGACAAGTGTTCCTGGCGTTTTTGCCTGTGGCGATGTGCAGGACAAGAAGTATCGGCAGGCCATCACAGCTGCTGGCACTGGCTGCATGGCGGCAATCGATGCCGAGCACTTCTTGGCGTCGAATCCGTAGGCTTGCCCCTGGCGTCCACGGACTGGGCGCCAGCTGAGGCGATGGAGAGTCCCCTGTAACCGCGTTCCATCGCGCTTTGTCGTATGCTCAGCTCATGAATCGATTGCTAGTAGGTTTGTGTGCCATCGCCGTTGTGAGTGCTTGTTCGAAAGAGGACGAGAAACAACCGAAACCTTCTGAGGTTGCGCCCCACGCGACACCAGCTAAGGGGACTGCGGCCAAGACTGCACCGGAACCTATACCCGAAACCGCAGAGCCCGCTCCAGAGCCCGCCGCACCTGCGCCTTACGAAATGACCGGGGAGGCATCGCCTGAGCAGGGCTTGGCTGCCGCAAAGGCCGGCGCAAAGGCTCTTGGTGGCACGCTCAAAGGACGTCTCATGAGTGCAATGCAAGAGGGCGGCCCAGAGGGGGCATTGCAGGCATGTGCTGCGGAAGCCTCGTCTCTAACCGCGGGCGTTGGCAGCAATCGGCTGCGCGTCGGGCGCTCGACTCTCCGTCTGCGAAATCCGAAAAACGCTGAGGCGCCAGAATGGGTCAAGACTTGGCTAACTGAAACTGGGGAGCGCAAGGCCGAAGGTGTCGCTGGTGTTGAAGAGGTGGTCGACGGAACCGCTCGCGTGCTTATCCCACTTGCCGTAGGTGGGCTTTGCCTCGCATGTCATGGAAGTACGGATCCGCATTCGGAAGCAATGAAGACTCTGCTCGCATCTCGCTACCCGGAAGACAAAGCTACGGGGTATGAAAACGGAGATCTGCGTGGAGCACTCTGGGCCGAGTTCGATCTGAAGCCCTAAGAAAAACGCTAAATCTGCTGTAGCTTGGTTGCGACGTCGTCGAGAGCCACGATCTCGTCGACCGCATCCAGTTCAAGTGCAGCTTTCGGCATGCCAAAAATGACACTGCTCGCTTTGTCTTGGGCGAGCGTCTTGCCTCCAGCTTGTTTGATGGCCAGCAAGCCCTCTGCGCCGTCCTTCCCCATGCCAGTCATGATGAGACCAATGGCCCGGCGGCCGTACACACGAGCGGCGCTCTTCATGGTCACGTCAGCGGCTGGTCGGCAACCGTGAACGAGCGGGCCTGCCACGAGCTTAATGGCACCGCTGGAATCGAATTCGACGTGCTGTCCACCGGGGGCCACGAGCACGAGTCCAGGGCAGGGCATGTCGCCGTTGGCTGCTTCGCGAACCTGTAGAGGACTTTCTGCATTGAGCCGTTCGGCCAAGGCTCCGGTAAAGGTGGGCGGCATGTGCTGCACGATAACGATACCGACTCGAAGACTTGCTGGAAGCTGCGGAATGACACGGGATAGCGCCACGGGGCCGCCAGTGGAAATCGCAATGAACACGATGCGCGGGTTTGGATTCACTGCTGCCATCGTTCGCGACGATCGGAGCGTTGGCACGCTCATAGGTCGCGTCGTGCGCAGAGATGTTCGCGTTGGTGTCCTTGGTTTTGTCCGCGGTGTGCTTCGCGCTGCGGCTGCAAGCTTGCTGCAGAGTTCATCCGCAATGCCGTCCAATTGCGCCGAGACCTCACCAGCGGGCTTTGTGACAAAATCAAATGCACCAGCATGCAGGGCATCAAACGTTTCTTTTGCGCCTTGACGAGTGTGCGCCGAGAACATGAGCACCGGGGTTGGGCACTGCTCCATAATGGCAACGATGGCTTCCACGCCATTCTTACGGGGCATGTTGAAGTCCATCGTCACAACGTCGGGGCGTAGTGAGAGCACTTTGTCGACTGCCTCTTTGCCGTCCTTGGCCATGTCCACAACGTAGAACTCGGGCCGCGAGTCGAGGAGACTCTTGATAGCAGCCCGCATGAAGAGGGAATCGTCGACAACGAGTACTTTTATGGTCTGTGCAGTCATACTTCTTGCTCAGTAGTTTGGGCGAGAGGAGGATTGGTAGGAGGTCCGATGCTGCTCACTTCGTATCCCACCACAGGGCTGTCAACGCCTTTGAGGGTGAGGCCGGGATGAGGAATTACTTCGATGAGAGGACCGAGGATGTCGCGCGTTGACTGGCTGATCAGAACTCCACCGATGGGGCTGTTCATCTCATAGCGATTGGCCCGGTTTACGGTATCGCCAATGACTGTGTAGTCGCGGCGAACAACAGCGGAACCCAAGTCGCCACGCACCACGGGACCCGTGTTGACACCGATGCGCATGGCTAGCTTGACAGGGCGATTTGCATTGAAGGCCGGCATACATGCCTGCATCGCCATTGCTGCCCGGGTTGCTCGCTCGGCGGGCGAGGCCTTGCCAGGTATCTCTGGAAAGACCGCCATGATGGCATCGCCAATGAACTTGTCGATATCGCCATCAAGCTCGACGATGAGTGGACACATGACATCGAAGTAGTCGTTGAGTAGCTCGATTACTTCGCGGGGTGTCATGTGTAGCGACATCGAGGTGAAGCCGGCAAGATCCGAAAAGAGAATGGCAAGCTCCTCTTCCTGCGCTCGAATCGAGGACATTTCGCCGCTGAGAGCTCGCTCCTCGGCGGCCGCCTGTGCACCTTGAGAAATATACACACTCGAAGCGATCTTGTAGTCGAGCAGCCTGCGCTCGGCCAAGGTGCGTTCAACGGTGGCGATACACTTGTCTTGCGCAAAGGGTTTCACCAAGTATGCGCTTGCTCCGGCTGCACGCATTTGCGCCATGTCTCGCTTGGAGTCGCGAGCCGTTAGCATGATGACCGGAGTGTTTCGTGTTTGCGCGTTTGCGCGAATGGAGTGCACAAGCTCAAAACCCGTCATCTCCGGCATCTCGTAGTCGGACACCACCAAGTGTGGGGCCTCGGCTAGCACCATTTCCATCGCGACTCGCCCATTCTCCGCCGTCGAGATGCGAAAGCCTTGGCGCGACAGACAATCTGCAACGTAGTGGCGTTGGGCTGGCGAGTCGTCGACGACCAAGATGTGCTCGCGGGTGGCTGGCATGCTCTCAGCGAGAAGCTGCTTTGTGCGAGTGAGTAGCTCAACGGCGATCACAGGCTTGACCATGTAGTCGTCCGCACCAGCGTCAAATCCGCGCTCCAAGTCTTGGCTCTCTCCCAGCGTCGACGAGATCAGAACGGGAAGGTGGGCCGTCCCTGGATCTTCCTTGATGAGACGGCAGAGTTCGTAGCCATCCATCTTTGGCATCTCAACATCGCTTATCAGCAAATCGGGCTTTCGTTCACGAGTCAACCGCAGGCCTTCTGCCCCATCGTAGGCCGAGACCACTTCATAGCCAGCGTCGCGCAGGATCGGTGCTGTGTGACTGTGAATTAGCTGCGAATCATCGACCAGGAGAATGAGCTTCTTTGCCCGTTCGCTTACGTTCAACGCGGTAAGAACGTCAGCGTCGCTAAATGGCACAGAAAGCCGGCCGTCGACCGCGAGGCCGCTTGTGCTCGTCTTGTCGTCGATTCCCAGGCATATAAGAATAATACTTACTTCGCCGCATGCCGGGTGCTCTCGCAGGAATCGAATCTCTGCCGCCGCGTCGCTGTCTGGCAGCCGTCTTGGCAAGAGGACTGCGTCCGGAGCGCTGCTCTCAAGCGCTGTGTGGAATGCGGATGCGGAACTTGCTTGCATGAGCCTGTGGCCAAGCGGTTCCAGCGGCCGCCGAAGAAATTCTGGCAAGACAGGATCGTCTGTGAAGAGCAGGACTTTCATGGCATCTCCCCCAAGAGTTGCTTCACCGTGCGCACCAAGAGATGCCTATCGTGTGGCTTGGTGATGTATTCGTCGACACCAGCATCGAAGCCCCGAACCCTATCGATGCGCTCGCCACGACTCGTCACCATGATGATGGGGGTGTCGCGATACTCTGGCGTCTTGCGAAGCGCGCGTGTGAGTTCATATCCATCCATGCGTGGCATCATCACGTCTGTTGAGACGAGGTCGAACGCTTCTTTCTTGGCTGCGGCAAGCCCTTCCACTCCATCGTTAGCAACCACAACTCGGTAGCCTGCTTGTGTGAGAAGGCGCCGGAGTGCTTCTCGCACGACCTCTGAGTCCTCTACGAGAAGTACTGAGGCCGAATCGGGGTTTGGAACCGCGTCTGTTGAGTCTTTGGACCGTTGCGAATCGCTCCTTGGTGCGGGAGGAGGGCCATAGCCCGCCCCAGCGGACCCTTGAACGGCTCGCCGAATTACCGCTCCGACATCGAGAATGATCGCACAGCGGTCGCCAAGAAGGGTTGCTCCCCCTGCACATGGAACATCTTCAAGGATGTCGCCAAGAGATTTGATGACGATCTCTTTCTTGGCAATGAGCGCCTCCACCGCGAGCGCGTACAGGCTCTCGCCATGTTCACACAACACCACTCGCAGCTCCCGGGCAATATCTTCATGGCCGACGCTCAAGCCGAGCACTCGATTGATGCGAATCAGGGGCACCTGCTCGCCCTTGACCGCCACGAACTCTCGGTCTTGAATTCGATCGATGGCGGTCATCGGCAAGACAAGGGTTCGGGCCACAGCGTCCAATGGAATCGCAAACGTCTCACCGCCAGCTCGGGCGAGCAGCACTTGTGCAATCGCCAACGTGAGCGGCAATCGCAAGGTGAACGTCGAGCCCGTTCCGAGCTCGGAAGCAATGTCAATGGTGCCTTTGAGGCGGTTGATGATGGTTTGCCGAACGACATCCATGCCAACCCCTCGGCCCGATACCTCCGACACAACTTCTGCAGTGGAAAAGCCGGCGTGAAAAATGAGCTCGAGAATTTCTTTCTTGCTCATCGAGGCCGCCACCTCCGGCGTGATGAGCTGTCGTTCTACCGCCCGCGCCTTGATGCGCTCTGGGTCGATGCCACCGCCGTCGTCGCGGATTTTAATGACAACTTGATTGCCCTTGTGCATCGCCCTGAGATGAATTGTGCCCTCGGGCGATTTGCCGCTCGCTTCGCGATCAGCCGGCATTTCGATTCCGTGATCGACGGCATTGCGGACTAGGTGCATGAGCGGCTCGTCCATCGCTTCGACAAGCAGTTTGTCTAGCTCGGTGTCTTCTCCTTGCAGCTGTAGCGTGACTCTCTTGCCCATGCTATTGGCCAAGTCGCGAACCGTTCGGTGGTGTTTTCTCAGCGTGCCAGCGACAGGCACCATGCGCAGCCCCATGACCGAGTCCCGAAGATCTGCAGAGATGCTGTCTAGCCGCCCGGACGAGTTGTCGAGCTCTTGAAAGATGTCGATAAGAACGCGCTCAACGCGCCCAAGTTCCTCACTGAGCACCTGCAGTTGGCCTTTCTCGGAACGCTCGGCCTTGCGAAGGATGCGACTTAGTTGCTGCTCCCCAGCCAACTCGCCACTAAGCGCGGAGAGCGCCGAGACGGCACCACGTAGGCTATCGCGGCCCAGCACGAGTTCGCCGATGAGATTCATGAGACTGTCGAGCTTGTCAAAGTCGACTCGAATCGTTTGCCGTTTGCTCGAGCGTGGACTGGGAGCGGGAGCCTTGTCGTCGGCTGTGTCTTGCGGTGGCAGTGGAGTCGCGACCACGTTGGCCATTGCTAGTACTTCGGGCTGACGCAAGCGTTCATAGAGTGGAGTGAGCACCAGCCGGATGACTCGGTCGTTCTGCGCTTGGCTGGCGATTTCGCGGAGCGCATCCAAGGCGGCCAAGAGTGCATCAATGACTGGCCCCGTGGCGCTGCGAGTTCCTTCCCGCAGTTGACCGACCAGGTCCTCGGCTGCATGGGCGAGTTGGGTCATGGGCTCGAGAGACACCATTGCCGACGAGCCCTTGATCGTGTGCCAGTCTCGGAACACATCGCGAAGCAACTCGACGTCTCCTGGGCGCTGCTCGATTTCTAAGAGTTTTGCTGATAGTGCCTCGATGCGGTCATCCACCTCGAGAAAGAAGAGATCGATCATGTCGTCACCAAGCTCCGGGTGCCAGGCGACCTCGCTCGACAGTTTAGCGGGGGGCTCCGTTCCAAGCATAGGATTGTGGCTCTGGTCCGGCTCTTGATCGCGCAGAACTCGGCTGATACCCACGGCAGGCTTCGGACGAACGAGCCTTCCAATTGGGACATCCGGTCCGCCTGCAATTGCTCTTGATGGGGCACTTTCCAGGCTGCCTGGAATGGGAAAGAGCGTCTCAAGTTCGTAGGTAGCCGCCTTTAGGGGAGTGTTTTCGATGCGGGCGCCACTCTCGTCAGCCGCTTCGAGCTCGGCAAAGGCCTTGTCGACGGTCTCGATGCCCGCGGCGAGAAGGGGGAGGGCTTGGGCCGGATCCACTTCGCCGTCGTAGAGCAGGCCAAAGCATCGTTCAATTGCCGCCGCTAGCTTGCCCAAGTCTTGCGCACCCAAGAGCAGCGCTTGTGAAGCCAACGAGAAGGAGATGTATGCGAGTTCGGGAAGCGAATCGCGCCCGAGTTCTTCGCCAATGAGCTTCGCGATGCTATCAACTAAGACGTGGCTATCGTCTAGGCCGCGGGTGACGAATGCGTCCCAAAGCTGAACTGCATCGCTCATTCTTTGTCTCCGTCGCTAAGATTGTGGCGGCGAAGAAAGCGTAGGTGGCCCGCCCGGGTTGCACACCAGCGCAGTGCGATTCCGCGAAGCATGGCTTTCTCACGCATGTTGCGAAGAACATCAGCGGTCTCTTGGCCCAAGTAGTCGGCTCCGTCAAGGTCGACTACGACATGCGTTGTGGCTTTGCGAAACGCCACATCGAGCTCTGACTGGAGGCGTTGGCCGTTGGAGTACTGGCCTTGTAGGGCGACGAGGACCGACGTGGCAGGCTGGGTGTTTGCCGAGTCCAAAGGTGTGGGCATTAGAACTCGGACGCCTGTGGAGGGGCGGTTCACTGCGGAATCCAGCGCCATCTTCCGCCGGTAAACAGTGCATTCGTCGCTGCTAACCACCTCAAGACCGGCGACATCTCGGAGCGACTCTGAGTACCCCAAGAAGAGGAAGGCGCCTGGTTTGAGTGCCTTGACAAGCCGACGAAGCGCCGCGTCTTTCGCCGACTCCTCGAAGTAAATCAGAACATTTCTGCAAAAGATCAGGTCGAAGGAACCTGGGTAGCCTCCCGTTGCAAGGTTGCGTTCCTCAAATTCCACAAGCGCTCGCAAGGCAGGGGAGACTTGGAAGTTACCGTCGGCGGAACGCTCAAAGCCGGTTCGATAGCTGTGTGGCAAGGTGCCGATCGCTGCTTCGCGGTAAATTCCCGCCCTGGCGCGCTCGATGCTAGCTGGGGAAATGTCTGAGGCAAGAATCTTGAACGAGCGATGGCCGTCAAGCCCTCGTGAGAGCAGCATCGCAAGGGTGTAGGCTTCTTCCCCGGTTGCGCATCCCGCGCTCCACAGTCTGGCGGGCCCGACGCCGCGTCGCAGCGCAGGCATGACGAGTTCGACCACCGCACGCATTTGAGACTCATGGCGGTAGAACCGGGTCTCGCCGACACGCAACAGCTCGATGAGAGCGGTTAGTTCGGGCCTGCCCCCAAGTAGATCAGCATATGTGTGCGCCTGGTCTACGCCGCGCTCTCGCATGCGTTCTTGCACTCGGGCTTCCAGCACCCAGTCTTGCGGGTTCAAACCAGTGCGCTCCGTGATGCTCGTGCGGATTTTTCCGAGCACGTCTGGTGGAAGAGCGTTAGGCGTCACCATCCGTGAGCTCGGCAGGGGAGTTGCTGGCTAGGTGTTTTACTGATCCGGATGGGTCCTTTTCGCCGTCGAGATTGAAGCCGCCAACCGATCGTTCGAGCTCGAACGCCAGCGTGTGAAGTTGTTCTCCCTGTTGCACCGCTTCCTCAGACCCGACCACAAGCTCGGACGCGATGGTCTGCACGGCATCCATGTTGCGCGCGATTTCATCAGACACTTCCGCCTGCTCTTGGACCGCTGTTGCGGTGTCATTCACCGTCGCGATGAGGTCACCCAGATCTTGGAGTGTGTTGGTGACGAGCAGAGTTCCGCTTTCAACGTCCGAGCTGCCCACTTCCATCGATGCAATCGCATCGCTTGTTTGCTCTTTCACAGTTTGAATGAGTGCCTCAATGTCTTTTGCGGATTGCCCAACACGACGCGCCAGAGAACTAACCTCATCGGCGACGACGGCAAAGCCTCGGCCTTGCTCCCCTGCATGTGCCGCTTCAATGGAAGCGTTGAGCGCGAGTAGTGAGGTTTGCTCGCTGATTTGCCGAATCACTTCGACAATGTGCCCGATGCGCTTTGAACTCTCGCCAAGCTCAGCCATTTTCGATGATGCTTGCACCACCGAACTGCGGATTTGTTGCATGCGCTGAACTGCATTGCCCACAGCAGTATTGGTCTTCTCTGCAACCTGGGCGGCTTGGTTGGCGTTTGTTGCCACTTGCTGAATCGACGCGGAAAGTTCGGTTATCGCTGCGGTGGAGCTTTCGATCTTGAACGTCTGATCTTGGAGGCCACCGAGCATATTGCGTGAGGCGGCTCCGATTTGCGCGGAGGATGCACCCACGTGGAAGGCGGCTCCTTGCACCTCACTGGCGAGGTTGTAGAGCCGCGCAAATACCTTGTTGATGTTGCGCGCCAGATCGGCCGTTTCATCGCGGGAGGAAATTTCAATTCGCTGATTGAGGTCGCCACCTCCTTCGAGCATCTGCTGACTCTGAACCACGAACTTCTTGATGGGGCGGGTGATCCAGAAGGCAAGGAGCGAAGCCATCGCCAGCGACAATACGGCCCCAATGAGCATCTCGATCCAGGGGATTCGGGGGCCGCGGCCTTTTAGGTTTGCTCGACTGCGAAGCAAGAAGAGTGAGGCGATGTGTCCTGAGTCGATGCCGGCAAAGCCCTCCACGGGACCCTGAGTAAAATCGAAGTTGCCCTGTTTGAGACTCACAAAGACCCGGGTGTAGTCCCCTTCTTGTGTCTCATGCCATTTTTCTTCTTGGAGTTGGACGCCTAGCTCTGGCCAGACGTCTCGAGGCATCACCGAGGCGACAACTTTGCCGTTGTGAACCATCGATAGCTGGTGTTGCATCGCGACCCTTGTGTCACTTTGTGCTTGGTACTGTTTCATGTAGCGGGTGACATCGACGCCAACAAGAATGCCACCAACCACCGCTCCGGTGCTGGAGCGCATGGGCACGCCGGCCAGCTGGATGGCGCGTTCGTTTGTGATGAGCACCTTGTTGTAGAACGCCTGACCTGAGCGTACTCGTGCAACGGGCTCTAGCTCTTCAATCTCCTCGGGACCGAGCTTCGATGCGGGATTGCTCCAGATCATCTTGCTCGTATCAAAGACGACAAAGAGGTCAGGGCGAACGGCGTTCTTGCCGGAGACACGCTGAAAGAGGCCCTCTGCGAGCGTTTTGGGGTCGGCAAGAACTTTGCCGGTTGCCTCGTCTACTGGAGGCGTTGGTGTTGCGCTTGTTGGAGTGAGCGCCGCAATCAGCTCGCCATCCGTGGCCATCATGGCGGCGACAGAGGAGACTGCTTGCCCAAGCCCCTCTTGGTATTGTTCGTAGCGCTTGAAGTGCTTTGCAAGGTAGTCGCCACGCGACTTCATCTTGGTCTCCGATCGCACGACCAAGAGGCCACCGATAATCAGCAGCGTTGCCAGGGTAGAACAGCCCACCCAGAACTTAAGGAACATGGGCACTCGTCGTTTACTCTTGGTCATGGAGAATCTCCGCGTCGAAAGGACGCAAGCTCGCGACTCTCAAAGAGAGCCCCGAGGTCAAGTACGCGCAGTGGTTTGTCGTCCTCGAGAGTGAGGACGCCCGCCAGAACCGAAGACGCAGATTCGTCTAATGTGGCAGGGGGAGGTTGCAGGGTCGCAAGGTCATGGTTGCGAAGGTTGCAGAGTGCATCGCAAAGGAGCCCCGCTCGGCGGCCCTTGTGTGTGGCAACAACGATCCGTGTGCTCGAAGAGATTTCCGTTTTGGGCATTCCCAAGAACAGCGATACGTCGATAACAGCGACCACGTCTCCGCGCAGGTTGATGATGCCAGCGAGCCAGCCGGGTGTGAGGGCGACCCTCGTAATCGGCTTCATCTTGAGAGACTCTTTGACGAAGAAAATATCCGCGGCGTACTCTTGGCCTTGCAACAAGAAGCACACCAGTTTGGTGAGCTCTGCTTGGCCCTCATGTTCAACCGCCATCAGGCTGGAGCGTAGCGCGCCCAATTGCCGAGGCCAAGTGATGGGGCAGCTGCTCGCTAAGCACGACCAAGGCCAGGGAGCGCAGAGCCTCATTGTCGGCTGCAAACGCCTGTGCCGCGAGCTGTCGTGGGCGATCGCCAAGAGCTGGAGCCATTTCTTGCAGCTGCAGCTCCCAGCGCTCAGTGGGCTCCGCAGGTGGCGTCTCGTCTTTCAACTCGATGGCCAATAAGTGCTCCAGTCGTTGGCGATAGACCCGATTCTGCCAAGCACAGATTGCTACGTAGAGGATCGAGGTGGCCACACCCAAGACGCTGATGAGACCTACGTGACTGCGCAGTTCGCGAAAACTGAGCCCAGCGACCACGGTTGCGACGGGAATGGCGACCCCAAAAATTATCGACCGAGCAGCGATGCGAATGCGAGGTTCTTCGGCGCCGTAGAAGAGCACTGAGAGTGGGGTCTTGAGTGAGTGTTTGAGTGGCATTTCCACAAAGCGCGCGCCACTTGCAGAGGCAAGGCCTGGCAAGAGCCAGGTTAGAAGAAATGCGAAGAGCGTTGAGCTTGCATAGGCCAAGTTGGCAGCTCCCACACCGAGACGGGCCAAGATACGCGGAACCACATAGAGGCCAAGGACGAAAGCGAGCGCGTTTCCGACCACTGAGAAAAGTCCCAAGAAGGCAGCAACCTGATCTTTGTCGTGATCGAAGGCGCTGCGGATCTCATCTAGTGAGACCATTCGCAGCCCGTAGCGAAGCATGACCATCGTTGCGGTGGAAAGAGCGATGAGCCGAATGAGCGGAGATGCGAGCGCGTCGCGCCGGGCTTTTCCAATGCTGGAGTGCGCTTCGCGGCGAGGTGTGTGGCTTCCCAGGCGCGTGCTTGCAAACACCGAGATGAGGGCGAGGGTGATGGCGATCCACAGAAGGTTGCTGGCTCCGATAGGCACTGCGAGGCTTCCCACGAGCAAGCCACCTAGCAATGCTCCTAATCTGCCAACGCCAAAGAGCACGGGGAAGAGCTTGCGACTCTCAGCTGGGCCAAACACGTCGAGTAAGAAGATTCCCCAGTGAATGACTGCTAGGGTCCAGGCGACCTCATGGCCAGCATAGAGGACATAAGCGCCGAAATCGCTGCCGCTCCCCGAACTTGTCCACCAGCCGATTGCAACGACGAGTGCGTAGAAGGACAGCAATACTTGCCAAATTCGCCTCGGTGAGCGCCCCTGGGTGAGTGGCAGGTAGAGGAATCCCGAGAGCACATCGATTCCTGCTTTGAGAAGGAAGATGTTCGGCAGTGCACCAACTCCGAGGCGGCTCACAAAGACGGACTGAGCCACCGTATCGCCAATGGTGACAGCGCAGTAGTAGCAAAGACTCAGTGCGCAGAGCCACACGACCTTTGGAGCGAGTGCCTGATTCACTGGCATGGAGTCCGTTCGCGAACGATTGGCGTTCTACAGAACGTAGTTGAGATTGAGTTTTACCACTGGATCGCCAAGTCCAAGCTCAGTCATGCGATCCTTAACTTCCATTCCGCGATACGCGTATGGCAAGTCGCGAGGCGTCGCGATGCGCGGGTTTTCTTCACCGGGGGTTGTCGATTGCAATTCGAAGAAGCGGTTGTCGGGCCCCTCCTGAACCACGCTGGCAACCCCACTAAACTGCGTGTACCGGTAGCCGCCACCGTGAGGCAGCAGATTGGTGTCGGCAATCCGCTCGCGAAGGCCATGCTTGTCGAGTCGCTCGTCCCACCCAAGATTGGTCATGGCTTCCTCGCTCACGTTGCGTTTACCACGAACTAGATAGCATGGCAGTTCGGGCGAGAGTGTGAGCGGAAAGAGCGGCCCGTCATCCGTGCCATCTTCAACGTCGTAGTGATAGCAGCCAACATTGGCTTGGTTGTAACCGCGCACCAAGCCCTGATGCGTTGCATTGACCGTAACCGTAAAATCGCCGAAGAGATGCTTTGCGAGCAGTTCTCGCCTGCGGAATACGAAATCTTCTGCTTCTTTATAGAACTGGTACCAACGCGCTGCCATCGCACCTTCGAGAATGCGAATGTCACCCCACGGGGTCTCGATTCTGCGTGCCATGGCAACGAGTTCTTCGGACTCGTCGTAGTACAATCCTGGACCAAGCGCGGTATTTGCTCGGTGCTCATGGCCACTAGAGTGCATGATGAAGAAGTGCTTGGCGCCAGCGGGGGCTTCTTCCTTTTGCTCCTGGGGATCCACCGTAAGAAGATCGACGAAGTGATTGGACTCGGTGAGGTCGTTATCGATGCGAGTGCCATCAAGCGTCAAGCCATCGCGCTCAAGAATCCGGAGCTGCTCCTTGACGGCTTCATGCTCGGGCATCTCGTCAAGCGAGCCAACGAGCATGCCGCACGCGTTGGTCTTGATGTCCAAGACGGCGAAGTCTCCAGACCATTGGTAGACACCGCCATAGCCAAAGCCTTGCTGCCAGCGCCTCTTGTTACGTGTGATGGTGCAGTCGGGCGAGCCGACAAAGGACGCATCTTGTGGCAATCCGAGCTCGGCTTGCACGTGGTGGATCTTGGCAAGGCCATAGGGGAGGTTGGCTTCGCAAAGCCGCGCGCCACTATCGTCAACGCCGGCCATGAAGACGTGTTCTTTGGCGTAGGCAAGCTTGGGGTCGTTCATAGACCCCGAAGCCTAGCGCGCTTGCATGAGTTCGCGATAGGCGCTGTTCACATCGGCGAGTTGCTGTTCGCTTGCGCGACGCTCAGCCCTCGTCTGCGTGTGGTTCAGATCTGGATGTAATGTGCGAGCCAAGTTGCGGTAGGCTCGCTTCACCTCTTGTGGACTTGCAAAGCCCTTGAGCCCCAAGGTGCGCATTGCCTCACTCCGCCTACCAGGTGTTCCAATACGGGGACGCGCACTGGTTGCAACCCCCTGCTCTCGAACCGCGCCCACTGCCCGCATGAAGTGGATGAAGCACAGCAGACGAAAACGTGGTGTGCGCGCGAGCGGCCAGATTTGATCGAGCCGCCTTGGCATCCGCATGGTCTCCACGATGCGTTGATCCGTGGCGTCCAAGCTTGCCAAGTCTGGAAGCTTGTCGGGAACGGCGACCAGGCGGACGCCAGCGAGTTCTCGCACCAGCTCCTGTGCTCGCGCCGAGTCGATTTGCGATTCGAGGTGGGAGCGCGCCCAATCGGCCAGGGAGAAGGGTTGGCCAATGCTCGGCGGATACGCTGCCAGACCACTATCAAAGTGGGCGTAGCAGCCCGCGACCGCAAGCGTTTCAAGTCGTCGACGTGTCCTGCGACCAAGAGCATCACTATTGCGTGTGAACACTTGCCCGCGACGAAGCACTAGCAGCTCGGAGCTGCCTTGATCGAGTTCAAGAGTGAGCACCCCTGTTGCTTTGCTTTGGCCAAGGCGGTAGCAGAGGAGAACAAACTCGCCTCGCTCCAAACGCTGAGCCGAGGGTGGTAGAGACACTGACATCGACTCCCACCCTAGGGGGCACCACCTGCGGCGGCAAATTTTTGGCGGTTGCGAGGCTATCTCATTGGCGAGATGGCCGCTTACATCTACTTAGCTAAGTCCAGCGGCTTTGCGCTCATCAAGGTACTCGCGAACAACCTCGTCTACGTCTTCTTTGTAGTGCACAAGGTTCTTGGCAATTTCTCGAAGTGCCATGACAGCAGGTTTGTTGTCGGCCTCGACAAGGGCGTCATCGCCTCGGCTGAGCTGTCGGGCACGGGATGCGGCCAAGACAACAAGTGCAAAGCGGTTAGGGACCTTTTCGAGACAGTCTTCAACGGTTACGCGTGCCATAAGAAGCGCGCAGTGTTAGCCACCCCATCGCAGGTGTCAAGGCCTGTGGCAGATCGGCTGACATCACGGTCATTCAGCCTCTGCCCGGTGTGGGGCCTGCTTGCCTAAGATTGGCCGCCAGAGTATCCTGGTACTTTGATTCCAGGCCTAATTTAAACGAGCAGGGGGAGCGATGGCTGTGACACAGATTCTGATCGACTGGGAGGCGCTGGAGACAGCCGTCGAGAGGAACTCACCACAAACTGAGAGTTTCATTGAGCGCTCCAGTGGGCAAGTCATTACCATTAGCGCTGGCGAACCTGAAGCTCCTGCTTTGAAGGCAAACGTCGCTGCAAACATTGATGACTACGTGCGAGTTGAGCCGGCCTCGTCTCGGGAGCAATACCGCTGGATGGAGCGATTTGTGGGCTCTGTTGCCGATGAGGCACTTCAGCAGCGGCTCCTCATCTCAATTGATGGCAAGGGCGCGTTTCGGCGCTTCAAAGATGTTCTGCTCGCCTATCCCACAGAACGTGAGCGTTGGTTTAGCTATCGCTCCAATCTCCTGCATTGGCACATACAGAATTGGCTGGCGAATCACGAGCTTGAAGGGCAAAGTGAGCCGCCCTGGGGCTCGCTCACTGGACCCGAGACGTTGGAGGCGGTTGATACGCCAGTTTCCCAACCTACTCCAAGTGGAGCCGCTGGCGAGGCGCTGAGACGACAGGCGCGCGAGATCCTCGATGAAATCACGCCCCTCGACCTGCCAACCGCCATTGCGTTTCTCGAGTTCTTGCAGGCTCGTGGCAGGGGAGCTGTCGGTGTCTCCCAAGAGCCGATCATGGATGAGGCCATGTTGGCTGGTCCAAAGATCGTCCGCTAGCTTCAAACGCTAGGGCAGGTAACTCTCTGAAGACAAAGGGGATATTCTCCTTCACGGAAGGCAGGATCTGGACCCTTTTGCTCCCCAATCCCCCTCAGTAGCGTGATGAAGCTCCTTTGCGAGGGTACGGATTCCGGGCTAGTATGAAATATTGTGAATCGGACTCTTCTTCTGAATGCCACTTACGAGCCGCTGCGGGTGATTTCCTGGCAGCGAGCGGTTTCGATGCTGTGCGTCGGAAAAGTGGAGGTTGTGAAGAGCTACGATCGGGTACTTCGAGCGGTTTCGTGGACCTTGCAGATGCCGGCAGTGGTTCGGCTCACAAGCTTCGTCCAGCGCCGGCGAATGCGCATTGCCATGACCAGGCAGAACATCTTTTTGCGAGACAACCATCAGTGTCAGTACTGCCTCAAGAAGTTGCCCGCTAAAGAACTCACTCGCGACCATGTCGTGCCTCGCTCAAAGGGAGGTGGCATGACCTGGGAGAATATCGTCACAGCGTGTGTTGACTGCAATGGCAGCAAGGGGTGTCGAACCCCAGCGGAGGCAAATATGCGTCTGGCAAAGAAACCAGAGCGCCCACGTGGGTTGCTCAGCAAGTACTCGCTAAACATTGGAGCTACGCCCGAAGAGAGTTGGAAGGATTTTCTCAGTTGGGGCCGATCGCGCACCAAGTCCTAGCTCGTGCGCGATTCATGCATATAGAACGCGCTCACTCGCCTTCTCGCCCGCTGGAGAGACTGGCTCAGCCCGTCTTCTTCGTTGTTCCTCGGTCGCTTGCCCCAGCAAACTCCCTCTTCCCGCCTCGCCAGCAAAC
>JANTGM010000003.1 GCA_024762925.1 Kofleriaceae bacterium | reverse complement strand
TCGCGCACTAGTGCGCGATTCATGAATATTGAACGCGCTCACTCGTCTTCTCGCCCGCTGGAGAGACTGGCTCAGCCAGTCTTCTTCGTTGTTCCTCGTTCGCTTGCCCCTTGATCGTCAGGCGTTTGCTCTCCAAGTCGCTTGGTACGTCCAGCGAGCAACCGGTCACGATGAAAAAAAAAAGAGTCCATCCTTCACCATGATCTCGGCCGCAAGGTAGTGATCAATCGTGAGGGCACAGGCCCGAACCCCATCATCGGTGTTGAACCAACATGAGTGTTTGGCAGGTTTTCTAAGGTACCGGCTCCAACGCCACATCTTCCACAAACGCGAAATCTATGCGATTGCGCCTCGCATTGTTCATTCATAGGATCAAAGCATGCCCCTTCTTGACGCAACCGTGTCGAACTACATGAGCCCTTCAGTGCGAGCTGTGTACCCGAGTGACACACTGGAGCATGCACGGGATCAACTCATCGAGTGGAAGGTTTCAGCGTTGGCCGTTGTCGAAGACTTCCAAGAATCCATCCGACTCTGCGGCGTAATCACACGAAGCGATTTGATTCGCGTAGGGGAATCCAGCAGTGAGAAGTTCTCAGCGGATCGGCTGGTGATGCCCGATACCAACGTAGCCTCGATCATGTCGCAAGACGTCGTCTGTGCTCACGAGTCCGATTTGGTCACTACGGCGGCACAGCTGATGGTCGACAACGCCATTCACCGTGTCTTCGTCGAAGGAAGCGCCGGCATCGCTGGTGTGCTTTCAACTAGAGACGTTATGCGAGCCGTTGCAGATCGAGGAATCGAACACCACATCTCCGAGTACATGTCCTCGCCTGTGATCGCAATGCACACCGCGACGCCGATCGGTGATGCGATTCGCGAACTCGACGCAGAGGAGATATCAACCATCGTTGTGCTTGAGAAGGGATGGCCCTGCGGAGTATTCACGCAAGAAGACGCGCTCATCGCCAAAAAGTGGAAGGGCGAAAAACTCTCAGATGTGATGAGCCCAAAAATCTTGGTCTTGCCCGAAATCACCGCGCTTAACCGAGCGGCGAGCAATGCAGCTGCTCTCGACGTGCGAAGTATCATCGTTAATCGAGACAACCTTATGATCGGAGTTCTAACTGGGCTCGACTTCTGCCGCGCCATACTCTAGTGCGCGATCCATGGACATTGATTCGTGATCGCGAAGTCAGCTCGTTTGCTGCCAAGACGGGAAGAGGGAGTTTGCTGGGGCAAGCGACCGAGGAACAACGATGAGCAAAGCGGCCAGCGAGCGAAGAATCATCAGCCTCTCCAGAACGAGAAGGCGAGTTCCCCAAATCGCACAAGCTCAGCTATTCTGAGGACGGCTCCTGCAGCTGTGTAGCTTGCGCCTTCTCAAACTTAACAAGGCGTGAGCCGAGTTTCTTGGCGAGCTTGGCGTGCTTCTTAGAGACACGCCGACTTGGCTTTGCGGTCCCAGAGCTCGCGATGGCTCGTGCCTCGGCAAGAGAGGCAACAGCTTGCTCAAAGTTGCCCGCCTTGTAAGCCTGCTCAGCGGCTTTGGTCAAAACGGGCAGCGCCTTGACAAACGCTACATCAACAATCTTCTGGGCCTTCTTCTCGGAAAACTTCACACCACTCTCGTTCGCAATCGCAGCAGCCATTTCGAGAACGTTCCACGTTAGCTCGGTGTTTCCAGTTTTGGCGTACTGAGCCGCCATCTGAAAGCTCTCTTTCACCAAGCTCTTTGCCATCTTCTTGGAAGAGCGAGCCCCGGGACTTAGCTCTGATGCTAGAGCGAAGTTCTGCCCAGCGGCGTCAAGATCACCGGATTTTAGGGCGTTGGACGCCGACTTGCGTGAGTTCTTAAATGCCTTCTTGGTGGCTTTGGCTTTTTGCCACCGAGCCACGACTCCGAGTTTCCCCTTGCTCTCAAGCACCTCAAGAGCCTGCAGCGCGTCAACCGTACCCTGCACATCACCAGCTGCCGAGCGACCTTTGGCCTGCTTTAGCGCCGCCTTCTTGACAGCTCTCGTGCTGCGCCAAAGAGCAAATCGCTCACGCATAGAAATATTCTTAGGCCCACTGACAAACTGCCCCTTCGCGTTCCGCAGTGGCGAACGAGAGACTTCGGTGGCCGCAGCCGTAAGTTGACCTGATGCAAGTGCATCTTTCGTGGTTGCAGTTTGGGACCGAACTGCACCACGCATTGCGACCGAAGCCCGAAGGCCCTTGCCGAGCCTAGCGAAGCCCGAAGGTCTCGATGCACGAGGACGAACGACGCGTTTGGAATTGGCGCGCGCCTTTGCCCGCTGAGCAGCACGGGGAAACGTTTTGGCCTTGATGGCCTTCTTGGTTACCGGGCGATATCGCTGCGCATCTGCGTAGCCTGGTTGAAACGAGGCGAGCAAAGCGAACGTGACGAGAACGATGAAGGTACGCATAGTGGACGTATTAGAGTCTAACGAATAGAAATCGGAAACAAGAAGGCATTCCCGCAACGGCAGAAACATGGGCGTTTGCCCCTATAGACCGAGCATCGCTTCATCCCACTGCCAAGACTTCTTGCCAAATTTGTTCCCCGTGAGTGAGTCAATGGTCGAGGTCATTTCATCGAGTCGTGTTAGCTCGAAGAACAGCTCTTCTGGGTCTTCTGGTGGAGAGAGAATGATGCTTGCCAACAAACGACGGCGACTGTAGTAGAGCGTGGCGACCTCTCGTACAAGTGTCTCGCCAAGGCTGTTGAGCGACTTCACATCCAGGCCCTCTGGATTAAAGACCAATCGGTCCAAGTTCCAACTCGCCCGCACAGAAAAGATGTTGCTACTGCTCGTTCCCGCTGTTCGCTCTTTGAATGAGTCGGGGTTGGGGTTGCTGCCAATGTTGGGCAACGTTGGATACAAACCATCGCGCATATTGCCGAAGGTGTTGCCCTGGTTGTTGGAAAAGCTGAGATTGACCTCGGGGATCAAGCCTTTGAGGCGAGCGTTGGTAGCCATGCCGTTGACGCGAGAAGGGCTCAACTTGTAGTGCCGCAACGCCCAGCGCTGAACGTCTTTGATCTTTGGCTCAGACTTGAGGATCTTGAAGAGTGCCTTCATTCCCTTCGAAGACTTTGCCTTGCGAACAGGCTTGGATGTAGGGGCTTCATCTCCACCTTCTTGGGCGCACACCTCACCAGGAAGTGTGAAAGCAAGAGTACCCATCAAAAGGGCGAGAAACGTCGCTCGTATGTTCTTCATAATCATGGCTCCTGTCGTGGCTCTTTCAAAATCTGTTTCCCGGTAACAAACTCGAGGTACGAGACATGCTCTTCCAACCGAGTCGTCCACATGAATGCCAGCTCTGGGTCTGCTGGCGGGTTCTTTAGTCGATGAGCGAGAATCGCTGCCTTGCGATACCGATCTCGAACTTCCATCAAGATGCGTTGGCGATTCCCCCGGAGGGTGCTCTCGATGAAGAGGTCTGGATTCGAAGCGTTATTGTCTCCAAATATCACGCTTGAAAGGTCCCAGGTGGCGGTCACGGCAAACTCTACGTTCACCGAGTTTTCGGCGCGCGCAAAGCGAAAATCGATTGGCAGCGTGTAGTCGATCATGAGGTTGCTTGTGTCCCCCTGAGTGCCCACCGCATCAAAGTTCACCCTTGGCAGAAGCTTCGCGTACCAGCGATCGTTTAGGCGGGTGTCCTCGGGGTTTCCAAGACCAAGGTGGTCGAGCATCGCCTGTTGAGTCTTTGAGCTGGACATTGCCAACACAGGAGCCCGCTGGGTTGGGTTGCGAGCGACTTCTGACCCAATCCGATAGATGCCACTTTGCGAGAGCATGTACGCCAGCCCCGGCGCACCATCAAGACGCAGGAATGGATCCGTATCCGTTGTGCGCATAAGAAGTTTTCTCTCTCCATATGTGTTGATCTCGTAAAGCGTTGATGGAGTGAGTACAAGTGCGCCCCCATCTGCCCACGGCACAACGCCCAAGACCGATTCACCGCCCATGATGGTTTGCGTCCCCTCACCGCTCACCAGCAGCAATCCTTCCGTTGTGGCGACAAAGACGCCTTGGGCAGATGTCACAACAGTGTTGATTTCTGCGGGGGAGATAAACGCAACGGCAAAAGACTCGCCTCCATCTTCCGATTGCAAGATCGAATCGGGACCGACAGCCAGGACGACATCGGGCTCTTCTGCATCCCAGAGAAATTCGAAGACCATTTCTTCGGTGATTTGGGAATCGGTGTGAGGCGTGAAGTTCATGCCACCATCGCGCGAGAGAAACACTCCCTTGGTGGTCCCCGCAAGCACAAACTTGGGATTCACCGGATTGGCAACAATCGAGAGCCCAACCAAGTCCTTCTCTCGAGGCATGACTCCAGGAGCTCCCAAGGTGCGAGTCCACGCTCCTCCAAGGCCATCAGAAACCATCACACCAACAGAACTCACAACGAACATGTTGCCGCCAGACGAAGGCATGAGAATCGCCCCAATGTCGGTGACCGGATCCGCAATACCGCGCCACAGCTGCCAGCGCACGATGCCCTTCCCGGTTGCCAGAGTTTTTATGAAGAGCCTAACTGGACGCTGCGCCTGAGACCTTGCTCCCTCGGTGTCGGGCACTTCTGTTTCATCAGTGTCTGCACCAAGCGATGCTGCCGAACCACCACTGCGAACCGCCATTGCGTCAAGGAAGCGATCGGAGCGAACTCGAGACTCACTCACACGCCTCGCAGAATCATTGCTCCAAGCAATGGTGCCATCTGCTGTGCCTACTGCGACGCGGTTTGGATTGGCACGATCCACGTAGAGTGTGTTGTACGGGCCGTCGGGAAATGAAGGGCCGATACTCAAGATGCTCGTATCGGCTCGTGCTGCTGGCGTCACGCCGGCTAGCGTGATGAGGAGAACGACCACCAACCAACCATGTTTGGGATTCATGGCAGCGCCTCGATGGCATCGATTCGAATGGAAGCCCCAGCCTCGACAGCAACGCGCACAAAGCGCGCAAACTGCAGACCGCGGTTGGCGAGGTCAAATGCTTGATTGTCGCGAATCAAGTTGTCGAGGACGATGTAGGTGCTGCCATCCTCGCTCACAGAAACAATGCCACCACTCCCTGATTCAATCGAACCCACGATCCGAAAGTCTGGACTCAGGTCGCTATCGGGAGCCCGATCGATTATTGGCTGGCAGAGAAATCCCACTTCAATCTGTCCAGGCCCGACTAGAGAAAAACTCTGTTCATCAGGGGGCCCAAGTAGTGGGTGGTTGCTACAGATGCCGCTCTGAGTTTGGCACACTGGGGCCAGAGAATCGGTACAGGTTACAGGGTTTCCATCCTCTGTATAAGAGACGACCAGGTCTACAAACGTTGAGGCCCCAGCATCCGCCAGCCTGGATGGCTGAGGCTCAACATCCGGTGGCTGCGCTGTGCAGCTAAGGGTTGCAACACACCACAAGGCGGCCCATCGTGCCGCCTTGTTTGCTTTCTCTGTGTTGTTCCCGGTCGCTCTGGGAGCACGCACAGTTACTCGTATTCAATTCCATCCGGCTCATAGTTGCCACCATCATCAAGATCCGAAGCCGCATCGCAGCTAGGACCGGTGGCAATATCGAAGCCGAAGTTCCAGTCGGTGAGAATCGTTTGGCCAATCACTCCACTGCGTCCACAAGCGTTGTTGTAGGTGACGTTCACCTCACGCTCAATGCGATCGATTTGACGGTAGCAGGTGCCGAAGAAGCCGGGAATAATTCGAGCCGAGAAGTTGATGCCAATGTGTGACTCACTTGAAACCGTCTCGTTCACATCAATTCCAAATGTCTCAGAAAATGTCGTAGAGGCGTTCGCGGAGATTTGCACAGGCAGAAGCCCGCCTACACCAGCGGTGATGCCAAGTGTGTTTGCTACGTTTTGATCCCATCGGAATGAGAGGCTGCGACTCTGGGTAACCGAGCTACCCTCTGTGTAGGTGAGATCGCGACCAACATCGCCGCCAGAGAAACACCCAGAGACCGGAACTGGATCCGAGCGCTCCATCAGACGCATGTTCTGGTCGTAGTTTTGGATTTCCCACTCCTCCTTTACGCCATAGGCAATCTGCCGGGAAATCACCGTTCCATCGGGATGAAAGGCTTCGATTTGAATTCCTGCGATGGTTGAACGCCCATCGGTTGTGCCAGTCGAGAGGCGACCAAGAAGAACTTCAGAGACGGTCTCATCGCCGATTTGAATCGGAGGAGACACGGTGACTCTGTCCTTTCGCCAGGTTGGATCAAGGTCAAGGCTATTGCCCTCGGTGATCTCAACATCGAACCGATTGGCGCCATCACCCGCTTCCTTCACCAGGTTTTGGTTCAGGCTTCCAATGTTAGTGGGCCAAACGCCGTAGGCTTGGTCCTTAAGGTAGACGACCTTCATGGTGGGAGCTTGGAAACTCACACGAAACCGGATGGGGTTTTCCTCGGTTGCATCGGCCATTCCAATCGCCCGCATGCTAAAGGCCAGCTCTTGGTCGCCAATGGTGCCATCGGTAACAGGAGCGCATCCCTCCTCGGTAACGCTGCGCATCTGCACGATGCCAACCGACGGCTCAACCTTGAGAGAGACGGAGAGTTCATCGGAGGTGAGCACGCTCTGAATGTCGTCGGAGCGGTAGGCCTCACTCAACTCACTAATGACGGTGGCCTGGCCTTCGAAGCTGCCAATGCGATCGCGAGATGGGGAGAAGAAGAGGTCATCAAAGACAAAGCTGGCAACGCTGATGTTCTTTACGTCAAGAACGGTTTCGCCATCATATGAGTGCGTCGCCCCGGAGTCATCGGTGTAGGTTCCCACCAAGTGAAGGCGTGTGCTGCCATATTCGTTGGGGAGGAAGTTTGAGCCGAAGACTTGGATGGTGTCTCCAAGGGCCATGGCTCCTGGAGTTACCGTGTCGACGGTGGGAGGGTTGAACTCAACTGGAAGCTCCTGGCCGCCATCTGCCTCATAGGACATCTCCTCAGGGCCGCAAGCGGGAGCCGTGCAAACTGCCAGGGCCAGAATTGCTGCAAATCGACGCATACGAACCTACATTGCAAGGGGCGGGCCGCAAGGGATCTTGCCCATAACATACTGAAAGCATAGAGATGGCCTAATCGAAAGGGGGGGCCGACCGGCCACCTACACTTGGGTCCCCAGACCTGTCAGACCCCACTCTTCCCTCTTCAAATGCCCGGAATCGCAGAAAGGCACGGCTGGCATTTGGCTTGCTTTGTTTGGGGCCATGCGTGTGTTCCTATTTGCCCTACTCCTAACTTCAGGTGCTTGCATTGCGGAAGAACCCAACAATGGCAACGGAGGCGGGGGTGGAGCAGATGCTGGCCCCATTGAGGTGGATGCTGGTGATGAGGGCGTTCCACTCACCGTCGAGGGGTTACCTCCACAAACCTACTGGGACACGGTCCCACTCTTTGGCCATGGCCCGGCAAATGGCACCGTGATCGTCGAAGGACCAACCGATACGGTATCTGCGGAGCTTGGAGTTGATGGAAGCTTCTGCATTGACGTGCCACTCGACAAAGGCGCAGTCAACGGCTTGGCCATCGTGGCAATCGACGCAGATGGGGAGCGCTCTGACGCACAAAACTTCGAAATTACCCAAGCTGGCGAGCCACCAGAACCCGGTGACCCAGTTCCCGCTCGCAACATTGCTCTCGGTGGGCTTCCCATTCCAGGCTCCGTTGATGAAGAAGAGGGAACCTACCCTGCGATGACAGATGGAAATCGCGCCACTGGTGTGATGGTTCAAAACGACATCTTCAGCAGCGATTGGCTGACCATTCGAATTCCGACTCCAGATGGCGTGGAATCAATTCGGATCTACGGCGACCAAGAGTGCCTCATTGGCGACTACCTGGTGCACACGGCTCCAAGCGTGCAGACCGATATGCCTGTTCCGGGAAATGAGAACGTGGATGCTCCGCCATGGACCTTCCGCGGCCGCTTTGGGTCGGATGATGGCGAACAGGATTTCAACGTCACCGACTGCTCTGAGGGCAACACACCTTGCCAGGAATTCAACTTTGACTCAGCAATTACGGGCGCCATCGGTCTGCGCTTTGTTGGCAATGGTTGTGGCAACTTCGCCCCCCAAGAGCACACAATTAACGAGATTGAGGCCTGGACCCCAGAGGGTGTCGCTCCACCGGTTGTAACCGCACCAAGCTGCTCAGGTGGCGGCTGAAACGCCCTTTCACACCGCCAGTGATATGATCTGGCGACATGCTCAACCAAAGCGATGACGGGCTCCCAAGCTACGTTGGAAAGTACCGGATTCGAGCCAAGCTTGGCTCTGGTGGCATGGCTGATGTGTATCTCGCCTACCTCGACGGTCCGGCTGGCTTTACCAAGCCTGTAGCACTAAAGCGCATGAAACCCGCGCTCGCCAAAGTGCGTGAGTTCGTCGAGCTCTTTCTCACCGAAGCTCGGACCGCTTCACTACTTTCTCATCCCAACATCTGCCAGGTCTATGAGCTTGGCGCTGGGGACGATGGCTACTTCATGGTGATGGAGTATCTCCTTGGCGTTCCACTGACAAAGCTTCTCGCCAGACAGATGACGGACCCCGACTCCTTTCCACTGGGCATGCTTGTGGGATTGGCAGCCCAAGCTTGCGAGGGAATGCACTATGCGCACAACCTTTGCGACCCCAAAGGCAAGCCATATGACATCGTACATCGCGACCTCTCGCCGCCAAACATCTACCTTACCAACAACGGTATGGCGAAGATCCTCGATTTCGGAATTTCGAAATCCACCCAGTCGGTGGTCAAGACAGCGACCGGGCAGATTCGCGGCAAGTTTAGCTACATGTCACCAGAGCAATTGCGAGGACACGACCTCGATCCTCGCTCAGATGTTTTCTCACTTGCCATCATCGTGCTGGAGCTCTTGACAGGGACACGCCTGTTTCGACGCGCCTCTCGCCTCGAAACATTTGAAGCCGTCACCAAAGCCCCAATCCCACGAGCCGACTCCATCAACAAGCGCATCCCAAAGCCTGTCGCCGACGCTCTCGAACTCGGCCTCTCTCGCGACCGGGAGACACGCTTCTCAACAGCTCGGGCGTTTGGAACTGCGCTCTCCGAAGCGGCACAAGGTTTTGGCGGGGCGTGGACTGCGCCGCAGATTGCCGAGTGCACCGAGTCGATTTTTCAACGAGAGATGCAAGCGCGACGCGAGTGGCTGGATGCCGCACAAAGTGGAGCCTTCACCGCTTCGCAAGCCATGCAGGCCTTGGAGGCGCTCGAGAGCACGGATCGCACAATTGCCGATGACTGCTTCTCGCCCGAAGACGCAGAGACCAAGCTCGTCGCTCAACAGAATCAGCGACGCCAGACAACGCAGCTCGATCCAGAGTGATAGTCTGGAGCAATGCCGCATAGCGCTGTTGTTCGAATCTACGCGACCCAACAAGAACCCGACTACGACTCCCCTTGGCAGGCCCGCTCTCCGGCAAGCAGCACCGGCTCTGGCGTCATTATCAAGCCCCGACAGATTCTCACAAGCGCGCATGTTGTTGCCGACGCGACCTTCATTCAAGTGCAACGCATCTCGGCGCCAAACAAGGTTGTCGCGAAAGTTGTCGGCATTTGTCATGACGCCGACCTCGCTCTATTGGAAGTCGAAGAGCAGTCCTTCATGCGAGGCGTCAAGGTTCCAAAACTTGGCGACCTCCCGTCTCGCCGCGATCGAGTTGCAGTGATTGGCTTTCCCGTTGGTGGCGACGAAGTCTCGATCACCGAGGGTGTCGTCTCGCGAATCGAAGTCCAGCGCTACACCCACTCGCAACGTCATTTGCTCGCAGTCACTGTTGACGCTGCCATCAACCATGGCAACAGCGGAGGTCCGGTGTTTCGCAATGGCAAAGTTGTGGGCATCGCGTTTCAAGGCCTCAACGATGCCGATGGGATTGGCGAGATGGTCCCGCCACCACTCATCAAGAACTTCCTTGCGGGTATCAAAACAACTCCGCACATGAAGCTTCCAACGTTGGGCGTGACAACCCAGAACGTCGAGAACCCCATGCTCCGAGAAAGGCTCGGCATGCGAGCCAATGAAAGTGGCGTCTTGGTACTCAAGGTAGAGTTTGGCAGCTCTTGCTGGGGACAGGTCAAAGAGGGCGACACCTTGCTCAAGATTGGTGGCACAAAGATCGCGAACAACTGCACAATCAACTATCGCAAGAAGCACCGCACTCGCTTTGACGTTATGCTTGGAGAGAAGCGTGTCGGCGATACCCTGCCCTTGCATGTGCTTCGCGACGGCAAGCGGCTATCTCTCGATCTAGAACTCAAAGAAAAAGTCGAACTGGTTCCACGAGCTCAGTACGACGTCACTCCAAGTTTCTACATCTTTGGCGGTTTGGTTTTTCAAGTTCTCTGTCGCGACTACCTGGCGACCTGGGACAACTGGTGGGAGAAGGCCCCAAAAGAGTTCTTGCACATCTATTACTCCGGAAGCGTCACACCGACACAGCGAGAGACCATCATCCTCTGTCAGATCTTGGCTGACGAAGTGAACGTCGGCTACGAGGGCCTCTACAGCGAGTCCATCGCATCGGTCAACGGTAAGAAGGTCCGTGACATGAAGCATTTTGTGAGCCTCATCGAGGGTAGCAAACGAACCGTGGAACTCCGCACCTCATCAAACTCGCTCATCGTGCTCAACGTAGACGAAGTGCACAAACGCACGCCGGCGATTCTCGATCGCTATCGCATTGAGCGAGACAGGTCGCTCGATTTGCTCCCGGCAGAAGGCAAGGTAGCGACCAAGGCGATCAAGCCTCGCAAGAAAGCCGCAACGAAAAAAACGGGCAAGGACAAAGCCAAACCTGGGCAAAAAAAACGCTCTACTCTGCGGGCTTCAAACTAACGAGCTTGCCACCCGTCTCGACGCTATCACCATCAGCAACGTCGATTCCTGAGACCACTCCACCGCGAGTACATTTGATCTCGTTCTCCATCTTCATGGCTTCGAGAATCACCACAACTTGCCCTGCCTCGACAACTTGACCATCGCAGACCAATACCTTCACCACCCGGCCTGCAATGGGAGCTTTGAGAACTTCCCCACGACTCTTGCCACCACCGGCCCGGCTCATCTGTTCCGCCAATCGCTTGCGCTGAGCGTTTTCTAGAAGGATCGGCGTAACGGCTTGATGCGTGTGAATGCGCGGTGGGTCCTTGCTCTCATCGACATCGACCAATAGAGAGCGTCCATCGATGACGAGTGACCAAGTTCCGGGCTTCACCCGAGCAGCGTCGACAAGGACCTCACGATCTCCAATCGAGATACGCCACTTGGTGCCATCGGACGTCGCCGCTACAGAGAATTCGTCATCGCCAACGGTTGCACAAAGGTCCATGGGGCCCGGAGTATACACATGTGCATGGGCGTGCTAGAAAACAGCCCACGGGAGGCCATCTTGGCTGGCAGCTTCAGCGAAGTCATCGAAAACAAAAGGATTATTGTCTGCGTCGGCTCTGGTGGGGTCGGCAAGACCACGACGGCTGCGAGCTTTGCCATTGAGGCTGCTCGTCGGGGCAAGCGCGCGCTGGTTCTCACAATCGATCCTGCCAAGCGCCTCGCCGATTCCCTTGGCCTTGAAGGCTTGGGACACGAGGTTCAAATCGTTGCTCATGAGCGACTCGAAGCAATCGGAAAATGCGTGCCGGGCGGTTCGTTGGCAGCCATGATGCTCGATCAAAAACAAGCCTTCGACGAGATGGTCGAAACCTATGCGACCGATGCACAAGCTGTGAAGCGCATCTTCGACAATCCACTCTATCAACAGATCGCTGGAACACTCACGGGTTCGCAAGAGTACGCGGCACTCACAAAACTTCAGGCCTTCGATAAGAGCGGTGACTATGACCTGATCGTCGTCGACACGCCTCCAACATCACATGCTCTCGACTTCCTTGATGCACCAAAAAAGCTAAGCGATGCCATTGACTCGCCCGCGATTGAGATGTTTCGCAAGATGCAAAAAGGCGGAAGTCTCTCGGTTGTCGGCAAGACCGGCAGCTATGTCTTTAAGATGCTCGCCAAGTTTGTTGGCTCTCAGTTTATCGAAGACATTGCTCTCTTCTTCAGCGAGTTCAACGAAATTCTCGGCGGTTTCAAGGAGCGCGCGGAGGAGGTACTCAAACTCCTTCACCGTGACGATGTTTCCTTTGTGATCGTCACAAGCCCTGAAGAGATGGCAGTGAGCGAAGCACTCTTCTTTCACACTCGTTTGCTCGAAACCGATATGCCATTTGCAGGCTTCGCCGTGAATAAAGTGCATGCATCCATGCCACTGGACCTTTCGCGAGACGACCTCGCGAGCCAGCTTGGCGCACTGTCATGCGTGCAGGCCTTGACGCTGCAAGAGACAAGCTTGCGCATGGCTTCAGAATCTCTCTTAGCCGCACACAGCGAACTTGAACGAGTGGCGCAAAGCGACCGCGTCGCCATCGAAAGACTGCAGGCGGCAGCGCCCAATTCCATTCGAACCGAGGTGCCATTCTTTCGCAAAGACGTGCATCACATTGAATCGCTAAGCCGATTGCGCGGCTATCTCTTTGGCTGAGGCGACCTGCTTCGCTACCTCTTGTTGGACCAGGCGAGAAACGCCTCTGGCACCGCAGTTTTTGCCTCCTTTGCCATTCGGAGAATGCCAGCCAGCATGTATGCTTGGGAACTCTTTTCCTTGGTCAAGACCTCCTCGAACTGCGCTAGTACGCTCCCGATTTGCCGCATGCTCTGGTGATGCCATACTGAGAGTTCTGTTCCTCCAGACTCCCAATCCTCTGCTCGATAGGCGCATACGATGGGGCACACGGCGTGCGCTTCACGTAGCCACGCCTCGGTATCGAGATTGAATGCATCCACCTGCGCGGAGTCGGCGAAGAACCAGCGTCCACCATCCCATTGGCTCTCGTCTGACGGGTCGCCCTTGCCAGGATAGGCTGTTGCCATGCTCACATGGGCAAACTGCCCGCTGCTGACCATCAAATGCGTTCCAGTAAACCCGATCGAGTCAGTGAGCGGGGGAGGCACTCTCTTAGAGATTTTCTGTTGTTCTTGCGGGGTAGGTTCGCGCGCGAATCGAACGTGAACCTCCGCCCATTCAAAATATGTCGCTCCACCCGCTCCAAAGAACGCGAACTCCGGTGGCCTTGCTTTCATTCCCATGAAGTCAGTCTAGCGCGGCGGGGACCTCTTTAGATCCTGGCACCCACCAAATCACCATCGCTATTCACTCTTGTCTTCGAGCAGGCCCTGAGTCGGTTCGCGCCACTGCCCCTGCATCTCGCGGAGATCCACTGCCTCCCGCTCAACCTCTATCACCGCATGGTTGATCTCGGCCAAGAGACCGCGTTTCTTTCGGTAGTCCATCTTGCTATCAAAGGGCTGATCCTGCAGTGCCTTGAACGAGCGCAGGAATGCTTCTCGCTCGCTGAGCTTCCGAGCCGTGAGCTCCCTGGCTTCGCTTGGGTCAGTGATAACGTGGGGCGTCAGAAGAACCAGCAGATTGCGTTTGGCCTTCTCTCGGCGCGAGCTCCGAAAGAAGACACCAACGAGCGGAATGTCTCCCAAGAGCGGGACCTTGCTCTTGGCGACGCTCTCCTTCTCCGACGTGAGCGCGCCAATCGCGATACTCTCTTGGTCGGCCACGACAACTGTGTTTACGATCTCGCGCGTGCTCCATGATGGTTGGCCGCCCTGTGCGCTCGGAAGGAGTTCTTTGATGCTTAGCTCAACCTCCAGTCGCACGAGCCCCTCTACATTTACGTGTGGCGTCACCTCCAGGGTCATCTCAACGTTTTCTCGTTTGATCGACTCAGACACGCCTCCAGGTCCTACTGTTGTTCCAGCGTTGTAGGGCACGTTCTTCCCTACGCTCAGCTTGGCCTTGGTGTTATTCGTAGTCATGATCTGAGGAGAGGAGATGATGTCGATGCGCTTGTCCTCAGCTAGTGCTTGGAATAGCGCGCCGAATGAGGGAATGCTCACTCCCAAGAAGCGCTCGGTTGGCAGTAGCTTGCCCAAGGCACCTGCCACGAGTCCGTCTTGAAGTGCACTTTGCTGCAATGCCTGCAACGGAACTGTGCGGCTTCCAGCGTGTTGAGACGCGCCAAACTGGGTCGAGTTGAGCGTGCTTGATCCAAAGTGAAATGAGCCTCCAATGTCGAGGTTCTTGTCCTGGTCAACCTCGAGAATCGTCACTTCCAGGAAGACTTGCGGTTGTTGGCGGTCGAGTCCCTCAATCAGTACTTTCGTTGCCATGTAGTCGCGAGATGTCGCCTGCACGAGCAGGCTGTTGGTCTCAACATCTGCTGTGATTCTTACGGCGCCAGAAATCGTCGCACTGGCTTCGGCTGAGGGTGCGTTGCCCTTCGAGCGCCCAAAACTTGCCGCGCTTGGTGCTGACTGCAAAGCAGAAAGCGTAGATGCCAGTTTGGCGGCATCCGCATGCTGCAAGAGATAAACGTGCATTCGGCTGGTATCGTCACTTTCAAGCGCGCGATCGAGCTCCTGCACGATCACCAAGGCTCTGTCGTAGGTCGCCTGACTTGCGCGAAGCAACAACGTCCCGGTCCGAGCATCCCCGACAATCACGCTTGGAGGAACAGAATACCTCTTATCACTGTTTCTGCCACTGCCCTTGCGCGGCGAGGCCGGGCGAGCGTCAGGAACGGCCAAGAGGGCCGCGAGGTGTTGCTTCGCGCTCTCTACGTCGGCGTACCGTACGGGAATCGCAAACAGCCCTTCGTTCGCACCGGGCCTATCCACCTGTCGCAAAAGCTCCATCATCCGCCTGGTATGTGAGCCATAGTCGGTGACGAGTAGCGCGTCGGCACTTGGAAGCAAGACGACCTGTCCCTGTTTTGACAACAGCGCGTTGAGTGCCTTCTGAGCATCATCTACCCGGATGTTGCTCGGCTGCACAAGCAGCCGTTCCAGCTGTTCCCCGCCGCTCGACGAGTTTCGAATGGGCAACGCTGAGGCCATTGCCTGTGCAGATTCCACGATGTGCAAGACAGGCCCCTTTCGCACAATGGTGAGGCCCAAGCTGTCTAAGGCGACCTGAAAAAGCCGCCAGGACTGGCTTGGGGTCATCGTCGTTGGTGCCACGATTTCAACTTTGGGCGAACGACTCGCAAGCTCCGTGCGATACAGGAAGTTCTTGCACGAGAAGCTCATCGCCCACGTCACAAGATCGCTCAGTGACGTCTCCGAGGTGAACGAGACATGCGTCTTCTTCTTGCCTCGCGAGCCGGTACAGCTGTGCAACACCTCTTGCTCTGTGATGTCGCCCTCGTCTCGCGGCGCCGCTTGGGTATCTGCGAATGCCGAGTGAACGAGCCCGAAAGAGAGGAGCAATATGGTAACGAGAGATGCTCGATAGTGCATAACCTGCAGCACAGTTCAAGATCGGGACCACCCATCACAAAGCGCAGTGTCGGGGGGTTACTGCCAGAAGCCACAACGCTTCATGCCAAACTGACACGCGCGGCTCCAACCTCGTGACTCGGTGTCGAGGAAGAGAATTACTCTTAGATTCATAGGATGCCGGATAGCTCGACAGGCTACGGCCCTGGCACGGTCGAACCGCGTTTCCAGTTTCTCCACACGTCGGTTCGGATTGCATCCGAGGCCCCGGAGCTCACCCCAAGAATCAGGAGCACCTCGGCACCACGCCGTTCCGCGACAAACTGGCCGCTCCGGCTCTTGCACTGCAAGATGCTCCCTCGTGCCGTTCCCTCGTCACCCGAGAACTTCGGCAAAGCATGCTCGAGGGCCTCAAAGAACTCGGCAGCATCGCGCGCTTCATCCCAGCTTGTGAACCAAACGCCGACAGTGCCGGCAAGCTTGCTTCCCTTGTGTCCCTCACGCGCGTAGACAGCCAGTCGGTCGCCCCCCCACCCCGCAGCCGCTGTGACTGCTCGTCCTTGCCGAACGCCATGGCTTCGCAAGAACAACTCCACACTCTTCTCGCCCATCACGTTCGATACTTTTTCGGAATAGCCAGCGAGTCCGCTTGGGCGTTTCGCAGAAATCATGATGGGTCTCTCGTAAGACTCATACTTTTGCGGATGCAGAATCTGCTCTGTTGAGAGCGGTGGCTTTAGGTACATCGCATCAATGGTCTTCCAGCTCTTGTGCTTGCGAAAGTGTGCAACAAACTCGACACCTGAGACGTAGGGAAACATCAGCCCCTCGCGCAGTGCTAGTGGCACTGATGCCAAGCTCACAGCTCCCTTCTCCATTCCCTTGCGAAGCACCGCCATGATCATGGGATTGCCCCATGGAGGTGCTTGTTTGGCCTGGGCCATTTGAAACTCGAGCATCAGCGCCATGCCATCGCCTTCAACAAGAGCTTGGCGCGCCGCCACCGAATCCCCATTCTTGCGATCGGCGGACATGAACGCGTCCAGATCAAAATGCTGATCCTGCAAGGCATGGTCAATCTCGTGCGCCATGAGCATGTCCCCCCCACGTTGCGCCCAGCCGGCAATGAAGAGCTTCTTCTCGTGTTGATCGTAGAACCCAGCAATCTGTTCTTGCAGCATGTCCAACATTGTCTTGACGTAGTCTGTCGATTCCGGGATGAGACCGAGACGCTTGAGCCCCAACGCCTCAGCGTCGAGTTCTTCGGCCGTGTACTCGCGGTCCAAAATCTCCACAATGCGTGCACGAATCTCCGACTTACTCATCACGCCACGATCGATTGCCTTCTCGAGCTTCAGTCCCCGCATCCTTGAGACTTCCTTGGCAACTTGACCAGCCCGAGCTATGAGCTTCTCTGCTTGGCTCGTTTTTCGATCCGCTTGGCTGGTACCCGACAAGGCTACCCCCAGCGACGCAATGAGAAGCGCTGCGAGCACAGGTACGCGAAAAATGCCCATGCACCATTGTACGGGGGCTGGGCCCCGAGGCAAGGTGCGCTTGTGAGTGAAGGGCCCATAGATGCGCTGCGACGAGGATTCGATGGCGACAAGACCACGTTGGTCACGGGCATTCGTCTTCCCGCCCTGGCCTACCTTGCGGCGCGTGTTCACAGGCGCGATGCGGCACAGGCGGTAACAATCATCACGGTCCCAACGGAGGTCGATGCACGTGCACTGCACGCTGACCTCATCGAACATCTGCCCAGACCTCCCGCAAGTGCAGACTTGCAGGTCCCAGAAGTCTTGCTCGTTCCCGCGCTCGAGCTCTCACCCTACTCCGAGATGTCAAGTGACCGAGTGGCGCTTCGCCAACGTATGGCAGCGCTCTTCCACCTTGCAAGCGGGCATTCGGATGGTTCCCTACTTATTCTTAGTGCTCGCTCGCTCTTGCGACGCGTGATTCCCAAAGCTGAGTACCTAGACCTGTGTGACGAAATCGAGGTTGACAGAGAAATCGACAGAGACCTACTAACCGAAACACTCGTGGCGGCTGGCTACAGCCGGGTCACCATTGTCGAAGAGCCAGGGCACTTTGCAGTGCGAGGCGGTGTGATCGACCTCTTCCCACCTGCCTACCAATTCCCCGTTCGAATCGAACTCTTTGGTGACGAAGTCGAGTCGATTCGGCACTTCGATACGGAGAACCAACGCACGTTGCGAACCTTGTCTTCGGTGCGAATCCATCCTGTGCGCGAGAGCATTCCCACACGAGGCTCCGCGCTGCGAAATCGACTCCTCGAGGCAGGCGATTTGGCAAGTCATCCGTCAAAGGCAACTCGCCACCTTATCGATAGCATTCACAGTGGCATCGAGTTTGTTGGCATCGAGAACCTAATCCCCGCGTTCCACAAGGAGCTCGTTCCGCTGTCGACGTATTTGCCGACAGGCCCTCATGTACGCCACATCGTGTTTGAGCCAGCCGAGGTTCTGCAACGTGCTGAGGACGAGCTCGAAGATGCGCAAACTCGCTACCAAGATCAGTTGGAGGGACACCGCATCGCGTTTGCGCCCAATGAGCACTATGCGACGACCGAGCAACTGCGCGAGGTGACGAAGCACGCCGCAGGCAGAATCGACTGTCAGGTGCTGCGAATGGCGGGCGAGAGTGAAGCCTACGACTCGCATCTGCACATATCGGTAGACGACAACGTATCCCTTCGCGGGCAGCTAGACCGGCTCCGCAAGACGAAAGCCCAGGATCTCACCGAGCCCTTGATTGCCGCACTAGCAAAGTGGCGAGAGCTTGGATTCAGAGTTATTCTGGCATGTCGTTCCGCCAGTCGGCTTGGGCGCCTGAAGGATTTGCTCGATGAGAAGGATGTTGCGCTCAAGGTCGCGCCAGAGCGAGGGCTCCAGTGGGACCTAGCAGAGCCCTCTGGACCAGCTGTCCTCTGCCGAAGTGAGCTAAGCAGCAGTTTCGCCTTGCCCGAACAACGCATCGCGATCGTCACCGATGATGATGTCTTTGGGGAGCGACGTCGGAGTTCGCAGCGGCAGAAACGGGCCGCACAACGCGCTAGAGACGCACTCAAGGGCGGCGTCTCCGACTTCTCACAACTCCGCGACGATGACTTCTTGGTGCACACCATACACGGTGTCGGCCAGTACCGCGGTCTCAAGAAGCTGCCCATCCAAGGCGTTCCAACCGATTTCCTGCTCCTGGAATACAACGGCGGCAACCTGTACTTGCCCGTGGTTCGAATTGGCGAGGTCCAACGATACGTCGGAGCCGAGGGACTTTCGCCCCGTCTTGACAAGCTCGGAGGTCAGAGTTTCACCAAGACGAAGAAGTCGGTATCGAAGAAGGTGCACGCGCTTGCAGAGGAGCTTTTGCAGCTCTACGCGCAGCGGGCGGCATTGCCAGGACATGCATTTCCAAAGCCTGACAGCATGTTTCACGAGTTCGAAGCGACCTTTGAGTTTCAAGAGACTCCCGACCAACAGAAAGCCATTGACGAGATTGAGGTAGACATGGGTGAACCTCGGCCCATGGACAGGCTTGTTTGTGGAGATGTTGGCTATGGCAAGACCGAGGTGGCACTCAGAGCAGTTCTTAGAGCAGTCTTTGGTGGCAAACAAGTGGCATTCTTGGCACCAACCACGGTATTGGTAGAGCAGCACTACCAGACCATGCTCAAGAGATTCGCGGGCTGGCCGATTCGCATTGCCCGGCTCTCGCGCTTTCAGAACAAGCGCCAGCAGACCGAGACGATCAAAGAGCTAGCGACTGGACAGATCGATGCCGTGGTTGGCACCCACCGCTTGCTCTCTACCGATGTGCGGTTCAAGGACCTGGGCCTCCTGGTCATCGACGAAGAACAGCGCTTTGGCGTTACCCACAAAGAACGCTTCAAGAAGATGCGCGCGTCCATTGAAGTTTTGACGCTGACAGCCACACCCATTCCGAGGACCTTGCATCTTGCGATGACGGGCCTGCGGGACCTCAGCATCATCGCGACACCACCGGCCGACCGACGAGCCATTCGCACCTTTGTTGCGCGAAGCGAAGATGGTGTGTTGAAAGAAGCAATTCGGAAGGAGCTCGATCGCAAAGGACAGGTGTTCTTCATTTCGCCGCGAATCGACACGCCAGTGAGTGGCGGGGAACGGAGCCTTGAGGAGTGGGCAGCTCACCTCGGCCAGCTCGTGCCGATGGCGAAAATTGCAGTTGCGCACGGGCAGATGCCCGCCGACAAACTTGAGAAGATCATGGTCGGGTTTGTCGAAGGAAAATACGACATCTTGGTTGCCACGACGATCGTTGAAGCGGGGCTTGACATTCCGCGGGCCAACACCATGTTCGTCGATCGTGCAGACCGCTTTGGTCTCAGCCAGCTCTACCAGCTCCGCGGGCGTATTGGTCGCTCAAAGGAGCGCGCGTACTGCTACCTCATGGTGCCCTCTCCAGAAAAACTCTCAGATGATGCCAGAAAGCGATTGGAGACGTTGCAGCGCTACACAGAACTTGGCGCGGGGTTCTCAATAGCCAGCCAAGACCTAGAGATTCGCGGTGCGGGCGACTTGCTTGGCGCCAAACAAAGTGGGTCCATTGCCGCCATCGGTTTCGATGCGTACACGCAAATGCTCGAGGAAGCAGTGGCAGAGCTTCGGGGCGAGCCCCTACACAGCGAGCGCGACCCCGAACTCAATGTCGACATTCCTGGCTTCATTCCCGACGGCTACGTTCCGGACACTGCCCAGCGTCTCGCCCTCTACAAACGACTCGCCTCTGCCGATGACGCCGAGGAGGTTCGTGAGATTCTCGAGGAGATGATCGATTGCTATGGGCCAATGCCTGGGGAGGTCGGGACTCTGGGCGAGCTCATGGTGATCAAGAGCCAGGCGCGGCGTCTGCGGGCAATCAGCCTCGAACTTGGCCCGATCCGACTCGTCTTGGCGCTGGGTGATGACACGCCCTTAGACCCGGCCAAGGTGATGGAACTCATAAAGACCCAGCCTGGACGCTACAAATTGACGCCCGATATGCGGTTCGTTCGGCAGTTTTCCGAGGCAGAACGAGAGCAGCCTGTCATCGCCGCCAAGGCCTCCTTGATGGAGCTTCTCGCCTGTGCTACCCCAATGGCTACAGGAGTTTAGCTATGTCTCGCGCCCAATCTGTCCCAAATCGCCGCCCGCAAAACCACCTTGCCAAGACCGCCCTCACCTTCGCCTTGGCCGGCGGCCTAGCGCTCAGTTGCAGCAAGTCCGAGTCCAAGAGTGGAGACAAGAACGCGCCAGCGACAAGCGCGGCGGCAGCAGGTGCACCGCAAACGGAGGCCGAACTCGGGACTGTGCTCGCAACCATCGATGAAGTTGACATCACCGTTGGCGAATTTCAAGACCGCATCAACAAACAGTCCCCCTACATTCGAGCCCGCTATACCTCCAACGAGCAAAAGCGCGAGTTTCTAGACAACCTGGTTCGCTTTGAGGTGCTTGCGCAACAAGCAAAGAGCGAAGGCTTCGACAAGGACACCGACGTTGTGCGGACAATGAAGCAAGTAATGATTCAGAAGCTGATGAAAGCGCGATTCGAGGAGGGCATAAGCCCAGACGATGTCACCGACGAAGCGATGCAAGAGTATTACAACGCCAATCCCACCGAGTTCAACAAACCAGAAGAACTCCGAGTTTCGGCTATTATTGTAGCAAATAAGGCCGATGCGAATACCATCGCCAAAGAAGCTCTCGGCGAGAAGGGCAGCACCAACCGAGGATTCCGAGAGCTGGTCGTCGCGCATTCCACAGATGAGGACAGCAAGAAGCGCGGCGGAGACCTTCGCTACTTCTCTCGAGAAACCACAGAGATTCCCAAAGAAGTGGTCGACGCGGCCTTTGGACTGAAGAAGACGGGCGACGTCACCGGCCCCATTGCAACGTCGGCGGGCTTCTACATCATCAAGCAAACCGGTCATCGCAAAGCGGTCAGTAAGAGCTTCGATCAAGTCAAACGCCAACTGCAAAATCGTCTCTACCGAGAGATGCGCACAAAAGCGCAAAAGGACTTTGTTGAGGAGCTGAAAGCGAAGGCCAAGATTGAAATCTTTGATGACAAGCTCGGTGAAGTTCAAATCGATACCAGTGCACCAGCTGCGGGAGATCCGCATGGTGGTCACGGAGCACATGGTGGAATGCCTCAAATGCCCGGACACCCGGCGCAAATGCCAACTTCAGCTCCATCTCAGGCAACCCCAGGAGCTCACTAGTGGTCAAACGAACAATGCGCCCAGCTTCTCTGTTTCGTGGCATTGCGATCGCTCTGCCTCTAGCCATATTGCCTCTCTTGGCATCGGCGAACGCCCAGCCAACCGTTCGAGATCAGAGGAATCCAGATGCGCTTGCGGGGGGCGAGGATGGTGTGAGACCTCTCGTCGTGGACCGGGTGGTCGCGACTGTCAATGACGAGATCATCTTGCACAGCGAACTGATGATGCGAGTTGCGCCACTGGCATTTGAACTGGGAAAAATCTCAGACTTGAAGGAACGTGCTCGGCGCCAGTCCAAGCTCAGCACACAGGTTCTCGGAGAAATGATCAACGAGGAACTCGTGACCCAAGCCGCTGCAAGCGCAAAGCTCGAAGTTGGCGCCAAAGAGGTCGAAGCTGCTATCGCCGACCTAAAACGTCAGAACAAGCTGGACGACGAGCAGCTCAAAGAAGCGCTTCGCATGCAAGGCTACAGCATGTCCTCCTACCGCAAGGACGTGCGAAGCCAAATTATTCGCATGCGTGCGGTGAACACGCTAGTGCGTCCCAAGGTCTCCATCACCGATGATGATGTACGCGCCAAGTACGACGCAAATGCACGACGCTCGGCGCAGGTTAGCGAAGTGCACTTGCAGCACATCTTGGTCGCCGTTCCGCCAAACGCTGATGAAGCGCAAAAGAAAGCTGCCCGCGACAAAGCTGCCGACATCATCGGTCGCGCCCACGCAGGTGAAGACTTTGCAAAACTCGCCGAAACCTACTCAGACGATCCTGCGACCAAGAACACAGGTGGCGATCTCGGTTGGATTGAGCGCGGCACAATCGCGACGGAATGGGAAGTCATCGTCTTTGCCATGAACAAGAACGAGACTCGAGGCCCAGTAAACGGTCCGCGGGGCTTGCACGTCTTTCACGTCTCGGAACTCAAAGACAGCAAACAAGAAGAATACGAGTCTGTGAAAGAAAAGCTCCGCAATGAGCTCTATCGGGCCGAACTCGACAAGCAAACTCGCCTCTGGGTCGATGAGCTTCGAAAGAAAGCACACTTCGAAATCAAACTCTAACGCCCCGATGCCAACAAGTTGGCTTGGATGCTGAGGAATTCTCAAGGAAGGCCCTTCCTTACGCTGGATCCGTGCCTACAATAGGGCTTACGAGAAACACCGCTGGCACGGACGCGTGCTGGTACTACTACAAAGGCCTGATTTCTTGCTTGAACACCGCAGTAACACCCGCCATCCCGTCAGCATCGACACCACGGTAACCTTCGAAGAAACTCAGAGCGGGCAGAAGATCGTAAACCTGTCTCTCGGTGGGGCTTTGCTCACATTTGGCGAGCGCCTGCCAATTGGTAGTCGACTCACGCTAGTCTTCCGACTGCCCACGGCCGAAGCGGACATATCGGTAGGAGCGGTTGTGCGCTGGACTGCCGAAGAGTCAATTGGTGTTCAGTTCGACGGGCTTAGAGCTCGCGAAGTATGGTCCCTCAACGAGTATTTCAAACAATTCGAAGAGTAAGAATTCTTCCGATTGCACTGCTCGCATCTGCAGCGGTCTTGAGCTTGGTGCTTCCAGGCTCTGCCAATGCGCAGGGTGATCCTGGGGCTGGAGATCTCGCTGACGACACCACATCAGAATCTTCCCGAACCACCGACGCAATCATCATCGACCTGCGGCCCGGTGAAGACAGCGTCAGACGCCCGAGCCGCGAGGCATTCCGCGAGGCACTTGGCGAACACGGAGAGCTGCGACTCGTAGGTGGCCTTGAGTTGCAAAGCATCTTGGCCGGCGCCCCATATTCGGCAATTCTAGAGCAAGGCCGCGTTGCTTTGGCGAGTGTTGCTTTGGCCTATGGTGCACTCGATTGTCCCGGCACCTTCAGCCGCTCCGATCAAGCAATTCTCGATCTCGCTGCAGCCAGCGCCAGTGGCGTTAACGCGGATGTTGAGCTTCGCCAAGCCTACCTCTACCGCTTTCTCTGCGCTCACCGGGCCAATGATACCGATCGCGCGATGGCTGCAGCTCGGATGCTGCGAAGGTTCGCGGGCAGCAGTGATGGACGCCCAAAAGAGATCAGTGAATCGACCTGGAACAGATACCCCGAAATCGATGCCCAGAGTAACCAACGTCGAGTAGCCGTGTCGTTCGAAAGCGATCCTGAGGGAGCAACGATCTGGGTCGACTTTCGAGAACGCGGCACGACTCCAGAGAGGCTCTTTCTCAGCACGGGTGAACACATCGTTGCACTGGGACGTGATAGCAGCGCGGTTTCACAGCGAGTGAGTGTTTCGGGACCAGGGACCATCAAGCTGCCACTTCACAAGAGCGCGCGTCAGTGGAAAGGCATGACGACTTCGGTGGAAGCCCTGCGAGACGCCAGAGGAGATCGACGCAACATTGCGATGCGTGATCTCATGGCTGCAGTAGAGGCTCAGGTTGCCTTCGTGATGCGAGATCCGGGAAGGATTTCCGTTTGGGTATTGCCTCTTGGAAAATCGGCCTCACAACATATTGGTCATGCACCGAACGCTTCGATTGCGGGAAGTCTGGCACTGCAGGCCCTAAACGACAGCGCCCGAGCGCCCGGTTTGGACCCCAATATGCCCCTACTTAGAGAAAGTGACGTTGAAACGGTGACCACCAGCAGCAGTCGCCGTTGGTGGATCTATGGCGGCGTTGTCTTGGGGGCAGCAGCACTTGGAGCGGGTCTCATTATCTCTCAGGACTTGAGCAAGGATCGACAGCGTATCGAGGTATCTCTTCCATGAGGCACCTGTTTGATATTCTGCTCGCGATTGCCCTTGTGCTTGTGCTGACAGTTCCAAGCCACGCCGAGTCCGCTGCTCTGCAGCCCACACAGATCGCACTTCCAATCGTCATTGAAAGCGACAACCTCGTCGTTCGGGCGGAAGCAGGAATGGAAAACCTCGCACGCAAGGTGGCCAATGCCTCACCGGGATTTCTTGCGGAGATTCGCGGCGACCTTGCCGACCTCGACGTACCTAAACATGTCGAACTGCGCCTTGTGCACAAGTCTTCATCGCTACCCAACGTTGCTCCTCCAGGGCATGGCGCACCAAGTTGGGCTGCAGGTGTCGCATACTCGAGCTTTGGTGTTGTCACCATTGCACATGCGAGCGGAACTGAGCTCAACGACGTTCTATCGGTAACCGCCCACGAGCTCTCCCACCTCGCACTTGGAGCGGCACTTCACGATCGCGCTCCCAGGTGGCTCAACGAAGGCTTTGCGTACCTACACTCTTCAGACTGGTCCATCGCTCGCATGCAAGTACTCACAGGGATGGCGTGGAGTGGAAATACCATTCCGCTGGCAAACCTCGACAGCAGCTTTCCTGCAGCAGAGATTGAAGTGCACAAAGCCTACGCCCAGAGCTACGACTTTGTGGCTTTTCTGGCAAGACGGGGCCGCTATGTCGACAAGGAAGACGAAGGTGACCGATGGCCTTTTCGCAATTTTTTGGCGCACATTGCCGATGGCAGGACAACCGATGAAGCTGCGCGTAAAGCGTTTGGTGTGGGCCTCACAAAACTCTATGGTGAGTGGTACGAAGATCTTCGCAGCCGCTACATGCTTGTCCCGGCCAGTCTCTTTGGGCTCTTTGTCTGGAGCTTCGCAGCCCTCCTGCTCGTGATCGGGTACATGCGAAAAACTCGCAAGGCGAAGCGAATTCTCGCCATCTGGGAAGCCGAAGAACGGGCACGCAGCGAGGCACTACTCGTGCCTCCACTCTCAGTCTCAACATTGGCCTCGCAAAGCTCTCCATCCTAGATTGCGCTGAGTCGCTCGCTCTGAGGCTCTCGGCGCAAGAGAATGTGCAAGAGTGGGACACCGACGCAACCGCTCAGCCCCGAATGCTCCCGATCTCGCCACGATGGCCCCGGTGCAAGTGCGCTAAGGAATTCTGAGTAGGTGGCCGATTGCACAGGCAGAGACTATGACTCTACCTATCGCCTCCTTTGTGCTGGCATCTGCAGCCTGCATCACGTGTCTTGTGTATTGGAGACGCGCGCAGGCATTGCGTGCCCAACTCGTCGCGACCCGAATCGCCAACGAGGAGCGAGCTGCACAGGACCGGATGGAAATCGAACTCGCCAAAGACTTCGATAATGCCCTAGAGCGCGTATCCGAAGAGTCGCGAACCGCGCTTGAGGGGGCGTTGCAGGCACTGCTGTCCCGTCAGAACGAGTTTCAGCAGTGGACCGAATCTCTTCCCGACGCAGTCTTGGTTCACCGTTCCGAGACCATCGTCTTCTCAAATCGCCCGGCTCACAACCTCTTCGGTGCCTCGGCATCGGAACTCCACGGAACATCCCTCGACGCTTGGCTAAAGGTGCTTCCCGATGCAGAGGGCTCGTCCCAAAACTCTGAGGAGCGGCTGGTGGAGCTCGAGGGCGAAATGCGCATCGTGAGCATTGCGGAAATTCCCATGGAGTTTGAAGGGGCACCGGCAACCCTCGCGCTTCTTCGCGATCTCACGGCCCAACGCCGAATCGAAAAGCGACTTCGTCTCGCCGATCGCATGACGAGCTTGGGGAGTTTGGTGGCCGGCATCGCACACGAACTCAACAATCCGATGAGCTACGTGCTCGCGAATCTAGAGATGCTCGGTGACGAAATCGCCGAGCTTCCACTGCCGCATGATCGAGCGGAGGAAATCGCCGAGATGCTGGCCGAGTGTCGTGATGGGTGTACACGCATAAGCTCCACCGTCGGCGAGCTTCAGAGATTCTCTCGCCCCCCTCCATTTGGCAACGGTGGGAGTCTGAGTCAGATCATCGGCAGTGCGTGCGCGATCACCGGATCCACCATTCGCTCCCACGCAGCACTCAACGTCTCGATAGATGAGGACGCCGTGCTTGTTGAGGGAGCAGATCAACTCACGCATGTGTTGGTCAACCTGCTTCTCAACGCGGCTGAATCGATTATCTCCGGGCCAGAGAGCGAAGACTCTCAGGCTGTTGACCTTCGTGTCTATCGACAGCCAAATGACAATGGCGACCTGATTATCGAAGTTGCCGACACGGGCCCCGGCATCTCTGAGCACCTGCAGGAACGCATCTTTGACCCGTTCTACACCACTCGACTCACTGGCAAGGCCACAGGTCTGGGGCTTCCAATCTGCTACAGCATGGTGGCGGCGATGGGCGGCGATTTGGAAGTCCAGAGCAAAGAGGGCTCAGGCGCGGTAATGATTGTGCGACTTCCCTCCGACCTTGGCGTCCTTGCCAATCCGAGCTAGCCTTCCAGGATGTCCAAAGCCAAGACACGCAATGCGCTGCTCGCAGTCCTCGCCCTTGTACTCGCCGCTTGGTGGCTATGGCCAAGCCAAGCCGAAGAGTCATTCGAAACCTCTGGCGGTGACTTTGATGTGCTCGCCAACCGAATCTGGATCGATCACATTCCCACGAACGAGCGAGACAAGATTAGTGTCTTCATCCTCTTCGACGAGCCAACCTTTGGCGGTTTCTCAAAAAGCAGCGCCTATGAAGGTGACTGGACTGCCTTTGAGTGGTCGCTCGACAAGGGCCTCATGCTTCACATGCTGCAAGCAGATAAGAAGCACAGAGTGCACCCAAAAATTGCCAGTGGTGCTGCTTGTGCCCCATTCGACCATTGCCTAAGACTCAAGGGCACTCCACGCGGCCCCAAGAAGTACGGAAGTATGGAGGACTGGGTCGTGAACGGGCGATCGGAATTCGATGTGCGCGAGACCATCGCTGGCCTACTCGCTGAAGCGAAGTAGCAGCCCGAAAAAAACGCAATCCCAAGAAGTCGCCCCCAGCTATGGCTGGGGAGTCTCTTCCACATAGAGAAAGTCTGATGGGGGCACCATTGCGTAGCCCTCTTCACTCACACTGATGAGTTCGTTGGCGTCATCCCCCAACAGTCGCCGAATGCGCATGATGTTTGTGAAGAGCGCAGCATCATGACGCAGTGGGTGATACTCAACTTGCCAAACCTTTTCGACGATATCCTCTTTTGAGAAAACGTGGCCAGGGGCGCCAGCAAAGAGAAAGAGCAGACGCTTGAGCAAGCTGCGCCGACGAAGGTCCGCGGTTGTCTCGCCCTTGCGAACGATAACCTGGCGGACCGCATCCACTGATAGGCTGCGCTCATTCATTCCCAACAGGTCTGCACTTGCCGAAGCAACAAAGCTCTCTGCACCTGTGGCGCTCACACAGCGGAATGGACGTGCAGCACTGAATCCGAGGTCTGCAAGCATTGCATCCGCAGCCGCTTGCGCCCAGCGACTTGCCGTAGCGGCGCTTGCATTTGGGCGCGGTTCCCCAAAGTCATTGCCATCTTCTGCGATGACTTCCAAGGCTTTTACGGCGACCAGCAGCAACGTGGGCGAGACAGCCTCGCTCGCCATCGTGCGCGCATCGCGAGCGTAGGTCGCGGCATCCCGCACCTTGCCCTGATCTCGAGCCAATGCGGATAACACGAGAAGCGATTGAATCTGTGCCTCCGTACACGCACTTCTCTGCGCCTCGCGGGCAGCACGCATGGCCGCTTCGCTGGCAGATTTTCGTTGCCCTCGGGAAAGTTCTAAGCGAGCAACAAGAGCAAGTGCAAGAGAGAGAGTTCGTCCGTAGCCAAGACGGTCAGCTTGCACGGAAGCCCGCCTTGCCGCCGTGAGCGCATCAGCGGCGTTGCCTCGGGCCAGAGCGAGGCGAGCGGTTTCGAGATCGGACTCAGCCTCACCCTCAGCATCCCTCCCCGTCCAGGCATCCACCTCGCGGCGAATGGCGGCCAAGCGGCGGGCATCCTCATCAGACAACACCGACTCGTCGAGTTCGAGCACCAGCTCGGCGACCAGTTCAATGCGCAGTTCAATGAGACCAACATGCGCATTCACGAGGTCGGCTTGGGCAACAAGCAAGCGAAGCCCATAGCGGCGAGCAGTCGCTCCCACCGCGGCGGCAATCTCCGCTGCGTTGCCTAGCTCACCAATTGCAACCAAGCTTCGCGCGAGTTCGAGGTCGGCTCGAAGCGCTCCGATTTCGTCGCCACGTTGACGAGCGGATGCGACCACCTGCCTAAGAGTTTTACCAGCGTCATGGGCGTTACCCACTGAGCACTCCACAAGTGACGAGCATCGAGCAAGTTCGTCTCGCAGAGGAACACAATCCACTTCGCGGACAGCGAGTTCCGCTTGCTGGTGCAGCTGACGTGCTTCGCGAAAGCGGAGTTCATCCACGAGGTTTCTCACCCGAGCAACTTCAACGCGTGCAGCCAACTCGCCATCGTTGGCGCCGCTTGCAGCCCGAGCCAGTGCCGCGCGAGCCCCACTGAGGTTCCCGCGATGTGACTCTAGCTGTGCAAAGGCCAGGTGCAGAGCAGCTCGCGCGGCCCCACTGAGTTCTTCACGCAGCACAAAGGCGTTGGATAGACACATCTCAGCCTGATCGGCGTGGCCACAGGCAATCTCAAGTTCTGCGAGAGTCGCAGCCGCTTGTGCGCGCATATCCGCGGTGAAATCGGAATCGGAGGCAACAACCTCCTCGAGAAGACTGCGTGCCGATGGGATCGCACCAGTGCGAAATTGCAGGAAGGCCTGCATGGGTGCATCGAGTTCAGAGCTCAACTCCGCGGCATCGGCAAAGCGACCGTGCCGAATCGCAATTTGGGCTTCAACACGATTGAGACGGTGAGTTCTTACACCAAGTACTCCCAGCGTCTTTAGCTGCGCCAGGAGTTCGCCGCCCGCACCACGTGCAAGAGCACTGCGAGCACACTCCACCAAGGCATCACCAGCTGCATCATAGTCGCCAGCAGCAATCAGATGCATGATGATTTCGCGCGTGCGATCCACTGGATCCATAAGTGCAATCGCGCCATCGTCGCCGGCCGTCCACGCGGGTCGCATTGGACCATTGCCACGTCCGAGGCCTCGGAGCACCTCAACAGCACGACGCTCAAGGGTTGCGCGATGTGCGGGCTCCATGGCAGCAAGCACCTGATCGCGCACAACATCGTGAACAGCAAAACGCCCAGAATCGAGTGGATCGATAAGCTGTCGCGAGACAAGCTCGATGAGCGAGCCCTCTGGACTGGACTCCTCAAGTACCGCAGCGATGGCTGCAGGCGCGGCTGCAAGTTTCACAACGCACACGGCTTCCAATGCTGCGCGTGCAGAGGAATCAAGAGCTTCCAGCTCCCACGCATCTTCCCCGTACCGGCTGCGGGCGTACTCTCGTCGCATTGCGAGGGGCATCCCACGGGTCTTGCTCAGCGCAGCATCACAAGCTTTGTGTTCCGTTGGACCATAGAGTTCTTCCAAGTGAGACCACAGGTCCCTGGCACTCGTTTCATCAAGACCTTCGAGCGTCAGCGAGAACTGCCGTGCATCGCTTCGGGGAAGAGGCAAGATGTCTCGAGTGAGCAACAGCAGGCGTCCGGCACCAGGTCTATCAGCAACGCTTCGCACCAAGCGCACAACGTCAACCTGTGGCAAGTGATGAACGTCGTCGACAATAATGAGGCGGGCTTCGCTAGCAAGCACAGTGTCGAGCGAGCCGGGCATACGATCCATCGCGCGCTCACATCGAGCTGTAACAGCAATACCCAGGTCACCCGGCGCACAAGCGACACGGGTGACCTGGAGTGAGTTCTCAATTCGCTTGGCGAGTTCTCCTACAAGTCTTGTCTTGCCCGAACCGACTGCACCATTGACCACTAGGAGGGGGGATCCGGTCAGGGCGTCGATAAGCTCGCTTAGTTCTTGGTCCCGACCAACAAAGGGGGGAGGCGTGGCCAGACCGAGACGAGCGAGAGCGGGCGAGGGAGAAGACGGCTTGGAGATTCTGCGTCGCAAGTGAGTACCTCGTGCTTGGGGTTCGAACTGAGGCGATTGCCACAGCCCATCGAGTGACTTGCATCGCAAGCCCTGTTCCAAGGCAGGCAGTTGGTGTGCGGCCCGTCCCAATTCACTAACAAGTTGAAATCTCTCAAGCAGTGATCGTTAGTAGATGCGACTTTGAATCTCACACTGGGCCATTCCCCAAAAGTGAGACGCTCGGGTATCGATGCCTCATCGTCTCACTGAGGACTACACCCACATTCTCGTACTGAGTTTGTAGCGTGAGGATCTCGGCCGAGGCCCGTAGTTGCCAGAAACGGGGCGTCCTCGGGATCTACGACTTGGATTCGCGATTGGCCAAGCTCTCAGCCACACGCCGGCTTTGCGATTGCTTCAGCCTGTCTCGAAGCTTGTAGCGGAGAATGACTCCAGCCGGCCCCTTGGGCAACTCGTCCACAAATTCGATCCAGCGGGGATATTTGTAGGGTGCGAGTTCGTTCTTTACATACTCCCGAAGCTCGGCTTCGAGCGCATCACCGGGCTCTTGCCCAATGTTGGGAACGATGAAAGCAAAGGGCTTGATGAGCCCATCCTCATCATCAGCGCCAATGACTGCACACTCCCAAACGGCTTCGTTTGCGAGAAGTGCCTGCTCGACTTCCGCTGGTGCCACCCACTTGCCACCTACTTTGAAAAGATGATCTGAGCGACCGCAGTGATAATAGTTCTGATCGGCATCGACCATGAAACGATCGAGAGTGGTGAACCATCCATCATCTGTGAGGGTTTTCTTGCTTCCCCAATACCGATCAATGATGTTGGCACCACGAAGCTGCAGTGTGCCTATTTCGTCTTCACCAACAGCGTTGCCTTCGTCATCAACGATGCGAACTTCGATGCCACCTAAGACCTGGCCGCAATTTCCAGGCCGCTGCCCTCTTGCTTCGCCAGCGATGACAAATTGGAATGCTTCGGTGAGGCCGTACCCAACAGCGACATTGCTTCCCAAGACACCGCGAACCATCGCGATGACCTTTGGTGGCATGCCTTCGGCGCCAGCAATACACCAGCGAACATCCGCAAGGCTTTTGGTGCTGCCCGTTCGAGAGGCGTCTCTGGCAAGTTGGCCGTAGAGCGAAGGAGTCGCGGAAAAGACGGTTGGCTTGAAACTCTTGATGACTTCAAAAACCTGCTCACTGTGAGCCTGCTCGGGCATAAGAAGGGTTTCTGCACCAGCGAGAAGAGGAAAAATCAGCCCCGTGCCGACACCGTATGCCGTCGACAATCGCACGGTTGAGAAGACTCGATCCGTGTGCTCCATGGCCAAAAAATCCTTCGCAAAGGAAGCAAAGGCGCGCCATGGAGTTTCATGACTGTGCAGCACTCCACGCAGGCCGTCTTCATTGCCTTCGTTGGAAGCGCCGGCAGAATATAGAAGCAGAGCTGGCTCGTCGCCCCCCACTAGACTCGTCGGGCTGTAGGGCTCAGCATTTGCCAGCAGAGCAGTAAACCCTCCATCGCCTTGCTCTGACCCAATGGTAACCAAGTGTTTGAGCGACTTAAGCTCTGCGGAAATCTCGTCGGCATTGGCGCGCAGATCGGCATGGACAAGAACCACGCTCGCCTCTGCATTGTTGAGCCGGTTGCGCAACTCATTTGCCGCACTGAGTTCACTCACAGGAAGTGCCACAGCGCCCGCATAGATTGCTGACAAGATCGCCACAGCAGCAGCAGAGCAATCCGGAGAATAGATAGCGACCCGATCACCATTGGCAACGCCAAGATCTCGAAGCGCAGCAGCCCCCTTTGCGACCTGCTCGGCCAACGCACCATAGCGGATTTCCTTCGTGCCTTCGCGAAGTGCCACCCGCTCTTCCCAGTCGCCTGCCTTCACCGAAGCGAGGATGCGGCCCACCAGGTTTTCGCCCTGCTCTGCCATATTGAAGTTAGTATCGTAACTTGCGTCCACCGGGTCGGCAAGAAGCCTGGGCAAGTGCACGGTCGCAGGCATTCTTTTGCCGCTTCTGAAGGCGTAGGATCTCACCGAATGCGGATCATTTCAGGATTTGCTGGTGGGCGACGCTTGCGAGCACCGAGCGGGAATAAGACGAGGCCAACGTCCGACCGAGTTCGTGAAGCGCTCTTCAGCATTCTGGGTACACCGCCCGAAGGCTGTCAGGTCCTCGACCTCTTTGCAGGCAGTGGCGGCTTGGGGCTCGAAGCGCTCTCGCGCGGTGCGGATCGGGCTGTTTTCGTCGATCGCGATCGAGATGCGGGACACATTCTCCGCCACAACATCGCTGAGGTTGGTGTGGTGGCTGCGAGTGATGTTCACCAAGGAGATGCACTTCGGCATCTCGAAAAACTCGAACGCGCCAGCAAGACGTTCCACTGGATCTTTATCGATCCCCCGTACGCCACCAACTTGGCAGAGCAGGCCCTTGAGGCAATCGGCAATAGCGGGCTTCTTCACGATGCAGAGCATAATGGCGTCCTCGTCGTTGAGCATGACAAGCGGAGCGGGCCTGGAGACGTCTATGGTTGTCTGTTAAGAACAGAAACACGGCGCTATGGCGACACCAGTGTGTCGTTCTATGAGAGGAAGTCCGCATGAGTCTTGCTGTCTATCCGGGAACCTTCGATCCTATCACCAACGGCCACGTCGACATCTTGCTGCGCAGTCTTGCGCTCTTCGACAAGGTCATCGTTGCCATCGCGACAAACCCCAACAAGACACCACTCTTCTCACTGGACGAGCGCACCCAATTCATCCGTGAAGCGCTTGGCGACAAGAGCTCGAGAGTTGAGTTCGATCACAACCAGGGGTTGCTTGTGGACTACTGCCAAGAACGAGGAGCGACGACCATCGTTCGAGGACTCCGTGCACTCGCTGACTTTGAGTATGAGTTTCAACTCGCTCACATGAACCGCCGCCTTGCCCCTGGTGTCGATACCGTTTTTTTTATGACCGACGAGCGCAATCACTACGTGAGTTCATCGCTCGTAAAAGAAGTGGCCAGCTTTGGAGGCGACGTCTCAGGACTTGTTCCAACGGCTGTCGCCGAAGCCCTCCAAAAAACCTACGAAGGAAAGAAGTAACGCCATGACCATTCGCCTAGCCAGCCGACTCGATCGAGTGAAGCCCTCTATCACATTGGCCGTCACGCAAAAGGCCGCAGACATGCGCGCCAAGGGCGTCGACATTATTTCCTTTGGTGCCGGTGAGCCCGATTTTGAGACTCCCGAGCACATCAAGGCTGCAGCGGTTGCTGGCCTAAAGAGCGGCGCAAGCAAGTATCCGCCTGTGGGCGGCACGGTGCCATTGCGCGCAGCCATTTGTGAATCTACGCGAGCTGTTCACGGATTTACGGTGACGCCGGATCAGGTCCTGGTGAGCGCAGGCGCCAAGCACAGCCTCTTCAACCTCTTTCTCGCCATGCTCGACCCAGGGGACGAAGTCATCATTCCCGCGCCCTATTGGGTCTCCTACCCGGAGATGGTGCGGCTTGCGGGAGCTGAAGCGATTTGTCTCAAAGCTCATCCTGACAAGGGCTTCGCCCTCGACATGGATGAGCTGCGCGCTGCCATCGGCGACAAGACTCGAGCCATTGTTCTCAACTCGCCGTCGAACCCCACAGGTGCCATCTACAGCCGTGAGCTGCTTCAGAACATTGCTGACCTCTGTGTTGAGAAGGACATTCTTGTGATCGCCGATGACATCTATCGGCAGCTTGTCTATGGCAATGCTGAGTACGTTTCGATCGCTAGCCTTGGGGACGAGATTGCAAAGCGAACCATCTTGATCGATGGCGTCTCAAAGAGCTACGCCATGACAGGATGGCGCATTGGGTGGACTGTCGGCCCGAAAGAAATCATCAAAGGCATGACAAAGATCCAAGGCCAGAGCACCTCGGGCGCAAACCACCTCGCACAAATTGCCGCGACCCAAGCTCTCACGGGTCCGCAAGAATGCGTGGCCGAAATGCGCAAAGCATTCGATGCACGTCGCAAGCGCATGGTCGAGCTTTTGAATGCCATGGACGGTGTACACTGCCAGGAGCCCGAGGGAGCATTCTACGCATTCCCCGACGTATCGAGCTTTATCGGTAAGCGCAGCCCCTCGGGTGAGAATATTTCTGATGACGTCGCACTAGCCGGATACCTCGTAGAGAATGGCGTAGCCTTGGTGCCGGGCTCAGGCTTCGGATGCCCCGGCTTCGCTCGGCTATCGTATGCAAGCTCAATGGAAGACATCGAGGCAGGTCTTGGCCGCATGAAGACTGCGCTCGCCAAGCTCACCTAGTGCGCGATCCATGGACATTGATTCGTGATCGCGAAGTCAGCTCGTTTGCTGGCGAGTCGAACAACCATTCTGGACCCGACACTAGCTATAGTCTTAGCCAACACCCAAGAGCTCAACCTCGAAGACGAGTGTTGAGTTTGGGGGTATTGCGCCCGGTGCTCCTCGAGCGCCATACCCGAGTTCTGGTGGAATGGTCAGCTTGCGCTTACCCCCGACCTTCATGCCAGCAACGCCCTGGTCCCACCCCTTGATAACTTGGCCGCCGCCCAGAGCGAACTGGAAAGGCTTGCCGCGATCAAGCGAGCTATCGAATTTCGCACCCGTTGTGAGCCATCCTGTGTAGTGAACGGAGACGCTGTGCCCTGGCGTCGCTTCATCACCAGTACCCACTTGAAGGTCTTCTATCTGCAAATCTGCCATGCGCGGATGGTACCGCGTCAAGACCGAGCCGTCACAGCCACCGGTGCAAAGAAGAGGCTCAGGCGCGCGATAGCGATAGCAGTACCAACGAGAAAGGACGCTATGACGATCGCCCTGTAGCAAAACGGTCGTCTCCGGGTGGTAGGTGGCGATGTGCAGCGAACTCTTTCGGTCGCAACCTGGGCCTCCAGCCTCTATCAGACAAGGCTGTGATGAGGTCGACAAGCGCCCCATGTAGCTGGGCGCGTCTAGTTCGCGATTCATGAATATAGAACGCGATCACTCGCCTTCTCGCCCGCTGGACAGACGGGCTCTGCCAGTCTTCTTCGTTGTTCCTCGGTCCGCTGAGCAACGCTGAGCCGAAGGCGTCCAGAGCGCGAAGAACGGAGCGAGCGCGAGCAAGAGTTTTGAATCCGACACTAGGCTCCAGTGCCTCACGCCGAGGTTTGTCGTGCTCTTGTGGTGCTCTCTTCAAACCACCGGAAACGCACTCAGCTCAAGCCCCCAACCTCGCCTCCCCAACGCTGAAAGCGGGTCCAGTTCGTGTGATATGACAATCGATCCTTCGCTGGCCCACCCCGAAGGCAGGCTGCGCAAACGCAACTAAGAATATATCTTATGCAGGGCTAGAGCGTATCTCACAACCTCTTCGGTCGTCTGAGTCCCGATCTGCGGCGCATCTCGGCGTCGCGAAACCTTGCCGTAGAGCCACTATGCCTGCGCTCTCGCTCCTGGACCTGCCCTCAGCTCGGGCCCTCATACTCGGTCAGTGGGTATGAGATACGCTCTAGCGCTTCCGAAATGTGTCAGCCATGCGATCGATGGCTCGTCGAAAGCCACTGGGGGCTTTGGGGATCGACGATATGTGCGAGTAGGCTGCTCTAGCCGATGGATCCACTCCATACCGAAGGTAGAGCGCATAGAGGTCGTCAACCAACTGCGAAATGCCGCCAGTGCATAGGTCCCACGACTGGCAATAGCTATCGGGTTTGTTGCGGATCATCGCCTTCGCGATAATCGTCATGATGCCCTGGTCGATTAGCTCGCCGTTTCCGTCGAGATAGTGTTTGTAGCTAAAGAAACGATCTTCCGGTGCCAGGTTCACATCGCCGTTCTCATCCTTTGGCGCGCGGAGATTTTGAATGATGCCATATTCGTGCTCGATGTATCCCTGCACAGTATTGGACTCGTCCTTTTTCTCCCATTCGATGAACTTTCGGAAGGCATCGTAGAGAGCTTTGGGGTTGGCATAGGCGCCTGAGATTAAGTAGTAGAAGAAACCACCGAGCGAGTAAATGTCAGCTGGTCGGCCAACACTCTTTCGTACTTGGGCGCGAACATTAGCCTCGGACGCCTCGTGGAACGGCTGGGTCAGAATCAAGCGCTTGCGGGTACGGTCAGCGCTCGCAATCTTGTAAACCTCACCGCGGTTGAAGAGCGAGAATGTGTCGTTCTCATGGATGTCGATGTAGAAGTCTTCGAAAAACTCAACTTCCGGAGAACCGGTTTGCACATTGACGAGCAACTCCAGCGAATTCACTTCCTGCTCAGGGCTCTGAAAGTAGAGAGTGCCCGGCACGCTCTGAAACTGCGTCATCGACAAGTCCAAGTCCTCACGGTCGAGCTTGGCCACGTTGAAGTCTGCAAGCTTAACCTGGAGAACTGAGCCCCGTAGCATTGGATCGGGCAGCTTTAGCAGCACGTTGGCAGGTTTGATATCGCGATGCACGGTATCGCAGACCAGGTGACTGTGTTCGATAGCCGTGGCTACGGGAATCACATAGTCGAGTACATGAAAGAGCCGCTCTTGGGTGGAGAGGGCAAGCAAATCATCCCGTCGCCGCTTGTTGCGTGATCCTTTGAGCCTCTCCTCAAGAGACATATCTAAGAGCTCTAGAACCATGTAGTCGTTGTCAACACGGTCCCGCAGCGCAGGTGGGATGAAGTGCGGGTTCTCTCCCTCACCAGACGCCAGAATCTCGACAACATTCGGATGGCCTTGGACTCGCTCCAAGATCTCCTTCTCGAGTTGGAAGCGCATTTGGTCTTGCGGGGCAACCCCCGACTGAATTGCTTTGATCGCCACATACCGACGGCATGCGGTCTTCGATTCGACCCAACGTTCCTCGCCCAAGTAACACTTCGCAAACCGCCCGGAGCCCAGCTCGATGGGGTCGCCATTCTCATTGAGTACAAAGCTGTAGATTCGCGATCGCGATACGAATGGGGAGGGTGCTGGTGCAGGAGTTGGCGAGATTTCTCCAAACGGTGATTGCTCTATCTGTGTGCCGAGTGGTGCCGGCATCGTGCCTTGCGCCAGGCGGCCAGCACCGCGCTGCTCAGGACTTAGGGATTCTCCCGTTGGTTCAACGGTAGCGTCCATGGATTGGTAGTCACTGTCATCCAGGTTGATGGGAGGCTGTTCGGCGAGGAGGGAATCGCTTGGCTTAGGTGATCGTGTGGACATGGATGGTTTGCTTTCGAAGAGGCTTAGCTGGGGGATGGATAGAAGATGAAACTGCGATTGTGACTGGGGCTATCGAGGAGAACCGCATGTGGATACAGAGCAGCGTCGAGACGAATGAGCTTTCTATCGAGGAGAAACAGCTTGTCCCCTTGATCACGCCGGCCAAAACTCACAAAGAGGCGCTCTTTCGCCCTCGCTTGCATGTCGATGATGTCGAAGGAGCTGTCCTGGTCGACATGCAGTGAGCGAGAGACTCGCCGGCCAACTTTGCATAGAAACGTCGTCACACCGACGATCGTGAGCGCGTACCCATGAGGGCTTCCCGGATGCGGCGTACCCAAGATCTTCACTCGATGGGCTGCAAGGGAAATCGTGGCCGACTCGCCAAGTGCGACCATCGAACACTGTCGCGACCCTACCCACAGCTCTCGTTGATTGGGGTGAAGCCGCAACGAGGACGCGCCATGCGGCGATGTCTGGGGCTGCTGCGGCGGCGGCTGGAATCTCGATGTCTGGAGCCGTGGCGTCGCGAACTTGGAGGAGAGTCCAGCGACAGACCTCACACTCGGTGGCCGCGTTCCCTTAGCCCGCACCGACGAGGATTCAGGAGATGCGTCGTCCAGCTGTTGGTGGTCAAGTTCGCCAGCTGCCTTGAGGGCCGCGGAAAGCTCCGCGCAATCTGAATATCGGTCCTCGGCATCAAACGCGCAGGCCTTTGCCAGCACCTTGACGAGCCGTTCGCCGATGCAACGCTCTTTGAGGGCCGAGTGCAAGAGCTCATGAGCATGCCTGCGCCTCTCATAACCATCTTTCGCAGATTTCGACGCGACAATAGCACGGCCCGTGAGTGCGAACGTCGCAATTAGGCCCATCGCATAAATATCACTATTGGGAACCGGTATTACTCCTAGGAGTTGTTCTGGAGACGCCCAGCTCGCTGAGTACATGGCGAGGCGGCCACCGACACCTTCGTCTTCTTGCCGGGTTGTTGATTTCGCAATGCCAAAGTCCGCCAACTTGGGCTCGCCGGAAGGGCCTGGCGCAGTGAAGAGAATGTTCTGAGGCTTGATGTCCCGATGTACAATGCACTTGCGGTGTGCTTCTCCTAGAGCATCTGCGAGTTTGCAGACCATGGAGATCGCAAGATGAGGCGCCATTGGCCCCGAGTTGCGGATGCGTTGGGAAAGCGTTCCGCCAAGCATGTACTCGCTCACTTGAACAGGGCATGGCCCCGTCCCGCCATGATCGTCTGCATGACCAAAGTCGTAGATTCGCAGTGTATTGGGATGGCAGAGACTTGAGAGTGCGTAGGCCTCTTTCACAAAGTGTGCATGCGCTGCTGAACGCAGTCGTCCCTCCTGGATTCCGAGTTTGTGAAACGCCTTGATACAAACCTCTCTAGAAAGATGTGTGTCAGTGGCCACGTAGACCACGCTGTGCCCGCCGCTCTCGAGTCTGTGCTTCACCCGATAGCGCTCAAGCACGAGATCTCCTGGAGCCAGAGGCTCATCAGAAGGTATTTCGCTGGATGGTTCCAAGGATGAAGGGTTCGCGAGAACTGCGGTTCGCGAGATAGACTACCCCTTTAACAACCCTGGTAAAGCTTCTTAAATATTCGTGTGTTATCCTAGTTGGACCGTCCAGTCGGCCTGTCCACCGGTCTGGCCTATGGCGCAGTGCGTCGCGCCCGAGGATGCAGGACATTTTTTGGTCGAACCTGTGCGGAGAATCCCATCACACATCTCATTGCAGCTGTTCATCATGAGGTCACCTTCGCCCCATGTTGCTTCAACTTGCTCTGTAGTTTCGAACCCCTAGGCTCGTCCGAGAGATGCCAGCACACTTAGGGCCGGGACCTTCACGACTGTCTCGTTGGTTTTGCCAATGCCAGCGCGGAGATTGCCCGGTTCCAGGGTCGACAATAACGCCCCAGTATTGACTGACGTTACACCATCAATCACCGGGGATCTGGCCAAGCACTACTTTCTCGCTTTCACCGCAAAGCAACGCCCCCCAGACCGCCGAGAATCGACAGCTCCGAGGCATCGGGACAGGCCAATCGCCACCGCAAGTCGGATCTGGCTAAGAATACTTCTGAGTCTCCCAAGTAGCGCTCAAAAGAGTGTATGCCATCTAGTGCGCGATTCATGAATATGGAACGCGCTCACTGGTCTTCTCGCCCGCTGGACAGACTGGCTCTGCCAGTCTTCTTCGTTGTTCCTCGGGCGCTTGCCCCAGAAGCTTCCGCCAACCAACTGGAAGAGAAACCAACGCCCGTGCACGAGGGTGTCGAGCCCTAGAGCGGAATTGGATCCGCTTGGTAGTCGACTTTGCCACCCTTGGGTTTCTTTGGTGGCTTGGGTTTCGACGGCTTCGATGGGCGCTTGGGTTTTGCAGGCTTCTTCGGCTTTGAAACGTTCGTGGGCCTGGGCTTCTTCGGCTTTAAAACGTTTGTGGGCTTGGGCTTCTTCGGCACATCCTTCGCGACAACCTCGTTCTTTGGCGCATCTGTAGTTGGTGGCTTTACAGGCTCATCTGTGGATGGAGCAGGAATCGGAACTCCGCCACTTCCCGGCAGAAGCATCACCTGACGAACCCCGTCTTTGTCACCTGGCATTGAAACGCTCATGCTGCGATAGCCTTCGAGGTTCAGAATAAATCCTACATCGGCTCGCGACCTTTCAACTTCGTAGCGATAGGGAGTTGTGCCTAGCCGCACGCCATCGCGCTTTCGAATCACGGTTGCCCCCGCTGGTTCACTCTCGATTGCAAGTGATACCAAGCCGGCTGGGCGATCGACTTCGCCGTTGGCACGCAGCAGGCCAATCTGTCCGCCAACCTCTTCGGGATCGGTTTCAATTGCGGCAGCCCCAGCATCCTCAGCAGCTGGTGTGGGTGTTGGTTCAGTAGCCTCGACTGGATCGGCCTCCGCAGCCGCGGCAGCATCACTCTCGTTGGCGGTGTTCGCTACTTCGACACCAGCCGCACCGGCATCACCCGCAGTTGCAGCGACGGCAGCTGACTCAGTCTTGTCCCCTTTGGAAGAGCCGCTGGTTGCAATGAAATAGGCCACTCCCCCTGCAAAAAGGACCGCCATGGCGACCATGACGATGCCAATCTTTCCCCAACCATCATGCTGAGGCGTGAGGGGTGCGGCCCCAAAATGCGGGCCAGCCGCGAGATTTGGATCGTAGTGCTGGGCCGGGCCCTGTGGGGGCTGGGCGCCCTGTAACGGATCGTGCACACCCCTACTGTAGCACGCACATTCCACGCGCAACGGTGCTCCACTCGGGTACGGTATAGAAGTGAGTACTCCTGCCACAACCAGCGCCTTGGACGCTTTCCACCCCATTGTTCAGTCGTGGTTTCGCTCGCGATTTGCTGGGCCCACCCAAGCACAACTCGATGGTTGGCCTCACATCCGCGCAGGCCGGGACGCATTAATTGCAGCCCCCACAGGGTCGGGAAAGACACTGGCAGCGTTTCTGGCAGCCCTCGACTCACTCATCCGCCAGGGCGAAGAGGGCAGTCTTGAAGATGAGATCGACGTGCTCTACGTCTCTCCGCTAAAGGCTCTCTCCAACGATGTGCAGCGCAACTTGGATGAGCCACTTCGCGAGCTTCGAGAGCGTGCGCTGGCCGAGGGCGTTTTGCTACCCGAAATTCGCACGGCCTTGCGCACCGGCGACACCCCACCAAGCGAGCGGGCAAGACTCTTACGCAAGCCTCCACACATTCTCATTACCACTCCTGAGTCGCTCTACCTCATGCTCACAGCAGCAAAGAGTCGAGAAAAACTCGCAACTGTCAAAACGGTAATCGTCGACGAGATTCACGCGCTCGCAGGCAACAAGCGTGGCTCGCACCTTGCGTTGACTCTGGCCCGCCTCGATGCATTGCGAAAGCGCGAAGGTATGGCGGTACCCAATCGCATTGGCCTTAGCGCCACACAGCGTCCCATCGAACGCATCGCACGGCTCTTGGTCGGGAACGAACGCGCACTCCCTGTTGTACTCGATGGTGGACATGTTCGGAGTCTCGACATTCGGATTGAAGAAACTGACGACGAACTTGGTCCAGTTGCATCCAATGAGCAGTTTGGACGCGTCTACGATCGCATCGCGGAACTTTGCTTGGAACACGAGACGACACTCGTCTTCGTGAATACGCGACGCTTGGTCGAACGGGTATCACACGCTCTCGAGAAGCGGCTTGGGGAAGACCAGGTTGTGGCCCACCACGGAAGCCTCTCAAGGCAGCTGCGTTTCGATGCCGAGCAGAAGCTAAAGCATGGAAGCGTGCGCTGCGCTGTTGCCACCGCCTCGCTTGAGCTTGGCATCGATGTGGGCAGTGTGGATTTGGTTGTGCAACTGGGCTCACCTCGCTCCATCGCCACGCTGCTTCAGCGCATCGGTCGCTCAGGACACTCTCTAGGTAAAACTCCGAAGGGAAGACTCTTCGCCTTGACCCGCGATCAGCTGGCCGAATCGGCAGCTCTCGTTCGGGCCATCAAGGCACAGATCTTGGACGCCATCGAAATCCCCGAGGCTCCGCTCGATGTACTCTCGCAGCAGATCGTTGCGGAAGTGGCCTGTGGAGAATGCCGCGAAGACGACCTCTTTGATCTCGCGCGTCAAGCCATGCCCTACAAGAGTCTGGAGCGCGAGGACTACGATCGTATCTTGGAAATGCTGAGCGAGGGCATCTCCACCTCACGAGGACGAAGCCGAGCTCACTTGCATCGCGATCGCATCGGCGGCTTGCTTCGTCCTAGAAAGGGTGCTCGCCTGGCCGCGCTCACCAATGCCGGAACCATTCCCGACAACTTCAACTACCGCGTTGTGACGTTCCCAGAAGAGACCCCCGTTGGCTCGCTAGATGAGGACTTTGCGATTGAGAGCAATGCAGGCGACATCTTCCTCTTGGGAAATACCTCCTGGCAGGTGCATCGCGTTGAAAGCGACCGCGTCTTGGTCCGCGATGCGGGGGGAGCCCCACCATCAATTCCGTTTTGGATTGGAGAAGCGCCGGCTCGGACCAAGGAACTCTCATCAGAAATATCCCGACTTCGAACGGATGTCGAGACTTGCATCGAAGAGGGCCAGAGTCTCGAAGAAATTGCCGCGATGCTGGCCGTCGAATGCAATATGAGCGATGGTTTCGCCGAACAACTCGCAGCGTATCTCAAAGTGAGCCATGCAGCACTTGGTGCTCTGCCAACCCGAAAGTGCATAATCGCCGAGCGTTTTTTTGACACAGCAGGAGGCATGCAACTCATCTTGCATTCACCGCTCGGCGCTCGCATCAATAAGGCGTGGGGCCTCGCGCTGCGAAAGAAGTTCTGCCGCAGCTTCAACCAAGAGCTTCAAGCAGCTGCGACCGATGATGGGCTACTTCTCTCACTTGGGCCCGTGCACAGCTTTGAGCTCGAAACCGTTTTCGACTACCTGCGGTCCAACAGTGCCCGCAGTGTGCTCGAGCAGGCAGTGCTGGGCTCACCCGTCTTTGGAATTCGTTGGCGCTGGTGCGCAACACGTTCACTGGCTGTACTGCGCCGCAACGCGGGCAAGAAGCTGCCCCCGCAGATTCTTCGAATGCGCAGCGAAGACATGCTGAGCACGGTGTTTCCGATGCAGCAAGCCTGCTTAGAAAATGTCGTAGGCAACATCGAGCTTCCAAAGCACCCACTGGTCGATGAGACCATTCGCGACTGCCTTGAAGAGTTCATGGATATCAAAGGGCTTGTGGAGCTGCTCGCCGACATTGAGAATGGCGATGTACGACTGCTGAGCCGCGAGACATCCGAGCCCTCTCCGCTCTGTCATGAACTGGTTAACGCGAATCCCTATGCGTTCCTCGATGATGCGCCGCTGGAAGAAAGGCGTACGCGAGCGGTTAGCCTTCCCCGTGGCCTTGACTTGGGACAGGGCTCACTCGCTGCGCTTGATGCCGAGGCGATCACACAGGCGGAACTTGAAGCCAAGCCACCGTGCAGAGATGCCGATGAGCTTCACGACACCTTGATGAGCCTCTACCTGATGCCCGTTGGCGGCGAATTCGCTCGCTTGGCTCAGGAACTCATTGAATCCTCGCGCGCGACCGTGGTTCAAACCACAGTGGGCCCCTTTTGGGTTGCAGCCGAAAGAGTGCCCACAGTTTTGGCCGCTCTGCCCACAGCCACCTGTGAACCAACGCCTCCCGCACTGCCCTACGAGTACCAAGTTCCAGACGCGGAAACTGCTGCACTGACGATGCTGCGAGGCCAATTGGAGCCCGTGGGACCACAAAGTGCCGAGGCCATGATCAAGATGACAGGTCTCGCTTTGCCGCAGATTCAAACCGCACTTGCGACTCTTGAATCACACGGTGCCGTTCTCTGCGGCAGCTACACGCAAAAGGCGCAGAAGGCGGGTTCTAAAGAGTACTGTGACAAGCGCATGCTTGCCCGCATTCAGAGGCTCACCATTGCCAAGTTGCGCAAAGACATCAATCCGGTCGATGCAGCAACTCTAGGAAGATTTCTGTTTCGATGGCAGAGGCTTGGTCAAGGTGCACGCCTCATTGGTGCCGACGGGCTATTGCGGCTCATCGAGCAGCTCCAGGGCTTTGAATCGGCCGCCGGTGCTTGGGAGAACGAGATTCTCAGCGCCCGCCTGCACGGCTTCGATCCCGAGTGGTTGGATGCGCTCTGCCTGTCGGGACAGGTAGCATGGGCCAGACTCTCGCCAAAGGAACGCTCCGCCCGGGACGGGGCCAAGAGCACGCCGAGCAAGGCTGCGCCGCTCACGCTCATGCTGCGCGAGGACATGCGCTGGCTTCGAGCTCCTTCTTCTGGGGCAGACGTCGAGCAACTCTCAGAGCGTGCTCAGCAGGTTCGCAATTGCCTGCAGCAGCGAGGCGCCAGCTTTCTGCGCGAGCTCATCGCCGAGACCAAACTCGAAGGTAGCCAGGTGGAAGATGCTCTCTGGGAACTCGTCGCACAAGGACACGCCTCGGCTGACGGGTTCACAAGCCTGCGCCTACTGATCGATCGTCACAAGGGCGAGAGCAAGAGTCTCTTTGATTCAGCAGTCTCCAAAGTGGCAAGCACGCGCTGGCGAGAGACGCTAAAGAAGTCGCGAAAGAAGGACTCGCGTCGACGCTCCCACGCACACCTGAGCATAGCCGCAGCGGCCGGGCGATGGTCGCTCCTTCCCGACACCGACCCATCAGATATCGACACGATGAGCCACGCTCGGCAGCTGCTGGCGCGTTACGGGGTAGTTTTCCGAGATCTTCTTATTCGTGAGACTGCCCTTCCCCCTTGGCGAGACTTGGTGCAGTGCCTGCGTCGGCTTGAGGCGCGGGGCGAAATTCGGGGAGGACGATTCGTAAGTGGCTTTGTCGGCGAACAATTCGCACTCCCCGAAGCGGTGAGCAGTCTGCGTGCCCTCCGCAAGAGCCTACCTACGCTGCCTGAACTCGTAACAGTGGCTGCGACAGATCCGCTCAACTTGGTTGGCATCACCTCTTCAGGGAAGAAAGTTGCTGCGGTTCTGGGCAACAAGATTCTGTACCGAGATGGTGTTCCAATCGCGAGTTTGGAAAGCGGTGAACTCATCCTGCTTGCCGAACTGCAGAATGGCGAGAGAGTTGATAACGAGCTTGGCTACCACGCACCGATTCAGCGCCAAGGCATGTTGCAGCAGTCGTTGCTGCCAGCTTCGGGTTAGGAGTCTGCGGATATCACCGCCGCGACACTGGTGTGCTCAGCAGTCGTATCGAAGCTCTGCTCTCCATCTGTAACAGTGATAGCCCCGTCATTTAGCGTCACATACCACTGCACGTTGCGTTCGAGAAGCGTCGTGAGGCTGTCCACAAACTCTGGTGAAAGGCGCACGACTTCGATTTCACGACTGTCGTGAATTGGTTGACTCGACCATTCCTTTCGCAGCATGGCTTTGCCTTTGGTGGTGAAGACTCGCACCCGATTTGCTGCCTTGCTCGCACGATGAAGCCGCTCCGCGCTTGGGCAACCAACGTCAATCCAGGTTTCAACTTCGCCCTGCAGCGAGCGGGCCCAAAGCGCAGCATCCTCGGTCGTCGATAGGCCACGCCCAAACTCTAGGCGCTCCTCGTGGGCCATAACCCGAGCGAGCACCCGCACAGCGAGTCGCGCTGCGTCCTCCGACGGATGACAAGCAACCCGAAAATCCAGGGTCTCGTAGATGCCCCGATCGATGTCTGAGAGCTCGATTTGAAAGCGATAGAGTGTTGAAGTCTTTGCCACCAGGTCCTGCCAGCATTGGACCGCAAGCAATGCAAAGCGTCAATCCGCGCAGCACCATGGAATATCGCAACCTTTCTTTCGCAAGGGTGTCTCAGGAGCATGACTACGCGGATGGTGCGACTCATTCTCTGTCTTCTCGCTGGCGTTGGGTACCAAGCGAGTGCTCTGGCACAGAGCAACGAGCAGACCGCTCGGCTCGAGATCGCTATGCTCCGCGAGCGCGCAGAAAGGCTGGAGAAAAATGGCCAGTTCGCAGCCTGCGCTCAGGCCTACCTCACTGCGTATGAGCGCCATCCACAGAGTGCCAGAATTGATGAAGTCATCTACAATGCAGCGATTTGCTATGAGGCAGCGCTACTACCAGGAGAGGCGATCCGAAGTCTGCTTCTCATTGAGACCAGGTTTCCTCACTCACGCTTGGCCTCTCGCAGTCTTCTGCGCATGGCCACTCTCTTGAGCAACATCGCATACTACGAGCAGAGCGCATCGGCCTATGAACGCTTCGCCAAGCGCTATGCCGGAGAGAAAGAGGCAAAGAACGCTCTGATGACTGCGGTGAGGTTCCGCCTGGCGCTAGGACACCATGAGAAGGCGATCTTGCATCTAGAGAGGCTAATTCGGTTCTATGGGAGAAGAGACCGCAAGATGGCAGCCTCCGCCAAGCTGCAAAGTGCCTACATCTACGAAGAACTCGGTCAATTCCAAGACGCTCAGCGCACATACGAACAATTCTTAGCCAGCACGTCGGCAAAATCCCGCAGTCAACGCCTCATCGCAAACGCAAGGCTTGGCTCCCTCTTGTGGAAGGCGAGCTGCCCACAGAGTTCACAACACGGCCTCTGTCTGCGTAAGGTCTCAGCAGCGAATGCGTCCTCGACGTGTGGCGATGGAGCCGTGAGCAAGCTGAGAGTCATCCCCCGGACGCCCCGCCTTGCACAGCAAGCCCGACAGAACTTCCGCAATGCCATTCGTCTTGGCCAACAAGGTGCGCTAGCGTCCGCAGAAACCGCCAACGATAAAACAATCGATGAGGCAACGCATTGGCTAGGAGCCGCACAATTTCGGCTCGCCGACGATGAACTGGAAACGTTTCTACGAGCCAGAGTGCCACGCCACTCACTTGGGACTCGGGCCGACGTTCGAGAGCGCTGGAATCGCTGGCTTGGCGGTTGGATCACCGCGAAGACGGAAGGCGCAGCGCAACTGCTAAAACGCTATGAAAGCCTCCGCAATGCGAAGCGCGTGGAATGGTCGATAGCGGCAGCGGGCCGCGTTGGTCTTGTCTCCGAAGAACTCTCAACACTCATTCGGCAATTTCCGCTCCCGGCGCGCATCCGTCGTGATGCCTTGAAAAAGCAGCAATCCTGCCAGCAACTCGAATCCAAGTCGGCTCCGCTACTCGACCTCTCGGTCGCAGCCTATGGCATCTGCCACCACCGTTCCAGCAAGCTAGACTGGCCTTCATCATGGTCCGAAGCCTGCACAACGCGCCTTAGCGTGCTTAGGCCTCAAGACCATCCACGGGCCACCGAGTACCATCAGCCACACTTTACTGCAGGCTATGAGCTGGCGCATGCAGGTCTCATCAAAGAAGCGTATGAACTTCGACCGAGGTAGCGCAAGCACGCGTATGATGCCGCCACCATGACCAAGCGCTTTCTCCAAGCCCTACCCTGCGCGCTCGTCGCATTGGCGCTATCCTGCGCCTCCGTGACCCCAACGTTTCGCACATCAGATCGCAACGCCATCACGACCTTGCTCGATGAACAACGCGTCGCATGGAATCGTGGAGATATCTCGGCGTTCATGGAGGGCTATGCTCACAATGAAGAACTTGTCTTCACCTCAGGCGCACAGATTCGCCGGGGCTGGCAAGCGACGCACGACCGGTACTTGGAACGCTACGGCACCAACTCAAGCACGATGGGCACACTGGCTTTTGAGGTCATCGACCTGAAGTCTTTGGGAGCAGATGGTGCGGTTATGCTCGGGCGATGGTCGCTTGCAGATTTGCCGGAGCCAGCGAGTGGCGTCTTCACGATCGTCTTCGAGCGACGCCCCGAAGGCTGGCGAATCGTTCATGATCACACATCATCTGATCCGCAGTCATGACAAAGACCGACCCTAAGATACTGCAGTCCGCACGCTTGTCACTGCGAGCGCTAACACCAGCCGATGTGCCGAGATTGGCCAAGTACGTCTCCTTCAATCGCGAGCACTTCTCCGAGAGTGGCCCTGCAAACGACGATTCCTACTACACAGAACAATTCTGGTCCGACAAAGTCGCGGAACTTGAGAGTGCAGAGAAGCTTGGCATCTCGGTGCACCGGCTACTATACAGCCTCGATGACGCCGAACCGAGAATTCTTGGCAAGTGCGCCTTCAGTGCCATTCAGCGTGGCCCCATGCAAGCAGCCTATCTCGGTTATGGTCTCGACAAACGCTTCGTTGGCAAGGGACTCATGGAAGAAGCGCTTCGCACCCTCATTCCCTACATGTTTGGGCCGCAGAACCTGCATCGCATCATGGCGAACTACATGCCGAGCAATGTGCGCAGTGGCTCGCTACTTAGGCGCTTGGGATTTGAGGAGGAGGGCCTTGCCAAGAACTACCTGCGAATCAACGGCCGTTGGCAAGATCACGTCCTCACCTCACTCACCAACGACAATTGGGTTGAAACCTAGTTGCTACTGCGGTGCGATCACGATCCGCGAAACGATGCCACCAAGGGTGAGTACATAAAGCTCACCAGCCGAATCCTGTCCGAATGATGTGATGTTCGAGCCAAGCGAATTGGAGAGCGTTTCGAGCGTGTTGTTCGTGGGAAAGGTAAGTGTTGAAACAACGTTGGTGCAGAAGTCGGCAAGCAAGTATTTGCCGACCATGTCCGGCATGCATTGCCCTCGATAAACATAGCCACCTGTGACCGAACAACTGCCATCATTGTGAGAGTAGTCCGCAACGGGAAGCACGAGCCCGGTTTGGTCACAACCAATGGATGGATTAAAGCAGCTTGCTCCTTCCATTGTGCGCCACCCGTAGTTCTCACCACCCGTCGAGTTCGCGAGTTGCACATCAATTTCCTCAAGGGCATTCTGGCCCACATCGCCAATGTAAAGATCACCGTTGCTGCGGTCGAAGCTAAAGCGCCACGGGTTTCGCAAGCCAGAAGCCCAAATCTCAGGTCGTGGATCGAGGGCACCATTCGGGCTGTTTGCAAACGGGTTGTCAGTGGGAATGCCGTACTGCCCCTCTGACGTGTCGTCCACGTCAATACGCAACATCGATCCGAGAAGCGTTGCTGTGTTTTGCCCGTGCTGAAGAGGGTCGCCTCCGGAACCGCCATCTCCAACACCAATGTAGAGGTAGCCATCTGGACCAAAGTCGATCATGCCACCGTTGTGGTTTCCAAAAGGCTGGTCAATTTGCAGGATGATGCGAGCGCTCGCTGGATCCGCCACGTTGGTGTCGGCGCTCACCGTGTACTCCGCAATCACTGTGTCACCACTTGGTGATGCGGCCGTGTAGTTCACATAGAACCGACCATTGGTTGCGTAGTTGGGGTGGAACGCGAGTCCCAGGAGCCCTTGTTCGTTTCCGGTGTCGCGAACCAGCGCTCGGATATCCAAGAACGGCGTCTTTTGCATGGTGTCGTCGATGAACAACTGAATCACGCCGGGTTGCTCTACGACGAAGAAGCGGGCATCACCCGCGGGCGCGGTGAGATACACTGGCCGATCCATGCCACTCGCGATGAGGTCGGCACTCACAGCCGTACCGGGTGTGGGTGTGCAACTCGCCACAAAGGCATCAGGCCCCGGCTCAGCGTCGGGCGAGCCAGCATCGACAATCGCCGCATCGATGCCTTGCTGTGCATCGTAGACAACACTGCCAGAGTCGATTCCGTTGTTGTCATCATTGCCACAGGCAGCTGCGACAAGCAGGAGAGAAAGCAAGGATGAGATTTTAATGGTGCGATTCATTGTCGTACTCCAGCTTGGTTTGTGGAAGCCTATCATCCCGGTTCCCCGCCCTGAGTCAAGCGCTGCTTTTGGCCTCTAGGCCCCTGTAGCTTGGCGTATTGGGAGAATTTCGCCCTCGGGTCCTACCAGTCTGAGGGGGCGGGGAGTGGTCTTCTCAACCGACGTTCTCAGTGCGTCTGTGATGTCCAGCTTCCAGGATTTGTGATGGTGCACCAAGCTTACTTCGCGCGTTGGCGTACGCGTTTCAAATGGTCGAACGCAACGCTGTCGCACGGTTCGAGAAAGCGTTCGAGCATAGGTCTCGGGAATTAGCGTGTACCCCTCGGATGCATCAATGAGATGTCGAATGGTTTCGAAGCTACCACCCGCAAAGCGAATCGAACCAAGATGAGCACGCTCCTGCATACCGCAGAAGTTCACGACCTGAGCTCGAAAGCAATGAGCATCGTCAAGAAGCCACAGCTTGCGAGGGTCCAAGTCTTCAACCTCGACAACGTCAGCATCAAGCAATGGATCCTCGCGATGACAGTACAAATAAAATGGATCGTAGAATAGGACCCGCTCTGTAATAGCACGTTCGCGCAGAGGTGTGGCTAAGATGGCAGCGTCCAGGCGCCCACTTAGAATCTCAGAGAGAATTTCATCGGTGGGCCGTTCGAAGACGGATAGCTCCACAGCAGGGAAGGCTTCGGAGAAGCTGTGCAAGAACCAAGGCAATACATACGGTGCTAAGGTAGGAATTATTCCTAGCCCAAACTTCCCGGCCGGAGCGGAGAAATTCCCATCAGCGAGTCGCATCAGGTTCTCATGAGCACTCACCACATCCCATGCTCGCTCCACGATGGCTCTCCCCCGGTCGGTTGTTTCGATAGGCTTCTTCTGCCGATCAAAAATCACCACGCCTAGCTCACGCTCAACTTTCTGAATCTGCATGCTCAGCGTCGGCTGAGACACTCCAAGTTGCGTGGCAGCGCGGCCAAAGTGCCGGGTCCTGTGGACGGCAATGAGGTAGGAAAGCTGAGCAATCGATGGCATGACACGTTTCGCGGAGTTGGTTCGGCGATAGCGTATTCCTATCGATAGACGATGGCAATTGCTTCAAGCTAACAACCTCGGCTTGCGTGCCGCAAAGCAGAGCGAAGCTGCGAGCAACGAGCGCTGGCCAGCCACTTGCTTAAGGAGAGTTCCCTCCGTCAATTGCGTACTCGTTGCGGGTGATGGCCTGCTCTGCGGTGACCTGCAGTGGGGCATAGTCCTCGTGGTTTACCCGAATTCCTCGATTGTTCATCGTGATTGAGATAGTCGCCATCGCACACATCTTCCGCTGTACAAAGCTGTACAAACATGAGCACCGAACGCTTCGCTCGTCACGGTTGCTGTCGCCAACTCAGTACCCACCGTGCAGTCCAACACGCCAACAACAATGTTCGAAATGCTCTCCACGTGAAAGGGTCCATAGACCGGCCTCGATGAATGGTTGCTGTTGGGACACTGCGAGGCGGAAGGCAAAAGCATGCAGACAGGGATAGAACGAGTTTCTTCATGATTGGTGTTGCTGTGTGAAGCGTCACCATACAAGTAGGCGCTGTGCGCAGACGTTCCTCTCACTATGATACCCTACTGTCGCCCTAGGCCCTTTGAGGCGCGTGCCAAGGGCAGGCAAACCATGAAGTTCAGCAAATCCCCGCAAGATGTCGTTGTCACTGGAGTCGGTATTTGCTGCAACATGGGCGACGCCTCATCGGAGATTCGAAACCACGTTCGATACGGCAAGCCTGCCCCGTTTGAGGTTTGGCAACCGGCAGTCGACTTTGGAGCCCGTTGCAATATTGCGGGCGTCTATCATGGCGACGTCTCGGATGCGGCTCTCGGGATTAGCAAGAAAGAATCTCGATTCATGGGGCCACCTTCCAGGCGAGCGCTTCGTGCTACCCAAATCGCACTTGCTGAATCAAAAGTCGAGACGCGCAACCTCGCCGTCGTCGTGGGCAGCGGAACAGGTGATGTGGGTACTCATTGCGAAATTCACGACAAGCTGATGACCACGCGCAAGGCAACCAAGATCGCGCCAACGTCAGTTCCACGTCTCATGTCATCCACAGTCTCGGCCAACCTCGCAAGCATTCTCAAGAGCGTCGGCCCATCGTTCTCTGCCACTGCGGCGTGCGCAGGTGGTGCGTACAACCTTTTGCTCGCAACGCAAATGATTCAGAGCGGCCATGCAAGAGCGGCGATTGCTGGCGGAACCGAAACGCTAGACATGCACTTCTACGCCGGCTTTGATGCAATGCGCGCCTTCAATTCGAGCGACAATGACAATCCACAGCGAGCGTCGCGCCCCTACGCGGCGGATCGACAGGGCTTCATCCTCGGCGAGGGTACTGGCATTCTCGTTCTCGAGCGCCGTGACGATGCCGAAGCTCGAGGCGCCAAGATCCATGGAGTGATTCGCGGTTTTGGAATGTCATCTGACGGAACCGGATCGATGGTCGCACCGACATCAGAAGGCGCCTATGCAGCGATGAGCCAAGCTCTATCGACGACCGGCTGCAGCCCCGATGACGTTGACTACATCAACACGCACGGGACCTCGACGCCGCTTGGTGATGTCACCGAGGTTCGCGCGATTCGAAAGCTCTTTGGCGATCGCCATGTGACCTACTCATCGACCAAGGGCTACACAGGGCACTCGGTCTCAGGTGCGGGAGCGATTGAAGCAATCTTTACGCTGTGGATGCTCAACGAAGGTTGGATCGCACCAGCAATCCGCGCAACGCCTCTGGACAGCGAGCTTGAGGACTATCCGCCACTTCTAGAGCCAACTGATCGAAAAATCGAGCTAGCGCTTTCGAACTCGCTTGGCTTTGGCGGCACAAACGCCAGTTTGCTACTCGGCGCGAATTAGCGCGGACACGAGTGGTGTTTGCCAAGTGACACAGACAATCGCACGCGAATTTCAAGCACATCATCGGGAGGTACTCTTGAGGCTTGTGGGCGCTCGCCTAGGAATCGTTCTGAAGGCAAGCCGCCGAGAATGTCAAATCGCCAGTGGCCCCTGGAACCAGGCAGCCAGGCCAAGGTGGTGCAAGGCGTGGGCGCTTCGCTGTAGGACATCTCCACAACGTGTTGGTTCTTGAGAATGGCCTCGCTCGCACGTTACATGTGATTCCGCCAGCTTAACTCTGGCCCTATTGTTGCTCTTGTACCCATGTATGAGAACTCATCCCCTTGCCCTCTCGATCGTGATCCTTGCTGGCTGCAGCTTCGAGGGAGGCTCGAGTTCGCCTGACGCTGGGAGCGAGCCAGAAGTTGCGCCGCGGGCAACTTGGCATCAGGACGTCGCGCCGATCTTGGCGGAGCATTGTGTGAGCTGTCACTACGAAGGTGGCATCGGCCCCTTTTCCCTGGAGAACTACGAAACGAGCTCGTCTCTTGCGCCGGTTTTGCTCGCCGCAATAGAGAGCGGGGAGATGCCACCTTGGAGCGCCATTTCATCCGATGACTGCGAACCCCGCCACTCTTGGCAGAACGATCCGCGACTCTCTGCGGAGGAAATCGCGACGCTCGGATTGTGGATCGAAGACGGTACGGCCGAGGGCGACATTGCCACCGCGACTCCTATTCCCGAGCGCGCCGAATACGACTTGGAAGGTAAGAATGCCCAGGTCGCGCCTCCAGCGGCGTTCACTCCCTCTGGAACTCGCGATCAGCTTATCTGTCTTGTCATCGACCCAGAGATTGACCAACTGAGTTGGCTCACGGGACTGCAGTTCAACCCTGGCAACCTTGAGACCGATCATCACGCTGTGCTCTCCGTTGTACCCGCTGAGGGAATTGCCACAATGAACGAACTCGCTGGCCCCGATGGCGTTTGGGATTGCGCAGGTGGAGTCGCCGTACCGGGCTCCTATCCTCTTGGGGTTTGGGTTCCTGGGCAGGCGCCCACGGAGACGCCCAATGAGTCGGCGATTCCTATCGGCGCCGACACCATGATGGTGTTGCAGATGCACTATCACCCAACTGGGAACGACCACGCTCCAGATCTCACGACGATCGATTTGCGGCTCGAGAGCCAACCACCAAAGCGCATGTTCTTCTTCTCTGTTGTCGGGAACGCGTTTGAAGCGCCCAACCTACTTCCCGGTCCCAACGACGTGGGCGGCACCGAATTTCGAGTGCCCGCGGGTATTCAGGGCCATATCGAGCGCATGGAGTTCGCCCTCGACTTCGATGACGGACCGAGACTGCCGGTGACTGCCATGTTTCCGCATATGCACTATGTAGGCACCGACATGAAAGTCACGATTGAGAGAGCGACGCCACCGGAAGGAGAGCCTTCAGAAGAATGCCTAGTCAATATGCCAAGCTGGGATTTCGACTGGCAACAAACCTACTTTTACGATGCGGAATACGGCGAGCTACCAACCATTGGCACTGGCGATACCATCAAGATCGAATGCGGCTACGACAACTCCCTTGAAAACCCAGGCGTCACCCGAATGCTACAAGATGAAGGCCTCGCCAACCCCATTGACGTCTTGCTTGGCGAAGAGACAACCGACGAGATGTGTCTCATCATCATGGGCGTCATGGTCGACTTGCCAGCAGGGCCATAGCTCTTTCGCCACCCTGCAGTTGAAGGGAAGTTGGCACGCCATGAGACAGACGCCCCCGTCCTCATCAGTGCAATCGCTACCATCGGGACAATCATCGTCCGAAGAGTAGGTCCAAAGTAGGTAGTGCCGTGGCAACGTCCACGCCGTGCATCAGCGTCTCCAGCTGCGTCATCACCGTTGTTCGTACGCTGCGCTTTTCACAAAGTGCGTGAGGCGGCACCACCAGCGTGGAGTTTCGCTCCGTGCTCGTGCCGCCTCGAAGGTCCTAGAACCGACTACTCGGCAGCAACAGCGGTGATCACACCGCAGCCGACACGTGGTCCCGCATTGCCCGAAGGTTGCGAGTCCATGTCGTCCTCTCCACCATGAACGACCACTGCGCGTCCGATGATGTTGTGCTCATCCCCGTCGGTCAACGAGATGCTCGCTTTGGGAAGAATGAGGGACTTCTCTGCCATACCCTTGTCATCGGCAACCACATTGCCAAGGTCGCCCACGTGTCGCGCTCCATCCATCGGCGCTCCGTGGTCCATCTTCCTCGGGTTAAAGTGCCCGCCCGCGCTCTTGGCATCAGGCGCACTGCAGTCGCCTTTTTCGTGGACGTGGAATCCGTGATTGCCCGGCGTGAGCCCGCCGAGCTTCCACTCGATCTTCACCTTGTCGCCCTCATTGCTGAAGTACACGACACCGGCAACCTCGCTTCCCGAAGCGGCGGTGATCTTGGCTTCCGCAACAACCCCCTCAGGACGTGTCTCGGCTTCTCCCACAGATGCAGCATCTTTGGCTGCGGCTTCGTCCTTGGCAGGAGCTTCGGTCGTTGTTTCATCTTTGGCGGGAGCTTCCGTCTTGGTCGCCGTCTCGTCTTGTGAGGGAGCATCCTTCTTCTCGTTCTTCTTGCATCCAGCCAAGGCGAGGGACAAGGTGATGCCGCCAATCAGTACGTTTGTTATGAGCCGTGTGTGCATGCGCGAAGTTTGGTGCACTCTGCTCGCGCTTTCCGCATTGCTGGGGGACTTTTTTCCGAGAGCCGAAACGACCAGCGGCCATCGTGCTCTATAAGCCACGATAGCCGCGTGTCGCGGTCTGCTGCTCTACAGCAGCATTACACTAGAGCGCGTGCTTGATTCGCCCCGGCGGTTGCCACATGTCGGAGTCTCTATAGCACGCGGAACTTGTGGCGGCACAAGGCCTATACGGGCGCTCACTTGCCGGGATTCGCTCTGCTTCTGGGGGAATGTGTGCCGCCAGCTGATTCTCGTCGAGCGGTCGCAACTCGGATTCGCCGCCGTCGATACCTCGGGCATGAACACAAAAAACACCCCTCCCAATCCCCCGAGCGCTCGCAAGCATTCGTCGCCCTGGTCGCAGCTTGCGTGCTACGCCCCAACGATCGCGCTTGCTCTTACCGGCCTTAGCGGTTGCGGCCAAGCGGATTCCGAATTCGAACCTGGAGTCGCCGTTGGCATTCGAGCAGTACTCGTTGACGATGCGCAGGTGGTCAGCGAAGAGGTCGAGGTTGGCTTACTCACAGATTTGGAAGCCGTGGCATTGCGCTCCGAAGCCGCTGTGGTCGAGCCCCAGGAGATGCAGTCGAGAAACTCTCGAGTGCCAACAGAGGCGATGAGCTTCGAGCAGCGAAAAAGGAGGCTTGTGGAAGAACTGTCATTTTCGAGCAAGTCGTCCACCCGAGCCGCTATCGAAGGTGGGCAGTCCGCCTCGCTTCAGCCGACTACGATCCGCACGCTGGGCAACGGAATGATCTGTTGGCAGTCGCTATTTGAGTCAGCAGGTTCTCTCGTCAAGGCACAGAGTGTCTCGCAAGTTATGTACTACACGGGTGATGGCATCTTTGCCGCGGTGGCTGAGGCAACCTCGCTCAAGTTACCCACGACGCTGGGCTTTATTTCCGCAGGGAGCGCTATCGGATGTGTGCAGAGCCCCGACGGCGATACGGTTTCGGTGGACTTCCTCGAATCTCTTCTCGGCATTCACTTCACCTACAACATGGGCTTTGTAGGCCTTGGAGCCACGGTCTTCTACAGCTCGGAGCGCGGCTTTGCGCGCGGCTTCCAGGCTCTTGGCAGCGTTGAAAAAGCCTCGGCGTCCTTCTTTCCCTTCCTCAACTTCGACCTCGTTCTCGATGTGCGCGGAGCCTTCTTGGTTCGACCGACTCAGCTCATCGATAACGACCCGCGAACCGTTGTGGGCACGGAGTTCGACCTCGCGGACAATCCATTCCAACAAATCGCCACCGACAATGCCCGTCTAAGCAGCATGCCGGCGACGGGCTTCCGGGCGAGCATGCTCAGAGAGCAGGCTTCATTGATTTCGCCGACCATGAGTATGCTTTCAGAGACCACCGGTGCTGGGCCAGCGGAAGATCGCCCTGCAACAACGATGGCCGATTTCTTCGGGCACTTCCTTGCGCAAGGGCATGTCGACATTTGCCGAGACTGCCCAAACACGTCTCTCGACGGAATCATGGCGCAGATGGAGGGTGACATTGTTGCCAGTGACGGCAGCGGAGAGGCCACGCGTGATGCGGTTCTAGGAGGTTTTCTTACCTACCGAAACTCCACACCGGACGCGCAGCGGCTCGCCCTCAGCCAGCGCCAGAGCGCCTCGGCAGTTCGATTTGGCACAATGGCACTCGGAGACCTGGCAGCGGAGCAGCGAGGCGATGCCAATCGCCATGTGAGCGAAGACATCGTTGAGCTCGAGGGCAAAGTGGGGGAGAGCGTCACTCTGAAGATTGATGCCCAAGAGATCGCAGATTTGGTGGGAGCGAGTGCGTCCGCCATCGAAGGAGCACAGGTCGAGCTCGACGCCTCGCCAAGAGTTGCGGTCAGCACGTTCGAGGTGGAAGGCGGCGCGGTTGAAGTCCAGTTCGATGCGGATGATACGGCGGACTTGCTTTTCATCGTCAATGTGGATCTGTCCACGGCAGCCGGCCCGTTTCCCGACGACGTCGGAGACTGGACCGTTCGTCCCGCCTTGCGGCGTCTCCGCGCGGCGCCCGGCCCAGTGGAGCACATCTTTGTACTAGGCGCGCCAAACGCCGCTCCCGGGAAACCCGTGCAACTTCAAGCAATGCTTGCCGATGCCAATGGTGCCCTGATCACTGGCGAGCGCCGCATTCGCTTCTACGACGCGAACGACACAGTACTCGGTGAAGCGCTCAGCGCAGATGGCATCGCAACCATCGAGACAACGGTGCTTCGCGCAAGCACTCCCCTGCTCTCGGACGTGCGAGAGAGCCTGATTCTCGTTGGTGGCGAAGAGGCATCGGGCTACACAATGACCGGTGACGCAATTAGCCGGGAGTCCGAAATATTCGTAGGTGGTGTGCTCCTAGAGGAAGCCGGTGGTGTGTCTGGGTACATCTCTAGCGAAGAAATCCTACTGTACTTCGAGGGAGGGCTTCCACCAGGGCGCTACGAGTTCGCTGTCCGTAACCCGGGTGGGCAGGAAAGCGAGACGGTGTCACTTCTGGTCCCATAGGCTTACCTGCGGCGGGTATTGCGCAGCCGGGGGAGCACGAAGCGCGCCCGGTAGACACGCTCGGTGTGCCGGTTCCAGGAGTGCCGCTAAGCCCTGCGTTCCGCTGCATTCTCTGGAACCTGCTCGAAGACTCGCTAGGTTTATCCATCAAGTCTCCCAACGGATCCACATCATGAAACTCCGCCTTGGCGATTTGCTACGATGCTCTCGCAAAGATGGTGGGACGCAAGAACAAGAAGGCAGGTCCACCACCATCGGTGACGTGGATGCCGCTGGGAGTTCTCGTTCTACTCGTCAGTGCAATCTTCGGTACCTGGTGGTTCGTCGATCGCGACTGGCAACGAAGCACGATGAGGCAGGTGCAACTGGCAACCAATCAGGCGGCTCTGCGATTACAAGGCTTCATTGACGCGCGGCTCTCAGCGACGAGTTCTCTTGGCGGCGGGTTGAGCGCAGAATTGATCGAGCCTGACACGTTTCGAATCCGCTCCCACGCCCTGCAAGATAACTTTGGTGGCTACCAGGCCCTAAACTGGGTCGATGCAGACGGCAACATTCAAGTCGTCGTGCCAGAAGAACTTAACCAAGGTGCCATCGGCAAGAATGTTCTCAACAATGAACTGGCTGGCACGGCATTCCTCGCAGCGCGCGAGCTTGGCGAACCTCGTCTCACGGCCCCACTTGACTTGTTTCAGGGCGGCCGGGGCATGGCCGCATACACGCCTGTGTATACAGATACCGGTGAACTCAAGGGCATGCTCAACTCCGTCTTTCGCTTGTCAGATCTTGTCGACCAGTCTCTCTCCGCCGGAATTCTCGACCACTACGACGTGAGCATCTACGACAACAAGAGCCTTGTCTACTCGACGCCCCCCCCTGGCATTGGATCCCGTCACCCCGTCGCACGTGCCTCTGTGCAGCTTCTCAACCGCCAGTGGATTCTTCAAGCAAGTCCCAATGATGCCCTGTGGGCCACACTTCAAGCAGGACAGCAGCACGGGATTTACTGGTTTGGCCTCGGGATGGCGGTGATTTCTGTTTGGTTCATGCGGCTCGGAGCTTTGCGCAGCTGGCAACGAAGGCAAAATGAGTACGAACGACAAGAGCTCAAGCTAGAGCTCGAGCGCGCTTCTAAGATGCAAGCTCTTGGCAGACTTGCCGGCGGAGTCGCTCACGATTTTAACAATATTCTCACTTCCATCGTTGGAAACGCTGAGTTGGTTCGCCGGCAAAGTTCAAAGGAGCTTACGCAAGCACTTGCCACGGATATCATCGCATCAGCAGACCGTGCGGCCAGCCTTACAAAGGATCTCATGTCGTTTTCCGCGCCAACTCAAGATGAGATGTCTGAAGTTGCTGTGAACGAGCAAGTCCTAGATCTTCATCGAATGCTCACACGGCTCGTACCTGAATCTGCGGAGCTGAACTACGAGCTATCGCCGGATGTCGAGTTGGCAAACTGCAGTCAAACTCAGCTCGGGCAAATCCTAGTCAATCTTGTGGTGAACGCCTGCGATGCGATGCCGGATGGTGGCAAGTTGCTGATCACAACGAATTGGCGTCCTCAGCCGCCCTTGAATCCTCGAATGGAAGTTGAAGGTTCGCAAGATGGCTGGTGTGTCCTCAGTGTGCAAGACCAAGGACTGGGCATGAACAAGGCAACTCTCGATCGCATCTTTGAGCCGTTCTATTCGACGAAGGAGCGCGGCTCTGGGCTGGGGCTGGCGACCGTCTACGGAATTGTGCGCTCCAAGAACGGCACCGTTGAGATTTCCAGCGAGGTGGGCGAGGGAACCACCTTCGAGGTGTGGCTTCCTGCGATTCCCAACCGCCATCAGTCCGACAACGCTCCACCGCCGGCTGGTTTGTTGAATCCAACACGCAAGTGGTGCGTTCTATTTGTCGAGGACAACTCGCAGGTTCGCGAAGCCATGGCCCGCACACTCCGTCACCTTGGCATGCAAATCGAAGTTGCCAAAGATGGACTAGAGGCACTCCAGCGCCTGATTCAGAGCAGAGACGATGCTTCGGGACCTGATGGGCAACCGAACTTTGACATTGTGATTACGGATGCAATTATGCCAAGGCTTAGCGGCCCCAAGCTCCTTACGAGGATGCGCGCAGAAGGCATCTCACTTCCCGTAGTCATCGTATCAGGCTACTCAGAAGAATTGGCAAACACCACCTATTCTCCAGAATCCAATGTTCATGTCCTCGCAAAGCCCTACCAGCTCGAAGACCTGCTGCGGGTGCTCGAAGTGATTGCTGTCCGTGAAGGCGGTGAAGTTAGCGATCCGAGCAATGCCATCTCTTAGCGCCAAAGACAGTTACCGTTAAGATCGACCCGACCGATCCAATCCAGGATCTGGCTGTGCGCTTCTCGCTGATCGAAGCGTCCTGCGAGAACGATTCAGTAAACCGAGGCGGATTCCCATGCTGGGCGCACAAATGAAGAAGGGACACACCGAAGTGCGTCCCTTTCATCATGCCGGGCTTGTCGCTTACTGCGGATTGGCGTTTGGCGTCTTAGCCAAAACAGCTGTCGTCTTCGCAGGCTTGCTGTCAAAGGCAACCTTGACGACGTACCAATTGCCATCCTTGGTGTCCTTGCCATCAGCAGCAGGGTCGATGGTGTGGGGCAAGCTCACGGTTCGAGTGACATCGCTCTTGCGATCGGCCCACGTTCCATAGGTTATTGTCGCGGTCGTCATTCCGTCGGCAGAAATCTCTAGTGTCTTGCCGTCGGCAGCTGAGACTTCCCATTGGAAGAAGACCACAGGGTTCTTGTCACTGGCCGGGTGGATGTTGGCGATATCGTAGTTAAGACCATATCCGGTCTTGCTACCCGAGCTGTGGCTAATCACCGAAGCATTTCCGTTCCATGTGTGTCCATCAACGGTGATGTCAAAGCCACGAGCAGCCTCGCTGGTTGCAGAGGAACCTCCAGCAGAGGTCGCGGTTGCGCTCACATCGGTTACGGCCGCTGGCTCCTTGTCAAACTGAACGGCGACAACAAAGTACTGTCCGTCGCTTACGTTCTTGCCGTCTTTCGCTGGGTCGAGAACGAATGGAAGAGAGACATTCTTGTAGACACGATCGCTTGAGCGGTCACTCCAAGAGCCGTAGGTAATCGTCGCTTGTCCGCCACCCTTGATTTCCAATCGACGACCGTCGCGGCCATCGATTTCCCACTGGAAGAACACTGCGGGGTTGGTGTTTCCTGGGTGCACTCGGCTCATGTCCTTGTTGAGACCGAAGCCTGTGTCAGTACCTGAGGTCATGCTGATGATCGAGCCATTGCCATTCCATTGACTCTCGCTTACAGGATCGCCAGCATCGACTGACAACTCATAAATCTTCTTAACGTCGCCCCATTTGATTTTCCCACTGGCAACTCGGGATGAAGTAGAGAGAGTAGTCGGGAGCCAAACGAAGTCGGGGTGGTCGGTCTTGCTGCTGCCAACCCACTCCCCACCCAGGAGCTTGCCATCATCGTCAAGTTCAAGAATGTACTCATAGGTGTCCGTGCGTGTGAAGCTGTCGATTCGGCTTGAGAGGTTGCCATCTGCCGTCGATGCAGATTCGGAGATCCAGCTGACGGTGTTTTTCACGTAGCGAAGGCTCGTCGCTTGCGAGTTGAACTTGTAGGTTGTGGGTACACTTCCGTGCTCGATGTTGAGCTCGAAGTCAGAGCTATCGGCGAAGCCTTTGACCGACACGAAGAATTCGGTGCTATTGGCCGAAGCAACCAAGTTGCAGCTTTCTACGGTGTTGTCACTAAACGGACGACAGTTAAACTCTGTATCCGTTGGCTCACCGTCGAGGCGAACGTGAAGGTCGGCGTCGTTGTTGCCAGTCATCGCAACGTTGATGCTGTCGCCACCATTGACTTGGTACGGACCGAAATGCCTCCACTCGTCCTTCTTTGCAGTGCCCGTCTCCTTGACCTTCACAACATTGTCTGGCTGAACGCCAATGAGTTCGTTGGCTTCGGTAATGCTAACCTCGCGCTCTTCGTCGATCTTGAAACCGCGAATTGGCTGGTTCCAGACTTCTGCAGCGAAGGTTCGGTCTTCCACAAAAGACTCTCCGCGGAGCCCCAAGTAGTTTGCCAACAAGATGTGATAGGTGGCTGGGTTCGTGAAACGACAACTACTACTCTTGGGCCGGCCATCCTCATCAAGCTCAATGTCGTCTGGATCTGTGTTGCAACGCAGGGAAACGAATTTTGAGCCAACGCGCTCATGCGACAAACTCACAAGGGCTTTGATGTCGTTGACCTTGAACGTCTCGCCCTGAAATTCCACTGGGTGTTCCGGCTCAGCAAGAGTGACTGCAGCGCCAGCCCATGCTGGGCAAATGCCAAACCACGTTGGAATGCAGAAGCCCGCCTCTTCGCCATGGCGAATCGCGCAAGCTTCAACCTTCTTGTCGTCGCACTCGTCATCGGTCGTGCAAGCCGTTCGGTGATCTTGGCTCTCCACGCCATGCTCACGAGATACGCCATCTTCAACGCCAGAGAGCCCAAACGCATCCTCAAACTTCTGAGCTGCAGACTTGCTGTCTTCGCCGTCCCAGCGATGGTTGATGCTGTCTTCGTAATACGGCCAGTAGCTTGAGGCCCATGGCGTTGCCGTCGCCTCGCCCGTCTTTGGTAGCTCTGCGTACGTAGTATTGACGTCGGGATCAAAGATGAAGGGGCTATCCGCAGACGCCCAAGCATCAGTCTTCCCACCCACGCCTTTGGGATTGCCCGCTTCCGTATCAAACGGCTGCCGGTCGTCCACAGCACAGGCTGAAAGGCCCCCAATCGCGACGGCAGCTACGCCGACGCTCAAAACGATTCTCTTGAGTTGGATCCTGGTTGACATGATGTGCGACCACAGAGCACATCTCGTACCACTTGACACGTTGAGTCAGAGATCAAATTGGCCATCATCTAACGATTTCAAATCAGAGAGTGCGCAGCGTTTTTCGCAACAAGAAAACGCCTTGGTTTACAGCATCTGATACCTCAGGTCGCAGGCCCAGAGCGCTTCCTGGCTACTCGCCTAGCCACCTGGGGCAAGAGTCCTAGCCACCACGCAGGTAGTTGAGATTCCTACCGTAGGTTGTCGTCGAAGCCATCACGTCCAGTCGGTTTCCTGAGATAGAATTACGCTCGTGGCAATGGGAGCGAAGCCGGCTGCCGGCAAGGGACTGCGAATTGCGTCGGGTTGCTCAACACTCGATGAGTTTACTGCGGTCTTCCGCAAGTTCTGCACGCCCAATTCGATCTTCATCGCGACCAAAGTTCCTCGCCCAAGCGGCATTGATATTCAATTCGCCATCACGTTGAAGGATGGCAAGCCAGTCATGGCAGGCGCTGGCACGATCAAAGAGTCGTTCGAGACTAACGACAATCGATTCGAGCGACCAGGAATGGTTGTGGAGTTCCGCAAGCTCGACACGATGGGGCGCATTCTGCTGCGAGAGCTAAATGCGTCCAACAAAGCTGTCTCCAGCGGAAAGTCCGGTAAGAAGAGCGAGAGCTTTGATGTACCAACCATCGTCTCCAAGCCCGACGCCGATGACCTCGCCGCCGCACGACGCTCAGAAGAACGAGAAGCGGTGCAGCCAGCTGGCGAGTCTGAAGATGCAACAGCCACTGACAAGACCGATGAGTCCCAAGGAGCAGACTCGTCAGAGGCCGAGGAAGTGGAAGCCAAACGTGAATCGCCTGAAGGCGACTCTCCAGGGCGCACCAAAGGATCGAGCATCATCTTGCCTGCGAACCCGTTTGGCGAGTTGGCGGCACAGAGTTTGGAGGCATTCATCGAGTGCACACTCTACGAAGAGACTGGGGAGCTCGATATCTCCGCTCTTGATGCGAGACAGAATCCCATCAAGGCTCCACCGATTGAGCCGGCTTCCCCCGAATCCGGAGAGTCCTTGGAACAGTCATCCAAGTACATTCCACGGCCACCGAAGATTCCCGCAAGTGCACAGGCTCAGCCGCCGCAGCCCAGCCCGGCGAGACCCGAAGTCCCCGATGTGCCGATGCTCGCACCATCCACCCCCGACGCGCATGCAGTTCTGGCCTCAGAGAAATCCTTAGAGGCTGGGGCGGCACCAAACGTGCCCGGCGCTACGCCGCCACCACCAAACGTGCCCGGCGCTACGCTGCCGCCACCAAACGCGCCTGGCGCTACGCTGCCGCCAAACGTGCCCGGCGCTACGCTGCCGCCACCAAACGCGCCCGGCGCAGTCTCAGTCCAACTGCTCGTTGCGGAGGGGGAAGAGGTTCATCCCGTTGCCTTGGCGCCGCTCATACCAACCCCGGCAGTCGCCTCACAGAACTCCCCAGTCCCAATCCCTGATGGGCAAGGAAGTGCTCCCCACCCAACGGCACCGCCTAGAACGATAACCGTCACGTTGAATCAGGCGATCGGGCTCGTTGGCCTGTGCGTCGTTGCTGGGCTTGGTTTTGGGCTTCTCGCTTCAGGTGGCGACGATGCGAGCCCCAAGGCCACCGTTGCCGAAGCAGCAGAGCCCGCCGAGTTGCAGCCTGAGGGGACCAACGGTGACAGCGCCCCCGTTGCTAAGAAAAACACCGAGGCTACGAATGCCATCGCCAATGTCCCCCCTGAGCAGACGGAGCCAAAGGAAGTTGCGGCACAGCCAACGGAGATTGCGGCAGAGCCAACGGAGATTGCGACAGAGCCAACGGAGATTGCGACAGAGCCAACGGAAGTTGCGGCACAGCCAACGGAACTTGCGGCACAGCCAACGGAACTTGCGGCACAGCCAACGGAAGTTGCGGCACAGCCAACCCCACCGGTTGTAGCAACAAACGACCCGCCACAGCCTGACCTAGCACCAAGTCAAATGACGATGTGCAACCTGCGGCTGGACCTGGTGCCAAAGGATGCCATCGTGAAGATAGGCGACCACGAAGTGCGACGTGGAGCAAAACAAGCAGAAGCTCCGTGTGGTTCCAACCCACTGGTCGTGACACACCCACGCTATGTAAATCACAGTGCGGAAATTGTGCTCAACTCCGACACGCCCAACAAGTTGCGGCTGCGCATGAAGAGGCCAATCGTCACACTCCGGGTACAGAGCACTCCAAACAAAGCTTCCGTGAGTTTCAACAAAAAGCGAGTTGGCAAGGCGCCACTGAAGCGCAATATCCCAGCATTCGAGAGCGTGCAAGTGTCGGTCTCAAGCCCCGGCTATCAGACGTATCGGCGAAAGCTCTACCCTAAGAAAAACTCTACAATGAATGTGCATCTGCGCAAGAGCACGACAAAGGCACCTAGAAGAGGTGCCGTGAGCCGCCGTAAACCTCGCTAGGTCACCAGTCGTACGGGCACCCCATTTAGGATCGCGTTTCCCGACAGCACATCGATTGCCGCATCGTTCGTTAGATCATTCATGCTAACACCAGCGTGCTTCTCAGCGGTGCGCGTCTGTGTTCCAGATCTTGAGTGTCCCCAGCCGTGCGGCAGACTCACAACCCCACGCAAAACCTCGTCGGTCACCTCAACACCAACCCGGACTTCGCCAGCCGCAGACGCAATGGTGACTTCATCACCTGTGCTGATTGAGTAGGAGGCCGCATCGTCGGGATGCATGAGTAGCGTGCACCCTTCCTTACCTTTTACAAGGCGCTCGCTGTTGTGAAGCCACGAATTGTTGCTTCGCAGATGTCTCCGGCCAATGAGGCGCAGCGGAAACTCACACTCACGCTCTTTCGAGGCGTGCAATCGAGCAAGGTCCTTGCGATATGGGTCTGTAACAAGGTGAATACGCTCATCCTTGGTCGCCAAAGCAGCAGGCATCATTGACTTCAGTGCCCCAAGATCGACACCGTGGGGACTCTTAAGAAGTTTTCTTAGCGATAGCTTATGCGGACCCGTTCGAAGAGCCATGCCGATAACGGCTCGCGGCCCGCCTCTCAAGAGCGCTCGTTTGAAAAGCGAGGATTTCGCCTTTGAGAGTGGCCCGCTTTTTTGCAGTCGCGCCCACAACTCCGCAAAGATCTCCCAGTCATGCCGCTGTTCTGGCTGGCGTTCAAAGACAGCAGGGGCGTACTTCGCATTGTTGCGCACCATGAGAAGACCAAATACAACATCGTAGTGATCTCGTTCTAGCGGGGTCGTAGGGGGCAAAATGATGTTCGCATGTCGAGTCGTCTCGTTGATGTACGGATCGATTGCGACCATGAAGTCCAACCCAGCAAGGGCCGACTCGAGTTTTGGACCATTCGGAGTGGAGAGAACGGGATTGCCAGCAATCGAGACAAGGCCTCGAATCTTTCCATCGCCATCGACAAGCATTTCGTCGGCCATGGTTGCCACTGGAAGCTCCCCAGAGAACTCCGGCAAATCGCGTACCCGAGACCGGTATCTATCGTAGTGCCCCTTGAGACCAAATCGACTCGCCAGGCCAGGCAGATCAACCGCAGGATTCGCAAACATCGCACCGCCCGGTTCATCGAGCGAGCCAATGAGAATGTTGAGCACATTGAGCAACCAAGCTGTGAGCCCGCCAAATTCCTGGGTGCATGCCCCCATGCGTCCGTAGAAGACAGGGCGCTTGGCCTTCGCTGCCCCCCGCGCCAACGCCCGAATCGACTCAGCATCCATTCCTGTTACTTGCTCGACGCTCTCGGGATTTGTCTCACTCGCGAGCACACGCATTTCGTCCACTCCGTCGACCAGAGCCTCAAGGCGGCCAACAGAAACGAGGTTCTCTGCAAACAGAACCTGCACGATCGCGAGAAGCAAGAATGCATCGGTTCCAGGCCGAATGAAATGATGCTCGTTGGCGATCGCTGCGGTTTGCGTCCTTCGTGGATCGATCACGACAACGGTGCCGCCGCGTGACTTCAAGGCTTTGAGACGTGACTTCATTCCAGGAGCCGTCATGACGCTACCGTTCGACACCAGTGGATTCGCTCCTACGATCACAATGAAGTCCGTGCGATCAATATCGGGCACGGGTATACGCACCTGGTTGCCAAACATCTGCTGGGCCGCAAGCATGTGCGGCAGTTGATCCACCGAGGTTGCCGAGAAACGACTTCTGGTTCGAACGCTGCGGATGAACAACTGGCCAAGGGTCATGATGCCCAGACAGTGCACCGAGGGATTTCCCAGATAGAATGCCAGCGCATCGCGACCATGCGCTTTCTGAGTTACCAGAATGCCCTTTGCAACTTCGTCAAAAGCCTCCTCCCAAGAAATCGTTCGCCAGCCCGTTGTCGTGCGCTTGACGGGTTCCCAGAGTCTATCGGGATCTTCGTAAAGGTCTTGTAAGGCGGCAGCCTTGGGGCAAATGTAGCCCTTGGAGAAAACGTCATTTTCGTCACCGTAAATCTTGAGCACGCGACGCCCCTCCGTTTCTACGACGATCCCGCAAGTCGCCTCGCAGAGAGAGCATGTGCTGTAGTGGGTTTGGGGCATACAGAGGACAATACGCTCAAACAGTTTGTCTCACCAGTGACAGCTCTTGCTCGCTACGCTAAGGTCCAGCATGAACCGAGCTGAGGCGTTCTTGCTGGAGTTCCATCGCCGCCATCCTGGCTGCACTCGCATCGCCTTTTCTGCTGGCGCGAGCCTAGAGACAGGCGAGTCCTCCTACGAATTACTCTCATCTCTCGCAAACCAAGACTCGGTCTTGGATATTGGCTGTGGTGACGGGCATCTTCTATCGCTGCTCGCAAAGCGCCCAAACCATCGGCATCCCGTGGGAGTGGACTTCTCTCCCGACGAGCTCGCGGCCGCGCGACAACGACATGCAGACCTCATCGTCGCGCAAGCCAAGGCACAGAGCCTTCCCTTTGCGCCTTGCACCTTTAGCTTGGCAGTGTCGCACTTCGCATTTCATCTCATGGCAAACCTGCATGTTGTCGTAGATGAGCTTGCACGAGTGCTCACCCCTACTGGGCGATTTGCGGCGATTATTGGGGGAGGTCCAAAGCTCGGCGACACCTTTGAGAGCTTCTTGGAACTCTTGAGCGAGCGACGAAGAGACGACACGCGAGTTCCGAGTATTGGTGAACGAAGAGGCCGCACAGAGGAGGGGCTTGTCGAGCTATTCACAAGCCACAAAGGCTTTCGCAACGAACTACAAATCTCCGACCACTACATCGACTTTGGGGGAACCTTCGATGAAGTGTGGACGAGACTGTCCACGGTGTACGACCTTGCATACGTTTCGGCCGAAGAAACTCTCGACTTGCGCGAAGCGTTTCGGGCCAGCGTTGCCAATGAGCACGCCAGTCATATCCCGTGCACAATGGCGATCCGTCGCGTGATTGCGCATCGGGCTAGAGATACGTAAGAGGACTTGAGACACTTGCGGCATGGGATACGCGAACCACTTTGTGGGCATTGTTCGAGGCGATCAAATCTGTGACCTCTTCGGTGACAGCACGACGCCCACGCGAAGCGAGTTTGACAAGGGCGCGATCGTTGAGGTGCACGAGGCGGATCACACGCTACTAGCTGAGGCTGACTCGGCGCAGGCCGCGCTCTACGAGCTAGCCGCAAAGCATGGCCTTGATCCGGTCTTTCCCCCAAAGGCCACACGCCAGGTTGCCGGACTGCTCAAAGAGACTGGCATCGATGACAAGACACTGCTCGACTTCTCTCACGCACCTTTTGTGACAATCGACGGCGCCGACTCGATGGATCTAGATCAGGCTGTCTACGTCGATGAAGGCGAAGGCGAAGGCTATGTCGTGCACTACGCGCTTGCAGACGCCTCGTATTACGTTGCGATGGGAACACCTCTCCATGCCGAGGCGCTGCGACGAGCGGCAAGCTATTACCTTCCAGGAATCATGGTCCCGATGCTTCCACGCGCTCTAAGCGAAGGACTCGTATCGCTAAACGAAAACGTGGACCGTCGCGCTGTCGTTTTCTCAATGTACCTCGATAGCGAGGGCCGTTGCACAAAAACTGAGATTGTTCCGTCTCGAATTCGAAGTCGAGGAAAACTGTCCTTTGAATCGGTGCAACGATTCTATGCCGGTGGCGATGGTTTTGGAGACGAGGTCGATCAAAGCCTACGACGGCTGGCACTGGTCGGCAGACTGCGAATGTCGCTTGCAGAAGAGCGCGGCGTGGTTCGCTACCGTCGGAGAGAAGTTTCAGCGAAGCTCAGCGGTGGTGGCATGCGCTTCACCACAAGCAGTGGCGTGCGCAGGGATGTTGAGCGGTACAACGAGCAGCTTTCTCTGTTGTGCAATATTGAGGGGGCACGCTACTTGGCAGCTCATGGAGCCGACTTCGTTGAGCCAATCTACCGTGTCCACCCTGCCCCTTCAGAGGAGAAGATGCAGTCATTCTTGGAGATGCTTAGCGCGCTCGTGGCGTCACAAGGCCTGGACCCAGCGATTTGGCGCTGGTCACACGAAGACAGCCGCCCGCTAAGACAATTTCTGGACGATCTTCCAAGCGAAGGCCGTGAGGGACGCATTGCCATGGCGATTCACCGACAGGCCGTCATGGCAAATTTGCGGTCAACCTTTCAAACCGAGGCTGGCTCGCACCACGGGGTCGGAGCGGAGGTCTACGCACGCTTCAGCGCCCCCATGCGCGAGATAGTTGGCGTGTTTCTGCACCGCGAATTACTCGAGGCCCGCATCGGCCACGGTCACGCAAACGCCGAGCTACGTGCAGAAGTTGTGCAGCAGGCCAACGCAGCGAAAGCTCTTCAGAGAACCGTGAGCAACGAGGGCAATAGGCTGGTTCTCGAGCAGCTATTTAAAGACGCACAACAAGCGAACCGTGTACTTACCGGCACACTCATGGGGGCGCAAGGCAAGAAAGCCTACGTTCGCCTGGACGAACCACCAATCGATGTAAAGGTGTATCTCAAGCTCGCCAGTGAACCTCTCACTCCTAGCGAAGATGGCACTAGCTTGCTGCGAGATGGCTCGGCAATCCTCCGACTCGGTGACGAGGTTTCTGTGCATGTCATCGGCAAGCATGCAACTCGAGACCGGTGGATTCTCGATTTGGCGTAGCCTTTGCGTAGTCGCAGCTGGTCCCGCACATATTGCCGCTCTCATTGCGAATTCTAGCCACTTTCACCGTTTGCACGTTGGTACGAAAACTGAATCGCAAAGGCGAATGTCCTCCCGTGCCTATCACATTGTCTGCGGTCTAGATTTGGGCGAGTTCTCTCCGGTGATCATCGAACAAGCGCTAGACGAGGCTCACCGCCACCTGCATGTGATGCTGCACTTCATCACTGTGCTTGAAGAGGGTAAGGGAGTTTTTACGAACAAGCAGCCAACCGATGCTGAACTGGAAGAGGCCGATACTCGTTTGCGCTTCTTGGTCGCAGAAACCCTGCCCGCCTTTGCCGATGGCGACGCGGACAAAGAGCGACTGCTTCGGTTTCACACACGAGTCGGAAAGCCCGATGAAGAGATCGTCGAACTTGCCTATGAGTCTCGCGCAGAATGCATCATCATCGGCCGACATGGTGCCAAGCTGCACAAAGGCAAGATGGGCAGTATTGCCACCCGCATCGTCGAGGCGGCGCCATGCACGGTGCATGTGATTCAACTCTCTGACTACGAAGGCGTGGACGATGACTTCAATCGGTGCCCAGACTGCGCACGCATTCGCGAGGAGGGCACAGGGGCGTGGTTTTGCAAGGCCCATCAAGATGGGCGAAGCAAACGCCTGGCCCGAAGCCGAGTGGGAGTTGTAAATCCCATCCCCGGCTGGGGCGTTTTCTAGCCGAGGACAGGACAGATACCCGGGCGGGACCGTGAGGACGTGCGAGTTTGCGGTAGTATTGTGGTGAAAACGATCCTGGGTATCGAGGCATTTCCCCGCGCTACCAACCAGAGACCGCCCAATGGACGTACTCACAAGCCATCAACGCAAGGTTGCGAAGCGCGTCGTGCGCGAGGAAGAGACAAAACGCAAGCACCTGGTGATCGCGCTCAGTGGTGCCCATGCGTATGGGTTCCCTTCTCCCGATAGCGATCTCGATCTCAAGGCTGTTCACATCGAGCCTACGGCGAGCCTGCTTGGTCTCGGTTCCACTCGGGAAACGTTCGATCGACTTGAGATACTGGATGGCGTTGAAATCGACTACACATCGAATGAGCTACGAGGCGTGCTCGGTGGCATTGCGGCGGGCAATGGCAATTACATCGAGCGAATCTTGGGTGCACATATCATCCACCGATCTCCGGAGTTAGAAGAACTCCGAGCTCTTGTGCCAGCGGCACTTTCGCGTCGAGTCCACCGACACTATCGCGGTTTCGCCAGTAGCCAGCGAAAGGCCTTCGAGGAGGCAGCCTCCCCAACGGCAAAAAAGCTTCTCTATGTGCTGCGAACCGCTCTAACGGGAACCCACCTACTTCGCACAGGCGAGCTGCGAGTGGATTTGACGACCGTTGCAGACGAGTACGGGTATGGAGATGCCCACAACCTTATCGAGGCCAAACTACAGGGAGAGCGCACCGTCTTGTCGAAGAGCGAACAAGAAACCTGGAGTTCTCGACTTGATGCTCTCTTTAGCACCTTGGACGATGCAGTGGAGCGGAGCGTCTTGCCGCCCACTCCCTTCACCGACAATATTGAGGCTTGGCTACTTCGCACACGCCTTGGCGCCGATAGTTCTGCAGCTGCCCAACGAGAGAAGGATACATAGCGCGCATGCCAAGCGAAGGAAGCACAGGACGCCTACTACAGCTCTGTGCGGGATATTTCACGTTCTATGTTGTCTATGGCATCGCCGTGAAGTACTTGCGTGGTCCGCTGGCGATGGATGGCATCGCGGTGTTGACGTTTACAACCTTAGGAGGAGTCGGCATCGTCACTCCGGTGATCTTGGCTCGCAAGTGGTATCGACTGCATTCAAATTCGAGTGTCACAAGATTTGGACTCACCTTTCCCAGTGAGTATCTCTACATCATTCCATCCGGTATCTGCACGGCGATCGTGATTCCTACGACCACATTGATGTACACACTCCCGATTACCGTGATGGTTGCAATGACCATCATGCGAGCCAGCGTTATCATCATTAGCCGACTCGTCGATTCAATTCAGATTCGCCAGGGCTTGCTCGACAAACATGTGTACAAAGAAGAAAACATCGCCATCGGTCTCGCACTAGCTGCGGTTGGTGTGCACGTGTATTTTGGTGCTCGGCAAGATGGTGGCTTCGATTTTTTGAGCAACACGGCCGCCCTCGTCATATTGGGCTTCTACGTAACATTCTATGCAATCAGAATTTATCTGATGAACTATTTCAAGAACACGCGGGCCAGCGGCGTCAAACTCGACAACCAGGGGTTCTTTGCCATCGAACAATTCGCGGCCATGGCGACCATGGCGGTGCTCGCTGGCAGTATCCTGCTATTTGCTGGCAATGGGCCTCGCGCAACCCTCTTTCGCGAAGCAGTTTCGTCGCCACCCAGCGAGTGGCACTGGGCGACCATCGCGGGAATTCCATTTGGCCTCGCTGCCTTCTTCTCAGTCTTCATTTACATGTTCAAGGGGCGCACAGCAACATTTGCTGGCCTGGTTAACCGACTGACATCGCTAGTGGCGGGCACGGTTGCTACCCTACTCTTCTGGATTGGATTTGACGGCACGGCTCCGAAAACGCAAGACTGGCTCGCTCTTGGGATTATTGTCCTTGCCGTCTTCTTCCTAGCAGCGGCTGAGAGGCGACGAGCCGAAGAGTTATCCTAATCATGTTTGCTCTACACCCACAGCTCGCCGCTGACTCTGCACCCGTGCTATGCCTCGAACTGTGCGAGGTTCGCATGATTCTCGACGCCAACTACCCTTGGTTTGTCTTGGTGCCACAACGTGAGGCGATACGAGAAATCCACAACCTCACCAAGGCCGACCAAGACCTTCTCACCGCAGAAATTGCCTTTGTCTCTGAGAAGCTGCAGCAGCACTATCAGGCCGATAAGATGAACGTCGCCGCATTGGGCAATATGGTACCGCAGCTACATGTTCACGTTGCTGCACGATTCGAGACGGATGCTGCTTGGCCTGGTGCAATCTGGGGCGCAGCTGAGCCTCGCCCCTATGCGGATACCGAGCGTGAACGCGTGGTGCGAGAAATCGCCGACCTACTCACAACACCGTGACCCCTGCCCTAGGAAAAGTTCGCAGTCCCCCAGTAATGAGTAGAACAAACTACCTCAAAGGCTATGCCCCAGAGATCGTGAAACAAGTGGAGGAGCTCGTCGCCTCGAACAGGCTGGCGGATCTCCTTCGCAGCCGCTACTCGGAGAACCATCAGCTGCGCACTGACAAGGCGCTCTACAACTACGCCATGGAGCTGAAGAATTCCTATTTGCGGAGAGCCGGCCCGATTTCAAAGGTCATCTACGACGACAAGATCAGCCTCAAGCACCACGCTCTTGGGCTACACACGTTCGTGTCGAGGCCTCAGGGGCGCAAGACCAAAGCGAAGAATGAGATCCGAATTTCATCGCTTCTCAAGTTTGTGCCTGAAGCGATGCTGCGAGCCGTTGTCGTTCACGAACTCGCACACTTGCGAGAAAAGGCCCACAACAAGGCGTTCTACAAACTCTGCTGTCACATGGAGTCGGACTATCACCAGCATGAGTTTGACTTGCGACTCTACTTGACCTTAGTGGATTCAGGCGACGAGCTCCACGGACGCCGTTAACAGAGAAACTCTTACTGCACGCAGAGCTAAATCCCCCGAGCTGGCCCTGGGTACTCTCGTCGTTGAGAGCCACGAAGCCTGGAAACCGCAGGTTTGCGTCTACGGCCCAATGCAGCCATCGCTACAGGTCTACGCCATTGGCGTTACAGATCTGTCTTATCGCTGCTCGCTTGCTCGCCCCATCGAGAGCATCGATGTGAGTCTGGGCGGCCTCCCGCTCTCCAAGGTTGCAGGCACAAATAGCCCCTACCAAGTGAGCCGTCTGATGCTTTGGGGCAATCATCGATGCAACCTCCGCCATGGCAAACGCTTCTACATAGCGCTCACTCTTCGCTAGGGCTTTGGCTTGCCCAGCCAGTGCCTCAACGTCGAGGCTCAGCTGTACGCCACGTGTTGTCATTGCCACTCGGACCTCTTCTCGCCTCTCGGGACTCGAGGGACCACCATTGGCTTTGCAACACTCCGCATTGGGATCGACTAAACATGTCACCTCATCACACTGTTCCGAGTCGCTCTGCACTTCATCACACAAAGCATTGGCATCGCGCTTCAGGCTCTCCGATTTCATTCCCCGAATTAGTCGATTTGCTGTATCTCTATCGGGCACCGACGTGCAATGGGCTAGAGCACAGGCAAACAGCGTACCGTCGTTTCGAGGATCAACAACCAGAGCATCAGAACAACTCGTAAGCGCGGAAGACAAATCTCCAGCGCGAATAGCATTTTCGCTTGCCAATACCAGTTCGGATAATTGCGCGTTCTCGAAGTCACGTGACGCCGATAGCGATGGAACCGATCTGCGCGGCGCGCGTGGCACTGGTGCTGGCCGGCTTGCCCCGGGAGCGGTCTTGGTCCGAGCGTCTGCGTGAACCTCCATGGGAACCGCTGCCAAACCTTGCGAGCTGTCCTCGGGCGGCCGCAGGAGATACAAGGTGAGAACTGCAGCCGCAGCAAGGGCTACTGCTCCAACTATGGCAGTGCGTGTGCGAATCATGTGCGGGGCCAGGGTTTGTTCCATTCGGGGTCCTTTCCAAGGGGCTGGCTCAAGTGCCAACACATCGGCATCAGCAACCAGACCAAGATATGCAACCATGCAAGCGGGGCATTCCGACAGATGGCTTTCAAGTCGCTTCGAGTCAATTGAAGTGAGTGCATCATGCAATCCCATGAGGCCGTCGACGTCTTCGCATGCCTCGATATTGGGTCGCTCGAGCGAACGCATTGCAAGCAGGCTTCGGCAAGCCTCGCAGCCATCAGCGTGGAAGCGATTCTCTTCAAGATGCAGATTGGCAAACTCTGGACAACTCATTTACTTCCCTCCTTGAAGTGTCGACGCAAACGAAGGCGTGCAGCTTGAAGACAGCGACGCGCATGGGCGACATCAACTCCCAGCAAAGAGGCACAGTCGTGCACCGAATGGCCAGTGAGCCACAAGAGCACTGCATGTCGTTGCTCATCAGGAAAACTCTCACTGTGCATCCAACGGAGAATCCGTCGCGCATCTAGTGACGCAGTCTCTTTCACCCGAATCTCAGCGTGGTTTTCGTCTTCAAAAGCGATGTGCACGCGACTTCGCAGTTCGCGCCCCTTACCTGTTCGGGACCGCGCAATGTTGGGCTGTGATCGAAGCTCGTCAACCGCGGCGTTGTTGATGATCCCGCGCGTCCACTTCTCAAAGTCAAGGTCCGGATACGAAGCACGCAGTTCTACAAATCGATGCAGCGCTCGGTAGTTGTCCTTCTGGAGCCTTTCAATCACCCGAAGCGCCACGTTGTTTGCAAAGTCGCTATCGTGAGCTTGTTGCCTCTCACAGACAGAGATTGCAAGTGCGTGCACTTCGGTCACGAGGTTCGGCCACTGAGACATGCGCCCTGCGAGCACTGCCTGCACAACTCCAAGCACGCTCTGAGTGTAGTGGGTTGCGCCCAAATCTCGTCTCGACTTGAAGCCGACCTCAACTACCATTGCCACATTCGTTCAGCGGACCAGCTCCGACTTTGGCGACAAAGAGAATTGACATTTCTGTTCGTACAGAAAAATCCAATACCTTTTAGGGGGATACCAGAGTGACTACACCTAAGGTGCAAGGGCGCGACTAAGTGGGCAAGACTGGGGATCTACGTGCCGCCCCTTTCGATAGGTGTCCAAGAGCCGACGCGAACGCTCTGCCAGCAGTCGTCGAACCTCGCGGCGCATTCCTTTGACGCGGGGAATCTTCATATCGTCATACTCGGTCGTTTGGTGCCGAAGCCACGCAATCGTTGCTGCTTCGGCGCGCTTCTCAATGGGAATGCGCGCGGTCCTTGCAACCGTCCCACTTCCAACGGCAATTCCGTGTTCGGTGATCACATACGAGAGTCCTTTGCCGAGCTGCGCATAGCGCGGAGCAAAATTTAGAAAGTGCTCCACTGCGCGCTGGAACTCCTCGGCATAGACCTCTTGGTCTTGCTCGCGTTTCTTTCGCGCGGTGTCCAACTTTTTCTGATAGGCCGGGTTCGCTCGCTCAATTGCAAGCTCGGCTCGGATTCGCGAGACCACCGCCCCATCGGTCCACACGCCCTGCGAAAACATCCGACGTCCTCGCTTCTCCTTCACGGTCCACGTTGGTCCTGCTTTCTTGACTCTTCGCGTTAGCCCCGGATCTCCAGGCGGCACGAGAACCCAGTGCTCAGGTACATTCAAGACCGTTCCATCTTTTGTGCGAACGCTCTTCGGGTTGGGCCCAGGGCTAACTTCGCGGGTCTCGTTTGCCATGACGTCTGTTACCGCACAGTTCCCTCACTCGGCCAGCGCCAGTTCACGTCTCAGCATGCCCGTGAGCCATTCAATCCGATCTCCCTCAAGCTCGGCATTGCCATACACGGCTATGGTCACCGACTCGCTGTCAAAAAGATGCATCAGCGAAAGCATGATCGTGCCCATTCTTGAAGATGTTGGCAGATTCGCACTTGGCAAGCCTTTGAGCAGCTCGGCCTCGAATGCTCGTAACGTTGGAGCAACGAGTTTGTGTAGTGCCTTGTCAGTCCGTGCGGCAACCATCACTTCGTGCCAAGCAGCATGCTCCTGGGAGCGAGTGGCCGATCGAATCTCTCGAACAAGTGCCTCCACAGGGTCGCCGCCCGAAGGTTGAGAGAAGCTCGCAAAGGCGACTGCCATCCGCTGCAAGTGCCGCTCACACAGCTCCGCTGTGGCGCCTGCAATCAGTTTGGAGCGACTGGGAAAGTGGCGAAATAGTGCTCCTTGCGACATCTGCGCGCGCTCGCAAACACCCGCCGTCGTTGTGCGTGCATAGCCGAGTTCGGCGAGTGAACCAATGGTTGCATCCAGGAGCCTAGCAATGGTGCTCTCCCGCCTTTCTGCCTGACTGCGGCGACTACGAATAGGCAACGCTCTACACCTCCGCGGTTTGGGGCGCTGGGGTCTTGGTGTTGGCCCGCAAGAATGCTCCATATCTTTCCTTCGAACCGAAGCCATCAGAAAACTTCCCATACTCGAAGGCGAGCTTGCCGCCAATGATCGTCGCCGCGACAGCAGCATCATTTCGGCGAACCATTCGCTCAAGCCCGCCAAAGCACGGCATTGGGGCTTCCTCGTAGGCTGAGACAGAATCATCCAATCCTTCCGGATCCACGATCGCAATGTCGGCGCGCTCTCCTACAGCCAATCGGCCCGCATCAACTCCATACCAATCGGCCAGCTCTCCCGTGAGCTTCCAAACTGCCTTTTCCATCGACATCATGGGCTCACCTCGATCATTGGCTCGCTTCACCATTCGAAGAAAGTAGAGTGGGAAGTTATAGAAGGCCATGTTGCGCACATGAGCCCCCGAGTCGGCAAAGCTAATGTGCACACTGGAATGCGATAGGAGTTTTTCCAACGCTTCGGGCCGGTGGTTTGCGATCGTTGTCTTCCAACGAAGCTTGCTGCCGTGTTCCACGACCAAGTCGAGAAAGGCATCGACCGGGTGAAGCTGGCGTTCATCGGCCACCTGGCCAAAGCTCTTTCCTCGAAGCGTGGTGTCGGGCGCATCGACAATCTCGGCATCATAGAAGTCTCGATGCCAAACCCGAGGACTCCAGCGTTTTTCGTAGTCCCTTCGAAAGCGCCGACGATACTCCACGCCTTTGATCAGCGCATTTCGCTCAAGCTCTTCGGCCAAGTGCAATGCCGCTTCTCCAGCCCCGAACTCTTCAAACACCACCAGGTCCATGCCATCAGCGTAGACCTCGAAGGGCATTGGCACCGACTGCCAGCGCAGGTCCCCACCGAGAAAGCGATTGAGAACCCCCGTCGCCTTTGTCAGCGCACCCGCGAGCATGGGGTTTGCTTTGGTATCTGCTGCAGTGATCAAGGTTGTCTTGAGCTTTTTCCGCACTCCAAAAGCGGCGCTGGTAGCCATAAAGAAGAGTACGTTGTACTTCGTCGCAATGTTGGGAGCGCTCTGCAAGATGCGATCGCGACTCCGCAAGACTTTGTGAAAGCGCCGATACTCGCGCCAGCTTGCGTAGGTTGACGGCAAGCGCGAAGATCGAAAGCGCTCGCCTCCAACCTTGTCCCAAGGATTGGTCATGGTGGACATGCCTAGAAACCCCGCGTCGAGTGCGTCATCCAGCATCTTCTCCATGGCAGCCTGCTCCGACAACGTGGGTTTCACACTGGGGTCCACAGCGCGTCCTAGCCCCATCGCGCGCACCCGCATGTCGGAGTGTCCTACAAACGCCATGACGTTCGGGCCAAGAGCGCGTCGCTCCAGGGCTTCGATATAGCCGCTTGGTTCACTCCAGTCTTTGAATTCCTTGAGAGCGGACTCAACATGCTCATGAGGCAGCGCCTCTACCCGCGAGAAGACATCCGCACAGTCCTGCGGATCAGAAAAAATCGTACCGAGTGAACAGGAGCCAACAAGTATCGAAGTCACACCGTGGCGCACAGACTCTTCGAGTCCTGGTGCAGCCAACAGCTCTGCATCGTAGTGCGTATGTGTGTCGAGAAATCCCGGCAAGACCCACTTGCCCTCTGCGTCGATCCGATGAGCTTGGCCGGCCACAATTGGCTCAGAAGAAATCGTATCGACAACACCGTCCCGAATCAGGATGTTTGCCCGCTTTGGCGCCGCGCCCTGCCCATCAAAAACCCATCCGTTCTCCAGAACCAGCATGAGATGAACGCTATCATTTAAAAAGTGACTACTCTCTATTTATTATCGGTGATATCCCCTAGAATGTCGTTCTCAGTAATATTAGTTACTTATGTGAAGATAATCTGAGCCCCTACGCTGAGATCATAGAAGTCACCAGCAGTAATGACCTCATGTACCTGCGGTAGAAGCTCTTCTTTCTCGCGCTTAAACATCTGCATTGCCAGCTCGCAGCCATAGAGTTCACAGCCTGCTTCTTCGAGAATTTCGATCATCTCTCGCACAGTCGGTAGATCGAGTTTCTCCATGCTGTTCTTCATCATCTTGGCAGCGAGACTCTCCATTCCAGGAAGCCCCCCAACGATTGTCGGCATGCCACTAGCGGGGTTGCCTGCGATGTTCACATGTAGATGATCGACCTTCTTCTCGGTAATCACGTCCAAGCCCCAGAACGTGAAAAAGACCATCGCTTCAATTCCTGATTGGCGCGCAGCGTTCGCCAGAATAAGGGCGGGATAGCACTCGTCAAGACCTGCTTTCGAGCAAATTATTGAGACTTTTCGAGCGGATTGGTTTTGAGTTTCCATCTTGGTGTTCTTCCTACGTCCTAGAGACAGCCTGCGGGTTTAGGGCAACCAGCAATCCGCGCGATTGTGCGCCCTGGTGCTTTGGGAAATAGTCCGTAGATGTCGCGAGTGGTCATGTCGGTGATCAGCGTGAGCCTCCGAATGTTGGGAGTCGTTCCTGACGCCAAAAACTCGTCACGTGCTGCATTAATCAAGATCCAGTGTCGGTCCCCAAGCTCCAGACCTTCGGCAACGGCGATCGCCGAGGCGATGGCTCGATTCCAGGCTCCTGGATCTACCATGTCGCCATTGGTGCAAAACTCCACACCATCGATGGTGACACAGGTCTTTGCGACGATTGAGCTCGCACCCAGGCTCGACGTATCGGCCCTTGGTGCCTGAGGAGTCGAGACAAGCGAAGGTGGCATGCGGCGCTCGGTGCCTAATGCCTTCCGTCTTGGTCCCAGCATGCGGGCAAGGCTCTTCTTCTTATCGTCTCTTGCGCCCTGCTTGGCGTCCATTGCGTTGACGCCGTGCCCTACGCGCTTTAGCACCTCGATCATCACGGCCATGCCGCGCTGCACATCAGAGTTTTTCGTAGAACGAACCATACCAATTAGCCCCAGCGGCTTGGCATCGTCCGCATGTTCCAGCGCCTCAGATGCATCCTGCGCGATCTTCAAGACTTCCGGTCGCGTTAGCGCTTTGACCGCGTCGAGAATTCCGACAACGGCATCGCCCAGCTGTCGAACGTCTGCTGGCGAGAAGCCCTCACGAACCCGCACGCCAATCCCCGCCAGTTCACGCACGAAATCCAGCGTGCCATCGCGTTCAAGTGCGTCCAACTTGGTCACAGAGGCGTCCAAGGCCAATTTGGCAATTGGCATCATCTCTTCAAAGAGCTCTTCTTGCTGTTGTTGTCGTTTCACAAGGTAGTCGACGCTCTTGGTCAGCTCAGCTACCTGGTCGGTGAGTGTTGTCAATTCCGATTGAGACATCATCGTCCTCGATTCGCCAAGTTTGAGTTACGCAGCATGCTTGCCGGCCATTAGCATTCGGTGATCTAGTGGCAACTCTTTACCGGCAACCAAGAGGTTCCAGTAGATCCATTTGAAGGCGAGTTTGCCGTAGTGGTTAATCGCGCTTTCCGCTAAGAGGGAAAACGGTCCAATGCCGGGAAGAGGGTACTTGCCCGGCAGCGGCTCAGTCTCGTAGTTGAAGTCGATCAACATCGCCTTGCCATGCCCCGTTTCGATGAAGCAGTTCGAGTGCCCATCAAAGGCCGGCTCAAGAGGTCGCCCATCGATGTAGCGCAGGATATTGGCAACCAGTACATCGGACTGGAAATGGGCCACAGCGCCCGCCTTGGACGCTGGAACGTCGGTCGCATCCCCTATCGCAAAGACACCCTCAAGCTTTGCCGACGCGAGCGTGTGCTTGTCCGTAGGAAACCAGCCACTGGCATCACCCATCTGCGAACGAGTGATCAGGGCCGAGCCGCCGTGCACAGGAACGCTCACCAAGAGGTCGTAGTTTGTTTCTCGACCATCGTACGCCGTAAGCACGTTTTTCTCGCCGTCGACTTCTGATGTCGCGAAGTCACCCAAGACGGTAATGTTTCGCTCCGCCAGCATGTTGCCCAGGTAGGCCGAAGCTACGGGCTTTGTAAACGCTCCTTCAAGCGGTGTGGCATAGACAATCTCAACCTGATCGCGAATGCCGCGCTCGGTGAAGTACGCGTCGGCCAAGAACAAGAACTCGAGAGGAGCAACTGGGCACTTGATCGGCATCTCAACCGGATTGACGACCAGTCGACCTCTAGTAAATGACTCGAGCGCCTTTGCCAAACCGCAAGCTCCCTCCAGGCTGTAGAAGTCAAACGCCGACTCATTCCAACCTGCTCCCATCAGCCCCAAGGTCTGCTCTGGCTGAAGCTCGGCGCCAGTAGCCACAATGAGAATCTCATAGGCGAGGGATTCGCCATCTTGCAGGTACACCCGCTTCTCATCAGGCGCCACTCGATCAACCCCACAGAGTCGAACCTCAACTCGCGGATCCACCAGGCGCTTTCGCGATCGTACAAGCTCCTCTTTTCGATACTGGCCAAATGGTAAAAGGAGGAGCCCCGGCTGATAGACATGATCATCGTCTTGGTCCAGAACCACAACTCTCCACTCTCTTGGCAGCCTTCGAACCAAGCGGTTGGCCATCATGGTTCCCGCAGTTCCCGCGCCTAGAATTGCAATGCACTTCATCCAACGACGGTGCAGAGCACAGTTCGTGCCACCTTTGGCAACCGCAAGATCGAGGTGTGTCATCTCTTACGGGCGAAAAAACTAGTACTGCGAACACCTTGCCGCGCAACGCTTGCGTGCATGAGTGAGTCCCTTTGGTACATTGCGCAGCACACCGGGACGATGACACGGCGCACTGGCATAGCAATTCACGCAGTCCTTCTCGTCCTGCTAGCGGCACCCGCGCACTACTACGTCATGAATGACGACCCACGCGACGAGCGTTTCGCATGGCGCATGTTCTCTCCAATTCGAAGTGAGAAGTGTGGAACCCAGTTCCTACTTGGGGAAAAGCGCACCGCTCTTAAGGCCTCGGAGACCTTTCACAGCGCGTGGGTAGGACTCGCCAAGCGCGGGCGGCAACAAGTCATCACAGCGATGGGGACTCGCCTATGTGAGAAATACCCCGATCAAGCACTTCGCATTCGAGTTCAGTGTGAGACACATCCGGGGAGCACCGCGAAGGCGCAAGCCGCTCTCTATGACCGTGCGAGAGAAGCGTCGGATGAAGATGTTGAGCTTGTGGCCCGAGGTCTCTTTGACTTTTGCGAAACCGGTGCACTTTGAGCGCTAAGAATACGTATGAAGAGTTTTGGCTCGGGCTGCGTGTCTCGGACGAGAAGCTCAAGCTCTTTCGCTTTGCATTCTTCTTTGTTTTCGCTCTTGATGCGTGGCTGCAAATCGGCAACGCACCACGGTATGGCTTTGGCGACTTCAATGTGAGTCACTTTCCATTTCTCGATGGGATCTTGCCCACGCCCTCACGGGTTTTCATGTCGGTGGTCTTCGGCGCGCAATCCCTCCTGGGCCTTCGCATCGCGCTGGGCGGTGCCAGACGCGCGACCTATGTTGCCCTAGCGTTGCTCTTCGCAGTGGGCTACTTCATCTCCCAACTCAACTCGTATCAACACCACTACTTGCTCGCCCTAGCCTTAGCGTTGCTTGCGGCGTTTCCGTGGCCCGACCTTTGTAGTAGAGACGCCGAAGCGGAGGAAAACGCGGAGCGATTCTGGCCCACTCGCATGCTTCTGGTTGCGCTCTCGGTGATGTACCTCTTTGCCGTGGTGGCGAAGCTCGACAGTGAGTGGCTCGATGGCAGTACAATGCAGCGTCAAATCACCGACGGTTGGATTCGCGACCTCATCGTTGATATCGGTTGGGGCACCGCAGCAAAGCTGACCATTGTTGCTGAGCTGTTGTTGGCCGGCCTAATTCATGTGCGAAAGCTCTGGCCGCTCGCCATTGCAATCGGTGTTGGAATGCACATGACCTTTGAGTTCTCGGGACTGCGTATTGGGCTCTTCTCCTACTTCATGGCGACTCTCTACCTGCTTCTACTCCCCGAATCGTGGGTATCCGCTGTGCATAAGGCGCTTTCCCTGCCTCGCAGCGGTATCAAGAAACTCCGAGAGCGAGTTCGCATCTCCCGTAGTGTTGGAATCGGCATCTTCGCCACAACGACCACGCTTGGCGCCCTACTTACACAGAGCATTTTTCTCGACTCGATTAACATGCTCACTTGGTGCGTCATTCTGTTCGCTGTTGCGGACGCCGCACTAACAAGAAACCCAGCATCGGCTGGCATCAAAGCCCTGGTGGCATGCATCGGGCTCTGGGCCTTCGTCCACACCACCGATGGGTTGCGAACGTACTACCACTTTTGGGGCCATAACGACCGCAGAAACAACGACACGGCCAGCGCCATCGTTCACTACGAAAATGTCGTAGGTATTGATCCGACCTATGCGTCGGGCCACTCGCGTCTCGCCGCAAGCTATCTGCGAGCGGGCCGCAAGCAAGATGCGCTGCGACAATACGAGGCTGGTCTCCTTCACAACCCGAAGAACTTCAAGCTCAACAGAGGCGCTGCACAGCTCTACAACCAGTTCGGGCAGGGACCAGAGGCACTGGCAGCGGCAAAACGTGCCTTAGAGGCTCGCCCTCGCGATCAGGTCTCAAACCAAATCCGCCAACACTGGGAACAATCCCTAGGAACCAATGCGCAGAATTGAAAAAGCCGAACGCATTCGCAAAATGCTAGACGAGCTGTACCCAACCGTACCGATCCCGCTCGACCACACCGACCCCTTCACACTGCTTGTGGCCGTTCTGCTTTCGGCACAGTGCACAGACAAGCGTGTGAACACGGTAACCCCAGCGCTTTTTGAACTCGGTCCCACACCGCTTGCGATGGCCAGTGCCGACGTGGATGACATTCGCGAGATCATTCGCCCGTGTGGGCTCTCTCCTGCGAAATCTAAGAATATTTCTAACCTCTCGAAGCTCTTACTCGAGAATCATGATGGTGTTGTCCCTCAGAGTTTTGAGGACCTCGAGGCACTTCCGGGAGTTGGCCACAAGACCGCGAGCGTTGTCATGGCACAAGCATTTGGAGTCCCGGCGTTTCCGGTTGATACACACATCCACAGGCTCGCCTCTCGCTGGGGGCTCTCGGCGGCTCGAAACGTCGACCAGACGGAACGCGATCTAAAGAGCCTCTTTCCCAAGGAGTCGTGGAACAAGCTCCATCTGCAAATCATCTTCTTCGGACGTGAGTACTGCCCAGCTCGGGGGCATTCACTTGCCGACTGTCCAATCTGTGGTTGGGCTGCAACAAAGAAGCGAATTCGCGAAGAAGCCAAGCGCTAGTCGGTGAGCCAAGCGAGACAACTGGGGGGGCAAAGGAGGCACTGTGGGTAGTGAATCCCCGCCGAGATCTCCTGACGATGTAGTTTGATATGCGACAAACGCGACCGCAACTCGCTGATCTTACGTAGGCAATTTCTCACAACATCCATCCCTCCCCGTCGACATGAGTGGTCCCCCAATTGCATTATTCGCGCGAATATTGCGCTCTGGCAGATGCTGCCCTTTGTTCCAAAGCCCCTAGGAAAACACGCCATGATGACTTCAAAACTTAGACTGCTCCCTGCCCTTCTTCTTTCCGCTGCCCTTGGTGCTTGCACCGTTGGAGATCAGGGAACAGGAGGACCTGACAATACCGCTGCCGACAGTGGTGTTGATTTGGCTGACGCAAGCGGCGAGGTCGCTCTAGCATGGGCGGAAGCAACTGCTGGCATTGCGGGCATTGCTGCTGAAATGCACTTCGTCTCGCCAACAGAAATCTATGCGGTCATCAACAACAAGATTTGCATGTGGAACGGCGCTGAATGGGTGGATCACACCATCGACGCAATTGGCATCACTTCCTCAATGCACTTTGTCTCACCAACACAGATTTACTCGGTTGTCGGCAACGTCGTTCAAATGTGGGATGGAGCCGTTTGGACCCCTATGACCGAACCACAGGTCGGAATCAACCTCGCGGGCGCAGCAGAGTTTCACTGGGTCTCCGACAATGAGATGTACGCAGTTGTCGATGGCACGCGAATCTGCAAATGGACTGGCATCCTCGGTGGCGGTGGTGCTTGGGCCGACTACACGGAGATTGTCACTGACCTTGGGTATGCCATACACTTTGTCTCACAAAATGAAATCTACGCGACCGTGGGGCTCAAGGTCTGCAAGTGGACTGGCATCCTCGGTGGTGGCGGCGCTTGGGCCGACCTCACCCCCGACACGCCCGACCTCGAAGACGCAATCCACGTTGTGTCGGACACAGAAATTTACGCCCAGATTGGTGAAAAGATCTGCGAGTGGGACGGCACAACTTGGACTGACCTCACCGCAGACATGCCGGGTCTCAAGCCAGTGTTTCACTACGTGAGCGATGAAGACATCTACGCGATCGCGGGCATTGCAGTGAACCACTGGGCTCTTCCGGCGCAATAGTCGCATTCTAGTTTCTCTCGGGGATCTAACCCCCTGAAATCTCTTGCGAGCCTCACAGCTTCTGTCGAGTCCACTCGATGAATTGTGCTCAGATGCGTATGGTTCGGCGGTGTCGCTCTCAATGCTGTTTCCTCCTACGCTCGGACGCGTCCGGGCAAGTGCTCGAGCCCAACTGTTGGCTGAGACATTGGGCCGACAGCTCGGTCAACGGGTCAACGTGCGAGTGGCTCAGACCTATGCGGAACTAGAAGAAAAAGTCTTAGGCAAGCAAGTCGATGTTGCCTGGGCACCTCCCAGCATCTGTGCACGCGCCGAAGAACGCGAACAGACGATTCTCAAAGCTGTAAGACTGGGGCGCTCTATGTACCGCTCGGTTCTCATCTGCAGGCAGGGCGAAGGGCTTACCATCGACACGTTGCAAGACAAGAGAGCGGCCTGGGTTGATCCACTCAGCACTGGCGGCCACCTACTCGCCATTTCGCTATTGCGGCAACAGGGGTTCAACACACACACCCTCTTTGCGTCGCAAGAGTTCCATGGCTCATATCAGGGCGCACTGCTCTCGCTCATTCGAGGGCAAGCCGACATCTCCTCAATTTACACCTATGGAACAGAAGACGTCGATGTACGTCGCTCGCTAAGCGAACATGTTGGTGCTTCCGAAGTTCAGTTGCAGAGTTTTTCCTTCACTGACGAATCTCCGGCTGACGGTCTCATTGATACCGACAACTCAGAGCTTGCTCACGAACTCGTTCGGCTCTTGCTTGAGGAACCACGCAACCGTGCCCGCGCCCTCCTGCTCGATCTTATCGAGGCGGAAACGTTGGAGCGCGCGGCACACAACGACTACTGGGCAGTACGACAAGCACTAGCAGAACTATGAGCCTCTCCGAACTCTTCCTAGATCACATCGCGTATCTTCAGTCGGGCTATGCCAAGGCGCTCCAAGCCGCCTCCTTTGATGCCGTCGTCTTGCACTCTGGACGTGGACTCAAGCAACGCACCGTAGACGACCAATACTGGCCTCTCAAGGTGAATCCGAGTTTTGCCCACTGGCTGCCACTTCTGGAAGACAACGTGCTTGTCGTCGTGCGACCAGGCAAGACGCCGCGCCTTATTCGCGCAAAGGGCAGTAGCTTTTGGGAAGGACCAGCGCCAATCCCAGGTGACCACTTCTGGTCCTCATTCGAGGTTATCGAGTGTTCACCGACTGCCATGAAGGACTACTGCCCTAGCGGACGAGTCGCATTTATCGGTGACGCTCTCGAAGCAGCCAAGTCCTTGGGGTTTCAGGCTGAGGTTTGCAATCCAGCCTCCCTTCTTTCGGAGCTCGATGCACTGCGGAGCATCAAGTCGAGTTACGAAGTTTTCTGTCTCACAGAGGCTACGCGTATCGCGATCCGTGGCCACATCGCTGTCGACTCAGAGTTTCACCAAAGAACGCAAAGCGAGTTCGACTTGCACTTGCACTACTTGCGCGAGACTCAACAGGACTCAACCGAGACGCCGTACGGCAACATCGTCGCCTTTGGACCGAATGCCGCTATCCTGCACCACGTTCATTACGGTCGCCAGGTTGATACCAATGCGAACCAATCATTGCTTATCGATGCAGGCGCCAGCTACATGGGTTATGCAAGTGACATCACCCGAACGACCGTGCGCGGAGGCAGCCAAGCTGCACAAGATTTTCGCGCGCTGATTGCCGGCCTCGATGCGTTGCAACTGCAGCTCATTGCCAAGGTGAAGCCTGGTGTGGCGTACGAGTCGGTGCACGACCTCGCGCACGCCAAACTAGCCGACCTGCTCATTGAATCTGGCCTCTGCAAAGGCAAATCCGAAGACCTTCTGAGCTTGGGCATCACGAGGGCGTTTTTTCCCCATGGCCTTGGCCATTCACTTGGGCTGCAAGTGCATGATGTTGGTTGCCGGCTGGTGCCACCATCAGACAAAAACCCGTTTCTGCGCAACACGAGCACGATTGCCGAGGGGCAAGTTTTCACTCTTGAGCCCGGCTGTTATTTCATTGAAGCCCTGCTGGCCCCGTTGCGCGAGACCGAGGCCCAGTCCATGATTTCCTGGTCCACTCTGGAGGCGCTACGGCCCTACGGTGGCATTCGAATCGAAGACAATCTGGTAGTTAGCACTACCGCTTCCATCAACCTCACCCGTGACAATTGGTCACCTTCAAACTAAGGTCCGCAGCATGAAACGCTTTTCCAACCTACTCTTTGCCACCGCACTCGCCACCTCCATCGCAAGCCTGGGCGCTTGTCAGAAGGCGGACAAGAAGGACAAAGACACCAAAGACAAAGCAGCCAAGACAACCGATGGTACGAAGGCTGAAGCCTCTCGCCCTGCCCCGACGAGCCAAGGGCCAAAGCCGGGAGACATTCCCGCGCCAGCAGATGTGGCAGCACCGCCTGCCGATGCGCAGAAGACCGAAAACGGAGTCTCCTACAAAGTTCTCACACCCGCAGCGGCTCCCGGTGACAAGCCTGGCGTCAACGACACCGTTGAGGTGCACTACACCGGGTGGACAACCGACGGCAAGATGTTCGACAGCTCAGTCAAGCGCGGACAACCCGCTACGTTTGGACTCGGTAAGGTCATTCCCGGCTGGACTGAGGGCCTGCAGGTCATGACCACGGGCGAAAAAACCCGTTTTTGGATTCCAGAAGAACTCGCATATAAAGGTCGCAAAGGTGCCCCTGCTGGCATGCTCGTATTCGATGTTGAACTCATCAGCATCAAGAAGGCGCCAGAACCCCCAGCAGACGTTGCCGGTCCACCTGCGGGTACAAAGAAAACCGAATTGGGTGTCTCCTACAAAGTCCTAAAGAGTGGCGATGGTGGCGAGAAGCCCAACGCTTGGGACAAGGTGAAGGTGCACTACTCTGGATGGACAACCGACGGCAAGATGTTCGACAGCTCGATCACGCGCTCGCAACCTGCGCAGTTTGCCGTAAACGGCGTCATCCCCGGCTGGACCGACGTGCTTCAGCAAATGAGCACAGGCGACAAGTGGCTCATCTGGATTCCCGAGGAGCACGCTTACCAAGGCAAACCTGGGCGCCCTGCTGGCATGCTGGTTTTCGAAGTGGAATTGCTCGAAGTTACTCGGATGCCTGAGCCTCCCAAGGCCCCAGAGGACGTGGCTGCTCCGCCAAAGGACGCAAAGAAGACGGAAAAGGGCGTCTACTACAAAGTCTTAGAGGCGGGCAAAGGCGGGCCAAAGCCAACGGCCACCGACAAGGTTGAGGTGCACTATTCGGGGTGGACCACCGATGGCAAGATGTTCGACAGCTCGGTAACACGGGGCCGCACGGCCACCTTCCCGCTCACTGCAGTCATCGCTGGATGGACTGATGGCCTACAAGTCATGAGCGTTGGCGACAAGGTGCGCTTCTGGATTCCAGAAGAGCTGGCCTACAAGGGACAACCTGGCAAGCCCGCAGGCATGCTGGTTTTCGATGTCGAGCTAGTTTCGATCAAAGCTCCACCTGCGAAGAAGCCAGCGAAAGCGCTTCCCAAAGGCAGCGCACCAGTCAAGAAGTAAGTCGATGCAGGTCCCAAAGAGCGTTCTCGATGCCTATGGCTTTTCCGCCGACAACGTCGAGAGCGTCTCTGGTGGACTCATCAACCAAACCTACAAAGTCCGCGGCACCGACGGTACTCCCCTGGCCGCTTTACAGCGGCTACATCCGATCTTCTCAGGCGAGGTCAATCTCGACCTCGAGGCGATCACCAATGTGCTAGCTGCCGTGGAGATGCCGACACCACGGCTTGTCCGCACGCTTGCGAATGAGGCTTGGACCACGCATGAGGGCCATGTGTGGCGTAGCATCTCTTGGGTTGAGGGTCAGTGCTTTTCAAAACTTCCGAGCGCAGCCTTCGCTCATGCTGGCGCCGAACTTGTTGGCCGCTTCCACAGAGCGTTGGACGGCTTGGACTACCAATTTCGGTTCACGCGCTCTGGCGTGCATGACACCGCTGCCCACTTTGCGAAACTCCGAGCGGCAGGTGCTGAGAACTTTCCCGAAGCGTCGCAGGCGAACCAGCTGCGCAACGAGATCTTCGCGCAAGCAGATCTATTGCCACCCATGCCCGCGGTACCAACACGTATCTGTCACGGAGATCTCAAGATCTCGAATATTCTCTTTGACACAGAGGACAATGGCCTTTGCCTAATCGACCTTGACACCTTGGGCCAGCAGACCATTGCCTACGAGCTAGGCGATGCGCTGCGCTCTTGGGCGAATCTCGGTGGCGAGGATCGAGACACCACGGCAATCAGCACCGAAGTCGTTATGGAGACCGCTCGCGGCTATGCCGCAGGATCGCGAGGACTGCTTAGCAAAGACGAAATTCGCTCCGTCATTGTTGGACTCGAAACCATTTGCCTCGAGCTCGCAGCACGCTTCTGCGTAGACGTTTTTGCCGACTGCTACTTTGGCTGGGATTCAACTCGCCACGAAAGTCGCCGAGCGCACAACTTGGTCAGAGCTGCCGGGCAACTCGCACTAAGCAAATCGGTCGCCGCACAGAGCAGCACACTTCAATCGGCTTGGAGTAGCGCGTTTTGAGCTTGCTATGAGCACCGAATATCTCCGATTCTTGTAGCTGTGAAGTACAAAGGCTATTCGTGGATGGGTGCCGTCCTGGTTCTTTCCGCCTGCGGTGAGGGAGCGACCATCATGGGCGAGACCCCAGACGGCTCGGTCGTCGACGCAGGAATCGAAGCGGATGGGCCTCTCGCTGACGCGGACACAACGCCAGACGCGGCAGTTGACGCTGCGCCGAACGCGGCAGCAACGATTTCCAATATTGATGATCAGACCACGCAGTTTGAGCCTGTGGGGCCAATCCCCTTTCAGGTGAGCGATGAGACCGCGCCCAGCGCCCTCGTTGTAACTGCAAGCTCAAGCGACCAAACGGTTTTGCCAGACTCCAGCATTTTGCTTGAGGGGACCGAGAGTCTGCGCACGATTACACTAACCCCGCAGGCCTCTGGCAGTACCACCATCACGATCACCGTGAACGATGGCACAACCAATGCATTCAGAAATTTTCTATTCACAGTTACCAATGTCGACCCAACCGCTGCGGCCGACAGCTATACAACAGTCGGAAACACCGTCATCGAAGTAGCGGCGGCAGAAGGCGTATTGGCAAACGACATCGATGATGACGGCGATGCGATCGTCGCAATTGCCGACAGCATCGTTTCATCCGGCGGTGGTAGCGTCACACTATCTGCCGACGGTAGTTTCCTCTACCTGCCTCCAGTTGGGCTGCGTGACTCCGTCGATACCTTCGACTACCTGGTAACGGATGGGTTCGCTTCGAGCACAGGCACCGCTTCCATAACCATCTCGGACCTTGTGTGGTACGTCGATAGCACGGCGCCCGTGACAGGCGATGGTCGGTCGACACTGCCAGTTCAGACTCTCCCCGAGGCCGAAGCAGCATCGGGTGAGAACGACATTATCTTTGTCGCGGGGGAGACATATGCCGCCGGAATTTCTCTTAAGGACGGCCAGGTTCTAACTGGCGCTCCAAAAGGACTCACCGTCGCGGGCGTAGAACTCATTGCCCCCTCTGCTATCCGCCCAACTATTACCGACCCTGTTGGCGATGCAATCGCGCTCTCAAGTGCGAACGAAGTCAGGGGGGTGGCAATCGAGAATACTGCAGGCGATGGCATTCGCGGCAACGCTGTGACCCGAGCCATCATCGATGATGTCACAATTTTGAACACGGGCGGCCAGGGCATCGACTTGGGCAATACCAACCCCAGCGAACCGGTAGTCATCGAAATCACCAACTCAAGCATCATTGGAATCAGTGATTTCTCAAACACCCCATTTGGAATCGACATCCAAGTGGGCGGCAATGGCGGCGGAAATGCTCAGATTCTTGTCGACAACAACAGCATTCGTTTGGTTCCTGTTGGGGTTTTTCTGGCGGTCGGTGGTACCACGGGCACGGGTGTTGATGGCGCGAATAGGCTCACGGTTTCCAACAACACGATCTCCGACTTCGACGATGATGGAGTGCAAATCGAACCGGATGACACAGCAGCAAGTGCCATCGCGATTTCGAACAACACGATTGACGGCATCGACTTGCTAGCGACTGCCACTCCAGCGAGAGGTGTGGATGTTCGAGTGCGAACCACGATTGGTGGTGCCACGACCCTCACCATGCAAGGCAACACCATCAGCGATAGCGGGCTTGCCTGTGCGAACTTGATTGGTTCGGGCAGCAACAATGGCGGGGATCTCACCGCACTCGTGCAGGGCAACTCGTTCTCCACGTGTGGGCAGGAAGGGATTCTCATTTCCCCAGACGATGCAGTGCAAATCTTTGCGACGGTCGACAACAACACGATGGTCGGCAACGGCGCGCCATCGACATTCGAGTTTAGTACCGGCACCACGCACCGGCTCGATCTTCATCTGCTAAATAACGATGACGATCAGGGCTTTCAGCTAGAGCGCAGCGCGGTCGGAGTCTTGAACTTGGCTGGCTCGCTTGGACTTGGCTCCTCATTCGACGATGACAATGGAAATATTGCCAACAACGGAAACACCACAGCCACAGCAGCCCCTGTTGTCAGTGTTGTTAACGAGGCAACTCCGCTCCAGATCAACATCATCGACCCAGTCACGATCCCGACTCCGTAGAGTCAGTCGCCGCAAAGGTTGTAGGCAAACCCAAAGAGAAACGGTAGTCGCACGGAGACGCCGGCTGTAGCTGCGAAGGATGCTTCGTTGTCAAGACTTCGGCGCGCACCACCCTCGATAAAGAGTCCAAGGGCGGTTGTCCCGTAGGCATACCCAGCCCCTCCACCGCAGTCATCGGAGAATCCACTACCACCTTCTCCGGCACCGAAGATCTCCCACGTGCCTCGCGCTAGAATGCTCACGCTATCTTCGCCAGCGCCCGATGCGCGTAGATACTCCGCTTTGATACCGAGCCACGTGCGGTTGCTCTCGCGAAGGTTGTTGGTCATGAGTCGAGCAACCGAGACATACGCGCCCTGACTTGAGCGGGGCCTGCCGTCATCCATGACTTCTTTGTCGGTGATGTCTTGTCCCGACGCTTCAACTCTCTCGTAGACGTAGCCGATGCCAATGTCGTAGTCCTGCTTTTCGTTGAGAGTGCCACTTGCGTAGTGGACACCCGTGGACATTCGCACTCCGGTCTGGAGGTCGCCGTTAGGCTGCTGCAAGGTTGTCCCAATGTCACTTCGGGTTGGTGGCAGAGTTCCAGCGACACACCCCGAGGCTCCCCAACACAAGATGACGATTGCTACCAGCCGCATATCTTGGCTCTCTTCCAGCAAGGAATGGACCAGCCTGGCGCCCCACAACAGTGAGAGAAGCCGATGAATGCTGTGGTCCTAGCGCCACATACCACTCGATTCTGTGGCGTTATCGCTGCTGCCTGTCCTTCGATACTCGAACTCAATTCTCGCCGTCGTCGCCTTCAAGCTCGGCGAATGCATCGCGAACTTGAGATTCCACGTCACGGAGTTTGTGATCGAGTTCCTTGATGAGGGCTGCCCCCTTCTTCACATCTTTCGCAAGGGTATCAATTGGAGTCTCGGCGTCGTCAAGCCGACGCAAGATGTCCTCAAGTTCGGCGACCTTGTCCTCGTAGCTAGCTTCTTTTTTACTCATCCGCTTTCTCCATAATCGTCTCCGCAGTGCTCTGCACGAAGCCATCTACCAATTCGGTTCGAAGGGGTTGGCCCTTCTTCACATCACGTATGGATCGCAAGAGAGCACCCTCTTGGTCATAGACCAACGCGTATCCTCGCTCGAGATTGCGAGCAGGATCCGCCGCTCGAAGTACTTGCCGCCAAGCAGCCGTTCGCTGCCCTTCGCTACGTAAGCGATTGAACACTGCCTGCGAGACCAAACGTTCCTGCAATCGTTTCTTTGAATCGATGCGAGTATTGAGCGCGCGGCCAATCGTCTTGTGCAAACTCTTCCGATGTTCAAGGAGCGCGCGAAAGGCCACCGACGACTGTTGACGAGCCAATGACTCAAGCTCCGTTCGAAAGCGTACAAGTTGAGCATCTTCGGTTGTGAGCCGCTTTTGTACGAGCAATCGAAATCGGTGGGCATGACTCTCACCCTCGCCACGTCTCTCTCGAAGGACTCGCTTGGCAAAACTCCGAATTCGCTCGCCCGAACCATCGATTCGATCGCGCTCGGGCCGCAAGCGCAGTTGAACAAGCCTCCGAAGCTCACGAAGAGCACCCTGTAGCTTCTCATCCGCTTGCGTATACCTCGCAATGAGATGCTCACCGACGGCTGTTGGCGTCTTGAATGAGGTGTGAGCAACCGAATCAAGCACACTGGTATCGATCTCATGGCCAATCGCGGTCCACACCGGAATCTTGTAGCTTGCGATTGCCCGGGCGATCGCCTCGTTGTCCATGTAGGAGAGGCTGACCCGCGATCCACCGCCGCGCAGCAGGACCACCACATCCAAGTCCATTGATGCGAGTTGCCGCAAAGCTCGTAGCACGGAAGCCTCGGTTGCATCGCCCTCCACTCTCGCGTCAGCGGCGAAGATGGTGATGGCATAGCCACTCGCTGCAATGGTCGTCACGAAGTCTTTGTATCCAGCAGTATCTCGGCTTGCGACGAGACCAATGCGCCGAGGCAATACCGGAACCACATTCTCAGAGTTTTTCGCAAGAAGGTTTTCTTTGCGAAGTTTTCGCACAATCTCGATGCGCTTGCGTTCCAAAGCACCCAAGGACTCGGCAGGATCCACATCCACTGCCGTGACCGACATGCCGTAGAGGTCATGGTATTGGATATGACATCGAAGCCCGACTTCGTTTCCGTCGCCAAGCAGGTCATCGAGGCGAGCTGCTGCGAGTCTTTCGCGAATGAGCGTGAGTTCCCGAGGCCAGATCGTACATCGCAGCTTTGCGACAACTCGACCATCTTTGAGTTCTACGAGGTCGCAGTACAACCTACCGCCACTGCCACTAACAGAGGAGAGTTCGGCACGTATCCAGAATGGTTTTGCCGTGAGCGCGGGCTCCAATAGCTTGCGCAGACGGGAGTGAACCCGCGAAACGCTAGCAAATGTACGACCTTCCGTAGCCACGCCCGGAGCTTTGCACGTGGAGTGGGGCAAGCTCAATTCCGTGCCCACAGTCTTGCCGATATGTTACTAGTCGGACGTGTCGGCCCTGGTAACTCAAGGAATGCTCGAACCGCGAAGCAGTATCTTTGCGGGGGCCAAGGCCCGTTCTGAGCAGAGGCCCGCTCCCTTCCTGCCAAGCAGCCGCCGCGAGATGCAACAACTTGGTTGGAATGAGTGTGATGTCATCATCGTTACAGGCGATGCATACGTTGATCATCCAAGCTTCGGCATGGCGCTCATTGGTCGACTCATCGAGGCTCAGGGCTTTCGGGTGGGCATCATCGCTCAGCCAGACTGGGACGATGCTGAAGCGTTCAAGGTGCTCGGCAAGCCCCGGCTCTTCTTTGGTGTGACGGGCGGCAACATGGATTCGATGGTGAATCGCTACACCAGCGATCACAAAGTCCGCAACGACGATGCCTATACCCCCGGTGGCGAAGGAGGAGCGCGCCCCGACCGCTCGGTGCTCATCTACTCCAACAGATGCCGACAAGCGTACAAGGGCGTTGGCGTCGTTATCGGTGGCATTGAAGCGAGTCTTCGAAGACTTGCGCACTTCGACTACTGGTCTGGCAAAGTTCGACGTTCGATTCTCTTTGATTCCAAGGCCGACATTCTGCTTTTTGGAAACGCTGAGCGCGCCATTGTCGAACTCTGCCGACGTGTGGATCGCGGAGAGAGTCTCCGCGAAATTCGCGACATCCGCGGCACAGCCTTCGCGACTAAGGAAATTCCCGAGGGCTATCATGCAATCGATTCCACGACGATCGAAGCACCAGGTGTCGTTGCGCTAAAGCGCAAGCATGGTGTTACCCCTCCGCGCGAAGAGCAGGTTCTCAAGCTACCAAGCTACGCGGCTGTTGCAGGAGACAAGCAACTCTACGCGCATGCTTCGCGAATCCTCCACCTCGAAGCGAATCCTGGCAATGCGAGAGCCATGGTCCAGGAGCACGACGGAAGGCTCCTTTGGATCAATCCTCCACCGATTCCTCTGTCTAGCGCCGACATGGATGGCGTTTATGAGCTGCCCTACGCACGTGTCCCACATCCAGCCTACAAAGCAGAGATTCCCGCGTACAACATGATCAAGAACTCAGTGACGATCATGCGTGGTTGTTTTGGGGGGTGCACATTTTGCTCAATCACAGAGCACGAGGGGCGCATTATTCAGAGCCGATCGCAAAAATCGATTCTTAGGGAAATTGCCGACATGCCCAAGCGCATCCCTGGCTTCACAGGGGTTGTCTCCGACATCGGCGGACCGACGGCCAACATGTATCGTTTGGGGTGTAAGAGCCCAGAAATCGAAGCTGCATGCCGCAAGCCCTCCTGTGTCTATCCAGGAATCTGTGCAAATCTAAAGACCGATCATTCCTCGCTCGTGAGTCTCTACAAGAAGGCGCGCACCACCGAGGGGATCAAGAAAGTCTTCATTGCATCCGGCGTGCGATACGATCTCGCCGTTGAATCTCCTGAATACGTGAAGGAACTCGTGCAGCATCACGTGGGTGGCTATCTGAAGATTGCCCCAGAGCACACAGAAGAGGGCCCACTTTCAAAGATGATGAAACCCGGCATGGGGACCTACGACAGGTTCGCCAAGCTTTTTAAGAAGTTTTCTAAGGAGGCGGGCAAAGACCAGTATCTCATTCCATACTTTATCGCGGCGCATCCAGGAACCACTGATGCGGACATGATGGAGCTTGCGCTTTGGCTCAAGCGCAACGGCTTTAAAGCCGACCAGGTGCAAACCTATCTGCCCGCGCCCATGGCAACCGCCACAACCATGTACCACACAGAGAAGAACCCACTTAAGTCACTCAAGGCAAACGAGTCTCTTGAAGTGCCCAAGGGCAAGACAAAACGCACACTGCACAAGGCTTTTCTCCGCTACCACGATCCGAACAACTGGCCCCTGCTTCGCAACGCATTGCGTGAGATGGGGCGCGAGGACCTGATTGGCAGTGGGCCCGATGCACTGATTCCAGTCCACCAGCCACGTACACGAGTAACATCTGGTGGAGCAAACCGTTCTCGTCCCAGGAAGGGCTCTGCGAGGACGCAACACACTGGGCTGCCTCCAAGGCATGCCGAGCCGAGTCGCGGAAGTCGACGCGCCAAAGCAAAGCGAAAGAAACGCTAGCGGGTCAGCAGGGTCCATGCTCCTACCGACCCCGCGCCTTCCAATGACGTTTCATTTTCATGGGGCGAAACTCGCCTTGTCCTCGCACGGCAACGAGCCAACCCTGGGCCTTCTGCCGCTTTGCGCTCAGCTGCGCTTGTGAAGCCATGGGATCACCGATGGCAGAATGAAGAGCGTGAGAATGGTCGATGTTAGGAGGCCGCCCACAACAACAGTCGCAAGTGGCCTTTGCACCTCAGCCCCCACTCCGGTCGCAACCGTCATCGGAATAAACCCTAGTGCGGCCACCAACGCCGTCATCATTACCGGACGCAAACGGGCAAGAGCAGCTCGTCTTGCTGCCTCCCTAGGTGGGTTGCCAGCGTTCTCTTCGGCAACCAACGCGCTAACAAGCACTACACCGTTGAGAACCGCGATGCCACTGAGGGCAATGAAACCAATGGCCGCCGATATAGAGACCGGCATGCCACGCAGACTTAGAAGCGCAATGCCTCCGACCGCTGCGAACGGCACGTTTAGGAGAATCAGCAGTGCGGGACGGAGGTTTCGGAAGAGCCACAGCAGCAACACCAAGATGGAGGCAAGAACCACCGGCACAACGACCAAGAGTCGAGCCCGTGCGCGCTGCAGTCCCTCAAACTGCCCACCCCACTCGATACGCATTCCGTCTGGAAGTACGATATTTTCTGAGATGCGTTTCTGGGCGTCTTCCACAACGGATCCCAAGTCCCGTCCGCGAACGTTAAACCCAACGACAAGTCGTCTCTGTGCACCAAATCGATTAATAAGCGCTGGAGCGCGCACCTCGTTGACTTCAGCCAGTTGTTGAAGTGGCAGCAGGCGACCATCAGCCGTGGGTACCCGTACCTGCCCTACGCGCAAGGCATCAACATCTGCACGCAGCTTCGTTCGCACAGGAATGGCGAGCGGCCCATCGTACGTCAATCCGCTATCGAGACCGACCCGCAACGCGGTGACATGCTCAAGAAGTGCATCTGCACGAAAGCCGGCTCGCGCGGCAGCGAGGTGACGCGGTTGGACTTCCAAGACTCGTACCGCAGGCGGCGCAGAGACGCGCGCATCCACACTGCCAGGCACCGAATCAAGTAGCGCCGCCGCCTGATCTGCAAGTCTTCTAAGCTCCGCAAGATCCTCCCCGTAAATGCTCAAGGAAACGTCAGTCGCCTCGCCACCGACGAGTTCATTGAACCGCATCTGAATGGGCTGAGTGAATGCAACATCTTCTGCCGGAACCGCAACAGTCTCCAATGCCTTCTCAATCTCCGCGATCAAGTCGTTTCGGCTCAGACCACTTCGCCATTCCGACTTTGGTCTGAGATCAACGAAGACATCAGCCTGCTCCAAGCCCATGATGTCCGTAGCGACGGCTGGACTTCCGATTCGGCTCACGACATGCCGGACTTCGGGGACGGCATTGAGAATCACCGCTTCCATTTCGCTGGCATCGGCAACAGCTGCTGCAATGTGAATGTCAGGTGCGCGCGTCGTTTGCAGCACCAGATCCCCCTCATCAAGCTGCGGGACAAACGAGCTTCCTGCTCGGCCAAAGAGCATCACGCCTCCACCGAGCATCACAACAGCAATGAGCATCACAATCGCCGGATGCGCAATCGCGCGAGTGAGAAGTGGTTTGTAACCAGCCCGTAGCCAACGGATCAGCAGCGGCTCCTTCTTCGGCACGTCTTTGGGTCTGAGCAGTAACTTGGCTGCAGCCGGAACGAATGTCAGCGACAGCATGAGTGACGAGAGAAGTGCAAAGACAACCGTCAAGGCCATTGGTCGGAACATGGCGCCCTCAACTCCCTGCAGCGCCAAAATAGGCACATACACCAGCAGTATTATCGAAATTGAGAAAAACACCGGTCTCGCCATCGCACCCGTGGCTTCTTGAACTCGCTCTCCAAGCTTGCCTCCCCGCAACACATATGCGTGAAAGACACCCTCCACCATGACCACTGCACCATCCACGAGTAAGCCAAAGTCGAGGGCACCTAGACTCATGAGGTTGCCGGGGACATCGAAAATCACCATTCCTGTGACTGCCCCCAGCATCGAGAGGGGAATGATCGACGCGACCAGAAGGCCTGCTCGAAAGCTGCCAAGGGCCAAGAAAAGTACGACGATAACGAGAAGTCCACCTTCGATGAGATTCTTGAAGACGGTTCCAAGAGTGGCGTACACAAGTTCACTGCGATCGTAGACTTCGTCCAGTTGCACATCCGCCGGCAAGGTCCCGCGAACAACCGCCATTCGAGCATGCACCCCCTCAAGCACTTCGAGCGCATCAGCATCGAGCAACATTTGCACCATGACATAGACAACTTCCCCACGGCCATCTGCAGTTGCAGCACCAATCCTTGGCAATGCGCCTTCCCGTACCTCTGCCACATCTGCAATGCGTACGAGACTGCCATCATCGCTGGTGTGTGCGATTGCGGCACCGAGTTCCGAGGCATCCGTTGGCCTCGCGATCCCGCGAAGCAGCACACCTTGGGCCCCAAGTTCTACACTTGCGCCTGGAGCATTGCCTACAGACGATTGCACAGCCTCATGTAAGTTCTGAAGCGTCAGTTTGTGACGCGCCATTGCTTCGGGATTGCCAACGACTTCCAACGTTCGCTGATGGCCGCCCCACGTATTCACTTCTACAACACCCGGCACTGTTGCCAGGATTGGTGCGATTTGCAATTCGGCCAACTCAAAGAGCTCTGCGGGTGTTCGAGTCGGGGAGCTAAGGGAAAAATGATAAATCTCGCCAAGCCCGCCAGTGAGCGGCCCCAGCTCAGGTGAGCCGACACCGGCTGGCAGCGCTCCGCCAACTCCTTGAAGGCGCTCTCCAACCATCTGCCGGGCGCGAAGCAGATCGGCGTCACTGCTGAAGATCGCTGTCACAGATGAAATCCCATATCGCGATATGCTCCGCTGCTGTTCCATATCTGGCAATCCACCTAGGGACTTTTCGATGGGCCGTGTCACAAGCAACTCCACTTCTTCGGGTGTCAATCCTGGGGCGCGAGTGAGTACGACAACTTGCTTGCCAGTGACGTCTGGCACTGCATCGAAATCTAGCGACGAACCAATGAGCACACCGATCGCCGCCAAGAGCCCTGCAACGAACAGGACTGCCGTGCTGCGATCGACGCAGAAGCGCACAAGCCTGGAAATCATGGTGTTCGAGGTCCTCCTGCAGTCCCATCGGCGGAAACGAAATCGCCGGCCGCTATGTCACCGCGGACCAAGATGCTCGCACCCGAGCCACTGAAGATCTGCACGGAGATGCGCTTGACCTCGGCTCCTCGGCGGCGCCATACCATCGGCCCTTCTGGGGCGGTAGCAACAGCACCTACCGGGATTTCCCAGACATCTTCTGATACGGAGAACTGCACAGAGCATCGAAGCCCGTCGCTCAGAACCACCGTACTGTCCTTGAGTTCAAACCAAGTCTGATGCGTCCCAGTGTCTGCTTCGACCACAGTCGAGATGGGTTTCGGATGTAGATCGTATCGCTGCCCCTCGGAAGTTACCATCGTCAGACTCTCGCCAGGTGCGAGCGCCCCTGGACTGCTCACCTCGATTCGAGCACGCGCAGGACCAATAATCTCCGCAAAGGTCATAGAGCCATCGAGGACCTCACCAGGATGTGCAGCAATACTCGCCACCACTCCAGCAACGGGGGCTTTGAGGGTCAAGCGAGTACTTTGGGCAATGCGCCCTGCATCTTTGGGCGACAACTGCGCGAGCTTAAGCACTGCCGCCGCCTCGCGCATTCCTGCAGAGATTTCAGCTACCAACGCTTGCTGCTCAAACACCGCTGCACTCCTAACCATACCCTCCTTGCGAAGCTCTCCCAGCGCATCGAGGCGTTGACGATGCACCTTGAGGCGGCTTGCGAGTCCGAGATACGTGGCAGCGGCAGAGACAATTTCTGGTGCAGTGACATCCACGATCGCCTGGCCCTCTTGCACGACATCGCCCACCTGAACATGGACAAGCTTGACTTGCACACGAAATGCGCTGCTCACCTCACCCGTCGCATGGGCATCAGCCCGAGCCACACAAGGAGCAGAAAGCATGGAGGCATCTTTCGCGGGCTGAACCACAACCCAGCGAGCGCCGATGCTAGATGCGATCGCTTCTTGGGGTTCCTCTGTGGGGGCTGAGGCAGAATCGCTCTTGCTACAGCTCGCACCAAGCACAACGGTCGCCACTAGTAATATCCATCTCATTTCGCCTCTCCCTCTGCGTCTGCCACAAGGATCTCTGCGAGCAGGAGCCAGATGTGCACCTGAGCCCAGCGACGTTCGACATCCGCTTCAACCGCGAGCCGCTTTGCCGACAACAGCCTCGCTCGCGCTCTAAGAACTTCTATGACAGTGCCCTCACCAAGTTCGAGTTCTCGGCTTCGGCGACGTAAGAGTTCTTCGCTTGCGGGTTGGAGTTCGTTGAAGACAAGCGTCCAAACTTCTTCGCTGTGTTCGAGCTCGTGCACGGCACCAGCCATCTCCGCTCGAAGTCCCTTTGCAACACGATCTGCCTCGAGCAGCTGTCGACGAGCCAGTGCGTGAGATTTTGCCTGCTGACGCTGGCCCGTGTTGGCACCCGAAAACGAAAGCTGCAGGTTCCCAAAAACCAGCGTCGACCCAGTTGATTCACGCTGAGCAGATACGCCAAATCCCAAGCGGCGCCCATTGCCTGCGCGTGACTCAGCAGCACGAGCAGACGCCGCAGTGCTTTGCAGCCGAAGGAGTGCAACCTGCGGCAACTGCTCAACGCGTTTCGCTAGCTTGGCAATCTCGGCAGGCGAGGGCAAGCGGGGCTCAGGCAGCGGCCCTTGAGCACGTAGCCCAGCGTCTGGCTCTCCTCCCATTGCCACCGAAAGCGCCAGAGCGGCTTTCACTCGCTCGCCCTCCAGAAATCGCTCCAGTCGTCTTGCCTCGGCGAGTGCTGCCTTGGCTTCAGCCTCTGCCACCGATGTTGTGAGCCCAGCCTTCTTTGCCCGTGCATTCGCACGATCGAGGTCCGCAATAACGGCGAGTTCGTCGCGAGCGAGCACGAGGACCGACTCAGCCTCGAACAACTGAAACCATCGACCCGCCACGTCAATCTTGGATGCCAACATTCGGGCACGAACACGAGCTGCAAGAACTGCGCGTTCTGCGCGAGCAGCTTTGCGACTGCGCCCTGCCAGGTCGCCAAGATTCCAGCCCTGCATGATGCCAACAGAAACTTCCGTGCCAGCTTCCTCGCTGGGGAAGAACCTGCGTCCTGGCGCAAGGCGAATCGTCAGCGGCCCTCGATTACTTGGAAGCGCTTGGTCCTTCGCCTTCCGAACCTCAAGCTCATGAGCTGGGGGCAGGACTGAAGGCGCCTTGGCTGCAATTGAGATGGCCTCGTCGAAGGTCACCTTCTCAGCAGTGGCGCGGCTCGGCCCGACGATGACAATTGCAAGCGCCAACAGAACTCGGCAGTGGATTTGAATCAACACGTCCACTCATCGCTAGTCGCTTTCTTATGCAGCGTCCATACGTCGGTTGACGGATGGCGTAATGTCAATGACTTGCGCCCCAGCCAGAGATGGCCGGTCTGGCCTTGGGATGGGTCTAAGAGCTATGCTATGTGGCACTTCCATGGAGGAGCAGCAACATCGTCCAGCGTTTTGGTGGGTCATTGGGCTCACCTTGGTTTTGCTTATCACTGCGATCGATCTCTTCTTGGATTTCTCGACTGGAGTTCATCTCTTTCACATCGTGGTCGAAAGCTTGGTGTTGGCAGTTCTTGCAGCCATCTCCGCAGCCATGTGGAGAAAGCGCGGTCGCCGTATTGAAGAGTTGGACCACGAGGTGCGCTCGCTTGACCATCAGGTGCAACAACTCGGGGTCGAGGTCAGCCGATGGCGAGCAGAGAATGAAGAGCTTATGCGCGGGCTGGGCGTCGCAATTGACGAGCAGTTCGAGCGCTGGGGGCTCTCGGGCGCCGAAGCCGAGGTCGCACTTCTCCTGCTCAAGGGGCTCAGTCTCAAGGAAGTTGCTATGGTCCGCAGCACAAGTGAGCGAACGTCACGAGATCAGGCTCGCGCGGTCTACAAGAAAAGCGACCTTGCGGGGCGCTCAGAACTCTCCGCGTTCTTCTTGGAAGACCTGCTGCTGCCGCCCTCGAGACAAGACGCGGCTTGATGCCACACCAGCCTGTTCAACTCGGGCATGGTGAGGGAAGCTCGGAGCATGATTCGTGATGCTCTCCTCATCCTCGTCAGTGGCGCCATCGCGTGTGGCGGTTCGGCAAAGGACACCAAGTCTCCGACGTCACCGCCCAATGCTCCTGTGCATGGGCCAGACGCACATCATCTACACACCCACGCGCCCCATCGCCACGGCGACCAGCCGCTAGGTCACCGCTTCGAAAACGCGGAAGAGTGGGCCAAACGTTTCGATGGCCCATCACGCGATGTGTGGCAAAAACCTGCCGACATCGTTGCGCTGATGGAGATTGCCCCCGGCATGACTGTGGCCGACATCGGCGCTGGCACCGGCTACTTCCTGCCATATCTCTCCGCTGCTACAGGTGATACTGGCTTGGTTCTCGGTCTCGACATTGAGGTCGACATGGTGCGCTACATGGAAATGCGTGCAAATAGGGAGAAGCTCGCAAACGTCAAGGCGCGAACCGTTGCTGTGGCCGATCCCGAACTATCCCTAGGCTCTGTAGACCGCGTTCTCATTGTTGATACCTGGCATCACATTCCCGAGCGCGTCGCCTATGCCAAGAAAATTGCCAAGGGACTGCGACCTGGCGGAGCCGTCTTCATCGTTGATTTCACGATGGAAACCGAGAGAGGTCCTCACAAAGACCATCGCCTCTCTTCTGAATCCATTGTTGCGGAACTCACCGAAGCAGGCCTTACCGCCGAGATTATTGGAGAGGAACTCCCAGATCAGTTCATCGTTCGAGGTCGATTGCCTTAGACTGAAAGCAGTGAGCAACGCGATTCGAACGAAGCTAGAAAGCGCGCTGGCCGACGATGAATTGGCCTGTCGACTTCTTCCGATTGTCACCCAGCCGACAGGACTGAGCAGCTCTGGATATCCCTTTCTCGAACGAAGTGCTTGGGAGCAGTTTCGCGATCAGATTCCGCACATTCTCGGAATGGGCCAGAGAACGATCGAGGCCAATGCGGCGATCCGAAGCGCGCTTGATGGTCAGAAGGAAGAAGACTCAGACAATATCTTACGCGCCTGCAAGGTAGTTGATCAGATTGTCTCAACGGCGGCAATCACCGCACCACCTAGTCTTTGGCTCTCAAGACACTTACTCGGCTGCTACAAAGAGCTCGGGCTACTCGACCGCTTGCTCGCTGGCAAAGCGATCTATCCTGACGAGTGTCTGGTCCCACACGAGGGAACAGTGCAACGGCTTTCTGGCTCAGAGCTTGGCATCGACTTTCTCTTCTTTCTCTCACTGGGCTTCGTCGAGCAGTATGACGATAGCTTTCGGATCGCTGGACACCCGCGGGTTCGCCGAATCTTTGAATCTGTCGCTCCCATTTCGCAACGCGACGACCCAGCGCAGACGTGGAAGCGCCTTTTCGCGGGAGAAACGCTCGAGTCGAATGAGCAGGAAGCGTTGCTTGAACTCGGCTTTGCAGTCACCCCGCGCACCAGCCTAGACCAAGATCATTGGCTCCCGACCCTATCGGAAATCGAGCTTGGCTACCGGTTGGTGCCCATCGTGATCGGAATGCGCGCAGCCAGCGCGACGAATGGCTTGACCGAAGACACAGAGCTCACTAGCAGCAACTTGAGCAGAACCTCTCCGATGTGTGCGGCTGGGGCGCTTGAGGTTCTTACTGCAGCGGGTTGGTGCAAGAGAAGCGGTGAGCGGTATCGAATCACGCGCACAGGTGCACGAGGTCTGGCTCGGGGCCCCGGCCCTTTTGGCATCATCCACACCTATCACCCCTACATGACCCAATCGAAAGAGCTGCTGCTTCGCGGCAAGAAGTCGGTTTGGGTTGAGCGCGGCGAGAACGTTGCCGCAAGCCAAGACGCCAATCGCGGAACGTTCCTACGAGCAAACAACGCACTCGACAACTTCATCGAGAACACAGGGTTTTCCCTAGGGGTTTTTATTGAGCATGCGATTGGACGCGGGGAGGCGACGCGCCAACGATACGAGCGCTCTCCCGATGCGGGCATTCGCTTTGTTGGTGCCGACTTGGAAGATGCAGCCATCGACGCAGCGATTGCGGAACAGAGCGCCGGCAATCTACCCGACAACATGATTTTCGTTCGGCAGGCCGACATCGGAAAACCCGCAGTACTACTAGCAGCCATGGCCGACGCGGGAGTTCGTGCGCGCGGTGCAGTGATGATCGTTGGCAATGGATTTCACGAAATCCGCAATCAGACCGACGAGTCCATGAAAAACGTATTTCGAGGGTATTGCGATGCGGGCATTATCTTGCTCTTCACCGAAGAGAATGCTCTGGCCATTGACGACATTCGCCAAACTGCTTGGAACACCTATCATGCGGCGTTTAAGTACGTTCACGAGAAATCGGGACAAGGGCTGCGTCCCGCAAATCCCCGCATTGGTGTGCGGCTTGGGCGTGGACTTCGGGCCGCCTGGAGCGAGTGTGCACAAGCCGGTGGCTATGTTCGAGCCGAGGCCTATTGTGAGAAGACACGGACGATTTATCCCTACACACCAAAGAACGGAATCAACCCATCGATCAGTGTGAACCACTTCTTTGTGCCGAGAGACATAGCCATCGAACTCGGCATCACCAAGCCCTGACTCGAAACCTTCCAGGAGAGAGGCGCTAGGGCAATCGATATCGGTGTGTGATGGGCACGAACTTCAAGAGATCCATCTCCGATGTCTTGTATCCGTTTGTCCAGTTATTGATGACGAGCAAATGCCCACTCGGGCCGCGACGATTGGAGAGAATGCCGATGTGGTCGGGACCGCTCCGCCTGGGAAAGGTATCCATGAAAATGATGTCACCAGGCCGCAACGGATCGGCCTTGTCATCGAGGGCAACCGTGTGGGCCTCCCACTGCCGCTTAAAGTAAGGCAACAACGTCTTGACGCGACGATGATCGATGTTTGGGTTGCGCTTCTTCACCATTGGAAACGACTTTGGTGAGCGCTTGATCTCTTTTTGTAGCTCCGCCTGAATATCGACTCCGGCATTGCGCACCGCGCGAATAACGACATCCGTACACACGCCATCTTCCCGTGGGATGTCTCCACCAGGGAAGTCGATACGACGATACCCACCGCCATAATTTGCGCCATTGTGAACGGTCTTGATCGCTCCAACGAACACATCCAACGCATCGGGGATGCCATCGTTGTCGCGGTCGCTCTTGGCGCTCTTGGCGACCACTCGAAGATTGGTTGAGTTAAGAAACGGTGTGAGTTCTCGTGCATCTCCAGGTCGAAGCATGAGTGAGGTCGTGCCAACTCGCACTTGCTGCGAACCATCGGCAGGATAGACCTTCAGTGGCCAATTGCCATCGTAGAGAACCAGCACACCAGACTCCAGGTTGTGTTCAACCCGCAGGGTCTCTCTACTCAGCTTGCTTGGCAGGACAATCTGCGTTTTCGTGTCGAGGTCGGAAAATACGCCCTTGTCTTTGACACCGAGCGCACCTTCTAGGGCCGGCTCGTTGGGCGTGGAAGGCTTTGCTGTTGTTACGTTCCTGGGAAGCGCTTTGGATGCGGGTTCAAGAATGCGTCGCACCTCAGATGACTCCGCAGGAGTTGCCTCGGCGCTCATAGGCGAGGCGCAGCCGCCCAACACCACTAGTACGCCCAACACCCAAGTCGTCTCCATTTGGCGATTGTAGACGTGCATCTCGTCAATTCGATCTTAGGAATCGACGTTGGCGTGAAGAACCTGCTCGCCCTGGACAACGCTGCCGCAACAATTGCGCATTGGCAATCAACTCACTCGCTAGAGACAGTGGCAAACATGGCACACTTGCTGCTTGGGTATCGTATGGAACGGCTTGGAGACACAGAATGTCAAATGAAAAGCAAATTGGGGCAAATGAGATAGGGGCGGTGGGCGTTGGTGGCAGTGTCATCGAGAAGCTCGATAACGATCAGGCGCATGCACTAAATCACTTGCTTCATCTGGCCAACGACTTGTGCCTGGCCTATGGCACTGCGCGAAGGCGAATCGAAAGTCCGGAACTTCTCGAGGCACTAACACAACTCGATACCTCGCATGATCGCTATCGCGTGGAACTCGCCGAGTGCGTAGCCGACCTTGGCCACACGCCCGCGGAAAAAGGTGACCTTCACGGAGTGCTAGAACGCGGCCGTGTGGTCTTGGGAGACCTTCAAGGCGACGAAGGAATTCTCCGCGCAATGGCCAAGAACGAAGAGGAGATGGCCTCCGCCTACCGAGAGGCGCTGCACAAACACGCCCTTCCCGCACCAGCAATTGCGGTGATTGAACGTGCCCTGGCCCACGAAGCTGACCACACCGAATTCTACAATCGCGCTCTGGGCCGCTTCGTCGGATAACTGCGAAGTATTCTTAGTCGATGGTGATGCATCCAACCTGCGTGACCTGCGCATCGTTGTTGGCTAGGTCGCACTCCGCAACTGTCACCGCTGTGGTACCATCAACCTCGGCATAGTAGTCGGTGTCAGCCACCGGAGCCTGCACCGCCAGTGTCACAACTGTCGAGCCGCCAGGAAGCAGCGCTTCGGTAGTTGTCGCGCTGCCAAGGCTGGTACCCGAGCTATCGCTTCCTTGGTAGAACGTCACGACCGCCCCGGGCGGAACCCCCAGTGCACCAATGTTCGAGACGCGTGCCTGTAGTTCGTGCTGACCGTTGTTACAGAGATTTAGTCCAACTGAGATGCCAAGGGTTAGATCAGGAGCATTGAAAACGCCATCGCCTTGTACGTTCTGACGGTAGTTGTTGAGACCCGGTTGCAGCCAATTGTCCAGCTCGGTCGTCGGAACATTTCCGATCGAATCTGAATTGGTCACATGATACGCGTGCTGCGTCCAAACGCGCCGCGTTGGCACCCACTCGTCATTTACATCGCCGTAGACGAAAAGTCCTTGACGAGTGGTGTAGCCAGGATCAGTGCACGCACCAATATCCGTTGCCACAACCATGATCTCGGAGTTGCCATCAGCATCGACATCGACAACGAGAGGATACTCGTGAATGGTTGCGTTGCTGTTGGCAACCTCGAGCTGAATTGTTCCATCACTTCCCGAGTAGACCCGCATGTAACACTCATCATTGTAGATAACCTCTGCAGCACCATCGCCCTGAAAGTCAAAGACTGACGACCCCGTCGCATTGGAGGAGTTGTCTTGCGTTTCGTTGCTCCAACGAGCGTACAGCGCACCCGCAGCAGGAACCGGATCTCCTGGAGGTTGCACGATTTGCTCGCCAGTGCGATTGAGGTCGTAGACGCTGTACGACCCCGCCCCTGCAACGCCAATCTCGACGCGACCATCCGCGTCAAAATCACTAATGGTCGGTGGACCGCCACGGCCACCTCCGGGAAGTGCAATAGGCTGCGTGCGCAGTGCGGGGTTGGCAGCACACATAGCATCCGTGGGATCGATCGCGCAAAACGCTAGTCCTGTTTGACCATTGAGCACATGCAAGCTTCCGTTTGCGACTAAGACAACTTCGGGCGTGCCATTGCCATCCAAATCTGCAATCGCTGGGTAGCCGTCGTCGGTCGCAGCGGTCCAGTACTCAACGAGAGTGACTGTTGGTGGGTCACCCGCTGCGGCTCCGGGAACCCAGTTGACCTTCCATGCATTGCGGCCCGAGACCACTTCGGGAATCGCATCCCCATCCAAGCGGGCAACTGCCGACACGCCTCCGTAGTAGTTGCTATTGGTTCCAAAACCGCCGCCAAGTCCGTTTCCACCAGCATCAAAGACCACGAGCCCCGTGTGATCCAAGATGGTCGCGCCAACTACGATTTCCGCCTGTGGATCGTCATCAAAGTTCACAAGGGTCACAGCCGCGTTTTCCGTCTTGATCGGATAGTCACTGCCGGCAAGATCGTGCGACTTCCAGAGAAAGGCACCTGCGCCGTCAACTGCGATAATGAGGCTTCTGTCGGCAACAGCACGCCCAGGGTAGACAATATCGGGGACCGCGTCACCACTCACATCCCCAACCGCGATCGTCGACCTACCGTGAGATCCGTGTTGGTTGTTCCCTGGGTCGTGCGGAATGGGGCCAACTTGTACAGCTCCCGTGTCGCCGCTGAGGATCAGAATTCTTCCCGATGGAAAGCTTCCACCATCTTGACGCGTCAGGTTCACCACGACTTCGGGCTGCCCATCGTTGTCCACGTCGGCAACCACAGGTATGGAAATGATCTCATCGCTCTCGTAGGACCACTCAACGTCAACCTCGAGATTATCGAAGTTTGGAATCTGCTCGCAGGTGAGAGGGTCTGGCTGCGGTAGACATTGCCCTAGCGTTGGCTCACAAAATTCTCCCGGTTCACAGTCGTAGGAATCTAGACACCCCGCGCCAGGACTCGCACACAGTTCACTCAAGCACACCTGGCCACTCTCGCAACAGACATCATTGGCGGCGCCGCATCGAACCCCTGATTCGCAAGACAGTAAGCAGACATTCTCGATGCACTCGTTGCCTTGTGGACAACAACTCGCAGGCTGACCGCAAAGCGTTCCCCCGACGCAGTCATCGACAGTTGCATCACCTCCACCTGCATCGCTTCTGCTCTCACCAGGCACGCCGGTATCCGAGGCGCCACAACCGGCAGCCAACACAAGAGCACAAATCGCTCCAAAGAGATCGGGGAGAGCAAAACTTCGCATGCCCCAATCGTATCGAATTTTAAACACTCTTTCGCCTTGTGAGAGACTGCCTACAGCGTAGAGCAATGTGGGCTTGGGAATAGTCACCTAGCCAGCAACGTAGAGCATCCGTGACAACACCAGGGCGAGTTGAGCGATTCCTCCATCAGGTCCGTGTCCTTGGAAGTCGCTTTGCAGACACCCATGGAGCTTGGGGGCGATGTGTCTACGAGCTGATCGTCTTTGGGGTGAAGCAGGCTTGGTGCACGCTCTTTGGCGCGCTTCTCTTGGCCCTCCTTCTCACGACCCATTTCTTCTATCCCGACGATGCCTGGTTCGCGCGATATGACGTGCTTGTGATCGCCTCGGTGATCATCCAAGTTCTCTTGCTTGCGACACATATGGAAACCAAGGCCGAGGGCAAGATCATTCTCATCTACCATCTTGTCGGCACCATCATGGAACTCTTCAAAACCCAAGTTGGCTCTTGGCACTATCCGGAAGACAGCGTCCTACGCATAGCAAATGTGCCGCTCTTTTCCGGCTTCATGTACGCGGCTGTGGGGAGCTACTTGGCCCGAGTTTGGCGCCTCTTTGAGTTTCGCTTTTCTACCTACCCGCGCCGGCGGTGGACGATCGTGCTAGCGCTCGTGATCTACGCCAATTTCTTTAGTCATCACATGCTGCCCGATCTGCGTTGGTTCCTCATGCTGGCCATCATCTTGCTGTACGGCCGAACATGGGTCTACTTTCGTATCGATCGCGAAGCGCGCCGCATGCCTCTTGTCTTGGGCTTTGCGCTCGTCACGCTCTTTATCTGGCTCGCCGAGAACATCGCAACCTTTGCCAACGCATGGACCTACCCTTCACAAGTAGAGCAATGGCAGATGGTGGGTGTGCAGAAGCTCGGGTCCTGGTTTCTCTTGATGAACATCAGCTTCGTTTTGGTAACGCTCATCAACAAGCCGAGAACCATCAGCTCTCACGAACAAACCTGAAACTCCAACTCATCTTTCGCGTCAGACGCCTCGCGCTGGATCGATCGTGTCGTGTCACCAGGAACTATGAAGCGCTTATTCGCAGCCTGAATGCGAAACGGCTCCATCTTTGCGAGGCCATCGGAGAACCGGCGCAGCGTGTCTACAAAAACCCTCGATCCTACAGGCTCGTTCGACATCTTCATCATTCATCACGGTTCCCTTTGGATGGTTTCTGCTGGGCCTTTGCTGCGCGACGGGCAAAATAGCGTTGTGCTGCTCGCTGGCTTTCGGGATCCCGCAAGGCTGCCAGTAGTGCTGCCGCATCGGTACGCCCGTCGAATGTTCCACCGCGAATGCCCTGGAGCTGCCGCTTCGTGACTTGCAGGACCGAGCCAGGCTTCTCCGAAATGCGCGCAACAGACTCGACTACCTGCGCTTGGAAGTCGTCTTCGATGCGCCGCGAGATCAAGCCATGAGACAGGGCCTCCTCTGAAGAGAATCGTCGACACGTTAGCACGAGCTCCGAAGCCATAGTGTCGCCCATGAGCTGGGCGATTCGCTGCATGCCTCCCCAAGCCAGAGGAACTCCTAGGTCTAGTTCTGGGGCCGAAAACCATGCATCCGCATGCGCCCAACGCAGATCACACGAGGTCGCCAGCACAAGGCCACCTCCCACACAATGCCCTTCAATTGCAGCAACCGTTACTTGGGGTAGCGCGAGCAGCGCTTCGGCAGCAAGGCGACCAACATCCGCCGCTCGCTCGGGGGCTTCACCATGCATACTCGCCATAAACCCCATGAGATCGGCGCCCGCAGAGAAGACCCCGTTGGCTCCCATGAGAACCACGACGCGGATGCTTGGGTCCTCAGACACATCGGCGCACGTGTGTCTCAGCGTATCCAAGAGCGACGGAGAGAGGGAATTGCGTGCGGCAGGCCGGTTCAAGGTTAGCCACATGACCTGCTCATCTCGCCGAATTTCCAGTTCTGCCATCGCAATTGCAGCCTAGCAGCAGTGTCACGCGCCGCGCACAGGCCTATAGTCAGAAGCACAGTGACGCCGTCTAGAGATATCGCGCTCCCCTCTCATGAGCCAATTCGCATCGCTGTGATTTCCGATACCCACAGCCAGGCGCATCCAGATGCGATCAGACACCTCACGAAAATCGCCCCTCACCTAATCTTACACGCTGGCGACATTGGTGATGCAAAGGTGCTCGAACCGTTCGAGGCACTCGCAGAGACGTTGGCAGTTCGCGGCAACATTGATGGCAAGGACGCAGGGCCCAACGTGGTTGCACTTACGCTCCATGACAACGATGCCTACGAGTTGCGCATCGTCATGACACACATCGCGCTATACGGCCCTCGAATTCGCAAGAACGCGCTCCAACTTGCGCACGAACACCAGGCGCACCTCCTTGTCTGTGGACACTCTCATGTGCCATTTCTCGGCCAAGAGGGCAAACTCATCGCCTTCAATCCCGGCTCCATTGGACCGCGAAGGCCACCCTTGCCGATTACCTTTGGACTGTTAGAGTTCGCCCCGGGGCACTCGATCATTCGCCACATCGATTGCGAGACCGGCGAGCCTTGGCTCCCTTAGACACGTCATGTGGTTTGTACTCGCAGGAACAGCTCTCATTGTTGTCGCCATTGGTGGCATCTATACGCGGCGGCGCACAATGCAGGCGTTCCGCGATCTTGGCTCAGAAACACTGGCAAGGCGTATTGGGTTTGCGATGCGCTGGTTCCTCTTTGGCTATCCCACAATCTTCATCGCGTTTGTCCTCATCTCGCTTGCTCTTGGTCGCGAGTCGATAAGCCTGCCGGTTAGCTCGTGGATTACCTGGGGACTCTCGATTCCCTTCTGGATCTCCATGCTCGCAATGCTCCCAGCCTTACCATTCTTGCTGACCATCGATCTCGTCAGTGTTGCGAGTCGGGCGATTCGAGGCCGCACCTTGCCCCGGCGTGCACGTGCAATCGCCATCCTCGCGCCGCTCACCTGTTTTCTGGTCTACACCCCTGTTCGTATTTTGCTTGAGCACAACAGTCTATCGGTGCACTCGTACGCCGTTGGCGACGGCAGCGAATCTCTTCGCATTGTGTTCGTCGGCGACCTTCAACAGGACAACATGACAGGAACCGCTCGCGCGACTGAGTTCATCGACCTTGTCAATGCGCAGAAAGCCGATCTCGTCCTCTCTGGTGGGGATTGGATCAACATTGGTCCCGATTACATTGATGCGGCCGCCAAGTCTGCGGGAAAGCTTGAGAGTCGCCTCGGGACATTCTCCGCCGAAGGAGATCATGAGAACTTTGCTTACCGCGATCAGAAGCAAAGCATGCGAGAGGTTCGCGAAAAACTAGCAGCAAATGGTGTGCAGATGCTTCACAACGAAGTGCGCAAGTTCGAGCAAGGTGGCAAGAGCATCTCGGTACTCTTTCTCGCCTACAACTACATCTACCGCACTCCAGACAAAGAGATCGCCGACTTCATAGCCAACGGAGCTGATGCAGACTACACCGTTCTCGTGACACATCAATTCGACTCTCATGTTGCCGCACTTGCTCGTGACAAAGTCGATCTGGTATTGGCTGGACACACACACGGCGGCCAAGTAAACCCGGTCGTTGGGTTTTGGCATGTTCCTCTTGCCCACATCGAAACCGAGTTTGTCGAGGGCCGCTATCGCCTAAGCCCTGGAACCGAGGTCATCGTTACGGCAGGCATCGGCTTCTCATTGGCACCATTTCGATATGCATCGCCGGCATCGATCGAAGTGATTGATTTACAGTTTTGAGCACCGCTAGCTCTCGCCTTGGCGCGGAGGATGGCGGCCGAGCATGAAGCAACGCTCCGCCTACTGGCGGCTCAGCATGATGCTGCGTTCGAGCTGCGGTTTCCCAAACCGAGGTCACAACGATATAGCCTTGCAGACAAGTTGCCGGCCTTTGTTTTGCCAATACCTGATAGGTTTAGCGTCGTGTCCCTCACCGAGAAAGCGACGCGCTCGAGGCGCGACACAACACTGTCAAGACTTCGGGAGAAGCGTTGGGCGGCTCTATGCGTGGTGAATTTGCGCATCTTGATTGGCTTCGCCTTTCTCCCTGCCGGGCTAAAAAAAGTACTAGGGCAACCGTTTACCGCCCCCGACAAGACCGGCGCGTTTCACGAGTTCTTACATGCATTTCTCGCGACCGGTCTCTTCTATCGCTTTGTGGGACTGTTGCAACTCGTGGCGGCCTGTCTGCTGATGACCCAGTACTTCGCGTTTCTGGGCGCCATCGTCATGTTGCCGATCTTGGTTGCCATCAGTGCACTTTGTTGGAGCACAGGTGTGGGCACTCCGACACTCATCACCGTCACGCTCATGACCGCAGGAACGCTGGGCCTTGTGATCTGGGACTTTGACAAATGGCGCGGCTTGCTCGTCTCCGAAGGTCGCTCTCTTGCACAGACCATCGAGCCGCCTGCGAAGCTGGTTGACTATCAACTCTGGGCCCGCTGTGGTTGGGCCGTGCTTTTCACGTATGCGACCGCAAGCGCCATGCACGGAGGTGTCTACCGGCCTCGCGGCGTCGAACTTGCCAATCCGGCCTTCTATCTCTTGCCCTTAATCACGGTGTATCCGGTCGTTACTTGGATGCTGGACCGAAAGAGATTTCGAGCAAAATAGCACCACCTGCGGCGCTTCCACCCTTAGCACAAGCGGCACCCCCCCAAACTGCGGTGAAACTATGACGCGTTGGGCACCTTCCAAAGCCACCTCTAGCAGCCCTCCCGCTGGTAGCGCGGGCCCCTTCCGCTTGGTACAAGCGAAGCATGTCTGAAGGCAGAAGCATCAAGCTCGACCCAAGCAAAAGAGTCCTATTTCTCACCAAGGACCCTGAGCAGATTCGCCAGCAGCTGAGCGGGGAACTCACCCTCACGATGAAGGATGTCACTGTTGATGACTTGCTCGACAACATCAATACAGACGCCATGACACCTGCTTGGGTTTGCTTTGATTGGGACCCTGAAAAAATCGCCCGCAATGCCTATGCAGGTTTGATCGTCGATGGTGAGCGACTCATTGCCCAGGACGCCGTCGCCAATGGCGGCTTCGAAGTGATCGTCTCGGGCTATCAAAAAGGCGTTGGTTCATCTCGCGAAACGGCAGCACAGTGCGAGGCCTATTCGGGGGTGCGCATCGCTGTGGCTGCTTCCTTCGCGCCAATTCACGCACGCAACAACATCAATATTGGGCAGCTCATGTGCGACCATGCAACGCTGGGTCGCTTGATGGCAGGCGAAGAGCTCGCGATCTCAGAGTTTACCCAAGGTCACGACGCCATCACCACCCATATCATCGAGTCTGGCGGGCTCTTCAAGTTTTGCGAGCGCCTCGACAAAGGAGAGATTTCCCTAAAGAGTCCGGGTACTGAGCCACGTCCGATGAACATGACTGAAAAGATCTTGGCAAACAAGCTGCTACCAGGTCAGGGCAAGTACCTTAAAGCTGGCGATGCGGTGATGGTCAATGTCGATGGAGGCTACTCCCACGAGTTCACAACCGCGCAAGTGCATCACTTTCTTCGAACCGAGTATGGCGATGACTACAAGATCAAAGATCCTTCGAGCTTTGCAGTATTTGAAGACCACCTCATCTACGCAGATGGCGTTGCCAAGTTTGCCCCTTTCGTTGACAAGATTGAAGTGCTTCGCGAGATGCAGCGCGAGTTCCAAGCACACACAGGCGTTCGCAACTACAACGCTGTAGACAAGATTTCTCCAGGCATCTGTCACCAGGTCGCGCGCGAGCAGTTTATTGAGCCCGGGGACTTCATCCAGGCAACCGATAGCCACACGTGCATGGGCGGCGCAAACGGCGCTTTAGCGTGGGGCGTTGGAGCTACCGAGTATGCTGCGTTGGCCTACTGGGGGGTAACCCCGCTCAATGTGCCCGAGTCAATTCGCTTTGAGTTGCAAGGCACCATGCGAGCGGGCGTAACAGCCAAAGACGTCATCCTTCACATCCTCAACACCTATGCGAAGCGCGAAGAAACCCTCGATCGCGTGATGGAATTTGGTGGCGAAGGGCTCCTTGGAATGTCACCGGATGAGCGAGCAACCCTTGCGAACATGGCAACCGAGTGCACAGCGCGCGGTGCGGTTGTTGAATGCGATGATGTGATGGTGCAGTGGATGGCCGATAGGCGTCCCGATGCTAGCTTTGATGCGCTGAAAGCGAAGATTGTAACGCCCGATGAAGGTGCGCATCACGCCGGTGGCATCCACACGATCGACCTGGCCACCATCGCACCCATGGTTGCAACTCCAGGCGACCCCGAGAAGGGTGAGGCATCCGATCCTAAGAACGGTGCCAACATCGATGAGATTGGCGAGGTCAAGATCGACATTGCTTACGGCGGTTCTTGCACAGCGGGCAAGTGCGATGACATCGACTTCTACGCACAGGTCATGACCGAAGCTGACAAGGCTGGACGCAAAGTCGCCGACTCAGTAAATTTCTATCTGCAGTTTGGCTCAAAGGAAGTCGCCGAATACGCCAAGGACAAAGGGTACCTTGAGATTTTCGAGCGCACTGGAGTGCATATTATCAGTCCAGGCTGTGGCGCTTGCATCGGCTGCGGCCCAGGCGTTTCCATAAACTCAAAGCAGGTAAGTGTCTCGGCCATCAACCGAAACTACAAAGGCCGCTCTGGTCCAGGAAACCTGTATCTGGCCTCGCCACTCACTGTGGCGGCATCCGCAGTTGCCGGCAAGATTGTTGAATACCGAGCTGGCATGTTCGCTGGATAATGCGAATTCGAATCGCGTAGATTGCGGCACAGATCGGGCGCAAATCGGCTGGGCGCAAATCGGCTGGGCGCAAATCGGCTGGGCGCAAATCGGCTGGGCGCAAATCGGCTGGGCGCTTGCTCAGCCGAGGTTGCCTTCTCCCTCCGACTTGCGACTCAAGGACTTCCTATGCTCCAAATGCAAGCGGTACCCGAGTAAACCGCAACGCTGGAGCATATTGGTGACCACATCACGATTCTTGCCGAACTCATCATTTTCATGGTCAGGGAAAAAGACATTCGGCACACGGGAAACCTGCCTCGTGCCGGCTCGGATGTGGGCGTGGAGTCTCCCGAGGAAGACTCGTAAATAGGTGCTCAACATCGGCCAAGCAACTCCGTTGCCCACACTGCCCGTTTCCAACATGACCTTGTCCTCGATGACGATCGACGAGTCTGTGAGCAACCCGTTGGTGGGAACGGATCCTGTTTGAGTTCGATGCGAGAAGAGCCGTAGAGGAGCATCAGGACAGAGCCCTGTTGCGAGCCCGGTAGAATGCATGCTCAGGAGGAATCGCAGACTCGTTCCGGAAAATTCTGCGCTGGCGACGAGAGATCCGATTTCTGCTTGTTTCAAGCCCCTTGAAAAGCATAAATGGGCCTCATGCGTTTCGTCGTTGCGGCCCTCTACCATTTTGTCGACTTGCCCGAGTACAAAGCCCTACTCGAGCCAATCAAGGCGTTCTGCAAGGAGCACAAGATTCAAGGCACTCTGCTACTGGCCGCTGAGGGCATCAACGGCACCATTGCCGGAAGTCGTGAGGACATCGACGCTACGCTTCGCTACCTGCGCGCCACACCAGGCCTCGCTAAACTCACGCATAAGGAGTCGTTCTGCGACATTGCCCCGTTCTTTCGCCTCAAGGTCAAGCTCCGCAAGGAAATTGTCACGATGGGTGTGGATGACGTGCGCCCCGTCGATCGGGTAGGCACCTATGTCGAGCCAGAAGAGTGGAACGATCTTATCTCGCAAGAGGATGTGGTGCTCATCGACACACGAAATGACTTCGAAGTGCGCGTTGGGCACTTTCAGAACGCGGTGGATCCGCACACCACTTCGTTTACAGAGTTTCCCGCCTACGTATCAGAAAATCTCTCACCAGAGAAGAACAAGCGCGTTGCGATGTATTGCACGGGCGGAATCCGCTGCGAAAAAGCTACGTCGCATCTTCTCGAAGAAGGGTATGAAGAGGTCTACCACCTCAAGGGTGGCATTCTTAAGTACCTTGAGAAGATTCCCGAGTCTGAGAGCATGTGGCAAGGCGAGTGTTTCGTCTTTGATCGGCGCGTGAGCGTTGGCCATGGATTGGCTGTGGGCTCGTTTGAACTCTGCCACGGCTGCCAAAGCCCGCTCTCCGTGGAGCAACGTCAACACAAGGACTTCGTCTTCGCCGTGTGCTGCGAATACTGCGCGGACACGATGACGCCGGAGCGTCGCAAGGCGCTTGAGATGCGCCTTAGCCAAATGAAACTGGCCGAGTCGCGCGGTGAGAACCATCTGGGTATGGACAAAGAGCAGATGTACCAGCGCCGCAAAGCCAAGGAGCAAGCCAAGGAGGATGAGCGCCGACGCCAAGGCCACGCGGTTCACGACTAGCGGGCGCCCCGTAAGCGAGCAGGTCTCACAATCGCGCACCCCTGCGCCTTAGGCCCCCCTCAGGTCGCTTTGGGCTTCGTTGCAACCGCCAGCCGAATGCCTCGTCTACCCTCTTAGCTGTCAAGGTCGATAGCGTCGTGGCGTTCTCGGAGTTGCTCCTCCTCGGGGCCCCAAGTGCGATTCACACGGCTTCCGCGGACAACCGCTGGGCGCTCGGCAACTTCGTTGGTCCAGCGCATGACGTGCTCGTATGAGTCAATCGAGAGAAACTCGACGGCTCCCTTATACGCCTTGCCCAAAGCAAGCCCCCCATACCAAGGCCAGATCGCCATATCGGCTATGGTGTATTCGTCACCAACCATGTAGCGATTGTTCTCAAGATGTTTGTCGAGCACATCAAGTTGTCGCTTGGTCTCCATCGCATAGCGATCGATGCAGTACTCGATCTTCACAGGTGCATAGGAAAAGAAGTGGCCAAAGCCTCCTCCTAGGTAGGGTGCGCTGCCCATCTGCCAAAAGAGCCAGGACAGACACTCAGTGCGCGCCCCATGCTCGGTTGGGAGAAAGGCTCCGAATTTTTCTGCCAGGTAGAGCAATATCGCCCCAGATTCAAACACTCGCTGCGGCACATCGCCAGTGTGGTCCACAAGCGCTGGAATCTTTGAGTTTGGATTGATCTCAACGAAACCACTGCCAAACTGGTCGCCGTCGTTGATGCTGATGTAGTGTGCATCGTACTCGGCGCCCCCTTTACCCAGAGCTAAGAGTTCTTCTAACATCACCGTCACTTTCACGCCGTTTGGTGTAGCCAACGAGTAGAGTTGCAGCGGGTGTTTCCCGACGGGAAGCTCCTTCTCGTGAGTGGCTCCAGCAATCGGACGATTTGTCTTCGAAAACGCACCACCGTTTTCCTTATCCCATGTCCAAACCTTCGGGGGCGTGTAGTCAGCCATCACGTGACCTTAGCGCACCTTGCGATGGACATGGGTCGGTGGTGCGTTCGACATCAATGCCGCGAAAGAAAATGCTAAAACGGCTCGCGGTCGATTGACCCGAAGCACCAGCCCAGCGGTTTCACATATCTTGATTGAGCCCCAGCTCGCGCTGCTTTTTCTTGCTGAGTCCCAAGGAAACAATCCGATGCGACTCTTCGATGTGGCTTCGCAGCAAGTCATCAGGCAGACCAGGTGCATCGTAGTGCTGCAACCACTTCATGCCCCGAGAGGCGAGGTACGGCGCAGGCCGAATTCCCGGCTGGTCAGCTAGGCTCGCGTAGTCCATTGGAGAGACCTTGAAGGTGATACCAAGCGTTTCTGTGGTGCCGTTCCAGCCAGCAATGGCAAAGACCTTGTCTGCGACCTTCCATACGTCAGCTCCGCCCCACTGTACGACATGGCTTGTCGCGCGAAGCCCGCGGCAAAACTCGTTGTACTCGTCCTTAGTCATTGTCGGGCCACCCTAGGTTTCCGCAAGCCTCGCTTCCCAAAGACCGAATTATGCCACGCAGGAGCAGCCTGTCAGGGCTCGTGTTGCACAGTACGCCAAGCTCGCCTACCCTTTGGGGATGTTTCGCAAAATTGGCGGTTTGGCTGCCACTGTGCTGCTTTCGGGCTTGCTCCTAGCAGGTTGTCCCAAGCCTAGCTCAACCCCAACTCCAGAGATCGCCGACAAGCCTGTTGTTCCTGCAGTTCCTGTTGAAGTGAACGCAGAATTGATAGAGCCGCTGGATGGACATGATCCATCCGCAGCATCGCCGTTGCTAGGTATCATGGCGAAAGAGAACGCACGCTGGATGAAGACGTTCAAGGCATCCCCTGCCCCCGCCTACTTTCTTGCCTACACGATTCACGACAAGCAGGTCATCGCGCTGGGCGCGGAAGCAGGTGCCCTAACCGTCGACGCAAACGAAACCCACCGAGCTCTCAACGTTGAAGTGCGGGTAGGCAGTCCAAAGATCGACAATCGCCACCCCATTCAAGACCCGCAGATCGCTCGATTCACAGGGTTTCAGCACCTAGGAATTGTTCCGAAGGGCGAAGATCCCAAAGCTATATCCCATCATCTCTGGCTCGAAACCGATAAGCGCTTCCGCGAAGCGGCACTCACCACCCGCATCGTGATGACCGAGGCGCAAATCGGCGGTGCCAAAGAACTCCCGCCCGATTTCTCCCACGAGAAAGCCGAGACGTTCATTCAACCCATTGCGTCACTTGACTGGAATCGAGGCGATTGGGAACAGCGGATGCGCGATTGTTCCAAGGGAGCTATGAAGGGTGTTGCGACACGCGGTTCTTGCCGGGTCTACGCCGAAGTCAACACCGTGTACTACGTCAACTCGGAAGGCAGCACCATTCAAAAGAGCTGGACGACCGCACGGTTAGAACTCAACGTTGGCGTGAAGGCCGACGATGGCATGCCGCTAAGCCGACTTGAGCAGCGCTTCGCCCCAACAGTATCCGGGCTGCCTGATGTCGAAGAGCAAAACCGTCTCCTCGGCGTCATTACAAAGGACCTCGACGACTTGCACAAGGCCCCCATCGTGACGCCCTGGGCTGGTCCCATCATTCTCGAAGGACGAGCCACAGCAGTCTTCTTTCACGAGATCTTTGGCCACCGAATCGAGGGACATCGTCAAAAGAACCCCACATTTGGCAAGACCTTCACCGAGAAGATCGGCAAGCGCATTATGCCCGAGTGGCTCACCGTCTACGATGACCCAAGGATCCGCAAACTCAACGGCATCTACCTCAACGGCTTTTTCCACTTCGATGACGAAGGAGTCCGAGCGCAGCACGTTTCGCTCGTGGACAAGGGAGTGCTCAAGGGCTTCGTCATGGGGCGTTCCCCCATTGAGGGCTTTTCCTCATCAAATGGCCACGGTCGCGCCGAGGCAGGACTGCCTCCTGTCGCCAGGCAGGGCAACCTGGTAGCAGAAGCCTCCGAATCTGTCGACAAAGAAGAACTCTACAAAGCCCTCATCGCAGAAGCGAAGGCGCAGGGCAAAGAGTTTGGCATGGTCATTTCTGACATCAGCGGCGGCTACACAAACACTTCAACTCGCAGTGCACAGGTTTTCAAAGTGCAGCCCACAATGTCATATCGAGTCTATCTCGATGGCCGCAAAGAACTGGTACGGGGAGTCGATCTAAGTGGCTTGCCGCTTTCGGTACTAGATAGTGTAGTCGCGGCAGGGCGCCCACTCGAAACCTTTAATGGCATGTGTGGGGCGGAATCCGGCTGGGTTCCCGTCTCGGCCTCAGCGCCTAGCCTCTTGGTAAAAACCTTAGAAGTCGAGAGAGGCTTCGAACCGAATAATTCGGATCCCGTGCTGCCACCACCTTCGATTTCCGCTCACGTATCAGGAGCTCAGTAATGTTTCGCCCCTTTGTAACAACTTCTGCGATCGCCCTGTTGTCGCTTCTTGCCACTGGCCCCAATGCTCATGCCAAACGCATCGCGGCTCCCCCATCAGCCCCGCTTTCCACATCGGTGACACCAGAGATTCTCGATGCAGTTGGTGCCGAACTTGAGCGCGCCATGTCGAGCATGCGCATCCCCGGCGCCCCAGCTCCGTACTTCATCGGCTACAAACTCACCGAAGTGGATGTGCACGACGTTGTGGCAAGTCTTGGCTCCATCACCGATGATCAGAATCGTGACTTCACGGGCCTCGAAGCGCATGTGCACATCGGCTCCTACGAGAAAGACAACTCGAACTTTGTGCCATCGCAACGTGAAGGGCTTGATGGCATAACCAACATTGGGCTCGCACTCGAAGCCTCTCCAGCACGTGCGCGACGCTCGGCCTGGCTTGCCACCGATGGCGCATACAAAGAAGCAATCGCCCAGTGGCGAGCGAAGAGCGAGGCCATGGCATCAGGCGTTTCCGGCGGCGAGAGCAAGATCGCCAGCTACACCAAGGCCGCTCCTGTCGTCACAGAAACTCCGGTCCGGGTGCCGAAACTCGAGACCAACGACGAGTTGGGTGAGCGAGCAAAGAAGCTAAGCAGCGCGTTTCGCAAGTACGACTTCGTTCGCGACTCACACGTCGGACTCACGAGCTTTCTTGAAAACCGATGGTACCTAAACAGCGAGGGCACCAATGCCACTGACACGCGACGCGTTGAGGGAATCCTGATTGTCGCAACGGCCCAGGCTGAGGACGGCCAAGAGATTGCCCTTTACTACAGCCGCTATGCGCGAAGCCGACAAGGCCTGCCGAGCGACTCGGAGATCGAAGCGCAAATCGACGCGATGAGCAAGCAGCTCGATACCATGCGCAAAGCACCACTCGTCGACAACTACACAGGCCCCGTTCTTTTCGAAGACGAAGGTGCTGTTGGAATTGTGCGCCACTCTCTGGCTCCGCACCTCTCTGGAACACCACCACCGGTCGGCATTGCCAGCAGCGACGCTCTGGTCGCAGGCAAGCTCGCGGGCCGCAAGGGGTTGAGGGTCATCTCCGACTTGCTAACCGTTGTCGACGATCCAACCACCAGCTCCGTCAACAATCGGTTTGTCATAGGTGGTTACAAGTTTGACGATGAGGGCGTGGCACCAAAACGCGTGCAGGTCATCAAAGATGGAAAACTAGAAGAACTCTTAATGAGCCGGACGCCAAGCCCCGATCAATCGGGTAGCAATGGTCACGCGCGTCTTCAAATTCCCGGTGGCGTCTACCGTGGCTCTGCAACGAATCTCAGCGTTAGCGGCAAGAAGGCGCAGTCGAGAAAGCTGCTTCGCAAAAAGCTACTCGCAGAGGCTAAATCGCAGGGGCTGCCTTTCGCTATCATCATCAAGCAGTTCAACGACGTCGAGATAACCTCCAATACAGAGATTAGCCGCATCGCGAAAGTTCAGCTTCTTCAGTCGATGAATCCCCAGGCCCCACCCCCTGCTACCTTGGCCTACCGTCTCTACCTAGATGGACGTGAAGAGCTAGTTCGTGGTGTACAGCTTGAGCCAGTTGACATGCGAGCGTGGAGAGATGTGATAGGTGTTGGAAAGAAGAAGACGCTCAAGAATTTTCTTGCAACAACCGATAGTCCCTTCTTTAAGCTGATTGCCGGTGCGGGACCAGGACGGGTTCCCTCTGCTGGCATCGAGAGTTCTATAACCACCCCCGATTTGCTATTCCGTGAACTCGACCTCAAAGCAAGCAAGTACGGATTGCGACCGCCCCCTTTGCTTCCCGCACCGTAGTGTACGGAGTATCCTTAGGGGCAGGACTATGGCCCGCCCTTTCAAGCTCATCGCTCTACTTGGCTGGCTCTTCGCTGGCTGTACGTCATCACCAAGTTCCGTAGGCCAAGCACAACAAGCGATCATTGAATGCAATGGAGGCAGCATTGGTCTTGCCTGCGACACCGATGACGACCCGTGCACCGTGGAGCTCTGCGTGCAGGTCGGCCAAGACGTTGCTTGTGAACTGCAAGCACTTGCCGCCGATGGCACTCCTTGCAGCTCCGATGGCAACGCGTGTACCGCGGATACCTGCCAAGCTGGGCTTTGCGAAAACGCCCAACTGCCTGTCGGCACACTCTGCGACGATGGCCTCTTTTGCACGACCGGAAGCACCTGCAGCGCCGCTGGAGTTTGTGGTGGAGGCATTCCCAACTGCGATGATGGCGATGCCTGTACCGAGGACAGTTGCGACGAAGATGCCAACACCTGTGACAGTGTTCCATTGGCGCCAGGTGCAACCTGCGATGATCTCGATGCCTGCACAGACAGCAGCACATGCAACGCTAGCGGTACTTGCGTTGGAGCCGACCCCGTGGATTGCAGCGATGGCAGTGACTGCACCGCGGACAGCTGTGACGCGATTCTCGGTTGCATTAACGACATCCTCGTAGATAGTCCCTGCACAGATGCGTTCTTCTGCACAATCGCCGAGGCGTGCACGATCGACGGTAACTGTGAGGGCGAGGCGAATTGCAGCGACAGCAATCCGTGCACGACCGATGGCTGCGACGAACTCGGCGACACATGCTCCAACGTGCTCACCCCCGGCGAGGTGTGTGATGACGGCAATGAATGCACGGAGACCGATAGTTGTGATGCACTTGGAGGTTGCTCGGGGTCACCGGTAGCAAACGGCATCGGCTGCGGTAGCGCTGGCGGTTGCATTGCCGGTGGCACTTGTACCGATGGCTCTTGCATCGGGGGGGCACCACTTCCCGACAACGCGCTCTGTGATGACAACAATGCGTGCACGGATGAGGACACCTGCACTGGCGGTGCGTGTGGTGGCTATCCAGTGAATTGTTCTGATGGCGATCCTTGTACCGCGGACGGCTGCGATGAGGCCTCGGGCTGCTTCAATCTTGTGATTGAAGGTTGCAACGTTGGCCCTGATGCTGGGCCTAGCGATGCAGGACCAGGAGATGCGGGCCCCATCGACGATGATGGTGGTGTTGGCCTCGATGCAGGCCCTGATGGAATCCTCGGTGGTGGAGGCTGCAATACGAGTGGCGGTTCTCAGGGACTCACTGCCCTCTTTCTACTTGCGCTAGTACTCGGATTGCGACAGCGAAAGCAGGGGATCCCCTATGTCGCAGTGCTCTTGATATCTACGAGTTTCTCTCAAATCGCAAGAGCTCAGGGGTTCGACACGGAGATTTTCAAACCGGGCACCTCTTCCACGAGCTACTTGAGCCAAGAGAGTGCCAGCGTGCTTCCCGCTTGGACGGTAAACCTCGGTGCTTCACTGAATATTGTCAGCGAGCCACTAGTCTTGCGAGATCCCGATACAGGCGATGCACTCATGAATGGCGTGGTGGTTTCCGGTCGCCGTGGCGCTTACCTCACCGCGGCCATAGGCCTCTTTGATCGTCTCGAAGTCGGCGTCGCGCTGCCGATGGTTCTCAGTCAAGATGGCCAGGGAGACTTGCTTCAGAACTCTCCCGATCTGAATTCTGCAAGTCTTGGAGATGTTCGACTCACTGCCAAGGCAGGCCTCTTCTGCAAAGGCAACATGCGTCTCGCCGCCTCCATCGCCGCGACTCTGCCAGCAGGGAATAGCAATGCACTCTATGGCGAGGAAGGCATCAGCGCTGCCCCACAAGTGGTGGCAGGATGGCAACGTGGGCCCGCAAGTATTTCCCTGAACTTTGGTGTGCATCTTCGTGAGACCATGACCTTGGACGCACTCACCATTGGTGATGAACTCACCGCAGGGGCTGGCGCACAATTCGAGGTGATGGACCGCCGCGCTTGGCTCTTGGCTGAGGCGTACACCCGTAGCGCCCTCACAGATGCCACCGCAGAGAACTCACCCGCTGAGGCGCTACTGGGACTGCGGGCGGCCCTCTGGGGCCCCTATCAAGTCCAGGCCGCGGTTGGAGCGGGCATTGGCCGTGGCTATGGAACTCCTGCCCTTCGAGGTCTCTTCGGCATTTTCTATCGACCTCAGCCGGCAACAAAGATTGCCACAGTCCTCCCCCCAAGCCCCGTTGCCAAAGTGACTCCAAAACCCGCGCCTGCACCTGAGCCCAAAGACAGCGATAGCGATGGCATCTTGAACCCCGATGATGGTTGCCCAACCGAACCCGAAGATATGGATGACTTCGAAGACAAAGATGGCTGCCCCGATCCCGATAACGATCGCGATGGCATTCTGGATGTAGACGATGCCTGTCCTCTTCGCGCAGAAATCGTCAACGGCATCAACGACGAAGATGGCTGCCCCGATGAAGGCATCATTGCGATGGTCGAAGATCGTGTCGTGTTGAGTGAGAAAGTGCTCTTTGACAAGAACCGCGCTCGCGTGAAACGCAAAGGGCGCAAAGCACTTCGTGCCATCATTACACTCTACCTGCAGCACCCAGAATGGGGCGTCATGTCTGTAGAGGGTCATGCGGATACGCGGGGACCAGAAGACTTCAACATGAGTCTTAGCCGTCGGCGCGCGGATCGAGTTCGCCACGAAATGATCGACTTGGGCATGCCTGCTGACAAGATCACGAGCAAGGGCCTCGGCGAAACCGTTCCGCTGGTTGAGGGCGATAGTGAAGAAGCCATGCAAACCAATAGGCGTGTGGAGTTCGTGGTTCGCAAGGTGCACACGACGGTGCAAGAGCGAATCATTGAGCCTCTTCCAAAGGCGCCGAGCGCTCCGTAGGGCCTCGCTTTGAGGCCAAGAATTGCCCGCTATTGAGCGAGTACAGCGTCACCCGTGAGTGCTTCGACTGCAACATGAGACGAAACTTCAATGAGACCACCAACATCGACTTGCACTGTGTGAGTACCGACTGGTGGAACGAAAGACATCGACTCCTCTTCCGCCAGAATGTTGCCATTCTCGTCCAGCGCAATCCAATCCCGGGCAAGTTCGCCTTCGGTCTCATCATAGCCGCTCGCCTCCACATGGTAGACGCCCTCTTCAAGCACCATCTCTGCTTGCACATCGTAGATTGTCCAAACATCCTCGCCAAAGAGCAAGTTCGAGACGAATCCGAAAAACTCTGAATCTAGCGCTGAGTTCCGCCAATCACAGTGAATATGTCCGGAATTGGCATATTTGGCAACGTAGCCAGCACCAAGATCACGACACTTTTGCATCAGAGCATCACGCCCCGTTGCGCCTGGCATGACGTCAAATGCGTCGCCGTACATGTGCCGCGACTTGGTGGCACCGCCAACTGAAGCATTATAGTCCGGCGAACGAAATCCTGAGTTGACGGTGAGTGCGTGGCCCGCGGAATCACGAAGTTGTTGCAGCTTACGGATCGCGTGGGGTTGGACAACCTGATACTTGCCTTTTGCGCGCACGGCGATTTCCCCGAGTCGAAAGTTGGGGCTCACCTTGGTGTTGAGGTCGACAACATCGACGTCGAGAAAATTCGTAGGCCTAGAATAGTTCCCACTGCCAGCTGGATAGGTGTAGGCACTGATCTCAACAACAGGAAAGCACGTTGAGTTGTCACTGGCGACGCCCAAATAACAGGCTTGGTTTGCGGTGCTAGGTGGAGGGTCCGGTTCCGGATTCGGATTCGTCTCGGGGTCTGGATCTGGATCAGGTGTTGGCGGCGTTTCGGTATCCGACTCGGACTCTGACTCCGGCTCTACTTCACCACCAGCATCTGCTCCAAAGTTATCGCTCTCCCCGATGCTTCCAAGGTTTGTTGTGCACGCGAGTGCGAGGGTTGAGAGAACGATAGTGGTCAGAAGTTGTGGAGCACTCGACACGTGCTACTGAGATTGCACAGCATGGGCCAAGCAACTTGACAGCCAACTCGTTGAAAGAACCCGGAGCGATGGCCCTCGCTCTGGGGGTTTGCTTCCCATACTGCAAACTTTGCTTCCCAATAGCCAACTATAGCTCCTTGTGATCGTTGACGAATCGTGTCGGTGCCATAGCAAAAGACCAGATCCGAATTTGATGCGTACATTGTGGTCATGAGAGCAGTGAGTGTTGCAGTAGTGTTGTTTGCAGCCTGTGGAACCTCCGGGGACACGAGCAGGGCTGCCGAGTCTGAGCCCCCTCTTTTGCCATCAAAACTCGCAGAGCAAGCGTCGCCCGTCACCGCAAAACCACGTACTCGTGCTCCAGCACCGACGACAGTAACGCCTCCCGGATGGCGGTGGAGCGATGCACTTCGAGAAGTGCAAACCGGAAAACCTCTGGTGCATCAGACGCAAGCAGATCGACGGTTTGTTCTCGAAAGCGGCCGGGATCCTGACGCTTTGTCTGTTCGCCGCGAAGACGCATCAAACAACGAACTCTGGAAGGTGACCATCAAGCCAGATTTTGTTGCAACAGGTGTACTAATCGCACATGGCGACTGGGTAATCGTCGTTCACCATTCCTCGATCGCCAGTGGTGCGACGTTGCTCATCTTTGATGCGTCAAACGGCAAACAGCTTCACCGCAAAGAAGTCCACGGGTTGGGACCTGTGGCCCACAGCAAATACCGCAACCAGATCCAACTGGAGATTCGTGATTCTGACCTGATGATCTATGGAAAGGAAAGCCAGGGTCGATACACCGAGGTATACGAACTTGGAAGCTGGAAGCGGCGCAGCACAACACTCGTTAGCGCAAGCCATGGCGGAGTTTCCTGGCAGTGGGAAGGTCCAACGGAACCATCACATCGCAATGGGCCCCAGACGCTGCCCGCAGGTGATTTCTCGTTCGTGTTTGATCCGAATGGAACAAAGAAGACTGCAACGGTGGAGAAGCGCAGTGCATCGGGGGCTATCGTGTGGAAGGCCGAGATTGGAGACGGTGGCCCGTGCAGTACCGCAAGCATGATGCAGCACGAAACCTTGCTCTTCGTGGTGGACTACTGCAGTGCGACAAGTGGCGCGCAACTCACCATCTTAGATGCCGATAGTGGGACTCGACGTGGCCAACGAAGCCTCGATGGGCTTGGAAGTGTTGAGCATAGCGAGTATTGGAACGATGTTGAGCTGCGAATGGTTGACGGCAAACTTGCAATCTTTGGGCGCGAGGCCAAAGGCCGCTACATTGAAGTCGTAGAACCTGCGACGGGCGCCTTGATTGCATTGCAGTCGTTTCGAGACTGACGCGTTTCTTGATCAACGGAAATCCCGAGCATGTGCGGTGGCAGAACGTGCTATCGAGATGTGCGGGACCTACGCTTCCACTCTGGGAGTCACATGACGTCTGACGTTGGTTGCGATCACCACCGCTGTCGAATCGTGTGCGTCTTGCCCTTCTTAAGGATGAAGCGGTGGGTCTTGCTCGTGCCAAGCGGCTTGTTCACGATCCGCAGCTTGTGTGCCCCCGCTGGAATGACACGGCGGACTGGGCTCTGGCCCAAGAGCTTGCCATCGAGATACACCAAGCCCCACGAATCGGGAACCGTTACCTGAAGAAGCCCTTTTCCGCGATTCTTGGTGTCACGGGTTGGTGTCGCTGCATCTTTCTTGCCAACTGCTGTGGTTGCTGTGGCATCGGTAGGCAGGCCCGCATCTGGTGGCTGGGGCTTTGGTGCCGCATCGGCGACCGGCATCGCGGCTGCAATCGATCCATCACTTGGCGCCACCAGCGCGGGCCCATTGCTAGGTTCTTCGTTATCAGAATTTCCCCTAGTCCTAACCCACCAAGCACCAACTCCGATTGCAACAACCAAAGGCGCGAGCAACAGCAGTTTGGGCGAGTGTCCCCCTGAAACAGCGCCACTCTCCAGCGTTGGGGCCGCAGCGACCGGTGCTTTTGGGGCAACCGCAGCAATTGCTTCGTCCAGCAGCTCTTGCACGGACTGGTATCGATCATCTGGCGCCTTGGCGAGCGCCTTGGCAACGATACGCGACCAATCGGAGCTAATATCCTTGCGAGTATCTCCTAGATGCGGAGGTTCCTCACTGATGTGCTTGAGGATAAGCGAGGCAAATGTCTTGCCACGAAATGGTGGTGCCCCGCTGAGCATCTGGAAAAGCATCACTCCCAACGAGTAGATGTCTGTTCGGTGATCGGCATCAAAGGTGTTGCCTTGAGCTTGCTCTGGGGACATGTACGTCGGCGTTCCAAGCACGACTCCCGTTTGCGTTTGATTTACTGCGTCTTCCCCTCCCTGGCCGCGGAGCTTTGCGATGCCAAAGTCGAGCACCTTGACCCGCATGGGTTGATGAGCGTGACGAATCAAGAAAATGTTCTCTGGCTTCAAATCACGATGCACGATTTCTTTACTGTGTGCAGCAGTCAAAGCGGAGCAGATCTGTCTGAGAATTTCCAAGACCTCGGCTTCAGGAAGCCCTCCCTTCTCTTGCAAATAGTCTTCAAGACTCTCGCCTTGGAGAAACTCCATGATGATGAAGGGACGCCCGTCGGGTAGATGGCTAAAGTCGGTGATGTCGACGATGCTTGGATGGCCGATCAAGTTCACAGCTCGCGCCTCATCAAAGAACCGCTGCACAATTTCCTGCCGCCCCGTGTACTCTTCGTGCAGAAGCTTCAACGCCATGCGCTTATGGATTGCCGGTTGGAGCAGCTCAAACACCGCACCCATGCCACCCTGGCCGATTTTTCTCTCGACCCGGTAGCGTCCAATCATCGTCCCAATGAGTGGGTCAACAACCTCGTCTCCGAGGTCGATTCTATCCATTGCCACGCATCCTGGGCCCTTGAGGATACATGCTAGAGCCGACAAAGGCATGGTCGTAGAGCCTCTAGCTACCAAGACTCGCCATTCGTGACGCCGAGGGTGCAGCGCCTAGCGGCCTCGGATAGACGCAATACTGGCCCATGGAGGGTTTTGTGGCAATCTCGGTTAGGAATAGTCGCTGAATGTCGCCTGTTGCAGAATATGACCTTGCCGGAAAATCACCAGCGACAACGTGCAGCGAACGTGCTTCTGGCAATCGCAATCCTGGGTGCGGCTGGTCTCGCAGTGGCTAGCTTGGCAGGGATTGTCGGTCGCTGGTGGTGGCTCCTCGATCTGTGCTCGCACTTCCGACTGCAGTATGCCGTGCTCGCTGTGCCGATACTGGCAATCCTTGCAGTCTTACAAGCTTGGCGGTGGGCGCTCGTTGCGGCTGTGGTGCTGACACTCAACGTCTCGCTGATTGCGCCCCTGTACTGGGCTGATGCCACAGACATTGACAAGAATCGCGCCTCGCTTCGCCTCGTTGTGTTCAATGCGAACTACAAAAATACGAACTTTTCTGACATCGCTAGCTACTTAGCCGATTCAGATGCTGATGTCATTGTAATCGTCGAAGCCACCAGCACGATGCGCGAGGTTCTTGAGTCAGCCCTCTCAGGCTATGGCACCTTTGGTGACACTCGCACCGATGCCTTTGGCATGCTTTCGCTTTCACGCTTGCCTGCGAAGAACCGAGAGCTCATCACGCTTGCCGACAGCCTCTTGCCAGCAATTGCGCTCGACGTAGAGAAAGACGGTGAACACTTTTCTATCTTGGGGCTACACACCATGCCGCCGGTCGGATCCAACAACGCGGCATTGCGCGATGCAATGATGAGAGAGGCAACAGCCTGGGCCCGCAATCACGACAATGCCATCATCGCTGGCGATTTCAATGCTACACCTTGGTCATTTGCCTTTGTCGATATGCTTGAAGACGGCAACCTTCGCAACTCTCAGCGTGGTTTTGGATTGCAAACGAGCTGGCCCGGGCAACTCTGGCCGATGTCCATCACGATTGATCACTGCGTTCACACACGTACGTTGCGCACCATAGAACGCTCCACAGGGCCGTTTATGGGGTCTGATCACAGACCACTTCATCTCACTCTCGGCTTTGCTGCCGGCGAGCGGTAATCTTGGCTGCATGCACCTCTGCGATCATCGACTCATTAGCGAACGGTACTTTTTCCCTAGACCAGGCACCGCCGCAACACTTGACGTTCCGGTGAATGGAGCTGTGCTCGCATGTGCATTTCACACGGCAGGACATGCGCAGACGCTCTTGCACTTTCATGGCAACGGCGAAATCGTCGATGACTACCTACCAGGCTTTCCCGAGTTCATGGAGAAGATGCAGCTGAACACCTTTCTCGCGGAGTACCGCGGGTACGGTGGGTCCACGGGTACGCCAAAGCTCGCGACGATGCTCGATGATGTAGACGCAATCATCGAAGCTGCAGGCGGGCCTGAGAACCTCATCGTCTTTGGGCGATCGATTGGCTCTATCTACGCGATCGAAACGGCTCGGCGCTATCCGCAAGTCGCGGGATTGGTACTCGAAAGCGGAATCGCAAACGTGCTCGAACGCATCCTCCTTCGCGCCACCCCAAGCGAACTCGGCGGCAGCCTCAAGGACGTCCAGAAGGCGTTTGCCGAACACTTCGATCACGAGGCAAAACTGCGTGCCTTCAAAAAGCCCACACTCATTCTGCACGCAGAGCACGATCACCTTGTCGACAAACGTCATGCCGAGCAGAACGCCGCGTCCGTTGGTGGGCCGTGCAAACTTGTGATCTTACCTCGCGGTGATCACAACTCGATCTTCTTCGAAAACCGAGAACGCTACCTGAAGGAACTTAGCGACTTCGCAAAAGAGCTGCGAAGCCACTGAGGCCTTCTCCTAGCACCCACCTATTTCGCACCAAAGAGCTTCGAGAAGAAACTCTCGGAACTCGAGGTGTTCTTTGCGCACGAGCAGCGATCTTTCACAGGGACATCACCCAAGACCGACTCAATATGAGCGCCGCATCCCGCCCAATGGGGCTTCTCACACGTATTGCAAGTAACTCTTCGACACATACACTCCTCCTAAAGTTTTGATGACCACGCCAATCGAGGTCTCACTAGTAAGAGCCACCACCGTGGCAAAGTGTTACATAAAAGACGCAATCCTCTGTAATAACATCTACTTGGCTTCCAGCGGCTCTGGTTGACTCCATTGGGATCCTCTAACACAAGCTGCATTGTCGCCAATTCATTGCCAAACGTCACAACGTCCATCTCAACAGACTTCATAGCAGCGAATGCTTTCGCTCCGTGAATCGCTGGGAGGTGCTCGACATCGTGCCAGGGAAAATCCGCTTGCTTGTACTCGCGGGTAGTCACGGGCGAGCGTGGTGCCTCTGAGAGTGGATCGTTTTTAGGTCCACCCTTAACTGGAGAGTTCTAGCCCGATTTCATCATGCGGCGACTGGTAGCGTCAACGCGTATTGCCTAGGT
>JANTGM010000002.1 GCA_024762925.1 Kofleriaceae bacterium | reverse complement strand
AGAGGGAGTTTGCTGGGGCAAGCGACCGAGGAACAACGAAGAAGACTGGCTGAGCCAGTCTCTCCAGCGGGCGAGAAGACCAGTGAGCGCGTTCTATATTCATGAATCGTGCACGAGTGCGCGATCCATCACGACTTGTCTTTGCGGTAGTCGTCGATGTTGACAGCGTGACGCTTTGCCATGGCCCAGAGATTCTTGCGATCCATGCCAGCCTGTCGCGCCGCGGCAGCCACGTTGCCATCATGAGCACGCAGAAGCTTTCGAGTGTAATTCCTCTCGAATCGATCGACCTGCTCGCGTTTCAATTCTCGAAATGGCCGGGCAATGTCAATGAGCCCCTCCCCAAACTGCTGTCCTGGGCTAAGCACCAGGTCTTGGGCCTGAACGTATTCGTCGGTCACGAGCACTAGCGCTTGATGAACGCGATTTTCCAATTCACGGATATTTCCCGGAAAGGCCCATTTTGAGAGTTTTTCTAATGCTCCAGGAGTAAAACCGATGACGTTTCGCCCAACTTTGGCCCGGTGTTTCATAAGAAAGTGCTGGGCCAATAGGGGTATATCATCGGGCCGTGCACGCAGTGGCACTAGTGGGAGCGGAAAGACGTTGATTCGGTAGTAGAGATCCTCGCGAAAGCGTCCTTGACTCACCTCTTCTTGCAGGTCACGGTTTGTCGCAGTTATGAGGCGTATGTCGGTCTTCGTGTTCTCATCGGCGCCCACACGTCGAAACTCCTGCTCTTGTAGAACGCGCAGAAGCTTAGCTTGGAGACCCACGCTCATCTCACCAACCTCGTCGAGAAAGAGCGTGCCACCGTCCGCTTCGGAGAAGAGCCCAGGACGATCGCGGTTCGCATCGGTAAAGGCACCGCGCACGTGTCCGAAGAGTTCGTCCTCAAGTAGGCTCTCTGTGAGGGCGGCACAATTTACGACGACAAAAGGTGCGTTGCGGCGCTTAGAAAGATTGTGAATCGTGCGCGCGACCAACTCCTTCCCCGTGCCGCTTTCTCCACTAATCGCAACCGCAATCTCGCTCGGCGCAATCATATCGATGCGTTCAAAGAGCTCCTTGATCCAGGGTGAATTGCCAATGATGACATCGCTCTTTCGCGGTTGTCGTCGTTGCGCCGCTTCGGCTATGTCCTTTGAGCGAGACACCAGGCTAGCGAAATACTCCCACTTCCGAGCGTGGAACCCAACCCCGAGCGCCATTGCCGAGCCGTACAAGTAGCCAATCTGGCTCTTTGGCAACTACCGTGACACGAAGACCTGCATGCAGTTGCCCGCGTTCTTCTAAGCTTTCGTTGGGCCCTTCCCGCATGATTACAATGTCTCCAACGACGACGCCGTGGTGAATGTTCTCGTTGATGTACACATGACCGGCGAGCATGAGCGCGAGAAGAACCACTGCAAAACCCAGAACCCCCGACGACACCGATGCAATCCGTCGACGAACCCCTGAGGGCAAGACGCTGCGGATCGCGAGCATGGAGAAGAGCAGTGCATTGGCCACGAGCAGCCAAACCGTGCTCGTTGCGATCGACAAGGAGAGCGAGTATCGAATCCACCAGGGCACGGCATCCGCTTGGTGAAGCTGATTGGTACTGCGAGCGGCGACCGCTTGCCTTGCCAACCGCAGATTGTCGGTGGCATCGAAGTCTCCCGGTGAGATGCGTAGCGCTTGCTCGTAGTAAAAGATGGCCAATCCATACTCGCCCCTGCGGAAATGCGCATTTCCGAGGTTATAAAAGAGATCTTCATGGAGGATGCCATCGCGAACCAGGGCTTCATAGTGCGCAGCAGCCACCTCCCAATCCCCACGCGCATATGCGTCATTGCCCTCCTTCATTGAGGCTGCATGCGCGCTTCCAACGCGACCTAGCGTCAGCAGACAGCCGAGTAGGCAGAGAACAAACAGACGTCTCATTCTGCTTTCTCACGGTCTCGGGCTTCGGCCTGAGACTCAATCACGGAAAGCAGCGACTTAGCGGTTGCCCTGGCCTCTTTCATCGCCTTCTCATTCGGGTCAGATGGAGCAAAGCGCTCCTGATCGAACGAGTCCAAAACATTCAGAAGTCTTCTTACCGTATTTCGATCGACATCATAAATCTCGAGAAACTCCGTCATCTGCTCTCGAGTCATTGAGCGAGTTTGACGACCAATCCACTGCTCTAGATAACTGTGGATCGCCATACTAAGCTCTCCATAGAACTTTGCGGAGCGCTCTCCACGCAAGTGAATCTCGGCGATTTTAAAGTGCTCTCGTGCCTTGCTGCGAGCCCTCCGCAAGCGGCTTCTCGGCGTTTCGGTCTGCAGGCGCATTCGCAAGCGAAGCCCAACAGCCATCACCAGAAAGGCTAAGGGGGGCGCCCCGAGCAAGTACCAGAACCACCGTCCCTGATAGAATTTCACCAAGACGCGAGACTCAATCTGCTCGGTATCTCGCAGGAGGTGAATATCTCTATCCAGTGAGGCTGTGAGTTTGCGACGACTCGCTTCAACAAGTGCCCCCGGATCGCCTTGTACGGTAATGCCAATCGCCGTCGTCTTGGCAACTTCGTACCTACCGCTCTTCGGATTGAAGTAGGCCAGCGAAATCGCAGGGATGCTCTGCTCACCTCCCGCCGATGGTGTGGTCCAATATCGGTAGCGACGGATTCCTGAGACGGTATTTCCTGTCGTAGTGTCTTCCTCAGAAAAATCCCTAGGAGCCTCGAAATCGAACCCCGGAAACGCCAATCGCGGTGGCCTGGTACGACGCAGCGCTCCCTCACCCGTAACCTGCACCGTGAGTGTTAGCGAGTCTCCTGCTTGCAGCAAGCTCCGATCTACAGAAGCCTGAATCTCGAACTTCCCTACATAACTTGGGTCAAATCCTTGCGGCGCGGGTTGCGGCAACTCTCGGACACCTAGCTCCAACTCATTACTCGCGATGCTCTGGCCTCTTCCGATCGCTGTGGTGATCGTTGCAATCCTTGCCTCTAGCGCCCCAATGCGCAGTGCTCCGGGCTCAGAAGCAAAGAACGCGCGCTTAGAAACCAGCGTGACCACATAGTCTTTCTCACCAAGGCGCGCGTCCATGTAGGTGAAGAACGCCGACGGTTCGAAAAGCGTTTCTGACCACAGCTGCGTGAGCCTCGGTGGCGTAGGCTCGTAGCGCAACACCTCAGCCCGGGTGAACAGGAGCCAGGAAACGGTGAACTGCTCGCCAACCCAGACACGCTCCTTGTCGCACACAGCATAGAGAAAGACGTCACCACGCGTGCCCTTTGGGGGTACATAACCAGGAGCTTGCAGGGTCTCTGCATCGGTGTGTCCAATTCCAGCAGGCGTCGCTCCAGCCGTATTCCCAGCGCGCACACGCACGAATCGTTCGCGGGTTTCCCACTCATCGCCGTGCACACGAATCTTTGCCGGCCCAATCGACAGTCTTCCGGCGCTGGTTGGCTCCAAAACGTAGCGATAGACCTCCACAGTTTTGAGCTTCTGACCGACGACTGGATCGATGGTTGTTTGTGTGCCTCGCTTGATCTGCGAGTCCACTTGCCGAAATCCTTGGGCCTGTGGCGGCCAATACCGATCGGGACCAACCAACCCTGCCAATTCGATCGTCACAACCACCGTGACCCGTTCGCCTAAGAGAACCTCTGATGGTGAAACCGTGAGCGTGAAGGCAGGGCGTTGGGCGTGTGCGACCATCATGCTCAAGACCAAGCTCAGGAGCCCCAGAGCCGATGAGATTAGGCACCTTTTGGCAAGGCGCGAAGAAGGACGCACTAGTGTCTGATGCATTGACATTGACCAAGCAAACTCGATTCTTTGCTCGCTGGATGCTTTTCGCATCGTTGTTCATCGGTCACTTGCCCCAGCAAGCCACCTCTTCCCGCCTTGGCTGCAAACGAACTCTCTTCGTTTCTGATGACCAATGTCAATGAACTAGACACTAGAACGCGCTCACTCGTCTTCTCGCCCGCTGGAGAGACTGGCTCAGCCAGTCTTCTTCGTTGTTCCTCGGTCGCTTGCCCCAGCAAACTCCCTCTGCCCGCCTCGCCAGAAAACGAGCTGACTTCGCGATCACGAGTCAATGTCCATGGATCGCGCACTAGTTGTCACCCGCACGGCGCGATGCTCGCATCGCCTCGGTCTTGCGGAGCACTCGCCCTCGGCGAAGCTCACCCGAGCGACGCTCAAGTGCATCGAGCTTCTCCCGAATGCCGCGTCCAAGTGATTCCGCTTCGCGCATAGGTCTGGGCTCGGCCATCATCGTACGCCCTTGTGATGGTCCGCGTTCCGACTTCGCTGTAGTGTCGCCAGAGCCGTGGCCTTGCCCAGAATTTGCGCCCGAACCGCCCTGCCCTTGCTCTCGGCCCTCCAATCCCGGCTCCTGGCCGCCGCCCCCCGCATCAGAAGGGTCTCCAGTTCCTGCTTGGCCATTCTTCGTGAGAAGCTCATCTCGTGATAGTTCTGAGTCACGGAGCAGCAGCGCTAGCTCTAGATTGTACTGGGCGTCTACGTCTGACGGATCATTTCGAAGAACGACCTTGTAGTTCTTTATCGCTGCAGCATAGTCCCCAGATAGAACCAGAGTATTACCTAGGTTAAAGTATGAGTTCATACGAAGCGTTGGATCATCCGCGTCCAAAGCACTTTGCAGTGCGACCACGGCAAGACGCAGCAGGCGTGAAGCCTCATCGGGATCGGATTCACCTCGTCCCTGTTCAGAGAGAGCTGTACCGAGATTAAACTGCAGCACATCGGGGTCGCCGTCTCCCGCCAATGCCTCTTCAAAGTGAAGAGCTGCCTTTGAATACGCCCCGGCAGAGAACTCCTGTTGCCCTTTGGCAACGCGGGGGTCGTTCCGCATCAACCAAGCAGCCCCCGCCAGAAGCGGAGCGCAAAGAACAAGACTGAGAGCCCTCAAGGATCCCCTCTCCCAGGAGCGGGCAGAGGTACGGACCGTCTGCGCAGTGACAAGCACCCCTCAATGATGAGCAACAAGAACGCCGGAAACAAGAACCTGTCGAAAATATGCAGCCTCGAGCGAACAACTCGCGCATCCAAGTCCCCCTGTGCAAGCTCGCGCAATCCCGCCAAGAGTTCATCGCCTCGCCACCGCCCCTCACCAAGTGAGAAGTACCCAGTGCCCGCTTTCTCAGCCAGCGTGCGCAGCATGGACGCATCTAACCGAGTTGTCTTGAACTCACCGTCCTGAGTCTTCATCCACCCCTTGGACCTTCCTTCCGAATCGAGGCGTGGCACGAGCTCCCCCGCGTCGGTTCCAACTCCGACAACAAAGACTTTGATTCCAAGCGTCTTGGCGAGTTCGGATTCTCGCAACCCCGTGCCTCCCGAGTCCGCGCCATCAGTAAAGAGCACGATCGCTCTGCCCCGGTCGACGACAATCGGAGATTCGGCAACCAGCGAAGTCGCTTGCCCCTGCAACGGTTTCCCGCCATTCCCCGGTGTGAGTTGTGAGCAAAGTTCTGAGTCGGCGAGTTCCCCGCGCAGCACACAGCTGGCCAGACGCAGCGCCGCTCCAAGGTCATCGCCAGCCGCCAAATCCGTTGGGCGCAGCCCCTGATAGAGAAGCTTCGCAGCCACGTGGTCGTGTGTTAGTGGGAAGTGAGCAGCTCCTCCTGCATAGACAACAGTGCCCACTCGATCCGCAGACAACCCTCGCATGAGCGCGTCGGCCTCTTTTAGGCTCCGGTCTAGTCGGTTGGGATACACATCCGATGCCATCATGGACGCAGAAAAGTCGTGCACAAAGACGACATCGATTCCCCGTTGGCGCCAGCTTGCCGTCCCACTCGTCGTTGGTCGAGCGAGCGCGGTGAAACATAGGACTAGCGCCGCAACAATCAGAAAAGCACTGATATTTCGATTTCTGTAGGAGAGCGAGTTGGCCATGCGCGCGATGGTCTCCGCATTGCCAACGCCTAAAATCGCGCGATTGCGTCGCACGAGGTTTACCCCCTGGACAAGCACAAGGACGATTGCCACCAAAGGGATAGCCCATGCCAACGAGATGAATTCGAAACTCATGGAAAGCTCCGAAAGCGCGTCGTTCGAAGCAGGAGCTCAAGAAGTAACAACGCGAAAGCGGGCCAAAGCAGTAGGTCGAAGAAATGCCGATGAGGCACGCGCCCAATGACCTTGGCATCTGACGTGGGAAGATTCCTACGAATCTCCTCAAAGCTCTTCGCGAGCTGTCGGTCATCGCCTGCACGAAAGAACATGCCACCGGTGTCGGCTGCAATCTCTTTCAGCATCCTCGGGTTCACGCCATACTGAGCGCGCTCCTTTGCCCCCGGCTCTCCATCATCTCCTAGCAAGACCGTGAAGACGCGAACCCCCATTTCGACGCTGAGATCGCGGGCCTCGCCTGGGTCCATATAGCGAGCCTTATTCCAGTCGCCGTCGGAGAGCAGTATGACGACCTTGGACGTGCTATCCGAACGCCGCAGCGAAGCAAGTGACAACCCAAGCGCATCACCGATTGCCGTTCCCAAGGCAGGTACTTCGCCAATCTCTAGGTCCGCGACAATGGATTCCAAGCTCCGGTAGTCCAACGTAAGGGGGCAATGAAGCATTGCCTCTTCAGCAAACACCACAAGGCCTATTCGGTCGCCGCGCCCTTTGCGCTTTCGCAAGAAGTTCCGAATCGTTCGCTGTCCGGCATCAAGACGACTGCGCGCCAGATCTTGTTCCTCCATCGACTGGGAAACATCAAGCACGAACATGATGTCGACACCGCGAACGACACGATTCGACCCAGAAAATGTCTGAGGTTTGGCCAGAGCGATTACAGCTAAAACCAGCGCGACAACGCGCAATATCGTAGGCAACCGAGCCAAGCGCGCAATTGGGCTCCTCGGAAGGGCTGTGATTTCCCCGACACGGGAGAACCAAAGGCTTGCCATTCTTGCAAGGGGCCGATAGAGCCCGAGCCAAGCCACCAGCAGGGGACCGATGAGCAACAGAAAGGCCCACGGCCTTGCGAAATGTATTTCTTCTCCGGCGCGCAGTTCGTTCGCAATGCGCCAAAGAGGTACCAGAGCGAGCGCAAGCACGCCAACAAGCATGCCAAGGCTGGGTAGCCGAGAAGGCCTAGGCACGCGCAACCTCCACGGGACGCTCTTGCCCAATTGCCGATTCCTTCGTGCGGTCAACCAGGACTCGGGCACTGTAGAGCGATGTGCGAGCTTCCTCCGCGTCCACGTTGGCGCTTGCGTACTTCACAAGATCGCACCGGCTGAGCCAAGCATTCATCGCGTCGCCCCACTCATGGCTACCAGGACAGTCTCGAAGGCGGGACCGAATCTCAGAAGAAGTCTGATCGAGCGCAGGAAAGCCGAATCGACGACCAAGATAGGTTCTCATGATCTCAGACATGTCGTGAAACACTGCCTTGAGCGCTTCTCCATCAAGGCGCCCAGAAGCTTCCAGTGCGTCTAGAGCAATCAGCGCCTCTTCATGCGGCGAGACAGACTCAACTCGCTTCGCCTGCGGTAGCGGTTCCTTCGCACGCCACTTCATCTTGAAGAACAGCGCAAAAAGTCCAAGCAGCAGAACAGCAGAGAGCCCAGCAATAAGAAGATTCCAGTCTTGAATCGGTGCATCAGCAGGATCTCGAGAAGGTCTGAGTTCTGCGTTCGTTGGATCGACATTGCTGCGGATTGCAATCGCAAGGGCTGGAATCGTAAGGGTGTGCCTTCCTCCATCTAGATACGTTAGCTCGACAGAGAACCCCGGTATACGCTCGACACTTCGGTCAAAGATAGCGAGCGTAAGAGCAATACGACTTCGCTGTCCCTTTGCTATTTGCTCAACGGCAAATGCTTCACGGCTTCGCTCCTCAATGTTTGGTCCCAAACCAAGGTCAGTAGGCCACTCGACTCGGCTCCCCGCAGCGTGCTCAACCGACGCCATCAGGGTGACAGGTTCGCCAAGCCCAACCTCCAGCTTGTTGAGACTAGCGTTGACGACCTGGGCTTGAGCGATGCTTCGAGTCCCCAAGGACACGATCACCACCAAAGCGAGCATACAGGCTCTTTTCATAGATGCCGCATCCTCCTCTCGCGTCGTCGAAAAAAGCGAACCAATGCATCGACGTGGGATTCGTCGGTTTGCACTCGAACAAAGTCGAGTTTGAGTCGCTGGAGCTGAGTGGCGCGTTGGGCATCAGCTGCTGCCATTCTCTTTCGATAGAGTGCAGCCCCTCGTCCGCTGGTATCAAACTCAACGCACTGGCCCGTTTCAAGGTCCTGCAGAACAACGAGCCCAACGTTAGGAAGATCAAATTCTAGTGGATCGCAAAGGAGCACTGGTACTAAGTCGTGCTTTCGTGAAGCCATGCGAATCGGTCCGAGCCAGTTATCGTCGAGCAAGTCTGACAACAAGAATGCGACGCATCGCCGCCTAATAACGCGACGCAAGTACTCAAGCCCCACTGCAACATCGGTCTTGCGTGACTTTGGCTCGAAGCTAAGAAGTTCTCTGATTACCCGCAGCACGTGTTTCTTGCCTTTTTGGGGAGGCAGGTAGAGCTCTACTTGATCGGAGAACATGATGAGTCCCACTCGGTCATCATTCACAATCGCTGAGAACGCGACCATTGCAGCCATTTCTGCCGCGGCCTCTCGTTTACTTAGCTCCTGCGACCCAAAGAGTCCCGATGCACTCATGTCGACCAGCAGCATCACAGTTCGGTCTCGCTCTTCAACGAAGAGCTTGATGTGCGCGCGATTCATCCGGGCCGAGACATTCCAGTCGATGGAACGAACCTCATCCCCTGGCAAGTACTCACGCACTTCGGAGAACGCCATGCCGCGTCCCTTGAATACCGAGTGGTAGCGACCTGCGAGCTGCTCCGATACGAGTCGCGAGGCCGATATCTCAATCTTGCGAATTTTTCGTAGAAGCTCTCGAGAAAGCATGATGTGTTGGTCGTTCTTCCCGCGCTAGGGCACTTCGACGTGTTCAAAGAGGCGCTGAATGACTTGCTCGGTGTCCACTTCCTCGGCTTCGGCCTCGTAGCTCAGCGAAAGTCGATGCCGTAAGACGTCGTGTCCCACCGCTTTAATATCCTCTGGCGTGACGTAGCCACGATGCCGCAGGTAGGCGTGGGCCCGTGCAGCCATGGCAAGAAAGATCGAAGCGCGCGGTGAGACTCCGTGTTCGATCATGGTCTTGAGGTCTGAGAGTCCGTATTCGCCTGGCTCGCGAGTCGCGTGCACAACATCGATAATGTAGTCACGAATGCTCTCGTCAATGTAGATCGATGACACCGTCTCGCGGGCCGCTTCCAGATCGGAGATTTGGCAAACACTCTCGACCATGGGCCGCTCTGTGCCCGTCATCCGATCCATGATGTCTCGCTCCTCAGCTTTGCTGGGATAGCCCACGCGAATCATCAACATGAATCGATCAAGCTGCGCTTCGGGAAGCGCGTAGGTTCCCGCCTGATCAATGGGGTTCTGTGTCGCAAGAACCATGAATGGCGATGGAAGTGGATCGGTCTCGTCACCAATCGTGACCTGCTTTTCTTCCATGGCCTCAAGAAGAGCGGCCTGGACCTTTGCTGGCGCTCGATTGATCTCATCGGCAAGCACGAGGTTGGCAAAGATCGGCCCGCGTTTCTTCGTGAACTGGCCGGTCTGCATGTTGTAGATGGTAGTTCCCGTGATATCGGCTGGCAGTAGATCTGGCGTGAACTGAATGCGCTGAAAGCTTGCGTGAACGGCCTGTGCGAGCGTCTTGACCGTGAGTGTCTTAGCCAGCCCCGGCACACCCTCAATTAGGCAGTGTCCCCCACAGAGGAGCGCAATAAGAATGCGGTCCACCATGTAGTGCTGGCCAACAATGACCTTGCCAAGCTCAGCGGTGAGAGAATCGATAAAGACGCTCTCACGCTGCACCCGCTCATGAACGGCACGTACTAGGTCGTTGCCTTCCACTATTCCTATCGCTCGCCGATGGCTTTTGGCTCTAGGTCGCGGTCTCCTTCGTAGATCTGAGACGGACGGAAGATGCGATTGTTCTCAAGCTGCTCGAGCCAATGACTCAGCCAGCCGGCGGTTCGCGCCATTGCAAAGATTGGCGTGAAGATATCTGTAGGAATACCGAGTTTTTCGTAGACGATGCCACTGTAGAAGTCGACATTCGGATACACGCCTTTTGAACCTACGAGTTCTTCCATCGTCTCTTCGAGCTCGACCGCAACATCGTAGAGAGGCGTGCTTCCCAGCTTTGCAAAGACATCGCCAGCAAGCTTTTGCAGGACGCCTGCACGAGGATCTTTCACTTTGTAGACGCGATGGCCAAAACCCGGCACTTTGCGTTTGTGCTTGACCTGTTCTTCTGCCCAAGCCCGCACGCCGCCTTTCGGAATTGCTCGAAGCGTGGTGAGCACATCCTCATTTGCGCCTCCATGTAGTGGGCCAGCAAGTGTTGCAATGGCTGCAGAGACGACTGCATATGGGTCGGCAAGAGTTGAGCCTGTGACCCGCGCTGCGAATGTCGACGCGTTCATGCCGTGTTCAGCATGCAATGTGAGCGCAACGTCCATCACTTTGACGGCCAGAGGATCCGGCTCGCGATCGGTTAGCATGTAGAGGAAGTTGGCGGCGTGGCCCAAGTCGTCGCGTGGCGTGACAGGTTCATCACCACAGCGAATTCGATGCCAGGCGGCGACCATCGTCGGTGTCTTGGTTAGAATGCGCATGGCGGCTCCCCAACGCTGGTCTCTCTCGTCTGGGTACATATTGTCGGGGTAGAACATGCCAACCGAGGACATCGAAGCGACCAATGCGTCCATGGGGTGGCCGCTCTCAGGAAGACACTTGAGGAAGTCGATGATGCGGAACTTGAGACGACGATGGTTGCGAAGCTGTGCAACAAACCCATCGAGTTCGGCCTGCGATGGCAGATTGCCCTTGAGTAGCAGGTGAGCGACCTCCTCAAAGGTGCAGGTTGCCGCCAGCGATTCTATGGCGTGCCCTCGGTAGTAGAGCTTGCCCTTCTGCCCATCAATCAAGCCAATCCGTGAGCGAGTTGCTGGCACTCCTGCCAAGCCTGGTACGTATTCAACAGTCATCGTGTCCCCAAATTGCGTAGTTAAGACGTGGAAATATTGTCGCTTTATAGCTGCTTTGGGGCGCTACTGCTATCATCCCATACGATGAAAGAGGGCCAATCGAAGTCGCCAGAGAGCGAACCGGCAGAATGCGAGGAGAGCCTCTCTCCCATGGACTTCTCCACCTTCGTGCTTTCCCTTGCTTCCAGCGCAATGGTCAACTTGGGGGTTGTAGAGGGCCAGGCCGATTTGACGACAGGCACAGATCTGGTTGCCGCAAAGCAACTCATCGACATCATCGGTGTGCTTGAGATTAAGACTCGAGGCAATCTCTCCGACGCCGAAGACAAGCTTCTCAAGAGCCTTCTCTACGACCTGCGAATTCAGTATTGCGACGTATGCAAGCGCGAAGCGCAAGAGGGATAGCCCGTGCTGCGTTCCGCCGTCTTTAGCAGTCTAACGCTAGGGGCGCTGTTTGTCGTCAGTGGAAGCTGTCGCGAGCGCGCTGCAACCGAGGAGGTCACAACACCGGCGGCCCCATCCAAGGGCGATGCGAGTGCGGTGAGTGCCCCCTCTGGCCCTGTGCGTATCGTCTACCCATCGGCTCCAGGGTCGTTCGTCAAACTCGTACGAGAGCTGAGCCCATCGGTAGTGCACCTCCGCTCATCCCACAATGTTCGCGGTGGTCCCTCATCGCTCATCCCTGGAGCAGGGGATTCCAACGCTCTCGGAAGCGCCTTTGTGCTCGATCGAGATGGCTACATTGTCACGAGTGCTCACCTCATTGGCACAGCCCCACAAATCCACGCGGTGCTCTCCAGTGGTGACGAATACATCGCACAAGTTGTTGGGCAAGACGCGAAGCTCGACCTGGCTCTGCTGAAAATTGATGCACCCGCAAAGGCGCTCACTCCAGTTCGCCTGGGTGACTCTGATCCGGTTGAGGTTGGGGAGTGGGTTCTTGCTTTGGGAAATCCGGAGGGCAGCGAAGTCACGGCAAGCGCTGGCATCATTTCTTCATTGGGTGCAAGCAATCGCGATGAAATCGCAGGAACGCGCACCAACTACCAGAGCTTCATGCGCACCGACGCCAATATTGATGCTGGCAATTCTGGTGGCCCGCTGGTCAACACGGCGGGGGCCGTGATTGGAGTGAGTAGCGCGGTATCCACGAAGAGCGGCGAGACGCGGATGGTGGTTCCAATTAGCCGCGCTCGAGATATCTTTCCAATGCTGAAGACCGATGGTGTCGTGACACGTGCCTGGCTGGGAGTCTTTGTGCATCCCGTAACAGCCGATGTAGCCAAGACAAAAGGCATGGAGAGGCCAACGGGAGCATTGGTTTCTGATCTGGTTCCCGCGTCCCCAGCCGCACGAGCGGGCATCATTGCCGGGGATGTGATTCTCGAGTTTGATGGAAAAGCTGTAGACCACCGCACGCTGCCGTTTCTGGCTTCAACAGCAGGCGTTGGCCGACAGATTCCGGTGCAGGTTTGGCGCAGTGGTCAGAGCCGAGAGCTCATTGTAGTTAGCGCCAAGATGCCCGAGTAACGGGCGCTAGAAGACAGGGTCCACGAATCGCGCCATCACCGTCTTCACACCCACAGTAGAGAAGTCGATGGCGAGCTTCTGGTTCTTTCCGTGGCCCTGGCTTGTAAGAACTCTTCCTAGTCCAAAGCTCTTGTGCCGAACGGTGGTGCCAGCGCAAATCTCAACGAACTCCGCGCTCTGGTCGAACTGGTACTCGCCATCGCCACTCTCGTAGGCAATCTCCCCTTCGACTGTGTAGGTCGGAAACTCCTCATACCCCGATCGCTGGTCGAATTCGTCATCGATATCGCCAAAAAGTGACTGCTGCCCAAATGACGCCTGTCTCCCTGATGGCTTGTGTCGCTTTGGTGTTGCAGATCGTCCACCTAGCCTCCGTGAAGACTGCGCTCGCTGGTGAGTTGAGGTGCGATCGGGGGAGTTGTGATCTGGATAGTTGTGATCTGGATAGCTGTGATCTGGATAGTTGTGATCTGGATAGCTGTGATCTGAATAGGTCGGATCGATGCGGGTGTGGTCGGGATCCAAATCGCTGGGGTTCTCATACGATGAACTCGGCGCAGCGCGGGCCGATCGACTCGTTGGCGAAGAGTCGTACGGATCGGCGGCATACGTATCGGAGTAGCCATCATTGGAATACCGGGATCGGGAGCGCCCCCTCGCAGGACGGCGCCGAAAGCTCGTATCAGGCGCGGGGTCTGGCACGATTCGAATCGCGAGACAGTCTTCAGGGATTTCTTGCAGGAACCGCGAAGGCTTGGCGATCTTGACCTCGGCCCACTTTCGGCGAACCCGCGCGCTAGTGAGCACCAACCTATCCATTGCTCGCGTGAAGGCAACATACGCGAGACGTCGTTCCTCTTCGAGATCCTTTCGATCTTCTGGTTCAAAGACATCGCGGTTCTCGCGTATCGAGGGGAAGAGCCCGTCTTCCATACCGACCACGAAGACGATGGGGTACTCAAGTCCTTTGGCCGCATGCACCGTCATCATTGTGACCGCTGAACCTTTGCCGTCTTCCCCGTCAGCCGCAGATGCCAAGCTGATGCGTTCCTCGAACTCGGCAAGCGATCCCTCGCCATCGGTTTCGTCGTCGAAATCCGATGCCATAGAGACAAGTTCCGCAAGGTTGTTTAGGCGCTCGCTCGCGTCTGGAGTGCCTTCTTTCTCAAGCCTCTCGCGATAGGTCGAACGCTCGACGACCTGAATAAGAAACTCAGCCACCGAGGCGCCTGCCTTTTTCACTGCAGCCAATCCATCGATGATTTCGAGAAACTTCTGAAGCTTCTTGCGTGCGGCGGCCCTCACTTCGGGTATCTCACCTCTGACCGCGTCGCGCGCACCCGCCAGATAAGAGATTCTCTTACCTCGCGAGTAGTAGCGAATGTGATCGACCGTTGTCTTGCCGATGCCTCGCGCTGGCACGTTGACGATACGATCGAAGCTCATGTCCGCAGCGGCATTGGAAACCAGCCGCATGTAGGCTCGGATGTCTTTGACCTCTTTTCGCTGGAAGAACGAGACTCCACCGACAATCTTGTACATGATGCCCCGCGAGCGCAGCATCTCCTCGAGCACACGGCTCTGCGAATGAGTGCGGTAGAGGATGGCCATATCGCCCCACTCTCGCCCCTCCTCAGACACAAGCCCTTCGATCGCGCCGGCCACAAAGTCACCCTCAGCCCGCTCGTCCCGCACTTCTTCCCACAGCACGGGGTCACCACCGTCGCGATCCGTCCAAAGCTGCTTGCGGTGCCGGTCCCGATTGTTTTGGATGACTCCGTTGGCTGCGGTGAGTATGACGTTGGTGGATCGGTAGTTCTGCTCGAGCTTGACCTCCGCCGAGTCTGGATAGTCGCGCTTGAAGTCGAGCAGGTTTCGCGGCTCTGCCCCACGCCAGCTGTAGATCGATTGGTCATCATCGCCGACAACGGTGAGATTGCGCGTATCGCCAACAAAGCCCTGTACGAGGTTGTACTGCACAGGATTGGTGTCCTGAAACTCATCGACCAACACGTGATCGAAGCGCTGCCGCAGCTTTGGGCCTACAGCCTTGTGCGCGAAGAGGTCACGAACCTTGAGCAGAAGGTCGTTGAAATCGACAGCATCTTCTCGAGCGAGAGCATCGCGATACATCGGATAGATGATGCTGATGATCTGCGAGAGATAGCCAAGCTTGTTGTACTCGACCGGGTCCTCGCCTTTGTTCTTGGCTGCACCGATGGCACTGAGCACGCTGCGCGGAGTTGCTTCTTCCTTGAGGTTGCGCTCTTTGATGAGCGCTCCAATTAGGCGCATCTGATCGTCGTCGTCGAAGATGTTGTAGTTGGACGAAAGCCCCACCTCTTCGTGAAACATTCGCAAGAGACGTGCACAGGTTGAGTGGAAGGTTCCAATCCACATGGAGCTGGCGTGATAGCCCAGCATCTCACTTAGGCGCTCTCGCATCTCGCCTGCGGCCTTATTCGTGAATGTCACCGCCAGGATGCGTGAGGGGTGAACCCCGCGCCCAACCAGCGTTGCAATGCGTTGCACGAGGACTCGGGTCTTGCCGCTACCAGCGCCGGCCAGCACCATCAAAGGGCCATCACCGTGGTTTACAGCCCGATCTTGTTCTGGATTGAGTTGCACCGCTCTTACCGTTTACCACAAAGAAAACCGGGCCTCGATTGAGACCCGGTTTGTCCGACACACCTCGCAAGCGAGCACTGTCGTATCGAAGGGAGAGCCTAGAACGTTAGGCGAGCTCCGATTCGTGCTGATGGTGCTGCGAAGAGCGATCGCGTGTTGCCGAAGTTGCGATTCCGTCGAGCAGGAGCACCAGTCTCTGCACCGTTGCCTTGATCAAGCTCCTTGAGGAACACAAGATCCTCGTAGGAGCCACCAACAACAGGGTTCACGTTGAGACGGGTGTAGACATTGTCAACAGACGCAACCCCCTGGCCTGAGAGGAAGTCAAACGCGGTTAGGTTGAAGAAGTCGAGGAAGCCTTCAAGCTCCATTCCCTTGCCCAAGTCACGCTTGTATCCAAAGTGCATGCTAGCGTTGTAGTTGAAGTCGATACGCCCCATCGCTCCACGAGGAAGAACGAATGTCTCGTTTGGACCGTAGAGGTAGTGAGCACCCGTTGCGTTGATGGGAGAGCCCGAGAAAGCACGGAAGCTCAGTCCAGTAGTCAACTCGCCAGCCTCTTTGAAATCGAACCCGTAGTAACCGTCGATTTTGAAGAAGTGTGGCTGATCCTGAGGAAGCGAACCTTCGCGGTTTGCCATGAGCTCAGGAAGATCGAAGAGCGAGGTGATGTTTGGATCGATCTGCCCGTTGTTGCTTGAGAAGAGTCCCTGGTAGTTGCCTTCGGTGCGCGAGTAGACGTAGCTCGACTGAACCATCACCCGTCGCGAGAAGCGCTTCGAGAGCGTTGCCTCAACAGCGTTGTAGTCACGACGGGGAGCGTCGAACCCACGAATGCCGCGGAACTGGTTGAGCTGGTTGTTCAGGCGAGCAAGCTCCGCGGTGTCAGTCTCGTTCTCGATCTTCTTGAGTAGCTTGTCCTCTTCCTCCTGAGACCAACTACCTGGGTTGGCGAGGACGTACGTGTCAGCATTGTCAGTTGAGAGATCCTCGAGGATTCGGCCGAGCTTACGATTCTTGAAGGAGAGCCCCACTTTGAGGTCTTCCATGACTTCGTACTCCACTCCGAGAATTGCTTCGTCGAGGTACTGTGCCTCGAGGCCTGTTGCGACAAGGATGCCGGCACCTGTAAGGCGATCGCCTTGTGCTGGGTCTTGGCCGCTAGCAACACAACCCGCGCCTGCTGGCTTGCCACCGAGGTTGGGATCTGGGCGACCACACTGGTCCTCGTTGGAGGAGTCGTAGGTCGAGCGCTGCCAGCTCTCGCCACCGAAGGAGCGATCGTTGATGTCCATTGGAATGGACTCGTAGTAACGCCCCCAGCTGCCGTAGACCTTCGAGCGGCCTTCTTTGGTCCAGTCGTAGACCATGCCGAGACGAGGAGCCCACATGTTGTTGAGGACCATGGCGTTCTTGCCAAGCACCTCTCCAGTGCCAACAGCAACCGTCCCCTGAAGATGTTCTGCGTTGCGGAGACGCTGCTCTTCGTAGCGCATACCAGCGTTGAACGTGAGGTTGGGAAGAATCTGCCAGCTGTCCTGAAGGTAGGTAGCGAAGTTCAGCGTGCGGCCCTTAACGTCACCTTTGGGGCGGTAGTTACAGGCTTGAGGTCCACCATCCTGCTGCGAACGACTGCGGTCGCAGAGGTCGGGGAAGTTGCCGGAGTCGTCGCCATTTGGCGCCAGTGCCACGTAGCGGAAGACTTCGATTTGGTTAAAGCCCCCCTGGCGGTTGGTGTAGTAGACATCGCCAGACATGAGGCGCTTCTTGTTCAGGAAGTTGCTCTCAAAGTCGATGCCGCCTTTGATTTCGTGGTTACCAGCCGCCTTAACGCGCTGGGTGACGGAGAGACGACCAGTGGTTCGCTGCTCTTCCTCATCGCGCAGGAAACCAATTCCGCCAACGCCATACCCGATACCAAGATCGTCAGGGCAGTTGTCGATGAACTGGTATGGATCGCGAACTGGGTCCATCGAATCTTGGCAGCCTTGAATGGTTGCTGCGGATTCGCGAGGCTGACCGGTTGTTGTATTGGTACCGGCAGCCCAGTCGCCAAAGTTACCGAATTGCAGTCGCTCGTGTGGGATGCTATTTGCGTCATCATCAATCGAGCCAGACTCGAAGGTTGAGCGGTGCATACCAACAACTGCTTCGATGGTTGTCTTTGCGTCGTTGAGCTTCGATGTCCACTTTGCACTCGCATCCGTAGTCAGGACTTGAACGTCACGACTCACAGCTTGAAGCTCGCCGGCGATGCCGATGTCTTGCTGTGTGTTGGGCGTACCCGAGAAGGTCACCTGACCTGCGTGCTCTGGAGTGGGTTGGTAGTTGATCTTAGAAACGAACTGGTACTCCGTTGCTTGGTAGCGGTTCGTGCTGCGATCGAGTTCGTCGAAGATGAGGAAACCATCATCATCTTCATCGGGAATCCCGTCGCCCAGTGCAGGATCACAGGTAGAGAGTTCGCCGTTCTCCATGCGCTCGCGACAGTCGGTTTGTCGCAGTGTGATGCGCTCGGTGTCATTCGCGATGAGGCGAGGAGCAATACCAACGAAGAACCAGAGCTTGTCCTTGATGATTGGACCAGCCAGCGTTGCGCCGAGGCTCAAGTCGTAAGCGAGGTTTTGTTCAATATCGACCCAGCTTCCGGTTCGAACGCGATCGTTGCGGTCCTGAAGCAAGGAGTTGGTGAACTGGGTGAACACCGTGCCGTGGAAATCGTTGGTACCCGTTCGAGTAGCAACGTTGACAACACCACCCGTAGATCGGCCGTGCTCAGCCATGTAACCACCGGTGATGACCTCAATCTCCTCAACGAATTCGTTGATGACAGGAGAACCAACTGTGCCGTAGCCGAGGCCCGTGGTGTTAACACCATCGACGACGTACTGGTTCTCGAGGGAGGACGAACCGGAGAAGGACACGCCTACTCCATCGTCAGTGGCACCTGCAGCAACCTGCAGCGCATCGTCAAAGCGTCGTCCCGGAATCGGTAGATTCTCGGTGAAGGACTTGTCGATAACGACACCCTGAGTGGTCTTGGTTGTGTCGATGAGTGCGCGACCACGAATGGTCACGGTCTCGCCACCGAGTTGCGTAAGGTCAAGCTTTGGAAAGAGCTGCTGGCTCTTACCGATGTTGACTCGAACACTCATCTTGCTCTTGGTGTCTCCGTAAATGAGGAGAACCGAGTAGTCACCAGGTGGAAGCGAGGCAACCTTAAAGCGCCCGCCGCCGTCAGTAATGGCATTGAAGTTGTTCTTACGCTCAACCGAGGTAATCACGACAGTCACACCAGCGAGAAGCTCGCCAGTTGCCTTATCTTTAACAGTTCCAGCGATTGCTCCAGACGTGGAGTCCTGAGCATGTACAGCAACGGGTGCGATTGCAGGAGCGGCGACAACGCCGAATGCTGCACAAGCGCGAATGATTTGTTTCTTGCTAAACATCCTTTAAATCTCCTAAGGGGCCGTAGTCCAGTTGATGACGATGTCTGCAGCAATGGCGGCGCCATCAACTTCCTGCAGGCCTGTGCCGATGGTGAGTACATACGCTGCTCCTGCGTCGAAGGCAGCACCCACGCTGACTAGGACCTGGCGGGCATCCGCTTGCACAACAGGGGTCACAGGCACATTGACCGCGTCTGATGTGACCGTGATTGCAGCGACCGTTGCGGGGTCAACTGGTGCGTTGAAATTGAGAATGACATCGCCACCTGCAACTGGCACGTCGGCGTCATTGTTTGCCGGTGTGCTGCTCGCAAACTGGAAGTCCGCGGTTGTTGTGTAGGTGATGAGAATGTCCTCAGGGATTGCTGAACCAGCGACGTCTTGGAGAGCCGTGGTGATTACAATCTCGTAGTAGGTGCCAAGCTCATATGCGTCACCAAGGTCAATCTCTACGATCCTTGGGTCCATCGCGTTAATCGTTGGAGTGATTGCAACAGCAACACCATCAGCGGCGGGAGTGCCATCACCCGTTGGAGTGCCGTCCTTGGTCATCGAGATCGCACCGAGCGTTGCAGGATCAACTGCGCCGTTGAACTCAAGTTGAATGACTTCGAGCTCGGCGGTGTCGCCATCTTCGGGCTCAGAGTCATCAAGAGCGAAGCCCTCGGTCACCCAGGTGATCGTCTCGGTTGCCGGAAGTGGGGAACCAAGGCGGTCAGTGAGGGTGGTGTCAATCGTGAGTTCGTAGGTTGTCTCTGGAGCAAAGTCCGATTCCAAAGCAAACGAGATGAGCGTGCCATCATCACCAACAAAGCCACCATCGTCTTCAAGACCGACGAACGTCACTGGGACTCCATCGGCTGTGAGGGTCATTGCCGTAACCGTTGCTGGGTCGACGTTGGCGTTCATCGCGAGTGACATGAAACTCGAGCTGCTCAAGCTCACGTCTGTTGAACCATCGGTTGGCACGGTGCTCACCACTTGAAGTGTCTCCGTGCTGAAGCCAATCTTCGTGGTATCGCCGCCCGTGCAGTCCTGATCAATGTCACCATTGGTTGGTGCACAGATTTGGTTGCCATCGTGGTCAACAACCTCTGGCCGGAAGCTCACGCTACAGTCGGAACTGGTTCGCATGCCGATGTTTCCGACAGGGCGAATCACGATCGCTGGGCCGAGCCCCTTGTAGCTGAGCGTGTCGTTTGAAGGGAATGTCTGGTTGCCCGATGGATTCCAGAAACTGTTCTCAGGATCGAGAGGAATGTCCACTCCGCCACAGGTCACAGAAACGGCTAGCTCGGTGATGTTCGGATCGTCGTTGTAGTCAATCATGCGAACGTCATCAGGAGCGCCATCCTCGTCGGCATCGAGAATACCAATGGGAGCGCCACTGCTTGGGTCCAGACAGACCGACTTACAGTCAATCAAAGAGTCAACGGGGCCTGAACAGTCTCTGATGTCATCAGGATCGGTTCCGACGGGCACGCGGCTGAAGGTGCCGTCTGCGCAGGCAATCTCCTCGAGGGAGTTGCCGCGAACAAGCTCGTCTAGGACAACTCGGATCTCTTGGTTACCAAGAGCAAAGGCACTGAGGACCTCACCATCATCGTTCTCGAAGAACTTGTCTCCGTGGGTTCCGAAGGCAAGTTGGCCAGCGGAAATCGTCGCTGTTCCAGTCTCACTGAGGACACGTTCTGTGACCAACACCTGGCGTACCATTGGTGGTCCTGCGGGATTGAGATCCTCGCGGCTCGCTGGAGCCTCACAAGCGGTGTTTACCGCACCAGCTGCCACGAGCAGTAGTCCCGCTAGCAAGCCCCTACACAGGGAATTGCTTCCCGATTTGTCTATCCTCAACATTGCCATTCGCTCCTTCCACGAAAGTGGTCGATTGAATCTTTTCCATTCGCTGTTCATGGCCGAAATGGGCCGTGTTCAGCGCGTCGGCCTTTTACAAAGGGCCTTGAAGGGTTGTCAAGGGAACTATCGAGGCCCTCCAACCGATATGAGTTTCGATTCATTCCCACTTTTCTAACACTGACCCAAATTGCTGCATAGAGACCTGGAGCTGACCACTGTTAACAGGCTTGCAACGTGTCATCTCACCCCGATACGCAGAGACCTCGCCCAAAACGGGGGAGTGCAAAATAGAACGCGAACTGAAATCTCAGTTGTTGTGATTCCATGCATCCTGGCGATCTCGGTGACCCACAACACCTGTCAGAGGCGCTACCTGCGAGCCTCGTATTGGGAGACGACTGTGCTGCTCGCAGAAACAAACTCGTCCTCACCAAGGCAACCTGGTGTGGGTTAGCAAGACTGGTCGAACAGCATGTTTGCTGGCGCATGTCTTGGTGGCGCAACACAGAGTGCTCTACCACGCAAAGCGCATCCTTGAAGCGCGCGCTTGAAGCGCTAGTTCGGAGCAGCGTTCTTGGAGCGCGTCCTTCGAGCGCGTCGTTGAAGCGCATCCTTCGAGCGCGTCCTTGAAGCGCTACTTCGGAGCAGCGTTCTTGGAGCGCGTCCTTCGAGCGCGTGTGCGCTAGTTCGAAGCAGCGTTCTTCTTGTCGCGCTTCTTGAGAGCCGCCTTAACGACCTCTCTCACACTCTTGCCACCCTCTTGGGACACCTTGCCAACACCTTTAATAGTGTCCATCACGCTAACGACTTGTTCCCAAGGAACCGCATCATCAAAGTCGACAAAAACCGTCTTTTCCGAGGACACGTCTTTGAGCCGATTGCGTAGCTGACGTGCCAGCTCTGTGCGAGGGAAGAGTTCTTTGTTCACGCCATCAGAGATCTCAACCTGACCATCAATCATCGCCTTCACAATGACTTGGGTTGAGACCACAGAAACCTCATCGGCCTCAAGGTCTCGAGGGATCTCGATGGTGATGTTTCGCATCATCACAGGCATCGTCACCATGAAGATAACGAGCAGCACGAGTACCACGTCCACAAGGGGCGTGACGTTCATCTCGCTCTTGGGACCGCCCTTATTTCCGCCGGCAGAAATACCCATGATCTATTCCTTAAGCTCCTCGGTACCAAGATCGATTCCTGCGGCACCCATTTCGTGAAGCGCCATGATCAGCGGATAGACATCACCATAGGGGATCTCAGGTGCCACTTTCATGAGCACTCGATCTTCGCCAGAGCGATCGACTTCACCACTGAGTTTGGAGTTGCTTGCAGCGAGTTCGTGCCAGAGTTGCTGTACCCGTTCTTGCACTTGAGCGAGCTGCTCAGGGCCATCGGGGACTTGCTCTTTGTCGACCCAGATCTTGCCGTATTGATCAACCGCCACGATGGGCTCGTGGTTGTCGTTGGGCTCCAAGTGGTGACGCGTTTGTGGCAGAGGTACCTCTTTGCCACGAGCCAGCATCGGGCCAATGACCATCATGATGATAAGCAGCACGAGCACAACATCGACCAAGGGAGTCACGTTGATCTCGTTGCGAACAGAATCCAGCTCGATCGCCTTCTTCTCGAAGCCGCGTTTGCCACCACCACCCATGGTTCTACGAACGTCCCTCGCGGAGCACGTAGTCGATGAACTCGGAGGAGACATCGCTCATGTCCACGACCATTCCCTCAACCCGACCTGTGTAGTAGTTAAAGAAAATAGCCGCGGGAATAGCAACGAAGAGACCGACTGCGGTTGCGACCAGTGCCTCAGCAATTGCGGGACCGATGATGTCGAAACCACCACCGCCCTTGAGGAGCGAGAAGGCACCGATAATACCGAAGACAGTACCGAGCAGCCCAACGAAGGGAGCAATGGAAGCGATGGTTGCTAGAGCACCAAGACCTTTGCGAAGGTTTGAGATCTCTCGCTCTTTCACGCGCTCAAGAGAGCGGTTTACCGAGTCAACAATGTCGAAGTCGCCAACGTCTTGAGGCCCCTGCTTCTCGAGAGCTTCCATGCCCTGCTTGTAGGCGAGGAGTCCAGACTCAACGACCTTGCATACAGGACTTTTCTGATGGCGTTTGGCAGCCGTGATGGCTTCGTTGACCTGACGCTTGTCCAGATAGTCGCGAAGCATCAGCACATAGGAGTATGACTCTCGAGATGCCTTGAAGTAGACGAGGAATCGCTCGATAGCGACAAAGACAACCCAAACCGACATCAAGACCATGAAGCCCAAAATGATCTGGTTGGCGAGAGGGGCCTTCTCGAAAATCTCGATAATGCTAATTTCCATGACTGGTTCCTATGTAGTGCGTTTGTGCGGTTGTTTGGCGGACTGTGCGCCTTGTAGACGAAGAAGAAATGCGTGCCCCGCTACTGAGGGATATAGACAAAGGTGACTGAAGTACAGACCGGCACCGACTTGCCGTTCACCTTGAACGGCCGGTACTTCCACAGCCGCATTTTGCTTTTGATTTTAGCGTCGTAGGTTGCCTGCCCCGAACTCTTGAGCATGTTGAGGCTCTTCACGTTGCCGCTGGCGTTGAGGCACATCTTGACCACGGCAACAGCGCGCTTGCCCGATCGAGCAAACGCGGTGGCAGCAGCACTCGGTGGGTGAATGTCTTTCTCACCACTGATGCGGCTAGCCTCAAGAGCAACCTGCTGGACAATCTTTGGCTCATCGGGTGGAGGAGGAGGAGGAGGATCTCCGCCAAGCGTGCCACCGAGCACGCCACCTTCCACGCCACCGATGACACCACCGACAACACCACCGACAACGCCACCTTCGACGCCGCCTTCGACACCTTCGGTCTCGCTCTCCGTGTTTGAGTCGTCGGGCTCAACCTTCGGCTTCACCTTGCGCTCATCGACCTGCGTTATCTCTTTGACCTTCTTAACCTTTGGCTTCTTCTTCTCGATCTTCTTCGAGCCACCGGCAGGAGGAGGAGGAGGAGGGGGAGCGGAGCTCGCACTACTAACACTGGCGCGGTTTGGCCTGTCGAGTTCTTCAATGGTCCACCAGGTTTTCACCATCAAGGCAGCGCCAGCAAAGACGTGCAACACCACTGCACCCAAGACGAGTTCAGCGGTCCAAGCCGATGTCTTGGTGTTCTTCGCACCTACGTAGTTGTCAAACATTGTCGATTACTCCTTTTCCGCCTTGGGCTTCGCAGAACTACCCTCTGTAGCTTTTCCGCCCTCAGGAGTTGGACCCGCAGGAGTCGCTTTGTCTTTGGAATCTTTTGCGGCATCAGTGGAATCTGGCGCCTCTGCAGCAGCCTTGGCCTTGGCGGCGTCGGCCAGCTCCTTGCGCTTTAGATGATGATATCGCTGAGATGCAATGTCGACCCCACGAGCCCAGCCGCTTTGGTGGGCAAGTGCGCGAAACTGATAGATCGTTGCCATAAGACTGTGGAGGTTTGGATTCTCAGGTTGCAACTCGGCGGCTTGTTGCAGGGCTGCGATTCCCGAGTCCGCCACAGCGAGACGATCGTAATCAACCAATGTTGTCTTTGTGAGTCGACTGTATTGAAGCTGGCCAATCTGAACCAAGGCGCGAACCTTGTCCTTTGGATCGGTCGCCAACTCAACCCGGGCATAGTCCCACTTGAGCGCCTCATCATAGTTGCCGGCCATGCGCTGAATCGAGCCAAGTTTGCGGAGTGCACGGGCATTCTTTGGGTCGGCCTTGCGTTGCTCCTCCCAATAGGCCAAGGCAGTGTCTGTCTGGTCAGAGTCGAGCCAAACCGTGGTGAGGAGTTCGATGATGTCCTCATCGCCGGGCTTCTTCTCAAGGTAGGCCTGGAAGTGCTCGGACGCTTTCTGAGCGTATTTGAGATTTGCTGGCGTTTCAATTCCCGGCTGAAACGCTGCAACTGCGGCGATTGCAAGGTTGTGGTGCGCTGTTGCCAGGTCGGAGTCCTTGAGCGACTTCTCATACAGCTTGATCGCTTCAGCGTACTTGCCGTCCTTGTATAACTTGTCAGCCTTCTGGATGGTGCGCCGAGCTTCTAGCTCGGAACAAGAGCTCACCAAGAGAGCGCAACATAGAGCCGTAATTACAACGACTAGCGCTCGCGGCACACTACTCTCACTGCTCATGCGGCGCGGACTATAGCCACAACTACTGTTTGGACACAACGTCAATGTGGGTTCCTGTGGGGCACGTATCACACGCGATACGTTTTCCCGAGACACCGTCTTACAACGCTTGGCTCCGTACACACACCCTCTGTGGCTCACACGGCCTAGCAGCCGCGAGCTCAAGTCGCAGAAAACGCCCTTGGCTAGCTCTGCCGATCCCGCCTATCCAGTGGCTAACCAGCTGAGGGAGACGAGCCTTAGAGGTCGTACGGGAAGGTCATCACGTGTTTCTTCACGTCAGGAGAGCCCGCGATGGGCTGCTCATGCCCTAGCATGGCTTGGGTTGCGCAACTGCGCAGCGCCTCTTCTGTCTCGGCGGCCAGCCCCTCGGTCTGAAAGTCGAGCTTGTCGACTCGAAGCTGCTCACCTGTGATCGAGACGGTAAGCACAGCTTGCGCCTTTGAGTCTTCGGGAGCTTCGCTCGCATGCGTTGCAATGCAGTTTTTCATCTGTGGTCGAAGCGCGAGTCGCACAGCTTGCAGTGTCTCTGGTTGGACTTTGGAAATCCCCTTGGGAATGGTGATGTTCCGCCCGAGATTTGGTTCGGGCGCGCTGGCTCGGTGGTCGCGAACCGCAGTGCCATCATTGCGTACATACTCGCGCGTATCACCAGCCGTTTTTCTTCCATCGCCCGAGTAGCGCTTTGGTTCCGCAACGCTGTCATCCCCACTAGCCAGGCGCCTTGGCAAAGGAGGCCTGCGAAGCCCATCCCCCACGGCTTCGACACTCTCAGATTCGCCCGTTTTCGCGTTTGAAGACGATGAGGACGACCGAAACAAGAAAAACACCAATACGACCACAGCAACAATACCAACAGCGATGAGACTTTTTTTCATGATACTAGCTCCACTTCTCCCGCAATGATGCTGTGACGCTCGCCGCGCCCATCTTCGATAATCAAACTGCCATCCGGACCAAGTGCCTCCACCGTTCCCGCGATGAGCTCGGTGCCGACTTTCGCGCGAACGTTCTTACCGCTGAGCATGCTGTGCTGTTCGAATGCTTCTTCAAGACCAGTCACACCAGAGTCTAGGTATAATTCGTACCACTCATTTAGCGCAAAGAGCAGCGCCCCCATCACGGTTGGCAACTCTTGGCGATGACCTGAAGCGAGCAAGATCGAAGTTGCTGCCAGCTGCGGTGGAAACGATCGGCTGTTTACGTTTAGCCCAATGCCAACCACAACCGAGTCGAGTTTTTGTGCGCGAGTGGACATCTCCGTCAGAACGCCAGCGACCTTCGCACCACCAATTAGTACGTCATTGGGCCACTTGATAGACGCGCTGGGTCCCAACGAATTCACTACCTCACATACGGCCAAGCCAGCACAAAGTGTTATTGGTGGCACTCGACTTGGTGGCAACCGTGGGCGTAACACCGTGGAAAAATAGAGATTTTCACCGTTTGGGGAATGCCAGCTTCGACCTTGGCGCCCACGCCCCTCGGTTTGTGCGGCGGCGATCACGACGGCTCCATGGGGTGCGGGATCCTTGGTGTCACGCGCCCAGGCGGCCGCCTCATCGTTCGTTGAGGTGCACTCCGTCAAGCGCCGAATGCTGCAGCCAATCACGAGCTAGCGAATGTCGAGACCAAGGTCGACAGCGGGAGCGGAGTGCGTGATGGCGCCCGATGAAATGATATCGGCACCAGCGCGCGCGTAGCTGCCAACAGTTTCCAGTGTGATGCCACCCGAGACTTCAACGAGAAGGCCGGCCGCCTGTGCCTTCTTTGCGGCGACCTCAACCTCGGCAACACTCATGTTGTCGAGAAGGACAATATGAGCACCAGCAGCAATCGCTTCGTCGAGTTGTGCATCCGTGTCAACTTCGATTTCGACTCGCAAGCCATGGGGACTGTTTGCCAGGGCGCGCTTCACCGCCTCGGTAACTGACCCACAGGCGACAATATGGTTGTCCTTAATTAGGATGCCCGACCCCAAGTCGGCACGATGATTGTGGCAGCCTCCGGCTCGAACGGCCGCCTTCTCAAGAATTCGGTAGCCAGGAGTGGTTTTGCGGGTGTCTACAACTCGCGCGTTGGTGCCCTTAACCTCGGCGGCGAAACGGCTCGCCATGGTCGCCACGCCTGAGAGTCGCTGAACGAAATTGAGGGCGGTACGTTCGGCGGTCAAGATCGACGAGGCTCGCCCTGTAGCTCGCAACGCGCCCTGCCCTGGTTCGAGAAGCTCGCCATCTGGTTGCACAAGCTCAATCTGAACCGCTGGATCCACGCGTTGGAACACCACCGCGGCCACACTCAGACCAAAGACCACCAACGACTCGCGAGCTACGATCGTTGCGGAAAGCTCGCCGGTATCGACGCCGAGGACTTCGGTTGTGACATCACCCCGCCCCAAGTCCTCCTCGAGAGCAAGTTCAATGAGGCGAAGAACCGCGGGGCTTGTGGCTACATCCATGAACCAAACCTACGTTACTTGGAAACTCGTGCCAAACACGTTCGCCCCGTTTTGTGCCTGTTGGGAAAATACCAAGGCCCAATGACGATATCGGCTTGTGCCGCCGACTTGCGCTAGTCAGCCCAGTTTTCGACGCGCCATCCGCGTTTTCGCGCCTGTCGCAAGAGTCGCGCATCAGCATTCACAGCAACGCCTTCGCCGACTCTGTTGAGCAGCGGCAGGTCATTGTAGCTATCGGTATAAAAGATGCTGCTGGAAAGATCGACGCCATGCTCGGCCGCAAAGCTCTCGGCAAGCCCTACTTTGTGTTCGCCAAAGCACATGTTCGAGAGCTTGCCAGTAAAAATGCCATCCACAACTTCAAGCTGCGAACAGAGCACGTGCTCAATGCCAACCAACTCTGCAATGGGGTACGCGGCAAACTGACTCGAACCGGTGATCATCACGACAACATCACCGGCTTCTTTGTGCGCTTTGATTTGCTCCACTGCGGGTGGCGAAATCGTTTGGGCAAGGTCCTCGTCCAGCCAAATCTTGCACTTGGCAATCATGTCACTCTCAAGGTCGCCTTTGGCGTCGGCCACAAGCTTCTCGGCCAAGCTAGCCATATCCAAGACGGCCATACGGTAGAGCATTTGCCAGTACACCGCTCGGGCCATGTAGCCCACACCAATTTCTCCGCGCTGGTATTGAAACCGCAACCAACTCTTGCCTGAGTTCTCGCTCAGAATTGTTCGGTCCATATCGAAAAAAGCAGCGCGCATTTTGTGCCTCGGTGGAATCGGAACTCAGAAAAACACCTTCTGAAGAATGTGAATGAATAGATTACTTGCAGCGTGGGCAATGGTACCGGCGAGTATCGATCCGGTTGCCGACCGCATCCACCCAAAAACCAAGCCGGGAAAGAAAACAGCAAGGCGCCTGGCGTCAAACGTAACTGCGAGATGTCCCAGTGCAAAGAGCGCAGAGGAGATCACGAGCGCCCACCCCAAGCCACCACCGAGAACACGGCGCTTTGGCGGCAAGGCTCGCTCACACAACTCGTGAATGAGCCCGCGAAAAAAGAGTTCTTCGGGCAGCGCCACCACCACAACTTGCACAAAGGCGAGCTCTAGCGTCGCCAGGCCAAGACTCGGCCAGTGCGCATCGGACCATCCGTCATAGCCAAAGCACAATCCGGGTGGAGCGAGTGCGGCAATCGCTGACCCCTTGGCACATGCAATGTCGTAGAACACAACAAAGCCCACCATGAAGATGGGAAAGAACACAGCAATGTAGGTGGAGGCGATGATGACCGATCGCAGACGTGGCGCGGTGATAAAACCAAAGTCCACGAGGTCTTCCCCGCGGCGATTCGCAACAAAGACCGTCAAATACAAAAAGACGATCGCAACCAGCGCTCCGAGGTTGGCGTTGACAAAGGCAACGCCCTGCGCAATGAGCCCGAGAATCGCCACGAGTGCTGTCGAGGCGACAAACAGCGTCAAGGCTTGTTTCATTTCTCGTGGCATGAAGAAGGGAGCGCCGTGCGAACTTGCGTCGTTGAAAATTGCAGCACACGCCGCCCTGAGCGCCCACCTCTTTTACAACGATCTAGGCTTCGCCGAAATGCTTGGAGCGCTTGCACCTGCCCGCAAAGCGGAGGAGACTCGCACCATGAGCACCGAATTCAGCAAGATTCAGAGCATTCTCGGCGATAAAGGAGCATCGCTCCTTGAGCACAAATGCCAGACGATTCCCGCATCGCGGCTGCACCTCCCAGGCAGCGACTTCGTGGAGCGAATCTTCATGCAGTCGGATCGCCCAACTCCGGTCCTTGGCAACATGCAGCGCATGTACAACACCGGTCGCCTTGCCGGCACAGGCTACATCTCCATCCTTCCCGTCGACCAAGGCATCGAGCACTCTGCGGCCGCATCGTTCGCGCCAAACATCGCGATGTTCGATCCCGAGAGCATCGTTGAGCTGGCAATCGAGGGTGGCTGCAGTGCAGTCGCCTCAACACTTGGCGTCCTGGGCATGGTTGCTCGAAAATACGCACACAAGATTCCCTTCATGGTGAAGCTCAACCACAACGAGCTTCTTTCCTACCCAAATCAACACGACCAGACGATGTACGCTTCGGTTGAGCAGGCGTTTGAAATGGGTGCAATCTCAGTTGGCGCCACAGTGTATTGGGGTTCGCCTGACTCGCGTCGCCAGCTTCTCGAAGTCTCCGAGGCGTTTTCTCGAGCTCACGAGCTTGGTATGTTCACGGTTCTTTGGTGCTACGTGCGGAACGCAGCGTTCAAGACTAGCACGGCGGACCACGCAACATCCGCAGACCTCACCGGCCAAGCAAACCACCTTGGCGTCACAATCCAAGCGGATATCATCAAGCAGAAACTCCCCACGGGCAACGGTGGCTATATCGATCCAGAGCTCAAAGGATTCGGTAAAACGCACGAGAAGGTGTACAGCGAGCTGTCCAGCCCACATCCGATCGATCTTACGCGATACCAAGTGGCAAACTGTTACATGGGCCGCGCAGGTCTCATTAACAGTGGTGGCGCTTCGGGCGATAATGACTTGCAGGATGCCGTCTCGACGGCGGTGATCAATAAGCGCGCAGGAGGCATGGGACTCATCAGCGGGCGCAAGGCGTTCCAAAAACCCATGGCCGATGGCGTTGCGCTGCTCAATGCCATTCAAGACGTCTACCTCTGCGACGATATCTCCATCGCCTAACCAGCTCGTCCACATCGGATCACCTGGGCCCCTTCGAGCCAGTCGGAGGGGTTCACGTTTTTCTGATAATATTATCGTCGGGATGCGGCTTGGTGAGCTCTTGGTTGGAACTGGGGATGTGACTCCAGAACAGGTGCAAAAAGCGCTGAGCCGACAAATCATTCACGGCGGTCGCCTCGGCTCCAACCTTGTTGAGCTCGACTGTCTTTCGATGGAGCAACTTGCTCACGGCCTCGGAAGGCAGCATCAGATTTCGCCCGCCCTCGAAGCGCACTACGATCAGATCGATCGTACATTGGCTGCCCAACTCGGCCCGGAACTGGCTGCGAGCTGGCATGCGGTTCCACTGGGACGAACGGGTCCAGGTGGGGCCCACGTTGCGATTGCCACATCGGATCCGTTCATTCCCGATGTCCTCGCCGAGTTGCAGGCAATCTTCGATGCGGAAATCGTGCAAGCCATCGCTCCCGAGATGCGGCTGCTCTACTGGCTTGAGCAAGTCTATGGAATCGAGCGCGTCAATCGCTTCAAGCGCATCGACCATCGAGCCAAGAGCGAGGATGGAGAGTTCATCGAAGAAGAGGAAGGATCTGAGCGCCGAGGCTATGTTCATACCCTATCGGAATCAGAGGAGATATCCGACCCGAGTGCCCTTGCCCGCATTGCCGTGAAACGCATTGCCGTTCCATTGAGTGGTGAGAGCGCCATTCGCATCAACCTCAACGATCCGGAGACGTTGATGCGAGCTGTGCGCCAAGCCAACAGCCGCTCACGCATGTCCGATCTTGTGAGTTATCAACTTGAGAATGGTTTTGATGAAGTCTTCTCCGCTGCGATGTTGTTGGTAGTTCGCGAAGACGTCTTGATTGGATGGAAAGGGTTTGTTCGCAACGCCCCTGATAAGGCGATCGACGCACTCGCCATTCCGCTTGACGCCCCATCAATGCTGCAAGCGCCCTGCGTAAGCAACGACTCCTTCTTCGGGTTTCCCGAGGCGCCGGCGAGCATCGATCAGCGGCTCTGGCACTACTTTGGGCCACCGCCGCGAGAGATCGCAATCTTGCCTGTTGAAGTTGATGGCAAATTAACTTGCATGCTCTATGTGCAGAGCAATGGACCAATTCCTGCCGAACACGCCGGTACTCTTGGGGAGTTGGCACGAAGCGTTTCGGCCTGCCTAACACGGCTCATTCGCAACGCGGGCCGCTGATCGCTTGACCGCCGCCGCTGGCTTTGGGAGCTTTGCGGTGTGAGCAGTCACGAGTCTGATAGCGACAAACGCCACCGACACGATGTTGGCGAGGTGTCTCACGGTGCCGCCTCGCAAGAGCAGGTCACACGAGCTGTGCAATACACCCTTGCCGCCTGTGTGATCGCAAGTGCCTTTCTGGTGATCTACGCATTCTCAGCCAGTGCGGGCCTCTAGGCATCACGACTAAGCATCGCCCTGGTTTCGATCGCCCCCCATTGCGCCGAACGTGATGGCGGGATTGCAGGCCGCACAGCGCTAGGCCCTGCATGTTTAGTACGCTATAGCCATGGGCCTCATCCCCGACGAGACGATCTCAGAGATCCGCGAACGTGCGGACATCGTCGCGGTGATTGGCCAGCACGTCGAGCTCAAGAAGGCGGGCACAAATCACAAGGGGCTGTGCCCCTTTCACCAAGAGAAGTCACCATCCTTTAGCGTCAACGGCGACAAGGGCTTCTACTACTGCTTCGGCTGCCAGCAAAAAGGCGACGTCTTTAGCTTCGTCATGGAATACGAGGGCAAGAGTTTTGTGGAGGCGGCAGAATCCCTGGCAGGCCAACTCGGCATCATGATTCCGGAGACAGGAGCGTCGTCGGAACAGACCGCTCAGCGTCGAAGCGAGAAGAGCCAAATGCTTGAGGTCAACAAGCTCGCTACAGAGTTTTTCCGAGGGCAGCTTGCCGGTGCCGACGGTGAGAAGGGCCGCAAGTACCTCAAGGAGCGGGGCATTGGTCAAGAGCAGGTGGAGGCGTTTCAACTTGGTTACGTTCCAGAAAAGTGGCAGCTGTTGACCGACTTTTTGCAAGCCCGTGGTGTCGACCTGCAAGTCGCCGAGCGGCTCGGCCTACTCAAGCGAAACAAGAGCAATCGCTACTACGACTTTTTCCGAGATCGACTTGTCTGCCCCATTGCCAATACCAGCGGCGACATCGTCGGATTTTCCGGAAGGTCCCTTGCCACAGGAGAGGCCGCAGAAAAGGCCGGTGGCAAATACGTCAACTCACCTGAGAGTGCGGTCTACAAGAAATCCAAGCTTCTCTTTGGCATCTACCAAGCGCGCGATGCCTTCCGAAAGGCCGAGCACTGCATCTTGGTCGAGGGCAACTTCGATGTGATTCGTTTGCATGAACACGGCTTTCGGCAAACCATTGCACCACTCGGAACGGCCTTTACCGACGACCAAGCTCTGCGCATCAAACGCCTGGTCGGTCAGGCGATCCTTCTCTACGATGGTGATCGCGCAGGCCGAGCGGCAACACTAAAGGCACTTCAAATCCTTTTGGCCCAGGATGTTTCCGTAAAAATCGCCAGCCTTCCCAACGGAGAAGATCCGGACAGCCTTATTGGCCGCGAGGGTCCTGAGGCGCTACAGCAAGTGCTTTCCCGGGCTCAGCCTGCGATCGAATACTTCATTCACGAGGTGTGGGTTCGGGCTGACCGCAGTGCGGAAGGTCGCGCGAAAACTCTGGTCGAAGCGGCTCAAGTCCTCAGAAGTATTTCCGATCCAACACAACGTGACTTTGCTGTTGGAACCCTTGCCACGGCGCTTGGCGTCGAGAACGCAACCTTGCGACAGGGCCTGCGTCGAGCCTTGCAAAACCTACGAGAACCCAGACGGTCGCACCAAAACCCACAACAGCGACACATGGATCCACAGTCGCAGATTGGCAATAACAATCGGGAGATGGCACCGAAGAGGCCGCCACCAAAGCCACAGCTTGATATCATTTGTATCCTCGCTGAATTTCCTGAGTTGCTTGCAGATGCAGAAACCCAAGACGTCCTCTCTTATCTAACTGATTCAAGACTTAGAGACATGTACACCGCCGCCAAAGAAGGAAAGCCGATGCTATCGGTCACCGACGACCCTGGCATTGCAAAGGCTCTGCTGTCGGGCGCATTCAGTGGCGTCGCAAGCCCTTCCCACTGCCTTGAGGAAGCGGCAAACACTCTCAAATACGCCCAGCAAATGCGGGAGATGGCGAAGCTTCAAAAGCAAATCGAAGAGGCGAACCGGCGCGGGGATACGGAACTCGAGCGCCAACTAATCCGCGAAATCATGCTCCTTAGAAAACAGGTCGACTAGAGAATTATGGCAACAAGCAAGAGCAAGTCAAAAACGTCGAGTAAGTCTACTAGCTCATCGAAGACGAGTAGCACATCTAAGAAATCTACCAAGACTGCTGCTGCTAAGAAGGCGGGCGAGGAGGTTGATGAGCAAGATAGCGATCTTGAGTCCGAGGCAAAGACGAAGAAGAGCCGCGGCAAGAAGAAGGACAAGAAGGCGCCGCTCGACGAGCGCCAGCAACAGCTCATTGAATTGGGCAAGTCCAAAGGATTTCTGACCTACGATGAGGTCAACCGGCACATGCCGGACAACGTCACCACCCCCGAGGAAATCGATGTTTGGCTGGCTTCAATTTCCGATGAGGGCATTGAGATTGTCGATTCTGCTGACAACGCCAAAGTCACCAAGGCCGAGGCCTCCGAAGGCAAGACCAAAAGCAAAGGCAAAGGCAAAGACTCCGACGAGGAAGAGACGGAAGAGTCAAATACCCGCAGCAGCGACCCTGTGCGGATGTACCTGCGCAAGATGGGCTCGGTCTCACTGCTCACGCGCGAAGGCGAAGTTGAGATTGCAAAGCGCATCGAAGAAGGCGAGCGCCAGGTGCTGGCGGCTGCCCTCAAGTCCACTGTGGCCGTCGATGAACTCATTGCAATTGGTGAGCGGCTTGAGCGCGGCGAAGTTCGCGTGAAGCAAATGGTGAAGGACGTTGACGAGGAAGACGTCGAGTTCGATGAAAAGTGGCACGTTGAGCGAGTTGTGGGAGTCATCGATCGCATTCAAAAACTCCAGAAGGAGTCGATGAAGACCATCGCTGCTGCCAACAAGAAAGGTCTATCGGAGACAAAGCGCAAGAAGTTGGCCGAAGAGGTCACCACACTAGCGGCAACCATCTTCAGCGAGCTCTGCGATCTACGTCTCAACAAAGCCGCCGTCGAATTGGTCGTCACCAATCTCAAAGGCGAGGTGCACAAAATCTTCGCCGCCGAGAAGGGCATCCGCGATTGCGAGAGCCGCGCTGGGATGGTGGCCAAGGACATCAACAAAACGATTAAGGATCTTCGGGGCGACGAGGCTGCAACAGAACGCTTCCTCAAGCGGCGCCGCATGAGTCGTGACGAGTACGAAGACATCGTTGGCATTGTCGAAACAGCCCAAGCGGAGATTAAGGCCGTTGAAGAGGCTACAAACTCCAACATCAACGAACTTCGAAGCACCTACGAAGAAATCTCACGTGGTGAGCTCATGGCCGAGCGGGCAAAGAGCGAACTCGTTGAAGCCAACCTCAGGCTCGTCGTATCGATTGCTAAGAAATATACCAATCGCGGCCTGCAGTTCTTGGATCTAATTCAAGAGGGCAACATCGGTCTTATGAAGGCTGTCGACAAGTTCGAGTACCGTCGTGGCTACAAGTTCTCCACCTACGCCACGTGGTGGATTCGCCAGGCCATCACGCGAGCAATTGCCGACCAAGCGCGCACCATCCGTATCCCGGTGCACATGATCGAAACCATCAACAAGCTGGTTCGAACATCACGCTACCTGGTCCAGGAGCTTGGGCGAGAACCCATCCCCGAAGAAATCGCCGAGCGGATGGAGCTGCCGCTCGACAAAGTTCGCAAGGTGCTCAAGATCGCCAAGGAACCTATCTCTCTGGAAACTCCGATTGGTGAAGAGGAGGACTCACACCTCGGCGACTTCATTGAGGACAAGAGCGTTGTCTCCCCTTCTGAAGCGGTGATCTCGGTCAACCTTGCGGACCAAACACGCAAAGTGCTCTCCACGCTCACACCTCGTGAGGAGAAAGTCCTGCGCATGCGTTTTGGCATTGGTGAAAAGAGCGACCACACTCTTGAGGAGGTTGGGCAAGACTTTGAGGTCACGCGCGAGCGCATCCGCCAAATCGAGGCCAAGGCGCTCCGGAAACTCCGTCACCCATCTCGCTCCAAGCGACTGAAGGCCTTCGTAGAAACCTAGGCCGGCGGGCCTGGCACTAGAGCGTAGCTAACAACCTCTTCGGTCGACTGAGTCCCGATCTGCGGCGCATCTCGGCGTCGCGAAACCTTGCCGTAGAGCCACTATGCCTGGACCTGCTTACAGCTCGGGCCTCATACTCGGCCAGTGGGTATGAGATACGCTCTGGTGCGCGATTCATGAATAGGACAGACTGGCTCTGCCAGTCTTCTTCGTTGTTCCTCGGTCGCTTGCCCCAGCAAACTCCCTCTTCCCGCTTCGCCAGCAAACGGAGCTGACTTCGCGATCACGAATCAATGTCCATGGATCGCGCTAGTAGTCAGGATTCGGAACCGCTTCTGGCACAGGTGCCGCTTCTGGCACAGGTGCTGCTTCGGCGGCCTGCTCACGCCAGCCATTCCAGTCCCCGCCACGGTCGCGATTTGTGGTCCACCAGCTCCCTGTAAACGACTGCCCTTGCGGATCGAAGACAAGGTAGCCAGTGCCCCGAAGTGGCGCACCACTGGACGGCTCTTCCCAGCTGAACTTCAGCACATTGCCATTCGCTTTTCCGGAGAAATAACCAATCACTTCCTGGCCATCTCTTTCATAGAGCCACACCCCCTCTAATACGTCGCTGCCTGCTGCCAAATTGGGCACCAGCTTGACGGCTCCAAAGTTGCTCTTCCACAAGCCATGGGCCATGGAGGGATCCATGGGTTGCGATGCGGGTGGCTGAGGTGCTGGAGCTGTGCCTGGGGTGCCGCCAAAGTTGGGAGGCGGCCCATTTGAGCCAGAAGAGCTTGAAGCCACGGCAAATACCGAGGCGGAGAGGAGGAGTAGGAGCCGTGCGAAGGCTTGCATTGCCTGGAAGTTAGCATGGCGTAGGACTCGCCTGCCGTTGCAAATGCCACAGTCAGCGAGTAACTTCGCGCGCAGCTGAGGGCCTATAGCTCAGTTGGTTAGAGCGGCCGGCTCATAACCGGCTGGTCCCAGGTTCAAGTCCTGGTGGGCCCACCACAACAACCCCTTTCTAAGTACTGTCTTTGACAACCCCCATATCGCCATCCCCAAGAATCTCGGAGAAGCTGTGAAAGAACAACTGCGCCTACTGCAGCAACTGCAGGACATCGATACTCAAACCAAAGAGATTCGAAAGACCATAGAGCAGGTGCCAGCACAGCTCGCACCCGCCAAACAGGATCTTGAGAAACTTGCGGGCATGCTCACAATTGAGCGGCAACAACTTGCCGATACAGAAGCGTGGCGTGCGGAACAAGAAGACATTGTCAATCGCGAGGAAGAAGCCCTCAAGAACGCCAAGGCCAAGCTCCAAGAGGCAAAGAATGCCCGTGACTTTGGTGCTGCCAGCCGCGAAATCGACAATAAGAAGCGCAGCATCCACGATCGGGAGCAAGAGATCCTAAAGGTCTATGAAGCTCTCGAAATCGGCCGTGCCAAGCTTGCTAGTCATGAGGAGGATGTCGCAAAGCTCCGCGCTCACGTGGAGAGCGAAGAGGCAAAGTTCGCCGATACGCTAAAGGAACTCGAGGAGCAAGCCAAGGCAGTAACCGCTGGGCGTGCTGATGTTGAGGCCGGAATCGATAAGAGCCTGCTCAAGCGCTACAACACAGTCATGCAAAGGCGTGGAACTGCTGTGGTCGAAGTTCGCGATGGCGTTTGCCAGGGATGTCACATGTCTCTTGCTCCGCAGCTCGCCATTCAGGTGGCTCGCGGTGAGAGCATTCAGTCGTGTCGTCAATGTAACCGCTTGCTCTTCGTCCCTGAGGATCCTGCGGAAGAATCGCAAGCGAGCTAACCAATTTGGTTGCTTGTTGGAGTAACTAAGGTGATCGCGTGAGTCTGAGACTTGTTCTTAGGCTCACGAGGAAAGTCCGAGCTTCATAGGGCATAGTGCTGGCTAACGGCCAGTCGGGGCGACCCGAAGGAAAGTGCCACAGAAAGTAAACCGCCCAGTTTGCTGGGTAAGGGTGAAAGGGTGCGGTAAGAGCGCACCGCCTGTCTGGTGACAGACAGGGCATGGTAAACCCCACTTGAAGCAAGACCAGATAGGAGTCGCGTGACCCGCGCTATAAGCTCCGGGTTGGTTGCACGAGCCAAGTAGCAATGCTTGGCCTAGAGGAATGATCACCACCGGCCGCGGGTAACCAGAGCCGGGACAGAACTCGGCTTACTGGTTACTCCGACAAGCAGCCGCTTTTTTCCGAAGAAGCGGCTGTTTAAGGCCGCTCAAGTTCAGGGCTGTGCTGCCGCAAGACAGTAGCGCCCTCGCTTGAAGTTCCATCGGATGGTCACAAACTCGTGAGCCACGCCCAGCAAATCCCGAATCGGGCTAACCCGCGAACGCTCATCGTCGCTCCACACCACGCCATACTCGGCGATGGCGAAACCCAACCTCGATGCTAACGCAAGAATCTCCAAGTCGAACGCCCAGCCATCAATGGTTGCTTGGGAGAATGTCGCTTCGGCAGCGGCCGCAGAAAACGCCTTGAATCCACATTGGGTGTCGTCGATGCCAGCGACAAGCGAGCGCTGCACGATGCGATTCGCCAGACGACTCCACGCCACACGCCATCCAGGTTGTGCTGCCGTTGTGTTGGCGCCATCGGCGTACCGCGAGCCAATGGCGATGTCTACCTTACCAGAAAAAATCGGAGCAATGAGCTTCGGCATTTCCTCGGCCGGCATCGAGCCATCCGCATCACACATGAGACGAACGTCTCCTGTTCCGGCCAACATGCCAACACGCACTGCGTAGCCTTTGCCACGGTTCTCGATGCTCGGCAGGCAGCGCAGTGCCCTCATGTTGAGGGCTAGCTCCTCCACGAGTTGAACCGTGCCATCTTGAGACCCGTCGTCGACTACGAGTATTTCGTAGCGGATTCCTTGACCACTTAGGAAGCTATCAATCGCGTGTAGCGTGGGCGTGATGCGTTGTTCTTCGTTATAGGCGGGGATAATGATGCTGAGTTCCATATCAAGTGTCCTTTCAAGCGTTAGGAATGAGCCGTTCTAAAAACGAGTCGCGTGAGCCGTTCTAAAAACGAGTCGCGACTGAACTGGATAGCTCCAGCACAGAAAGAGGGCTACTGCTCCGAGAGCTTTGGCGAGGAGATAGGGCACTCCAAGCCCCGCGCTAAGCACCTGCACGCAAGCGGCTGTTCCGAGTGCGGATCCAAGTGCCACCACCGCAAACCCCGACACTTGTGCAAGGTGCAGCGGTCGATGGTCGCGAAACGCCCAGAACTTGTTCACAAGAAAGCTGGCGACTGCACCGGTTGTTGCTGCTAGGAAGGCGGCGAGAGCCAAGAAAACCCCAAGGGCCTCCACCAACACCAACAGCATCACAACGTCGACAACCGAGGAAAATACCCCAGAGCAGCCCACACGAACCATGCGTCTGTGTCTCGGACTCATGCCAATCGTACAGAGCACCGTTCGTGCCATAGTGTGTTTTCAGCTACTTAACACGCGCCTATTGGGCAACATTAACCACCTTCTGTCAAAGCTTGCACAGGCTGACAGGTCGAGCGCGATTGCTGTCGGTAATTTCTACAGCGAGTGGTATAGAGCCGCGCCGGCGCCCAAATGGCCGCCAGAACTCCCCTTTACCGAAAAAGTAGTAGTCCAAATGGCACAAAGAGAAGACGTACGTAACGTAGCTATCATCGCCCACGTTGATCACGGAAAAACCACGCTTGTAGATGGCCTCCTAAAGGAGGCTGGAAGCTTCCGCGAAGGCGAAGTCGTGACGGAGCGAGCAATGGACTCCAACGACCTCGAACGCGAGCGTGGCATCACAATCCTCTCGAAGTGCACGTCGGTAACTTGGAAAGATATTCGTATCAACCTCGTTGATACCCCAGGTCACGCCGACTTTGGCGGTGAGGTGGAGCGAGTACTGGGCATGGTGGATGCGGTTTGCCTGATTGTTGATGCGAACGAGGGCCCAATGCCACAAACGCGCTTTGTGACCATGAAGGCGTTTGAGCTTGGTCTGCCCGCAATTCTCGTCGTGAACAAGATCGACAGACCACGCGTTGATCCCGATGAAGCAGTTGACAAAGTCTTCGACCTCTTCTCCAGCCTTGGCGCAACCGATGAGCAACTCGATTTCCCGGTTGTCTACGCCTCGGCGAAAGAGGGCTTTGCAATCAACCAACTAACTGATGAGCACAAGGGCTTTGCCCCGCTGCTTGATCTCATCGTTGAGAAGGTCCCACCAGCGCCAGGCGACGCCGACGCACCGCTCTGCATGCAGTGTGCAACCCTGGCCTACGATGATTTCTTAGGCTACATGGCGATTGGGCGAGTTAAGAGCGGAACGGTAAAAGTAGGAGACCGGGTCCTTCAAGCGCTGCGAGACGGTGGCAAGAAGGAATTCCGCATCCAAAAGGTTCTTGGGTTCCAAGGCCTAAAGCGCTTTGAACTTGAAGCGGGCCGTGCGGGTGACATCATTGCCCTCACCGGGATGAGCGAGCTCAATGTCGGGGAGACGATCACCTCGATTGCCAACCCCATCATCCTTCCCACTCTCAAGGTTGACGCTCCGACCATGGTCATGGAGTTTCGCCCGAACGACAGCCCATTTGCTGGAACAGAAGGCAAATTTGTAACGTCGCGCAACATTCGCGAACGCCTCATGCGCGAGATCAAGTCGAACATCGCACTGCACGTCGAAGAGACTGACGAGGCAGGTGTATTCCGCGTGAGTGGTCGAGGTGAGCTTCATCTCTCAATCCTTATCGAGACCATGCGTCGTGAGGGCTTCGAGCTGTGCGTGTCGCCTCCAAAGGTCATCACCAAAGAAGCCGAAGACGGTAGCCTTCTCGAACCGTGGGAAGATGTGACGATTGAGCTTGAGGAAGAGTACTCGGGCGTTGTGATCGAAGAAATGGGCCGTCGCTTGGGCACCATGACCATCATGGAACCGGCAGGAGAAGGCCGCACACGGTTGGTCTACCGAATGCCAGCTCGTGGGCTCATCGGCTATCGCTCCCAGTTCCTCACTGCAACCCGCGGCACGGGGACAATCAGCTCGCAATTCGCAGAGTACGCTCCCTATGGCGGCAGCCTCAAAGGACGCGCCAACGGTGTGCTCATTGCGCTTGAGCAAGGACAATCCAGCGCGTATAGCCTCTTCACCCTACAGGACCGAGGCACACTCTTCATCGGCAACGCGGTGAAGGTCTATGGCGGAATGATTGTTGGGGAGAACGCTCGGGCCAACGACCTCATCGTGAACCCGAACAAAGCAAAAGCTCTCAACAATATTCGAACACACTCACACGATGAGAAACTCACACTTGCTCCGCCACGCGACATGAGTCTTGAGATTGCTCTCGAATTCATCAACGATGATGAGTTGGTAGAAGTAACTCCAAAGAGCATTCGCCTTCGCAAGAAGTCACTCGATCACAATGTTCGCAAGCGCGAAGACAAAGCAGCAGCGGCATTGTCTGCTGGCTAGCTTGTCTCTTGGGTTCGCGCCCCGGCCAACGACTGGGGCGGCTGCCCTCTGCGCTAGAGCGGAAGTGATACGCTCGTCTGGACAGCGGGCATCTCAGTCGCGCCAGCCAGGTCGCAATGAGAGCATTTCAGATTCCAGGGCGTATCAAGCAGACGCTCCTCACTGATACGCTCGGAACAGTCCTCACACGCGCCAAAGATGCCGCGTTCGATTCGCTCAAGCGCTAGATGAATGTTTGCAAGCTCGTCCCGTTGCTCCGGATTGAGCAGCTCCATCACGTCTAACGACTTGGCTTTGTTGCCCTTGGCTACGGAGCGCAAGAGGTCCCGCCCTCGTCGGAGAAGGGTCCGTCTTGCATTCGATGTGGCACTACGTGTCTTCATATGGCACTCCCTTTCTAAGTATCTATTGAAGGGCTTGCAGGGTCTTTGGGCAAGAAATCGGCGATTTCTTGCGTAAGTCCTGCAGATCTGCATTTTTTTCGAATTAGGCCTTGCCATCTGGCAGATCATGCGCATGTTGCTGGTCCGCTTGGGTCTATCTCTTCGACGCGACCCAGGCAAAGTGCTTCGATACGCGACCAATCCCTGCTCTCGGTGTCCCCATACCGAGTAAGTAATAGGGGTCGCTGTCTCGTCGCGCCTACAGCACAAAACGCGTCGAGAGAGAAAGCCCACGTCTATGACAACTACCCCCTCCCTTTCTTCTAGCTCCAGCAAAGAATCAACACATGCCACCACCGATCGCCAAGACGCTCTAGCCCGCTACTTTCACGAAATGTCCAATGGGGGACTTCTCGATGCAGAAGAGGAAGCTGCTATCGCTAGCCAGCTTCGCGCAGAGGAAGAAAGCATCTGGCAAGCTCTGCTGTCCTTTGCCCCACTCACAACTCCGCTCACCGCTCGCATAAACGACGAGCTTGGCGAGAAGAAGGCGATCAATGTTCGTAGCCTACGTGCTGCCGCGACCAAGGACATCAAAAAAGCAACTACAAAGACACAAGACGCGCTGGAACGGTCCGCGCGAAAAGCCGCCGTTCTTCTGCGAGAGCGCGACCCCGACCAGGACATCCTCTTGGGTTTGGTGCGCTCAATTGAAGACAAAGCGTTTCCCTTTGAGGGCAGCTCGGATGAATACCGAAGCTACATGCTCACGTTGCGTTCGCTACAACGGAAGGCCAACCAAACGCGGAATCGATTTGTCGAAAGCAACCTCGGCCTCGTCGTGAGTGTTGCCAAACGCTATCAGTTTAGTGGAATGTCGCTCTCTGATCTCATCCAAGAGGGCAACCTTGGCCTCTTGCGAGCGGTCTCTCGATTTGACGACCGACGAGGATTTCGCTTCTCAACCTATGCAACGTGGTGGATTCGCCATGCAGTTGGACGCGGAGTCTCTGACAAGAGCCGCACAGTGCGAGTTCCTGTGCACGTCACAGAGACAAGCCAGAAGCTCAAGCGCCTTGGGCAAGAAATGGCGCGGGACCTGGGCCGAGAACCAACACGTAAGGAGCTTTCCAAAGCAGCCGAAATGAGTGTTACCAAGATTGAGAGCATTCTACAGGCGGCCCGGGCTTCGTCTGTATCTCTCGACGCTCCTGTGGGAGAAGATGGTGAGCGTGAGCGCATGGAAGTGTTCTCGACCGAGGAGGAAGACTCGGTGTTCGAGCGCATGTCGACAATGGCTCTCTCCGAACGCGCTTCTCTGGCGCTCGGAACACTGGCTCCGCTCGAAAAGGAAATCCTCAATCGACGCTTTGGTCTTGAAGGAAAAAGTGCAACCACGTTGCAGGACATCGCCAACCACATTGGCAAATCTCGTGAGCGCATTCGGCAAATTCAGGAGAAGGCGCTTCTCAAACTGCGAGCACATTTGATTACCGAGCACGCAGTCTAAGAATCTGGTGCCAAGCGAGCTAGCTTGGTCGGTGTGCAACGAAAGACACCGGATTCCCGCGAGCACCACTCATAGACAGAAAAAAACGCGGCAAGCAGGAACGTCTGCTTGTCGCGTTTCATCTTTGGGTTTCGTTTGCTGGCAATTGGTACCGCCAACGACGCTGCTCACGAGTTACGCAACAGGAGCAGGATCGAGGTCGCCGAGCTTGTCTTCTGTCTCGGCAAAGTCGTCTGCATCGGGCAAAGCCTCCTTGGACTCGGTGATGAGTGGCCATGGCTCGAAGTCGCCAGAAATAGCCTCTTTGAGAGCATCCGGCCATCCTTCGGTGTTGGCATCATCAGGAGCTGTGGCTCCCGAGAAGACGTTATTGATTTCAATGTAGGCGTTCCACTTTTCAGGGAGAGCCGATTCCTCGAAGATTGCAGTTGTCGGGCACTCAGGCTCACAGGCACCACAGTCGATGCACTCTTCAGGCTGAATCACGAGAGTGTTCTTGCCTTCGAAAAAGCACTCCACAGGACAAACTGCAACGCAGTCGGTGTATTTACACTTAACGCAAGGGTCTGCAACGATGTACGCCATGGCCAATCTGTATCTCAGCGTGGGGCCGGTGTCCAGCCCGTAGCTCTGGAACGATCGAGACTACGTCGATCGCAAGCTGTGCAGATGTCGCAGCCAGGCACCAGGCTCGTCGCCCTCGGTGATCTCAGTGAGCGTTTTCTGGAACCGGCGACGCCAGTTTGGCTGCTCTTGGCCGGTGCCTGGCTGGTTTTGTGGAGCTGGTTCAAGCCAAAGGTCTTCCAAGGTGACGATCACGGCAGCTGCTTGCCCACTAGCCAAGAATTCCGTCCATGTCTTCATCAAATGCATTGGATTGCATGTGAGATCGGTGTCCTCAAACCATCCCGCAAAGGTTGGGGTGTCATGAGTATTGAGGCTGGCGAACGAGTTTGGGGGAGGTGCCTGAAGTGAGGGCCAACCATCTTCACCACCTTCGACCTGAAACTGCCCAACGTACAGCCCGTGCATGCCAGCACGATGCATCGCGGGTCGCACTTGCTCGGGAACCGTTCCGAGATCTTCGCCAACCAGCACGCATTGGTTCCGGGCAGCTTCAATTCGCAAGATGGCATATAGCTCATCAGCTGGGTACCGAACGTAGAGGCCTTCGGTCGCGCCCAATTCCGAAGGAACCCAGTAGAGCCTGTGCAGCCCCATCACGTGGTCGATGCGCAAGATACTCGCATGGCGCATGTTTGCTCGCACACACTCAGCAAAGTAGCGATGCCCGCTCGCTCGCGAGCGTTCTGGATGCAAAGGTGGTAGCGCCCAGTTTTGCCCACCTTCGAAGAGTGCGTCGGGTGGAGCTCCAACATCGACACCCGAAACAAAGCTCTTCTGGTGCCGCCAAACATCAAAGGAGGAACCCCCTGCCCCAACCGAAAGGTCCAGGTAGAGCCCGCACGTTTGCTCGCCCAAGGCACCAAGCTGTTGCTGTGCGGCCCATTGAACGAAGACATGATAGCGATAGTCATCTTGCTCGAAGACAGCTCCCTCAAGGTCGCCCAGGCGCTGTGCTTCTGGCCAGTGGTGGTATGTGGTCCCAGCGGCTTCCATGACAGCTCGGAATGTTGCGTAGCGATCAAGCTCAGGCTGCTCGGCAAGCAACTTCTCAAAGACCTCGGGCATGAGTGTCCAGGCCGAATCAGCCATTCGATAGAGCAGTCGCGTCTTGAGCTCAGAAGTTTTCTTATAATCGACCAGAGGCAGTTCGCTTAGCCGCTTCCTCTCCGCTTCGAATCTTGTGTGGTTACGAAGCTCTTGTAGATGTGCAGAAGGAAACTCGGCGGCGAGCTTGTCGACATCCAAATAGAGTTCGTTCCAGAAGAGCCGACTCACCGGAGAGTAGGGGCTTGTTTGGAATTCTTCTTGATAGTTGCCTGCTGATAGCGGGAGGGTTCCCACGAAGTCGATGCCCTGCTCCCCAGCCCAGTGCATCAATCGCCCGAGGTCGGTGAAGTCCCCAACACCATAGTCCCGCGTGCTGCGAACTGCGTAGAGCGGAGCAAAAAGCCCAAGGCGACGGGCTTTTGGTTGTGCCCCAAAGCGCTCTTTGGGAGCGATGAGCAAGTGCGTTCTTGCCGCCACGTCGCCACAAACAATCTCGGCCTCGTGATATCCAACCGGAAGCGTTCCAACCTCGAGCTGATAACACGCGTCGGCCTTCGGCAATTCGGCTAGGCGCCCTGCGAGCTTGCGCGTCTCTCCATTTTCGTACCGCAAGAGAAGCTCGTAGGCATCATCGCCATCGTGGCACAAGGCGAGCACCAGTGACTCATGTTCTTCGCCCGCGACGCACGGAGCCATCAGTGGCGCCCCGGCTTCTTGCCGCAACTTGAGCATGGCAGCCGCTTGGTCCGCACTCTCGATCGCGACGCCGAGAGCCTGCAAGACCGTGAGTAACGCGGCATCGCTGGCTTCGATGGTTCGCCCAAGGCCATCAACGTGGGTTGTGGTTACGCCACAAGACTCAGCTAGAGTGCGAAGCACATGCTCTCCGGTTGCGAACTCTTCTTAGACGCCGAGGTAGCCAAGCCAGCTTGTTGGCATCATGCCCATTTGCAGCACAAGGATGCCACAGAGCACGAGCACGAAGGTAACGGCACCTGAGTTGAGCGGCTTGAACTCGCCGGTCGCATCGCGGAAGTACATGGCCATGACTACCTTGAGGTAGTAGAAGATGCTGATCATGCTGTTGAGCACACCAACAATGACAAGCCAGAGCAGTGCCTGATCTTGCGCCATGAGAGCCGACTTAAAGAGGAAAAACTTGGCGAAGAACCCACCCGTTGGAGGAATGCCCGCGAAGGAGAGCATGAATAGGGTCATAACCATCGCCGCTGCCGGCTTGGCTGCTGCGAGCCCATACCAATCGGAAAGCAGCACGCGCTCTCGATCTCTGTTGCCAATCCAAACGACGACACCAAATGCACCAACTGTCGCAACGCTGTAGGCCAGCAAGTAGAAAAGCACTGAGGCTAGCCCTTCGCCTTCAGGGGCGATTCCAGCAGCCACAAGTCCGACGAGCAAGACGCCAGCATGGGCAACGCTCGAGTAGGCCAACATGCGCTTGATGTTGTCTTGACGAAGAGCGGCGATGTTGCCAACCGTCATTGTGATGGCCGCGATGATGGCGAAGATGCTTGACCAGCCCACCTGACCAAAGGGGACAATCGCTCCACCAAGAGCCTGGACGAAGATGCGGATCATGCCGGCAATGGCTGCGGATTTGACGGCTGCAGCCATGAACGCCGTGACTGGCGTGGGAGCGCCTTCGTAGGCATCGGGTGCCCACATGTGAAACGGAATCGCCGCGATTTTGAAACCGAAGGCGACAATGAGCATGAAGATAGCCGCCACGGTGAGAGATGATGACTGGCTCGTCGCAAGTACACTGCGAATTGTCTGGAGATTTGTCGAGCCGGTAGCGCCATAGAGAAGCGCCATTCCATACACCAAGAATCCTGATGCAAAGGCGCCCATGAGGAAATACTTCATCGCTCCCTCAGAGCCCCTGCGAGAACGGCGGCGAGCAGCTGTCATTACATAGACGGCCAGAGACATCGTTTCGATGCCGATGAAGATCGTGATGAGGTCGCCAGCCATGGCAATCATGCACATGCCAGCAGCCGCAAGCAGCATGAGGCCATAGAACTCGCCAACCTGCCAGTCGTACTCGCGCTGATGAGCAGCACCGAGCATTGCGATTAGCCCCGTAGAGCCAGCAAAGAGCGCACACAGAAACATGCTCATACGATCAGCAATGAGCATGCCTGAGAACGCCGAGATTTGGGTTCCCGGCTCAATGGAGCGCCACGTGTAGATTGCTGCGAAGATCGCCATCACGCTGCCAGCAACCGTGAGCTGCATGAGAAAGCGGCGCCTTTTGCCAATGGCAAAGGCCTCGGCGAGGATCAGAAGAAGTCCTACGATGGTGAGTACGGCCAATGGGCCGAGATAGAGGAAGTCATTTGGGACAATAGTAATCATGACGATTCCCTGCGCTAGTGCGCAGCCTCCCCAGGTGCGTGATTGTGTCCAGCGTGTGGTTCCACCTGCGCCGGTTCAGGCGTAGGTGCTACGGCAGCTTGACCCATGATGTGGGCTGGACCATCAGGCTCGGCGAGCTTGGCTTCAAAACGCGTGACAAACTGATCCACGGTTGGATCCATAGTTTGAAGGAAGGGTTTTGGAAACAGCCCCATTGCGAAGATTCCAATAACGAGTGGAGTGAAGACGGCGATCTCGCGCCAGCTAACATCCTTAAGCTCTTTGTTCTTCGGATTGTCCAAAGGACCAAACATCATTTTCTGGAACATGTAGAGCAGGTAGATGGCGCCAAAGATGACTCCGGAGGTCGCAACGGCGCCAAGCAGCATTGGATGCGGCATGAACTCTGCCCAGAACGATGGCTCGCCAGCTGTGCCTCCAGAGATGAACATTCCGAAGATGGTCAAGAACTCGCCGACAAAGCCCGAGAGCCCTGGCAGTCCAACGGAACCAAGCATGCAAATCAGGAAGAGCCCAGCAAAGACCGGCATCTGCTTCCAAATGCCACCGTACTCACTCATTTCGCGGGTGTGGCGTCGCTCGTAGACGACACCGATAGCGAGGAAGAGGCCACTTGTGGTGAGGCCGTGAGAAATCATCGCGTAGATCGAGCCCTCGATACCCTGGGTGTTCATGGCGAAGATACCGATCATGCAGAAGCCAAGGTGTGAGACCGAGCTGTAGGCCACGAGCTTTTTGACGTCACTTTGTGCGAAGGCAACAAAGGCGCCATAGACGATTCCGGCCGCCGCCAAGTACGCCATGTAGGGAGCGAGTTCTGCTGCGCCATAGGGAAAGAGTGGCATTGCAAAGCGGAGAAACCCATAGATTCCAAACTTCAGAAGAACACCGGCTAGCACAACGGAACCAGCCGTTGGAGCTTGAACGTGTGCGTCGGGAAGCCAGGTGTGAAGTGGAAAGAGCGGCACCTTGATGGCGAAAGCCAGAGCAAACGCAGCGAAACAATACATCTGAACATCACGAGGCAAGACCAAGCGGTTTAGCAAAGAGAGCTCAAGCGTGTATTCCCCTGTTACCGAGCCATATTGGGCGTAGAGGTAGAAGATCGCTACAAGCATGAGGAGCGAACCCGCCATCGTGTAGATGACGAACTTGATCGATGCGTAGATGCGCTTCTGGCCGCCCCAAATTCCGATGAGCAGATACATCGGGATGAGCATGATTTCCCAGAAGACGTAGAACAGGAAGAGGTCCAACGCGAGAAAGGCGCCAAGCATTCCTACTTCGAGGATGAGCAAGAGAGCGCAGAACTCGCGAACCTTGGATGTCACCGCCTTGTAGGACGAGAGCAAGATGATCGGCATCAGGAAGGTCGTGAGCAACACCATGAAGATGGAGATGCCATCGATCCCGAGTTTGAAGCGTGCGCCAAGACCAGGAATCCATTCCTTGTCGAAGACCATTTGCATGCTTGCGATCTTGGTGTCGTATAGACCGAGAATGACCAGCGATAGAGCGAGGGTTGCAATGGAGACGCCCAATGAAACACCGCGGGCAAGCCCGGGCTCTTCTTTGGGAAGGAGCATCACGAGGATGGCTCCTATGAGAGGCAGTGCCAGGAGTGCTGGCAAGAGTGCGGAAGCGCCAGTCACTGGGCACCTCCTTTCTCGGTTAGGTCCTTCACGTGGATGGTCCTCGTGACACTGTACTTCTTGTTGAAGACGGCATCGGTCATGGTCATGTTGACTCGGTATTCGCCCACGCCGCCAAAGGTCCACTTGACCTTCATTGGATTGCGTGGGTCGTACTCTTTGGTGACGTCGGGCTCGCCATCGGCGTCGAGGTCGAAGCTGATGAGTGCGCCCTTGGCGTCGAGACCTCCGCCGATGCTCGTTCCCGAAGAGAAATCGGGTGTGAACTCAACTACGTTGGTGCTCACTTGCTCGTACTTGAAGCTCACCGTTGGCGAGCTTGCGAAGAAGAATATGATGGCGCCACCGACGACCAATGCCACCAAGTAGCGGTGCACTTGGCCGTTTTGGAAGAGGTTGAAGCCTTGCCCAAGTTTTTTGATTAGCCAGGCTGAGCCGTTGATGAAGATGCCATCAATGAGCCATCGATCAACGACCTGGTAGAGCACGTTGGCTGCACCGCGGAAGAACCGGTAGATGGACCATTCGTAGAACTCGTCGACGTAGAACTTGTTGAGCACGACATCGTAGATGGCCTTGCCATTTTTGGTCTCGCACATTGCTGCGACTTTTTCTGATGGGCCCTTGCCGTAGATCGCCTTGGCGGCAAAGATGCCAATGAGCCCCACAGCAAGAGCGATTCCCATGAGACCGATCGTAAGACCGTTGCTCAGATGCGCCTCGAAGATGCTCGGGCTGCCGTTGGCCATGAGAAGCGAATCGCGCTTGAAGTCAACTACAGTCGGAGCGAGCCAATCGTGCAGATAGGTTGGGAGATGTAGGTCACCGGTGAGGTGCGGCAAGCCAATAGCGCCAATGACGCATGTGAAAGCTGCAAGGATGATGAGCGGCGAGGTCATCGAGTGCGGTGACTCGTGGATGTGTGCCTTGGTCTCTTCGTCGCAACGCAATTCCCCGCCAAAGACAAGGAAGTAGAGACGAAACATGTAAAACGCAGTTCCGAGCGCAGCAATGGAGAGCGTAGCCCACAAGAACTTGCCAAGCACGGGGCCCCAGCCTTCTGCGCCAGCGCCGAAGGCACCGGCAAGGATCTCGTCCTTTGAGAAGAACCCTGAGAAGGGAACAATGCCAGCAATGGCAACACAGTAAATGAGGAACGACCATCGAGTTCGTGGCAGATACTTGCGAAGGCCGCCCATCTTCATGATGTCACCCGAACCGCTCATCGCATGCATGACCGAGCCAGCAGCAAGGAAGAGGCCTGCCTTGAAGAAGGCGTGGGTAATGAGGTGGAAGATGCCAGCTGTGTAGGCACCAACACCGACACCAACAAACATGAAGCCGAGTTGCGAAACGGTTGAATAGGCCAAGACCTTTTTGAGATCGGTCTGGGCAAAGGCCATGATGGCTGCGAAGAGCGCCGTAAGGGCACCAACCACGGCGACGATAGCCATGGCTGTTGTGGAGTGTGCATAGAGAAAGGACATGCGGACGACCATGTAGACACCAGCTGTAACCATGGTGGCTGCGTGGATCAGCGCGGAGACGGGCGTGGGGCCAGCCATCGCGTCTGGAAGCCATACATACAGAGGAATCTGCGCCGACTTGCCACAGGCACCGATGAAGAAGAGTAGAGCGATCCAGAAGCCCATGCGCTCGCCGCCCCAGAAGACCTCTTTTAGGGCGCCAATGCTGTTGGGCTCTTGCAGGTCGGCGAACTCAACGCTACCAGTCGCATAGAAGAGCAGGAACATGCCTAGAAGGAAGGCGAAGTCACCAACGCGGTTTGCCACAAAGGCTTTGCGCCCAGCGTTTGCGTTCTCGGTCTTGTCAAACCAGAAACCGATGAGCAAGTAGGAACAAAGACCAACGCCCTCCCAACCGATGAACATGATCGGCAGGCTGTCGCCGAGCACCAATATGAGCATCATGCCAGTGAAGAGGTTTAAGTAACCAAAGAAGGCTGGGTAGCGCTTCTCGCCGTGCATGTAGCCTACGGAGTAGATATGAATGAGTGAGCCGACGCCGGTGATCACAAGCAGCATGACAGCGGATAGCGTGTCGAGACGGAAGGCCAGGTTGATCTTCAGGCTACCGACTTCAATCCAAGTCCACAGGTGCTGGTGCAAGCCACCCATGGTCTCGGGGGCTGCATCACCAAGCTTCTGCCAGGCTCGGAATTCTTCCAAGAGCGGAACTCCGATGAGGTAGCAAGACAGGCCAAAGGCTGCGAGCACCGAAGCGATTGCCGTGGTGTGAGTTAACGCATCGCTCTGTCGGTATTTGCCTGTTGTGGGTGCGAGGACGCGCCACACGAAGAGGTTGAGGAAAGCGCCTGCGAGGGGCAGGAGCGGAATCAAGAATAGGAGATTTGACGTCTGTTGCATTGCTCCGTTGCCCTAGTCCTTGAGCATGGTCAGACGGTCAATGTCTGAGTGGCGGCGTGTCCGAAAGACAGTCACGACAATGGCAAGACCGACTGCAGCCTCAGCGGCGGCAATCGCAATGACAATGAGAGCGAAGGCTTGGCCTTGATACGCCGCATTGTTGTCCTGTCCAGCAAAGCCTCGCGAGAACGCGAGGACGGTAATGTTGGCAGCGTTGAGCATAAGCTCAATCGACATCATAACGATGATCGCGTTGCGTCGAAGCAGCACGCCAGTGATACCAATCGCGAAGAGGGTTGCAGCCAGCACAAGAAAATGGCTGAGAGTTAGGTCATAGAAGATGCTCATGACGCCTCCTTAGCGGCTTCGCCCTCTGGCTCGTTCTTGTCTGGGCGGGCAATCGCGATTGCGCCAACGACTGCGACCAAAAGCACGATTGATACCGCCTCAAAGGGAAAGAGGTACTTTGAAAAGAGGGTGTAGCCAACGCCTTCAACCGAGCCGAATTCGTAAGCATTCTTCACGGTGTCGGCGACCGTATGGTTGAGAGTATTGTCACGACAAACCGCGAAGAGGCTTTTACATACGTCCGCATGCTTAAGCCCCCTGATGCTCAAGACACCCAGATCTTTGAGTAGCTCGGGATCTGAGTGATTAAGCACGACTTCTACATCGAGTTTGTCTTTGGCGAGGACGAGAGCGTGCGTGTCTTTGACTTGCCAAAGAATTCCGGCAAGACGCTTAAAGAGGTAGAGCACTCCTAGAGCCGCAATCGCTTTGCCTAAGATCCCCTGAACGGCCCACGGCTCATCAACCGGGCGATTGAGAATCATGATGACAAAGACAAAGAGCACCATGATTGCACCGGCGTAGACCAGAACCTGCATGACTGCCAGGAAGGAGGCGTAGAGCATGAGGTACAGGCCGGCTATGGCGAAGAAGGTTCCCACCATGCCCATCACCGCTGTGACCATGTTTCTTCGAGTGATGACGAATAGCGATCCTCCGACGGCACACAGAGCGAAGCTCCAGAAGGCGAAGGCAGCGCCTTTTCCTGCACCGCCATCACCAGCCACCTTGGATGTGAATGTGTGGGCCGTGCTGTCAGCAGCATGCTCGGCCGCTGCAAGCGCGACACTCGGCTCTAGTCCAAACACCACCAAGAGACCAAGAGCAAGAGCTCCAAGCCACATAAGACATTTTCTACTGATGGGCAGATTGCTCATGCCGCCTCTCCTTCGCCGTCTTCGCTCTTGCCAATCACTTCTTTGGCGAGGAATTCACTGCGGAACTTCGTTAGGAAGCCCATCATTGGCCAAGCTGCTGCTTCTCCAAGAGCACAAATGGTGTTGCCAGCGATGCCATTGGCGATGTTGCCAAGCAAGTCGACGTCACCAACTTTGCCCTCGCCATTCATGAGGCGTTTGCAAATTTTGTCCATCCAGCCAGTGCCTTCTCGACAAGGCGTACACTGGCCACACGACTCGTGATGATAGAAGCCCATGATGCGCGAGGTGAGCGCAACAACGTCGGTTTGATCGTCGAAGACAACAATGCCACCGGAGCCGGCCATGGTTCGAAGCTCGCGACCGCCACCCATGTCGAAGTTGACGCCGGCTGTAACTTCAACGGGCTTGATACGCTCGTCGGTCATCAGGGCATCGAACTCTACGGGAACATCAATCTCGCTCTCATCGAGTGGAGGCATCGAAGTGCCGCCAGGAATTAGCCCCTTGAACTTGCGGCCTTTCCAAACACCACCGCAAATGTCATCGATGAGCTCGCGGAAGGTGATGGTCATTGGAAGCTCGTACACGCCGGGCTTCTCAACGTGCCCAGAGACGCAGACCGTGCGAGTGCCCCCAGAGCGTCCAACACCAAGATCTGCGAACCATTGGCCGCCTTGATCCACGATGAAGGGGATGTTCATCAGGGTCTCTACGTTGTTGACGACGGTTGGTTTGCCGAAGAGACCTTTAATAGCGGGAAATGGAGGTTTGAGTCGCGGCTGGCCTCGGAGTCCTTCAAGAGAGTTGAGAAGAGCGGTTTCTTCGCCGCAGATATACGCCCCCGCTCCCCGGTGCACTGTGATGTGACAGGCTTGGTTGCCCATGCCCATAATCTTGTCGCCAAGATAGCCTCGAGCATACGCTTCTTCGACGGCCTTCACGAGCACGGCGTACTCGCGCATCATCTCGCCACGAATGTAGATGTAGTTGTGAACAGCGCCGAGCGTGTGAGCCGCGATGATCATGCCCTCGATCAAAAGGTGCGGATCCCAATAAACCAGTTCGCGATCTTTGCAGGTTCCCGGCTCAGACTCATCGCAGTTGACGACCAGGTGAACGTCGGTAGCGTCCTTTGGAACGAAGCTCCACTTGAGGCCAGTTGGAAAGCCTGCTCCGCCACGGCCACGGAGGTTGGATGCTTTGATTTGGTCTACGATTTCTTCTGGCGACTTAGCCATCGCAGCACGTGCGATCTTGTAGCCTCCATTGGCCTCGTATGAAGTGATTTGCTTGTTTTCTTCGTCACCAAAACGCCGGGTAACGAGAACAGTTCCGATTTCAGCAGGCACTAAGCGACCTCGGATTCAGGGTGTGGATTGGACTTGAGAAAAGTGACGATTTCGTCAACTTGGTCGGGGGTTACATCGAGGAAATACTTGGTGCCACAAACGATGGCAGGAGCGTTGGCACAGGCGGCGATGCACTCCTCCTCGATGAGGCTGAAGTCGTCGTTGCTCTCGCCCTTTTTCAGACCGAGCTTTTTCTCGAAAGCGGCGAGCACGTCGTAGCCACCCCGCAACATGCAGGCAACATTGGTGCATACCCGAACGCTGGTTTTGCCCCCCGGCTTTCGACGGAACATGGTGTAGAACGTTGCAACTCCGTAAACGTGGGCCGAAGACAGATCGAGCGTTTCGCCAACAAGGTCGATGACCTCATCGCGCAAATCGCCAAACTCTTTCTGCGCCAAGTGCAGCGCTGCCAGAATCACGGGTTGCTTGCTTGGGTACCTCCCGTAGAGGACTTCTAGCTTGCTTGTTGCTTCATCGGAAAATTTGAGTGACATCGCGGCCTTGCGCGGCGCTAAGGGGCGCCAGAACGTGCGGAAAATACGAGCGTTGTGAGCTGGGTGTCAAGGCGAGGGGGGCAGATCCGAAAGGGCCCATGAGCTTCACAACCCCTAAGCGAGATCGCGGCATGAACCATCGTCAAACAGCTAGCGAGAGAGTTTGTCCAGCGCTAGCTGGGCTGTCTCGCGAACCAAGGGGTCGTCATCCCGCTCTGCGATGTGCCGAATCACGGGCAGAACCTCCTTTGAGCCGAGCTTCGTAAGGGTCTTGACGATCCGCACCCGCCCCATGGCATCCGCTTGGTAGAGGCCCGTCTCGAGAATCGCAATCGAGCTTCCCCCGCGTTCCAAGAGGCGGCGCTCGGCCTCCTTGGTTGCTGGACCTGGTTCACCGATAAGGATTTCAACCTCACGGTTGATGTGCTGCTCCTCCTCACTGCATGCAGTTGGAGTACAGGCACTGAGAAAGAGCGTGAGAAGAAAGAGCCGCACGACCAGGCCAAGCTAGCTCACTCGCGCTGTGCTATGGAAGCGCTCATGGCATCGGATTTTGACTCGCAGTTGCGAGGTGTTGAGCGAATCGCGCATGCCGCGGGGCGGTTTGTCAACGGTCCGATGGTGAGCAAGGCGGTTCAGTACCCGTTTCTGCGTCGACTGGCCTACAGCTGGATGAAGCCTTCCATGTCGCGCCGGACCTATGCCGACAATGTTGATTGGTTGGTGCCCCCCCCAAGCGACCGGGGGGTGCTCTTTGCCTGCAATCACCGCTCGTTCTTTGACTCGTACCTCTATCTCTTTTCGCTTTACAGCGCGGGAGCTAAGTGGCCGCGCAATTTGTGCTTTCCCGTGCGCTCAGACTTTTTCTATGACCGACCAATGGGGATCGCGGTCAACTTCGCCATCGGTGGCGGCGTCATGTATCCGCCAATCTACCGCGACCGAGATCGAAGGGCGCTAAATGAGCATGCGATCGACCATGTCTGCGAAGTTCTCGATCATCCCAACAGCATGGTTGGACTCCATCCCGAAGGCAGACGCAACAAGGGTGACCCGTACAAGCTTCTGCCAGCGCAGCCGGGTATTGGGCAAATTGTCTTGCGCGCGAAGCCGCTTGTGGTGCCAATTTTTGTGAACGGCCTGAGCAACGACTTTGTGGACTCAGTGCGCACGAGTTTTCTTCCAAACGCAAAGCGCGAGCATTCCATCATTGTGGTTTACGGCGACCCCGTTGACTATGACGAGTTTACCCACGCCAAGCCCCGCGCTGCTTTGTATAAAAGATGTGCCGATAAGATTCACGAGTCCATTGCGCAGTGTGGGCAACGTGAGAAAGCGCTTCGCGCTAAGATACAGAGCGGCGAAATCACTGAAGACGATCCGCAGTGGCTCTGGCACAGAGCCTAAGCCAAATGCGCCATTGGGTTCGCTAAGGGGTGTATGCGGCGTGACAACTCATTCCGATGTCTGCGACATCCACGTTTGGAGTGATCACGGCAAACTCGGACCCGTCGGGGGCGGTGACCTTCAATTCGTGCTCACCATTGCCGGCTGCTCGGCCAAGCCACAGGGAAGCAATGTAGCCACCCGGCAACGCGCAAGGACTGTTGTCATTGGATTGGCTCGGAATAATTCGTAAAGCCGAGGTCGAGCCTGGCGCCTGCCACCAGAGCTGCTCGCTAGCCCAGTCGGCCTCAAAGACAATACCGCCATCGGGCGTGTAGTCCGCATGACGGGCTTGGTTCTCGCTTGAGCCGTTACCGAGAGGAGAGTTCGCAGGGTCGATCACTTGGCGAAAATCTGTTCCATCGGTACTGGCTTCACAGACTCCCGTTCCTGCTTGGCCATAGGGCACAGGTCCGCAATCAAAGAGAACCTTGCTGCCATCTCCTGAAAGAACGGGGGCGTTGTTGAACGCATGAGGCGACCCGCTAGTAACGTTGGTCGGAGCGCTCCAGGTGGTACCGCTCTTGCGCGTGATCAGAATGTCTTCCTGGTGTGATGGCCCATCGTCCGCATAGGCCAACACATCGCCGGTATTGGATACAGCAACCCTGCCCTCGGAACGCAGCGGCTGGCCATCAATATAGACAATACCTCCCTCAGAAATATCCCCAGTTAGCAGTGCAGTGCAAGCATACCCATTGCACTCTGAATCGAAGCGCTCTGTTGAAATGGTGATAAAGGCACCGTTCTTGGAGACAGAAGGGGCGCCATCACCGCCACCACTTGCGAGGGCATCGAGCTTCTCACCGATGTCATTTGGCGTCGCTCCATCAATTGCTGCGATCTGTAGAATCCGCCCTCCGACCATATAGGTCACAACCCCGCCCGCTTCACCGGTCCCTAGCGCTGCGTCAATTTGGGGCCCCGCCTCTCCAGAGTCGATGCGTACTGTGTTGCTCTTGCCGCCACCGCAGGCTGCCAGAACAAGCACAAGGGCGGAACGTAAAAGAATCGTGATGCGGATCATGGGAATATTCTTACTCGGTGAGCGTTCCTCGCTGCGTGGACAGCAGCATACCAAAGAATCTGCGATGCTCGAAACGATGCTGATGGACCGCGATTTCACTCCACTACTGTTAGTCACCCTCTTTGTGCAGTGTGGCACCGGGTCGCCAAGCAAAACGCTGAGCCCCAAGACGTCGAATTGTGTTGACCGGGGAGACTGTCCTTCTACGGCCACAACGGCTGATACCAATTGGCATCCCGATCCAGATGGTGACGGAGTCCCAAGTGTGACGGATCTCTGCCCCAACATCTACGACGTGGCGCAAGGAGACGCGGACGCAGATGGTGTTGGCGACTACTGCGATGCCGACTTTGCAACCCCTCGCACAGGCGCAATCGTAGACTTGCGAGCCCAACACGTAACGCCGTATGGCGGCTGGTTCGGTTTCACGTCGCCGAAGACCACGCAGTACGGGCAGGATTACGTGATTGCCTGGAGTCAAGACCCCGACGAATTGAAGTCGGGCAAGGCGATCCGAGAACTACACACAGCAAACACCAAGGTTGTTCGCGTCTATGCGCACAAAGGCCAACCCATTGTGCAGCCGCAGATCCTCACAAACATGATTCCTAAGACAAAGTATTACGTAGCTGTTGCGCCGCTCAATGACTACGACAAACCAACGGACCCGGTGAGCAACATCGCAACAATCGTCACCGCAGAGGCGCCAGGCCTAACAATACCTAAGAAAAGCCCCAGGGTTCTTGCCACACCATCGCAGCTCCAGCGCCTCAAAGAGCGTCATAACTCCGGTGATCGTAGCTGGAAAACCTGGGCAAACGTGATGGGCGACTCCGTGTTAGATGCGGCTCGGGAAGGTTCAGAGCACGATTTTGGCGAGTGCCTCTCTGCAGCGCTGCTGTACCACGGAACAGGCTCGACAAAGTACAAGGCCGCTGCTCTCTCCCTCATCGAAGCGATGCGCACGTATTGGCACGCGAATACGCTGGAGAACAATCAACTCCGATGGGCAGATGCAAACCTTGGGCTGTGTGCGGACCTCATGTGGAATGAGCTTTCACAACAGCAGCGCGATGGCGTTGTCTCAGCGTTTCTTCCTGATGATGAAGCAGCCAGCATTGAACGTCTAGTTGATACAGACGAGTTTGCAAGCATCGCACGGACCTGGATTGTGGACGGCCTGGTTGGATGCAACGCTGAAGGAGTTAGCCCAGCGTTGTCAAAGCGCGCATGCACGCTCCTCGAGCGGGGCAAGCGCGCGTTCTACGGCGTGCAACTCGTCAAAGCCCGTCGCAACCAAGGCTTCTTTGCCCAATCTGGTGGCAACCTTCCCGACGGAATCGGCTATGCCTTTGGAACGTCGACCTATTGGCTCAAGACGCTCATCGCGCTGGGAAACGTAGGTGGCCAAGTGGATGCGTACGCTCCGTGGGTTTGGCACAACCTGCAAGCGATGCAGATTCAATCGCTAACACCAAGACGCAGAGGGTTTGCAACTTTCGGAGATCTGGATAGCTACGACAACTTCGGAGTGGAGCCCAATAGCCATCCGATTCTCGCCTACAATGGTGGGCTCATAGCGATGCACATGGGCCTTCTTGAGCGCGCGGGAAACGCAACACGAGCAAGTCATGCGCGATGGCACCTTGACAACCTATTCCCCGTTCAAGACTTTGGAGGCACCTGGGCAATGCTGCTCTTTGCTCACGATGGCATCGAGCCGCTCGAAGATCGACAAGGGATGCCCACCTCCTTCTTCGACAAGAGCATGGGCCTGCTCTTCGATCGCACAAGCTGGAACGATGATGCCTCCTTCTTCACCTTCAAAGCTGGCTGGAGTGGCGCCGACCACACCCACGAGGATGCGGGTTCCTTTCAACTCTATCGAGATGGCGTGTGGCTCACCAATGAGGACCTTGGCTACGACGGCCCATCGTCCCAAGCAGAGGGACACAATGTACCAGCGCTAGAGATCGCGTTTGGTGATGACCGCCACCGTGTTGGACAGTTTCGCCTGGAGCCAGCCAACCCAGCATCGGTTCTGCGCAACAGCAGCACACGGCAGTATTCCCATGTCGCCGCAGACTTAACAGGAGCATATTCCTCGGGGCGCTACCACAGCTTCTCTTACCAGAATGTCGAACGGCAGATTGTGTGGCTCAAGAGAACTGCGAAGAACTCTGACGACCGAGTCTTCACATACGATCGAATCGTCAGAGCAAAGCAGGGCAATAATGCGAGCATTGGCTGGCAGCTTCACATAAACGCTGTCCCAACCATAAGCGGCGCGCGGGCGACATTCGCTTCGGGTGCCAACGTTGATGTGAAGCTTGTCTTCCCAGCCAACCAAGTGCTTCAGTATCAGGCACCGCAGGGCGTGCACTCGCAGTACCCAGGCCAGCGCTACACAGGGCGTCTTCTCACGCCACCCGACAAGTTGTCATCAACCATGCGCTACCTCTCCGTCCTACGCGCTTCTGATTCCAAGGATGAGCAGGCAGTCGTGCCGATCGAATCAAACGAAGCAATTGGAGCCCTATCCGGACGCGACGTTGTCATATTCCCAAAGAACGGTGCCGAGTTTCCGTCGTCAGCTGAGGTTGCGCTTCGAATCGACTCCACTGTGCCCCTACGGGTATTCTGGACCGGGCTCCGCCCCAACACCGCATATGCCCTGCAGACCAAGCCGGGAGGCGACGGAGTCCTTGTGACCCTTGTACGCGGCGGCTCGGCGATGACAGACGAGGCCGGGCTCCTGGTGGCAACCATCGAAGACGAGTAGGCTTTGTCTCCAACGGAGGCCACTTTGCAGATAGACAAATTCTTAGAACTTAACCACGTTACAAACATTGCGCCACACCCAAGCGGGAAGAGCATTGCTGTTACGGTTTCTCGGCTTGACGCGGACAAAGCAGAGCGCATCTCCGAGCTCTGGTCGGTGCCATTGGATGGTGATCGAGAGCAAGAAGAACTCGTTGCTGATGAACTAGGTGTCTCTAGCGCGAACTACGATGAAGCGGGCGGCTTGTACTTTCTTAGCAAGCGCCCAACCGCACAGGACGATGCAAGGGACGTGCGACAAGTTTGGCGCATTGATGAAGCGGGCACACCGGAGCAACTCACCGACGAACCACTGGGTGTGATCGACTTCAAGGTGCATGGTGAGACGCTCGTGGTGCTTGCGCCCGTTCTCCCAGATACGGACTTGCAAGAACAACGAGCGACATCCCGTGATCGGGCGAAGAATGGGCCGACAGGCATCCTCTTCACAGGTATGACGGTCCGCAGTTGGGATCGTTGGCTTGGTGGTGCACGCCCGCACCTCATCGCCTACGCGATCTCGCAAACGGGACTTGTGGGTCGTCGGGACCTAACTCCGAGCTTCGAAAGAGAACTCGATCAAGCCATGGGGCTCGCGTGGGATGTGAGCGCAGACGGAAAAACTCTGGCTTCCGAGTGTCATCGGTGGGGGCCAGAGCGCATGGAGGACGCGAGCGTGCTCATCATCGACATCGCCAGCGGCGAGCATCGCCACATTGGCCACGAAGATGGCATATCCCACCTTGAGGTGTTGTTCTCTCCATCGGGAAAGACGATTGCGACGGTGCGACACAGGCGCGAGCCGGGAAAGCACGGCGCACGTTCCGTTGTCACCTATGACATAGCGTCTGGTAGGAACCGAGAGCGAACCTCAGATTGGCAAGCAAGTCCAACGCTTGAGTCCTTCCGTGGAGAGAATGCTTTGTTGATTACCTCGCCTATGTACGGCCACGTTCCTGTCTACGAACTTTCCTTAAACACGGACAGTATTCGGAGAATCACAAGCGTGCAATCTGCTGGCTCGCACATGCAGGTACGCCCCATAGGAGACAACCTCGTCGGAATTCGAACCACCTTTGCCCGGGCACCCGAGGTATTTCGCATCCCCCTCGAGACCGAGGCCACACCGCTGCTGTGCTCGAAGCTGAGCGGCATGCCAAACGACGCACCGCTGTGTGAAGAGTCTCTTGAGTGCGCAGGAGCCGGCGGCACGCCAATTCAATACTTTTTCCTAGCCCCAAGAAGCTCGTCCAATCCCCGACCAACACTCCTCTGGATCCACGGCGGCCCGGTGCACTCCTGGACTGATGGCTGGCACTGGCGCTGGAACCCCCTTCCCTTTCTTGCCGCGGGCTACAACGTCGTGTGCCCAAATCCCCGCGGCTCAACCGGCTTTGGCCAGGACTTCATCGATGAGATCGTTGGAAACGAGTGGGGCGATGCCTGCTATCGCGATGTGATGGCCGTAGCAGACGCAATCGTCGACCGCGATGATGTGGACTCTGAGAGGGTTGCGGTCATGGGCGGCTCATTTGGCGGCTACATGAGCAACTGGATCGGTACACAGACCGACCGCTTCTGCGCCATCATCACCCATGCAAGCCTGTATCGACTTAGTGCTTTTCAGGGAACCACGGACTGGCCCGCCTACTGGGCTCACGATATGGGGCTGTACCCAAGCGACGATCCAGAATGCTACGACCGCTACTCGCCGCATCGGTTTGTCGACAATTGGAAGACGCCGACGCTCATCACCCACGGCGAGAAGGACTATCGAGTGCCAATTTCTGAGGCGCTCATGCTCTTTGAGGACTTGCAGCGTCGCGAGGTAGACTCCCGTCTTCTTGTCTTCCCGGACGAGAACCACTGGATTCTGCGCCCACGGAACGTTGCCCTCTGGTACCAAAGCTGCCTTGATTTCCTTTCTGAGCACACTAAGACAAAGTCTTAGGCCACGTATCGTTCACGACCTCTTAATCCTCGAACCGAAGTGCGCAAGTGGCACCATGACAAGCGTCGCATCCTATTCGGCGACAAAGCCCGGCCAACCAGCCATGTAGTTGATAAACGCCTCGCCAAGACCTTCGTTGGCGAGATACTCCCGAGTAACAGGAAGCTTCGTTGTTTGAAATGCTTTGTCGTTTTCGCAGAGCGTTGGAAAGTTGTGATGAAGAATTGCCGCTCGCCCAATCGTTATGTAGTCAAAGCCTTCGTCAATGCACTCTTGTGCCAGCACTCCAGAGAAGATTTTCCCCGCGATGCCCAATCGCGTATCCCCGCGCTCCAACTCGAGAAAGTACGAACGCAAGCTGCGTCCTTGCCATTGCTCTTCGTTGGGCTCTTTCGCCACATCCCAAAGCGACATGTCGAGAAAATCGATCTCTCCACTGGTCATCGCACGCTTGGCAACCTCCAAACACTCATCCAGTCTCATGCCAAAGCGCTCTGGGGACAAACGCAGGCCAACATTGAAGTTAGGTCGGCAACGCTTGCGAATCTGTTCGATTATTGTAAATAGTAGTCGGGCGCGATTCTCGAGCGAACCTCCAAACTCGTCGGTTCGGTGGTTTATCTCGGAGCTGAGAAATTGTCCTAGGACATAGCCATGAGCTCCGTGCACTTCCACACCATCAAACCCGCTGCGATCTGCGCGCTCGGCGGCAAGAACAAAGTCCTCGATCAGCTGATGCACCTCCTCGGTGGTTAGTGCGCGGGCCCCAGTCTTTTCATTGTCGGATGGGCAAAGAGGTTGCCCGCCAATGAGCTTGGATGGGGAGCGCATACCTGCGTGGTGCAGTTGCACAAAAGCGAGGCTACCCTCCGCGCGTATTGCGGTCGCCAATCGCGAGAGTCCTTCCTCGTGCGCATCCGAGAAAATCCCCAGTTGCCCCGCAAAGCCTTTTCCAACGGCTTGCACGTGAGCGGCACAGGTCATGGTGAGCCCAAAGCCCCCTTTCGCACGTTTGACGAGCCAGTTGAATTCATCGTCCGATAGTGTGCCGTCCTCATGGCTCTGACAGTTGGTGAGCGGGGCCAACATGAAGCGGTTCTTCATTGCTGGACCGTGTGCGAAGCTCATGGAGTCAAAGATGGATGCCATGCCCCCCTATATACACCATTGCCGCCACACGACGCAGAGCGACGACACTGGTACGACGGACGTTAGCATGTCCGACCTCACCCAATGCGCCTGGGCGCAGATCACCTGAGAGAAGCTCTTGAGACGAGCCCCAACTACTGCTCAAACGGGTTAGAAAACTTCGGGTCGACGAGAAATGACTCGTCAGTGAGACTCTCTAGGAAGGCGAGCATATCCGCTCGCTCATCTTCAGTTAGGACGAAGCCGTGCACAAATTCGCTCTTGAATGGATTGTCGCGCCCATCTCCAAAGTTGGGTCCACTTTCGACGAATCGGCCACCACGCTCATACATGTCGATGACCTCTTCCAGCGTCTGTATGCTGCCATCGTGCATGTAGGGTCCGGTGATGGCGACGTTTCGCAAGCTTGACGTACGCATCTTGCCTCGGTCTTGAACACGCTTGGTGATAGCGACCAAGCCTTCGCTTGGCGCAGGGTAGCTGCCCGTGTTGTTCACATTGTAGAGGCCGTTGTTGGCAAACCCGGTTTCGATGAAGACCGTGTTTTCGTGGCGTAGGTTCAGTGAGAAGTGAAAGTTGCCATGGCAGTGATGGCAATCAATTCGCTCTTCAAAGAAGAGCTCCTGGCCGCGCAATGCCGACTCCGACATGGCTGTTGTGTCCCCTTTGTACGTGTGTCGGTCGTGAGGGGAATCGAACGAGACCATGGACCGCACAAAGGAGGCCAGAGCTTTGGCGATGTTGCCGAAGGTAATGGGATCTTCGTCTTCTGGAAATGCCGCAGCGAACCTGGCGATGTAATCGGGGTCTGTAGAAAACCGGGTGAGTACTTCGACGTCGTTGCCGGAGATGCCCAACTCAATCGGAAACTCGCCAAAAAGTGGTACCTGGATCTGTGTGCGCAGATCGTGGAACTCGGGATTCATCCAAGTAAAGGTAGTGTGATAGGCCGCGTTCATAAGACCGAGGGAGTTGCGCCCCACAAGCTCCCCTGTAGATCCTGTTGGCCGGGCGATGCCATCAGCAAATGCCAATTCCTGCTTGTGGCAGGAGCTACAGCTCTGCGTTCCATTGCCGGAGAGTTGCTCGTCGTAGAAGAGGTAGCGACCAAGCTCCACCTTGGTGTAGGTCATGGGGTTCTCTTCAGGAACAAAGGGTTTTGGAAGCCCCTCTGGAACCATGTCCCAAACAAAAATGTTTGGGTCGACGGGTTCGGCGTCGAACTCGACCGGAATTGAAGCATCGACGACTTCACCCATCGGTCCGACATTATCTCCACAAGCCGCAACGGAAAGCGTTGCTGCGACAAGAAGCAGAAGCTTGTGCTGCTGCCCCAACGCTATGAGAGTTGTACCCATGACCTTATCCTACACCTTCCAGGTCTTAGTCAGCGATGCTGAAAACGCTCTGCCCAGAACAATCATTAGTGCATGCACCAGTTCCGTAGTCGAGTCCCAGATTTGGGAAGAGCGGTGTGCAATCGGGTTCATCCGGGCCAAATGACATACAACCGGGGGTCATGCCCGCGTTCGTTGTGAGATCTGAGTCTGCGACAATCGCGGCGGCATCCAACTCGATCACATCCGTCTCGTGAGAGAAGTTCTCTATCCTGATCGTCGGGCGATTTGGCTTTGAGCACTCCTCCGTTGGTGGAGAAGTCATGCCCTCCGTTGCGCATCCAATGCTTCCAAGGTGAAAGTTCCACACCGCACCATCGACGACGGTGTAATCGATGCGAGCAAACTTGTGGCCAATCGCCCAGGCCCAGTAGAGCGCCGAGATGTTGAGTGGTGAATCGGCCGTTGCCACGTCAAGGTGGTTGATAGCGAAGGGAACCCCAACTTCGAACACCAACCCGGTGTAGTTACCCGGAGGAACGGTGCCGGTGACGGATGTGTTGAGATTGGCGTTTCCAGTCTCAGAACAATTCGCAGTACCATCTTCGAAGTCCAGTAGAGCGACATGCCCATCAGACTCGGTCTGGAGCTGGAATGCGCCGTCGTTGTTGAGCGTTAGCGACACTTCGTTGTCTGCATCATCAATGAGACGAATATTGGAAACGTAGAGGCGGAAGTCCTTGAAAGAGACGTCCGAGTTTGCCGTTCCGATGTTGTTGTACACCTTGGCATTGCCACCATCCGAGCAAGCGAACACCTCAGGTCCAACCATGGCGGCAAAATCAAGGCTCACGGAAACGTCAGCTGCCGCATCAGGATCGCCAGTAGCTGCATCGGCCGCCTGGGCAGCATCAGCGGCTGGAGTGCCATCATCATCATCGCCACCACAAGCGGCGAGAGAGAGAGGCAGTGCGAGGCCAAGGGACGTAAGAAAAATTCGGTTCTTGAAAATAGACATATGAGTAACCTTTAACGGGAATTGCGGAAACGCTGATTTCTTCCGAGGCAGTTTGTGGTGTCTTGCGGAGGAAACTGGAAAACGGGATAGTTGACGCTAGCCTGTTTGCAGGTCAAGAATCCGGTACGTCCGGTAGTGGAGCAACCGATCCTGGCAGCGTTTGATTGGCTGGGTCACACAGACGGCGTTCTGGTGCCGGCCTGTACATTGATGCCGCAGGTGCGGCAAGAAGGACCTTTACCAAGGGACTTCGAACGACCAGTGCAGTACTGGTGCAAGAGAACAAGGAGTCCTCTTCCAGCCGTTCGTCGTTCTCCGACTCGGAGACTGGGCAGCTGGGACAACCACAGTCGTCATCTGCGCTATGTACCCCACAACAGCATTCCACACTTCCCGCCCAAGCCAGAGGGTAGGAACCCACCCCCACTAGCACGATCGTTAAGGACATGATTGCTGCGAACGCTATGTGTACAGCCCGCCTCATCGAGGATACCTAGATATGCCATAGAAAGTGCTATCTCGAAACTCACAACTCGGCCCACAGTCTGTCACGCACTGACAACTGACAAATACGCCGCACCCCAGCCGTCACAGTTGCGAAGAGATCGCAGAAAAGGCCGTTGCCGATGAACTCACGAAACGTTATTGCTGGGCATCTCCTGAGAGGTCTGCCGTTCTCGGTATAGTTCCCTGATGACAAAGCTCAGTGGCGTTCGAGTGTTTGGCAATCACCATGACTACGAAGGTGACCAGCCGTGGTGGACCTTGCGCTTTGCAAGCAATCTATCTAAGACCGAGAAGGCCAAGATCGCAGCGTTGCTAGGGGCCTCGGATGCCGCGATCGATGGCAACTTCGAACCACCCAAATGGGAGTCAGCACGCCAATGCCAGTGGGAGACATGCGATCCGTGGTTCTCCGACCCAAGAGCCTGGCAACAGTTCTATGCCGAGGTCGACAGCGTCTTCGCAGACCTTCACCAAGCCTTCCCTCTCTACGCAATTTTCTTACAAGAGGGACAGTTCTACGACCACAAAGGGCCAGAGGAAAATCTGGCCAAACTCTCCGACGAACAGTTGGCAGCGCTTTAGGCCGGAGCGGCCTACGTTGGCAACCAGAGGCGCGCAGACGAGCCTGGCGTCGCATGAGCGCTTTGCCCAACAACTCGGTCGCAACTACGAGACACGACAGGTGATGAGCTCTTCAAAGTAGTCGCTGCACTCTTGCAGCACATCCTCTGCGTTGGGAATCTTCCACACGCGTTGACGTAGTGCATTGCATCCTCGATAGCCCTTGGCGTACCACGCAGAAGCCTTGCGCACTTCGTGAACCAGTTTTGGGCCCGACTTGAGCTCGAGAATATGGCTGATGTGACGCTTGAAGACGTCGTATCGCTCTTCGACACTTGGGGTTCCTGGGTCGGGCTTGCCTTCGGTGACCGCTTTGATGGAGCGAAAGAGCCATGGGTTGCCAAGTGCGCCTCGTCCGATCATCACAGCGTCGCAGCCTGTCTCTTCACGCATGCGCAAGAAGCTAGAGACGTCAACCACGTCACCATTGCCTACCACGGGGATATGCGATGGCACTTCTTCGCGAACGCGACGAATGATTTCGTTTGAGGATTTTCCGGTGAAGCCCTGCTTGCGCGTGCGGCCGTGAACAGTGATGAGCTTGGCGCCAGCTTCCACCATGGCGCAGGCGAATTCGGGGGCGTTGATCTGGGCATTGTCCCAACCCGCTCGATGCTTCACGCTCACCGCGACGTTGGGCCCGACGGCTTCATCCACAATGCGAACCAGATGCTGCGCAAGCTCGGTTTCGCGCATCAAAGCCGAACCACAGGCTCCCGCCACAACCCGCTTTGCCGGGCATCCCATGTTGATATCGACGAGCGATGCTCCAATGCTGACAGCAAGCTGTGCTGCCTGAATCATGGCCTCGTCGGTGCGCCCAAAGATCTGCACACCAAACTGCCTGCCACCGAGACTTGGCGTCATCTTATCGGTGGTCTTGCTATCTCCGTGTTTGATCGCATCGGCGCTCAAGAACTCCGTGATTGTGAGCCCCACTCCGAATTCTTCTACGACTGTCCGAAACGGCAAGTCGGTGACAGCCGCCATGGGTGCCAAGAGCACCGGAGTCTTTACTTCAACACTGCCAATCCGCATGGGGCGCGGACCATACTCGATTGCTCACGAGCTGTGTGAAAGATCTTCGGGTCGGTTAAGGTTTCGAAACGACTTCGCTTCTGGGTCGATGCGGCGGATTTCGGCCTCATCCAAAAAGTGCACAACAACCCCAGATGGCTCTTGCAGGAGCTCAGTCGCGCGCAACTCCCCGGCCGCTAGCTTCGCGTCGAGCAGGGGCAAGAGTCGCTGATGATAGACTGCCAGCAACGGCTGGACGTGCCCCTCCGGTGCCATCGCGATGATGTCGTAGCGATCGTCGCAAGCATCGAGTAGCAAGTCGAGCAGGCCTGGATGCACGGTGGGCATATCGCAAGCCAGCACCAAGACCCAGGGCGTTGGGCTCCACGCCAGAGCCGCGGCAATGCCATCAAGCGGTCCCTGACCGCCAACCCGATCGTAGATCGCCTCGACGGGAAATCCCTCGGCTTGCGATTCGTTGGCCACAACCATCGCCAACGGTGCACAGCGACTCCGCAATAGGGCCAGTTGTGAGTCGGCGATGCGCTGGCCGCTGATCGCAATCCGCGCTTTGTCAACGCCCTCCATCCGACGCGCTTTGCCGCCATTTAGGATGGCCGCAGCTATCGGCCTATTCGGCGATGACATACGGAGGCCCGTAGTCTCCAATGAAGCTTGTGTGTGAGACGAGATTGCCATCCTTCCACAGATGCACACTCGCGGCAGGCGGTTCCCGCAACACGGCAAGTCGTCCTTCGGTCTGCAGGTCAAGTTCAACGGCATGAGCACAGCTAGGTGCCGTCATCGCCATGGTACCGGCAAAGCCACTGCAAATGCTGCGATGCAAGTGTCCGCTCAGGATTCGAATGACGTGGGAGTGCTTGCGAACGACTTGCGCTTCATCGCTCGCGTTGGAGAGCCCCATGCGATCCATGCGAACAAGTCCCGTCACAAACGGAGGGTGATGCTGCATGACAATCGTCGGTCGCGGATCTTCGGCCAATCGCGCATCGAGCCAAGCTAAGCGTTCTTCGCAGAGGTAGCCTCCCGGCTCTCCTGGCACAACGGTATCCAGACTCAGTAAGCGCAGTTCGCCGAGATCGACGACGTATTGCAAGTGTCCTTCGGCGGGCAAGTAGCTGTAGCCATGAGCGCGCAACACCTCGCGCATCGCCTCTCGCTCGTCGTGGTTTCCTGGTGCGAGATAGATCGGAATCTCTGCCTTTAGCGGTGCCAAGAGTTCTGCGAGTAGCTCATACTCTTGGCGACTACCGTCCTCGACAAGGTCACCCGAGATGAGAACAGCGTTGGGTTTCGGACGCAGTGCAAGAAGATGTTTGACGGCCGCAATCAAGTGCGTCTCAGTCATCATCAGCCGGCCCTTCTCGCTATCCGTTGGCACCACATGCGTGTCAGTAATCTGGGCGATGAGCATACAGCTCATGTTAATAACATTAGGCCGCCACTGGCAGCCCATGACAGACACGATTACGGCCCTCGGCCTTTGCGCGGTACAGAGCGCCATCAGCACGCTCGACCAGGCTCTCAAAAGTGTCACTCTCGCCGAGCTGAGCCACCCCGATGCTAATGGTCACGGGAAACCCTCCGGGCTGTGCAGCTTCCACTCTGCGGCGAAGTTCCTCGGCGACCTCAGCAGCGGTGTCTAGGGCGAATCCGCTCAATAGCACTAGGAACTCCTCACCTCCAAAGCGACTGGCACTGCCAGCGAATTCGTCGGCAAGTGCCCCAAGAACCTCACCGACTCCGACGAGCACGGAGTCACCTGCCTGGTGTCCATAGGTATCGTTAAACGTCTTGAAACCATCGAGGTCGAGCATGAGAATGCTCATATCCGAATCGTTTGCGCGCGCCTCGGCCATGGCGGCGCCCGCCATCGTCGAGAGGTGGCGGCGATTGTAAAGTCCCGTCAACACGTCGACTGTCGCCAAACGCTGTAGCTGCTCTTGTTGCTGCTGCACAGTTTCTAAGAGCTGCTTGTTCACGACCAAATTGCTCACCCGCGCTACGAGTTCTTCTGAGATCACCGGCTTTACGACATAGTCGCTCACTCCCGCCCGGAAGAGTTCGATGCGTCGCGACGCATCTTCGATACCAGTGACCGCCAGGATGGGAATGGTGGCACGACGCCCACTCATAGTGCGAATTGCGCGCACCAGCGAAACGCCGCTTTGCGCCCCTTCCAAGATGATGTCAGTAATCACCAAGTCGTAGCTATTTTTGCTGAAGGCCTCTAAGGCGGGAGCAACGGAAACAAAGTGGTCAACCGCAAGCCCGAGGTTGTGCAGTACGCCAATCGTGACGGCTGCAAGCCACTTGGTGTCCTCCAAGTACAAGACGCGCCCAATGAGTCGCCGATCCGCACCACGGCTGCGGGCGATGAAAGCGAGGTAGTTGGCAAGCCTTTCGAGTTCTCCCCGAAAGAAGACTTCCGTCACGCCAGCTGCGTATGCCTCCTCATAGATTTCTTGGCTCTCGTCTGCTGTGAGCATGAACAAGGGCACCCGCCCAAGCCCCGCTTGCTTGCGCACATAGCGAGCAAGCTGTGGCCCTGTCGAATCCTCAAGCCTCCGCGAGACACAGATAAGCTCGTACTCCCCGCGCGCGATGCTGGCCTTGGCTTCAGCAGCAGTCTTCACGTGATCGCACTGGCCCCCCTGGGCGCTGAGCAGCGACTCCATGTGTGCCGCATAGAACCCCGAGGGCTCCACTAGCAAGACGGGGAATGCTGCAGGACTCCGCCCAGGAGTTACACTACCAACATCATCGCCACCCATATTCGCTAGTTCGGAACATCTAGAGGCAAGCTAAAGGGCTAGCTGCCAAGATCTTGCATATCTTTACAAGATCGGCGTGATTCGAGTCTGTACGGGCGTGGTGACCTCAACCCCGCCCTGCACCATATGTACATCGACCGTGGTTTGAAGTCCAAAGTCGCCAGGCATGTAGATGCCAGGACCAACAGTGAACCCAGAGCCAACGACGAGATTGCGGGTGTCGTGACTTTCAAAGTCGTCGAGATTTGCGCCATCGCCCAAGAGGCTTGTGTCCAAGGAGTGTCCCGTGCGGTGTAGAAAGCGCGACGCCAAGCCCGCCTTGCCAACCGCTTGTCTTGCCTGTTGGTCAGCCTCGAACCCTTTAAGCAATCGACGCTTGCTCGCACGGCTTCGGATGAAAGCAATGGTTGTATCACGCGCACTAGAGGCCACCTTGAAGACACGTTGAAAGCGCTCGGGAACGGTCTCTCCTACGTATGCTACCCAGCTGAGGCTCGCATAAATTGGGCGGTCGCTATCAATCACAGCACCAGTAAGACGAAGAACCAGGAGGCTTCCTTCTTTGATGGCGCGAGAAGAGCGGACACTCGGCACATAGTTTGGCTTTGAGGTATTGCCACCAACCGCAACAGAAACGGTTCCACGGATTCCTCGAGCTCGATAGCTGTTTTGGAGAAACGCCCTAACGTCGTGCTCACTCACAGGGCGATCGTTCGCAACTCTCTCGGCCACAAAGGTTAGCGCCTCATCGCGCAGCTTGGTTAGGTGATGAACTGCCACGTAGTGCGCAACGCGTCCATCTGGTCCCCAAAGCGATTTTGTGAGTTGCACGAGGTCAGCGGACGAAGAAATCGTCACCCCACCTTTGCGAACCAAGGCAGCCGTCGCGGAATCCACTCGCGTGAGACTCGCAATGCCAGACTCGGGCGCGTACTCCATGGCGATGTTTTTTGCGCTGCCAAGAAGAGTTCTTAGACCGGACTTGAGATCACGATATCCGCTGTACTCGATTTTCGTTCCTGGAACCGTCTCGAATGCTGACGCCTCGCTCTTGTGCACCAAGATGCTCGGCTGGCCAAACGAGGGAATAAAGTAGAACCACTGCCTCGACGTGGGAGCCTCGGGCACCACCAACTCGACTGCGATTGAGTTCTTGCCCTTGGAATCGGTGAGCAACCACCCATCCAAACTTCGAACTGCGAGTACGCCCTGCACGGCTTCTATGTCAACGCGCTTGGCTGCCCCCGTCTGTTGAGCAGAGGCTGAGGCTAATTGCGTTGCGAGAACAACGGCGAATGCGATTGAGGCGATAGCGAGTTTCATAGCTTGGGAGTCCCAACGATGGCCAGCTCGGCGAGAATCTCCTTATGAATAACACCATTTGAGGCAATGGCGTGACCAGATCGTGAGGAGAAGGCCTCTCCGGTGATGCCCGTCACGCAACCACCTGCTTCGCGAACGATTAGCGCGCCGGCTGAGAGATCCCACGGAGAGAGACGGGTCTCCCAATAGCCGTCGAGCCATCCACGAGCAACCATGCAGAGGTCGAGTGAGGCAGCACCAAAGCGCCTGCAAGCGCCTGCCCGTGTCAGAAAGTGCTGCCACTGGGCAAAGTTGTGGTGTGTAACAGCGCGATCGTAGGGAAACCCCGAAGCCAACATCGACTTGCCGAGTTCTGCGGTCTTGCTCACGCGAAGCAGATGTTCGGTACCCGCCATTTCCATGTGAGCCCCGCCACCAAGACACGCACTAAACGTCCAACCAAGAGCGGGGGCGCTCACGATGCCAGCAACGGGTTGGCCCTTTTCTTCCAGGGAGATGCAAACGCCAAAGAGGGGAACACCATGCGCAAAGTTCACAGTTCCATCGATTGGATCGATAACCCAGCAGCGGTCCGAGTTGGTGTCGCCGTGGCCACCGCTTTCTTCTGCCAGGACAGCAATGCCAGGAGCGAGCTTTGCAAGACTCGAGAGAATGAGCTCTTCGCTACGCGTGTCCCATTCCGTTACGAGATCGCGTTCAGTACTCTTCGTACGAATTTCTCCGATCTCGGATTGCGCGTTGCGCAGCAGGTCCGAAGCCTCCCGGCCAACAGCCTTCGCAATGCGAAGAAACTCTAGATGCTCCGCCGTTGCCGCGCTCATAGATCAAGACGCATAGGAACAAGCGATTCACTTCGCCGCGAAAAGGTCGTTGATTCTGTGACGGCAGCAGGTGCCGTGGAGAGATCGACGATTCGGAAGCCATGCTTTGCAGCAAAGAAATCACTAGCCGCCGCGGTAACGAGATAGAGACGCTTCACTCCACGAAATCGCGCCAAGTTGATGATGGTGTCGGCAAGCATCCAACCGTAGCCGATTCCTCGCCCTGCAGGCGCCACTGCGAGCGATCGCAGGACTGCGTCCTCTCCGAATACTTCTAAGCCAACACAGCCCATAAGGCCGTTCTCGTTCTCCAGTGCCAAGAACTCAGACATTTTCTCTTCGTTGAGATCGTGGCTATCCAACGAAAGTTCGTCTAGGAGCGCAACAATTGGAGCCAAGTGATGTCGCCCAGCGGGCACCATCGCGTCGCCCAGCGCAGTGAGAAGCTTGTCGATGATGTCCTCAAAGGCGCCGGTGCTAAAGACCACAACCACATCTCCGGGTCGTACCGAGGCTGTTACATGGCGAACGATGCCGTCGACGTCCTGAATGCATGTTGCTGGCGTGCCGTCCTGATGGACATCGAGCGCCAATCGTTCAGGATCAAAACGTTCCTCCTGCGCAATGTTGTCAGGAGCGTAGAGCCCGCCAACGACCAACTCGTCGGCGTTTGCAAAAGCCGCGGCAAATTCCTGCTGAAAGGTCTTGCGTCGAGACGTCGCAGTTCTCGGCTCATACACGGCAACGAGGCGCCTACCCGAGAAGCGCCGTTGCAAACCTTCAAGCGTGAGAGCAATGGCCGAAGGGTGATGCCCATAGTCCTCAATTATTGTGACGCCTTGAGCGATTCCTCGGAACGTCTGTCGTCTCGCAACACCAGAAAAACTCGCAAGCGCGGACACGATGTCCGCCTTGGAGACCCCGATGTGATCGGCAATTCCGATACAAGCGAGAGCGTTTTCAAGGTTGTGGCGCCCGCTCAAAAGCATCTCGAAGCGGTGGTAGATCTCGCCGTAACGGAAGACATCAAAGCGACAGCGACCCGATGGAAGCATGCTCTCGAGCTTTGCTGTCCAAGGCACCTCGCTATCGACCTTGCTATGGGTCACAGCGTAACGCTCAACGGTTGCAGGACACTCGCTCGCAATCGCAATCGCGTCAGGCGAAGAGTCCGCGACCATGAGGAAGCCATCTGGTGGCAAGAGCGCGACGAACTTCCGGAATGTTGCTCTGACCTCTTCCATCGAAGAGAAGATGTCTACGTGGTCGAGCTCGACAGAAGTGAGCACCGCGTACTTTGGCTTGTAGTGCAGAAACTTTGACGTCTTGTCAAAGAATGCCGAGTCGTACTCATCGCCCTCCAAGACAAACTCAGTGCCCTGCCCCAGACGCCATCCCTGGCCGAGATTCTGCGGCACACCACCAACGAAGACGCCAGGATCTCGATTGGCGGTGATGAGGATGTGTGCCATGAGGGAAGATGTGGTTGTCTTTCCGTGCGTTCCCGCGATCACGATAGGCTCCCGATCAGCCAGGAGACGCTCTCCTAAGACCTCTGGCAGCGAGGTGAGTTTGAACTCGCGTTCCTCGGCTGCGGCAACTTCAGGATTGTCCTTTTTGCAGGTGTTTCCAACCACAACCAAGTCGGGTTGCCAGTCGAGATTTTCCGGCGCATAGCCCTCGGCGACGTCGATCCCCAGAGCCAAGAGCTGGTCGCTCATGGGCGGATAGATCGGACCATCTGAGCCGCGCACCTGATGCCCCGAGGCCTGCAATAGCCCTGCAAGGGCCCCCATGCCCGTCCCCCCAATCCCTATCAGATGCATCTTCACAGCGGGCGCACCCTACTCTTCACGGGTCCGTCGGTCAAACGCTTTGCTCTGGGCGCACCTTGGGTTAGTGTAGTTTTCTCGGGCAGTTGAGCGAATCTTGCGGGGCAATTCAGTGAGCATTGAGGGAGAACGACGCAACCACTTTCGAGGGCGATCTCAGGCGGGGCGACGGATCGACCTCGCCTACCGGAGAGCGGATGGTGAGTGCACCCAGATGGGCCCCGAGCAAGTGGGTACTGTGACCGGCAATATTGGAGTTGGTGGAGCGTTTGTGCACGCTGAGCCTCCTGAACCCGTTGGCTCGGCCCTAGAGGTCGTTATCCAGGTGCCAGGACAAACCGACCAACTCATTCTACAAGCCGATGTGCGCTGGGTATGTGCAAGTTCTCCATCGCAGGCCGGTGGAATGGGCCTGCAGTTTGAGCCTTTGGAGGTCGAGGCACTTCTTCTGCTTCGCGACTACTTCTCCACGTTGGGTCCGATTTGTTAACAGCAGCGGTGATTGCCGCGCTTCATGTGGTGGGGGGGGCTGGCCAACCGCTCTCTCCTGAGCTGCAAGCTGAAGTCGGTCGCCTGGAAGGGCACACGGTGAAGATCGAAAAGGGTACCTACGAAATTCTCGACATCGCAGGTGAAGGCGCCCCGAGAGTTGGCTGTATCCACAAAGTGAGGAACGAGCTTGTGCTTGTCGGCGATGGATTCCAAATCACTCTCCGTGGCCCACTGGCTGTGCCTCGAATCGCGGGGCCTCGGTACAAGGTTTGGGTTCTTGGCGATGCAACTGGCAACGGCGTGCTCATGGCTCGCCGACTGGGCATCTTGGCGGGCCCGGCTTCTTGCTCGGACTCAGTGATACCGCTTGCGACTACTCCCTAAGCTCGCGTGAATCGAAACCACAGAGCGGTGTCGTCAATTGCAACCTGCAGGTCTTGATCGCCGAGCAAGAGGTCATCAACTTCGGCGCAAATTTTCTCAAGATCTTCTTCGTCGAGATTGGTCCCTATCACCTGCACAGCGAAGAAGTCATCCTCTTCGACGACTTTGACGTCGAGCGGCGTAACAGACGTAACTCCACAGGCATTCGCTTCTGCAGCTCGTGAGAGCAATAAACTAAGCCCAGCAATGGCAACCGATCGACGTCCGACGATCGAGTGGCCAGCAGCAACTCCTGGCATAACAACTCCACCGACCAAGCGAGTCGAGTGCAGGGCGAGCCCCGCAGCAGTGTTCAGAATTTCACCGAGCATCAACACTCGACCACCTTCGCCCCAGAGATCCTCTACAACCATCACGACTTCACGAACCCGCGTTGCCGCTCGCGAGATTTCGTCAATGAGCGCAACCAAATCGTCAAACGCGATGGTTGCGGCCACATCATCTGGCTCGCCTGAGTCTGCGAGCTTTGTGATAATCGGCTTGAGATCTGCAGCCACGATGCGCAAGTCGGAGGTGCCAAGGCTCAAGGGAACCAAGGCGTTTCGGAGCTCGGCAAATGCGGGGGAAACGGCTCGGCACATGAGTGACTCACGACGCTCTTCTCTCTCTGGCCCTAAGAACTTTTCTATTCGCTTACCAACAATGTATGAGATATCGGCGAGTGCTTCACAGTGTTCCTCTGTGAAATCGCGAGAGTTGGTATCGAGCACATGAAGCACCCCCACATCTCGGCCATGCACCTCAACTGGCACGCTCAGACTGGACTGAAATCCCCGCCCACGCCATGTGCTCGGCACTCGGGGGTCATTCTCGATGTCGGAGACAATGACCTGCTGGGTTCCAAACCCCGACGCAACGATTGCCTCGCAATCCTCTTCGCCAACTCCTTGTCTGGCGGTAAGCGGTGAGCCAATCAGGTCAACGCCGAGAATCACTCCCGAGCAGTGGGTTGAGGACAGGGCGCTCTCAAACTGCTCGTGTAGCGATCGCCCCAGATGAGGATCACAGCCATTGGCGCTGAATTTGGCGCGCAGCTGTTCGCTGGTGTCCTCAGTTCCCATATCGGGAGCACCGATTGCCGGCGCGCTCCTGGCCATAGAGTGTAACTCGGCCACATTGGGGCCAACATTGACCGCCAAAGCCCCAAAATTGCGATTCTTTAGCGGGTGGGTTCACCAACGCCATGATCTGTGCTGGTGAACAAGTTCGTGGCGGAATCTGCGATAAACCCTTGGAATAGCGTCCCATCAGGCGTTGGGTGTCGATACGCAAACTCGTAGTAGCACGACGGAATACTCTCTTTGCCATCTGAGAACTCCACTTCAACCGAGGCTGCCATCGTTGAACTCTGCTCTAGTCCAACTTGCGGTGATCCCTTGATACGGCCACCAGTGTCGTTGAGAGGCAGGCCGGACGCCACAAGAAGGTCGTTGAGCTCGGACAGGGAATTCACTGTCTTCAACTTGTGAGCTGCGATCGTGAAGTGGTTGGCAATGTAGCCAAAGGCCGCCAACCACGCTGCGTATTGGCTCTCTTCCAGAAGGGCCCGATAGGTCTTCGAGTCCAACGGCCAAGTTCGGCCAGAAGAGGAAAAACGCCAATCAGCCTCAAGCCCCACGGGAATCTGCCCTACGATGGAATGGGCAATGTCGCGCAGTTGAGGGCTGCACTCATCGAGCAAGAGCGAGGAGATGAAGACCTTGGGCATTCCCGGTTCGGCATGCTCGTAGTGACAAGCCACTAGATGCTTGTCCTTGAACTCGTAACTGTCGATTGGCTCATAGCCGCCATCCACAAAAGCGCGATCGAGCATCTCGATGTCGACCCGATCATGGGCAAACGTTCGCAGGGCAATGTGGTCATTGACGATGACCTCGCCGCGCCCAGTGAGAAGCTGGGCGACCTGTTCCGCCTGAGGAGTTATCGCCAGATAGTCTCGCCAGAGCACCTCAAAGAGGTCATGGACAACGGCCATTGGCTCTCTCCGGTGCTATTCGTTGCGACCGCGCTCGTCGTCCGGCCCAGCGATGTCGTTTACGCTTGGGTACTTGGCAATCTCGGTTCGAGCGAGTTTCCAGGCCTTTTGTACGATCCAGGACAGCGAGCGGTCTTGACGTTGAGCCTCGGCCTTGATCTCAAGGAGCATTTCCTCGGGGAAGTACAAAGACTGTTTGCGCTTATCTGAAGTAGCCATGAGGTTGAAAACGTTACCACGCAGAATGTGGTCGCACTACTGACGCGGCCCACAACCTGCGGAAATCTCACACGGAGTCTCCGTTACCCCCAAGCTCACCCCCACGGTAGGTGTTTTCAGCAGGTTATGGCGAAGCGCTCGCGTGCTTTGACTCGAGAAACTCCCAGCGCTCGAGCACCCCTTCGAGTTCACTCTGGGCGGCATGCAACCGCTTGCCGATGTCGGCGAAGTCGGCACCTGCAGCTGGGTTGGCGAGTTCCATCTCGATGGTTTCGACGCTGGTCTCACAATCCGCGATCCGATCGAGGATGCCATCAAGCTCGATTCTTTCGGCATAGGTGAGCTTGGCGGTCTTTGCAGCGGTTGTCGGCGCAGTTTGGGGCGCGGGCAGTGGCGTCTTTGAAACGGGAACGTTGGCTTCGGCCTTTGGTCTCTTTTGCGCAGCGGCGAGCGCTTGGTGTGCACTTGCATATCGGGTCACTTGCCCCTCGCCTTCAAACGCCAAGATTGAGGTGGCGATTCGATCGAGAAAGTAGCGATCGTGGGTGATGACAATCGCCGTGGCTCCGGTTGAGACAAGCATGTCCTCGAGCGAGCTGAGCGTGGCTACATCAAGATCGTTCGTCGGTTCGTCGAGCAAGAGCAGGTTGACCGGTTCGATGAGCATCTTTGCCAAGGCCACCCGAGCTCGTTCGCCACCAGATAAGAGTTTTACCTTGTCACGAGCGCGCTTGCGATCGAATTGAAACCGCCCAAGGTAGGCGTAGTTCGTAATGCGCTCCCCACCCATTTCCACGTCACCGCGATTGCCAATGACGTTCTCAAAGATACTCTCCTCGGGATCGAGATTGGCACGAGCTTGCTCAAAGTAGCCAACCTTCATTGTCTCGCCAAGCGTGATGCTGCCCTTCGTGGGCTCTAGCTGGCCGAGGATCGCGCGAAACAAGGATGTCTTGCCGGCCCCGTTTCGGCCCAATACGCCAACTCTATCGCCCTTGGCTAAGAAAAGGTCTAAGTTGTTGATGAGCTTCTTGCCACCCAGTTCTAGCCCCAGCCCTTGGATGTCGATAATGGTTCGCCCGGTGCGTGCCTCGCGGATTGCAAGCTTGGCCGCAGCTTGATGCGCCTTTGGGCCTCCCTGATCGCGCACGCTTTCGACGCGCTTTATGCGAGCTTTTTGTTTTGTGGTTCGAGCTTGAGGGCTGCGGCTGAGCCACTCGAGTTCCGTGCGCAAGAAGTTCTGGCGATTGGCCTCGGTGCGAGCTTCGTGGGAGGCGCGCTCTGCCTTTGCTTCAAGATACGCGTCCCAACCGCCTCTGTAGGAGTAGGTCTCGTTGCGATCGATCTCCACGATTCGCTGTGCGACTCGGTCAAGCATGTAGCGATCATGAGTGATGAAAAGTAGTGCTCCTTTGAAGTTGTTTACGAGTTCTTCTTCGAGCCATTGAATGGTCTCAACGTCGAGATGGTTCGTAGGCTCATCCAGAATTGCAAGATCGGGCTGGGACACCAAGAGTCTTGCCAGCGCAACTCGCCGCTTCTCGCCACCTGAGAGTTCGGAACTTAGGGCATCGCGACGGGTCACGCCCATATGCTCGAGGCAGCGCTCCACTTGGTGCATGCGCTCCCAACCTCCAAGTCGCTCGATCGTGCCGGCACATTGCTCTTGTTCTGCTAGGAGGGCCGAAAGGCGATCTTCCGGTGCATCGGTGAGCTCCAGCGAAATCGCCTCGTGACGCTCGTGAGCCACTTTCCAGGGCCCCAGGCCTTCGGCAACCACTTCGCGCCCCGTCTTTGTGGGATCCAGATTGGGCTCTTGCGCAAAGTAGCTAATGCGCAGGTTCTTTGCCCGGCGAACCTCCCCGGAATCCGCTGCCAATTCGCCTGCCAGGATCTTTGCCAGCGTGCTCTTGCCAGACCCATTGATCCCCAGCAAGCCAACGCGCTCACCTGGTTGCAGCACAATTCCTACTCCATCGAGAACGACTTGGGCACCAAAGCTCTTGTGTAGGTCTTCTGCAATTAGGACTGACATCTAGATGGGAAAGATAATGAAGTTGTCATGAGTCTCCCGCACGGCGGTATTGCCCATGGCGGTGATGGCCGCCTGTAGCTCAACCAAGGTCGCTCTGTCCAGTTCGAGCGCACGCTCATTGGGATGATGGTCGGCACCGAAATCGTAGTCATCCCCCGGCGTGGTGGATAGCTCGATATGCGTGCCGAGAATCGAGCAGACATCTTTGTCGGCGGTGAAATCGACAAGGAAATCGATCGAAGCTTTGTACTCAGAAAAGTTATTAATAAAAAGACGCCCTGGATAGAGAGTATCCCCGGTGAGCAACATGCCATACTGGTGGTCGTAGAGCGTGATGTGGCTATTCTCGTGGCCGGGAATGCCTGCGATCTCCACCGTGCGGCCGCCCAAGTCGTAGCTGGCGACCTGCCTTGGCCATTGCATGCCAAAGAAGCTGGTGAGAGCGCCTTGGCTTGCCCCAACAACCGTTGCGCCAGCATTTCGGAACGCGGAGTTACCACGCACGTGATCCCCATGGGCATGGGAATTCACCACCACAAGTTCGATGTCGTGCCCCACCGCAGCTTCTCGCTCGGCGACGATCGCTCCAACCGCTCCAACCACGTCGATGCCTCCATCTCCTGTGTCCTCGAGTAAGGCCTTGTCCTCGCCAAAGAGTAGATAGAGAAACGGCGCTTCGCCACTTGTACACAACGACTGACGAAGTATGTAGGTATCGTCATTGAGCTGGTGAACTTGGATGTCGGGTTCGATGCCACAATCTGGCCCGCCGGAAATCCAAGCGGTGGGAAAGTCGCCAAGCTGATCGCAGATCGCCTGTGGAGCTGCGTCGGGTTCGGTGGGAATTCCACCGTCATCACTCGTCTGCGCATCCGCTTGCGCGTCGCAACGCGCCAAATCGCAATCGACGTTTGCCTGGCCATCATCTCCGCCAGAGCAAGCCCCTAGGCCCATGACACCGAACAGAGCAATGGAAAGCCACGAATCCGCACGTCTCAACATGCGCACACAGTAGCAGCCAAGACCCGAGAGGTGGACATGGAAAGTGCCCTGGCGGTACATAGCAACCATGCGCTACTTGCACACGATGATTCGCGTCTATGATCTTGACGCTGCGCTTGACTTCTTCTGCGCCAAGCTCGGCTTGATTGAGACTCGCCGGAAAGACCACGAGAAAGGGCGGTTCACCCTGGTCTTTCTTGCGACCAAAGAGGGAGCGCCCGAGGTGGAACTCACCCACAATTGGGATGAAAAGGAGCCCTACACAGGTGGTCGCAACTTTGGACACCTAGCGTATGCCGTGGAAAATATCCACGATACCTGCAAGTCACTAATGGACGCCGGAGTCCCCATCAATCGTCCACCTCGCGATGGCCGAATGGCATTTGTTCGCTCGCCAGACGGCATTTCCGTGGAGCTTCTGCAGGATGGTGAGGCTCTTCGGCCAGTCGAGCCGTGGATTTCCATGCCCAATACCGGCAGCTGGTAGCCGAAGAAACGGGTCCCTGCGCGTTAGGCACCCGTTTTCAATTCTCCGTGGTAAATCACCGCCGTGCACCGCCTCTCCCTTCCTCTATTGTTCCTCCTGGTGCTTGCCTCCTGTGGCAAGCCCGCTAAGTCTACGACCAAGAGTTCGCCTGCCGCCCAGAGTGCTGAGTTCTCACTCGAGTATGAGCGCTACACCTTGGACAACGGCCTCACCGTCATTTTGCATCGCGATGCAAGCGATCCGATTGTCGCGATGGCAACGGTGGTGCACGTGGGGTCAAGTCGCGAGCGCCCTGGCCGCACCGGCTTCGCCCACTTCTTTGAGCATATGTCGTTCAACAACTCGGAGAACGTGCCCATGGGTGCGAACCGAAAGATGATTCCCGAGCTTGGGGGAACTCGAAACGGTGGCACTTGGGAAGACGCCACCATCTACTATGAAGTTGTTCCAAAGGATGCCTTCGAAAAGCTCATGTGGATCGACTCGGATCGTTTTGGCTACATGATCAATACGGTCAGAGAGGGAACGCTTGAGCGCGAGAAGCAGGTCGTCAAGAACGAGAAGCGACAACGTGTAGACAACCGAGCGTACGGGCACACGGATCACGTCATTCGCAAGGCCCTCTATCCTGAGAACCACCCTTACAGCTGGACGGTGATCGGAGACTTAGAAGACTTGCAAAACGCCACGTTGGGCGATGTACGCGAGTTCTACGACAAGTTCTACGTTCCGGCCAACGCAACCTTGGTCATCTCTGGCGACATTGATTTTGCGGAAACCAAAGCCATGACAGAAAGGTGGTTCGGTGAAATCAAGGCCGGGGCACCTGTCGAAGACATGAGGCCAATGCCGGTTTCGCTTGCCGTCGAGAAGCGTCTTTCGCATCTCGATACGTTCGCAAAGACCGCAGAGATTCGCCTAACGCTGCCAACCGTAGAGCAGTTTCACAAAGACTCCTACGCTCTTGTCGCTCTTGGGGAAATTCTCGCTGACGGCAAGACAGCGCCACTGTTCACAAAAGTAGTGATGGACGACAAACTCAGCTCATCGGTTTCCGCATACCAAGACTCGGGAGAACTCGCAGGCACCTTCACAATTCGAGTGCGCGCAAACCCCGGTGTTGACCTCGACGCGGTTCACACATCGATAGGTCAGGCCATGAAGCGCTTTGAGACAAGCGGCATCCGCGAGGCCGACTTACAACGCTACAAGGCCCGCCACGAAACCGCGTTCTACGGTGGCATTGCCAGCGTTCTCGACCGAGCACTCAAGCTCGGCATCGACCAGGAATTTGCGGGAGACCCGGTTTACATGCACGAAGAGCGCAAGCGTGTCGATGCCCTCACAACCGAAGACCTGATGCGAGTTTACGAGCAGTACATCAAAGGCAAGCCAGCCATTATCACAAGCTTCGTTCCCAAAGCGCAGCCAACCCTCGTACTCGAAGGTTCTAGCCCAGCTCCCGTCAAGGAAGAGTCGATTGTCGCGGGAGCCGAGAAGGAATTCGTGGAATCGCATGATGATGACTTTGAGCGAACGCCAAGCAAGTACGATCGTTCCGAGCCCGCGCTTGGTCCGTTGCCCGTGGCCAAGGTTCCCGAGAGCTGGGAGGCCACAACGGCCGGTGGCATCGAAATTCTGGGCATGGAGCACCGCGAGCTCCCGGTGGTCGAATTCGCTCTTCGCATCGATGGCGGCCAGCGTTTCGACTCCAAGGACAAGTTGGGCACTTCCATGCTCACGGCGGACCTTATGAATGAAGGAACTCGGACAAAGACGCCAGCTCAACTTCAAGATGCTATCGACCTGCTCGGCTCGACTCTGCGCATTCAGGGTGGCCCCACAAGCATCCGCATCTATGGAAAAACTCTTAAGAAGAACTTTGCGCCCACCATCGAACTGCTCCGCGAAATGCTACTGGAGCCACGCTGGGACGCGGCCGAATTCGCGCGACTCAAGTCGCGGAGACTGGCCCGCATCGAGGAGCTAGGCGGCAATCCAAGGGCCGTAGCGCGAAATGCCTTTTTTCGGCAATTGTACGGTGAAGAGCACGTGGCAGGTCAGACACTTGGCGGAACAGAGGCGTCAGTTTCATCCCTTGCGCTTGCAGACGTAAGAGGATGGTATGAGAAGTACGTGACGCCAGGTCACGCGACCTTTCACGTCGTAGGCGATGTTGGAGCCGCCGAAGTAAACGCCGCTCTCGCTTCGTTGGACGCTGGCTGGAAAGGCGAGAGTGCCACACCTGCTCCCTTCCCCGCGCCCGCAGCCACCTCCGACCGCCTCTTCTTCATCGACATGCCAGGGGCCAAGCAGTCGGTACTCTACATGGGCCGAGCGACGATAGCTGGCGATGACTCGCGATTCTACCGACTCACTGTTGCGAACAATCGCCTGGGAGCAGGCTCAAGCGCGCGCCTCACGCAAACGCTGCGCATCACCAAGGGCTACACCTATGGGGCGTACTCCTCCATCCAGCGGGCGCACTATCCAGGTGCCTTCGTCGCTTCGTCTCAAGTGCGCAGCAATGTCACCCTGCCCTCACTAGAGATCTTCAAGGAGCTTGTTGGCAACTACGCTCAGACCTTTGGGGAAGCGGACCTCAAGACCACAAAGAATCTCATTGGCAAGGGCAATACGCGCCGTTTTGAGACGCTTGGCGGTCTGTTGGCAACTCTAGAGACGATGAGTAGTTTCTCTCTTCCCAAAGACTTCATCGCGAAGGAGAGTCACGAGCTGGCCAAGCTTACCCTACAAGACGTGCACGCAGACATTGGCCAATTTCTTCCAATTGATGACATGATTGTTGTGGTCGTGGGGGATGGAGAAACACAGCTCGCAGGACTAGAAAAACTCGGGTTCGGCCCCCCCGTACTGCTCGACCGAAACGGTCGGCGACTCCCCTAGCAACGCATGCTTACCTTTCTCGCCACACTCGCCATCACGTTCGCAGCAGCGGGTCCAACTCCGGAGGCCGCAAGGCAAGCAACCGAGCGAGTCTACAAAGGCTCGCACTACCAAAACGAGCTGCCACTTGGTCTCAATCCCGATGGCAGTCGCAAACGCCAGTATGCCGAGACCCCCAAGGGCCAGTGGCAGCGACGGCGTGCTCCTCGTGAGCGTGAGAAGCGAAACAAAACGGCGCTCGGATCCATCAGCATCATGCTTCTCTGGTTGCTAACGTTTGTCGCAGCAGCGATTTTTGCGCTCTGGTTCGTAAGAGAATTTCTGGGATACCTTCCAGATGCCGAAGCAGAACTGGAGGCGTCGGTGCTTGAAGGTGGGCAGTCAAACACGGTCGTATCTGCGCCGCTTCAAGACGCGAGGCAGTTGGCCCAACGCGCCCAATACGGTGAGGCAATTCACGCGCTGCTCCTTCGAACCCTCATGGAGCTCAGTCGCACATATGCGGAGCCGCTTGCCCCATCGCTAACAAGCCGCGAGATTCTCGAGGCACTGCAGCTCTCGCCAGCCGCCCACGATGCACTCACGGGACTGATAGGAGCGGTCGAATTGTGCCACTTCCGCGGTAGTGCTCCCAATGCTGATGATTACGCCCAGTGTCTGCAGCACTTCGAAGTGTTTGCACGGGCCTACGTGAAGGATGGTGCGGATGCAACTCAGGAGGCAGTAGCATGAGCGGGCCCTCCGCTATTGCGCAGGAGCCTGAGCGTGAACTCGGCACCAACAACGGTGGCGCCTTCTCCAAACGAACGCTCTACCTACTCGTTTCCGTCGGCCTCGTATCCATCCTCTTCGGCTTTGGCTTGGCAATCTTTGGAGAGGGTGTTGGACGCTCACCCACGGCTGATAACAATACCTACTCGCGGTCAGCGCTTGGCCACCGCGCCCTCGTAGAATTCCTGCGCTCACTCAAAGTGCCCATGGTGACGAGCCAGCACGACTCTGGAGCGAAGGCATCCAACGCGTTGGCCGTACTACTCGAGCCCAACGTGCACGATGACAACCGACAAGATGCCCATGACCTCGTTCATAGCGCCGAGGCCGTCTTGCTCGTGCTTCCCAAATGGCAGGGTGAGGAGGACGGAGAAGACCCACGAAAGCTCGCATCCGTTAGCCTTCTAACGTCCGAAGCCGTTCTTGATGCGCTGATCTTGCTCGACGAGCAAGCTGAGCTCAATCGACCACGCGCACTAGAGAAAATGCACCATAGTGACGTAGCAAGTGGGCGCCCGAGTCTCGCCAATCCACAGCTTCTGCGCTCTTCCATGCTCGAGCCCCTCATTGCCAACGACCAAGGAGTCCTATTCGGAAAGTTCTTGGACGAAGAAATCTACGTCTTGAGCGATCCGGATCTGCTGAACAACCATGGTCTCGACAATGGCGAGAATGCGCTTCTTGTGGCAGAAATTTTCGAATACGCGAGAGATGGTCGTTCGATCGTCATAGACGAGACGCTGCACGGCTATCTGCGACAACCGAGCATGTGGCGGGCGCTCTTCGAAATGCCTTTCGTCTTGGTGACGATTCAGGTTTTCCTATGCGTCATCCTCCTGGTGTGGAGCGGCACCGCCCGCTTCGGAAACCCACTGCGAAAGCCTCCGGTGATGGCGCAGGGATCAGACTTCCTCATTGGGAATACAGCGCGTTTGATGCGCCTCGGTGGTCACTCTGGTCTCGCGCTTTCGCGCTACCGAAACGCAACAGTCATGGCGGTTGCCAAGCTCTTGCATGCACCACGAGGCATGCCACTTCCAGAGCTCTATGGGTGGCTCGAACACATCGAGCGCAACCGTCAAGTGCAGCGACCTCTGGCCTCCATTGCCCAGGAAATCGATGAACTCATCGCTCAGAAATCTCCCGATGGCGCCGCTCTTCTCGCGTCGGCTCGAAACCTCTACCACTGGAAAGAAGAAATCCTCCATGGACCTGCAAACCATTAGCAACCTGCGCGCTTCCCTCCACGAGCAAGTTGGCCGCATCGTCGTTGGCCAAGCAGAGGCATTGGACCTCATGCTCGTGAGCTTGCTCTCCCAAGGGCATGTCCTGCTCGAAGGACCTCCAGGCACCGCGAAGACGCTGCTCGTCCGCGCGTTTGCTGCCTCGTTATCGCTGGACTTTGGTCGGGTGCAGTTCACACCAGACCTCATGCCGGGCGACGTTCTGGGGACGAACCTCTTCAACTTTCAGAAGAACGAGTTCCAGCTAACAAAGGGGCCAATCTTCACTCAGCTTCTGCTGGCCGATGAGATCAACCGTACGCCACCAAAGACCCAAGCGTGCCTCTTGCAGGCAATGCAAGAGCGCCTTGTGAGCATTGATGGCACCGATCACGACCTCGGCACGGGATTCATGGTGATCGCGACCCAGAACCCCATTGAGCAAGAGGGAACGTACCCACTTCCCGAAGCGCAACTCGATCGCTTTCTCTTCAAAGTGATTGTTGACTATCCCTCGCGTGAGGACGAACTCAACATCGTAATGCGTCACGGCCACTCGAGCTCGAGCCCGAGCATTGCCGACTACGGGCTGCAGCCCATTGCCGATCTGGGGCTCATCATGGCGGCTCGTGAAGCCGTCGGACAGGTGCGGCTGAGCGAAGACATTGTCGCGTACATCGTCGATGTGGTGCGGGCAACCCGCGAGTCTCCGGCCCTCTACTCGGGGGCCTCTCCACGAGCTGCAACAATGCTTGCAACCGCTGCAAGAGCGCACGCAACACTGCAGGGGCGAGACTTTGTGCTTCCAGACGATGTGAAGGCGCTGGCAACCGCATCTCTTGGACACAGAGTTCTTCTGGCGCCAGCCTCTGAGCTTGAGGGGCTTACAGCCCGCGGGCTCATCCAACAAATCATCGCCCAGGTTCCCGCTCCGAGATAACCGTTGCGGCCCACCCTTCGCGCAGTCCTGCTATTTCTCGCCGGTGGTCCGGTTGCATTGCTGTGCGCGCTCATCAAGCCCGAGCTTTGGACGATGTGGCTTGGTCTGCTGGGCGGTAGTTTTATCCTGGTCGCGTTTGACTTGCTACTCAGTATTCCTCGTAGACGGCTCGAGATTGATTATGAAGTGCCAGATAGCCTCTTCATTGGGACGTCATATGACATGCCACTTCGCATCGGCACCAAGGGATGGAAGCGACCAATCAAGTTTGATCTGATCGTCGATGTCGGCGAGGAATTGCTGCCTATTCCGATGCTGACGCACACATTAGAGCCGGGCGAGGCCGATCCGTTTCCTATCGTGCTCAAGCCAACGCGCCGAGGTAATGCGGAGGTGGAAAGCATCAACCTGCGCTGGGTTGGACCGCTCGGACTCACCAGCCGTCAGCTCCGCAAGAAGGTCAACGCCGAGATCGCCGTCGTCCCCAATATCGCCGCCGTGCGCACCGCGGCGATTCGCTTCTTCAGTAGAGACTCACAGTTTGGCACCAAGATCGACAAGAAGCGTGGTGAGGGCTCGGAGTTCGACGCGCTTCGAGAATATGTCGTGGGCATGGATCATCGGGCCATCGACTGGAAACACTCCGCTCGCCATCGCCGCTTGGTAGCAAAAGAGTTCCGCTCCGAGCGTAACCACCCCGTTGTGCTCGCGCTCGACACAGGGCACCTCATGAGCCAGCCCATCGCCGACGTGCCAAAGCTAGACTACGCCATCAACAGCGCCCTTATGCTTGGCTATATCGCGCTTCGCACAGGCGATCGGGTGAGCATGTTCGCCTTTGATGAGCGCGTTCGTTCCTTCACCAAGCCCCAGGGTGGTGTGCGCACCTTTGATCGCATTCTTCGGCAGTCTTCGGATCTCGAGTACCGCAGTTCCGAGACGAATTTCACGTTGGGCCTGGCCGAGCTCGCCACCCGGCTCAACAGAAGAAGTCTGATTGTGCTCTTCACCGACTTCGTAGATACGATTACGGCGGAGCTAATGCTGGAGAACGTGCAACGGCTGGTTCGCAAGCACTTGGTTGTCTTTGTGGCATCGCAGGACCCAACCCTTAGCGAGATAGCGCTGGCTGAGCCCATGACAATGACCGATATGCACAGTGCCGTCATCGCTGCCAACCTTGTGCGGGAGCGCGAACTCGTCATGCAACGCCTCAAGCGGCTTGGTGTGCACTGCCTCGATGTTCACCCGGGCGAAGTCTCCGCATCTCTCGTCAACAACTACCTCGACATCAAACGCAGGGAGCTACTATGAGCCAGGCGACATCAACACTGCGAAGCTACGCCTTCCGAAGTGAGCGCGAGCCTCACTGGCTTGAACTCGAAGAGCTTGTCGAGCGAGTCAGCAAGAAGGGTGTCGGAGTGCTCAGCGCACCGGAACTTGCGCGCTTGCCGGTGCTCTATCGCTCTGCGCTCTCATCCCTATCGGTTGCCCGCAGCATCTCACTCGACAAGAACCTGGTTGAGTACCTTGAGAGTCTGTGCGCACGCTCGTATCTCTGCGTCTACGGAAACAAGCGCCACTTGCGCGAAGCGTTGGTCAGCTACTTCTTCGTCTCGCTTCCTCGTGCCGTTCGTGCTCTCAAGTGGCCACTTTTGATCTCCGCGGGTTGCATGGTTCTCGGAGTCATCACCGCCTATCTGCTCGTCGCGCAGGACAGCGACTTCTTCTATACCTTTGTACCGAATGACTACGCAGGTGGTCGCACACCAGCAGCCTCCACCGAGTTTCTCCGTTCGGCACTCTACGACAACGATCACGACACCTCGCACCTCAGCGAGTTTGCTGGATTCCTCTTTAGCCACAACGCCCGCATCGGCATGATGGCCTTTGCCCTTGGCTTCGCCTTTGGCATTCCGGTACTCTATTTGATGTTCACCAACGGGCTAACTCTGGGTGCTTTTCTGGCGCTCTATGGCGATCGTGGGCTGGGCTTAGATCTGTGGGCATGGCTCTTGCCTCACGGCGTCACAGAACTTTTCGCAGTGGTTCTCTGCGGCGCAGGCGGTTTGGTCTTGGCAAACGCACTCATCTTTCCGGGCAGGCATAGGCGGTTACAGAACCTCGCGATCGGTGGCCGAGTGGCGGGCACAGCCGTACTTGGTGCGGTAATCATGTTCTTCATCGCAGGGCTCATTGAAGGTGTCTTTCGGCAAACCGTCACGAGCGTTCCTTGGCGTTGGACCGTCGTTGGAATAACGGCGACATTCTGGGCCTACTACTTTGTCTGGGTTGGACGCGGAGGCCAGCATGACTAGCCCGCTGTCGCTAAATCGGGAGGCGAAATCAAAACTCCGCCGCCCACTTCTCACTCCTGAAGGAGTGAAGCTCAACCTCGAACTTGCGCACCGCGGAGACCGAGCTGGAGCGTTTGCTGTTGATAGCGCAATCATTGGACTCGCCATCATTCTGATGAGTTTTCTGGGTGCCATGATTTGGGACGACCCCGATGCGGGATATGCGCGGACCGTCATGCAGCTGTTTTTCTTCTTGCTGCTCAACTTCTACTTCATGCTCTTCGAGCTCAAGTGGTCGGGCGTCACGCCTGGCAAGCGAGTCTTCGGCATGCGAGTCATTGATCGCAGTGGTGGCCAACTCACGGCGGACGCGATTGTGGTGCGAAACTTCATGCGCCAGGTGGAGGTCTTCATTCCCCTAAGTGTTCTTCTGGCCCCCGAGATGCTCTGGCCTGGTGCCACCGGGTGGTCAACGGCTGTTGCGATACTCTGGGTGCTTGGCTGTATGCTTCTGCCACTCTTCAACAAGGACCACCTGCGCATTGGCGATCTGGTTGCCGGTACAACCGTGGTGCTCAGCCCCAAGACCGTGCTGATGCCAGACCTTGAGGCAACTCGGGAGGTGCGGGAGGCCTACAACGTTGGCGGCATGACACCGGCCGAAAAAGCATCCAACCCCGCCACCAACAAGAAGGGCTACATCTTCACAGCTGAGCACCTCTCCCACTACGGAGTCTATGAGCTTCAGGTGCTCGAAGACTTCTTACGCAAGGATGATGAGATTGGGCGCTATGAGGCCGTGGAAACGATTAGTGGCAAAATCCAGCGCAAGATTGGCTGGAAGCCGCCAGCTGGGCACAACGTCAATCACAGTCGTTTCTTGCAAGACTTCTACAGTGCCCAGCGAGCGCTGCTTGAGGAGAAGATGCTCTTCGGCAAGAAGCGCGAAGACAAGTTCTCCCCCAAGCAGTAGGTGAAGTTCGTATTCGAAGGAGGCCCTATTCGAACACGGCAGCGAGCTCGTCGATGTTCACACCGTCTTTGATCGCGCGGAGGTCGTGGTAGACAACACCCGAGATAATGGCACCAAGAATTGCGAAGAAAATTGCGATTCCGGTCTCTGCGTAGAGGTAGGTGCCGATGCTTGAAGGATCCTTCAAGAAGGCGTCTGTCGCCATATCGGTGAGCAGGTAGTTAATGAACACCGCGGAGCCAAACACGACACAGACCAAGCCGAAGATGCGCATTCGGTAGCCGCCGGTTAGTTCGCTACTTCGCGAGAGGCTTGCCATGATGCCAGGGCGCTCGACAACAGCAACGGGAATTGCCACGTAGAGAATGGTCATGACAATGATGCCAGGAACGATGAGCAAGACCAATCCAACGCCAATTGCCAAGCCAGCCACGATGGCGGTTAGCATCACAGGCAAAGCGCGCACCAGCCCAACTTGAATGCACTTGCCAACACCAGCGTGCATCCCACGGAGTTCCATGACTGTTCCGTAGATCAGAGTGGCTGCAAGCATCTGCCCACTGAAGAAACCAATGAGCCGAGGAAGCAACCCTGACTCGCCGTTCCATGCTCCAGACTCGATTTGCGTAACAATATCGTAAGCCATGTAGAGGGAGGGAAGATGCAGGAGGATTCCCAAAATCACAAAGGAGACGATGTTCTTTCCAAAAATGGAGAAACTCCGTCCCAAAATGCTGCCGATACTAAACTCCATCATTGCCGCTCTCCTTGTGCTGTCTCAGGCCTCCCCCATGGAGGAGCCTGCATTTAGGCACAGCTCGGAGCGCTTTGGCACCCTGTAAACACAAGAATGGAGCGCCAGCGCCGCCAGATCGGCAGCTTAGGTCGCCGGATTCTTGAGCAGCGCCAGGATTAGGCGACTCCCCTGCCTGTGGGATGAGTCATCGAGGCTTGTGAAAGCCAAGAATAACTCCTAACGAAACGGCAAATTCTACCTTGCTATAGTCGCCTCGTGGGACTCGAAGCACGCCAGCGCGAAGCACTTCGCATCAACCAGCGATACCTAACCGAGATCGTCGAAGCACTCGGCTTCTGTCCTTGGGCGAAGACCGTGCGCGATGGCGAGGGACTGGCCAGAAAAGTGCTCTTTGGCGCCACCATTGATGAAAGCCTTGCTGACCTCACAGCCGCGCTCATCGAGGAAATCAGCCTCGAACAAGACACAGCCATCGGCTTGCTCATCTTTCCCGAACTCAAATCCACAAACGCCGACTTCCGCCGCTTCGTCTCCAGCATGGAGCAGCGCCATGCTGAGCAACATGCCCGAGATGCAATCCCTATGGCCATGGCGAGCTTCCACCCAGAAGCTGTTGCCGACACGACATCCCCCGCTCGGCTCGTGCCCTTCGTCCGACGATCACCCGATCCCACGATTCAACTCGTGCGGCGCAATGCCATGGACAAGGTTCGGCAATCGAAGAATGAAGGCTCGGTCTTTGTCGATACTCTCGAAGCGTTTCTCCCCTTGCTTGGAAACCGCCCAAAGCCGTCGGTATCGGATGGCATCGCTAAGACGAACCTGCGCACAGTGAATCGCGTTGGTGTGCCGGAAATTGAAAAAATTATTGCTGATATTCAAGCAGACCGAGACAGCGCCTATGCGGCAGCGCACCAGGAGCGCTAGAATCCTCACATGGTTCGAAGTACGGTCGCACTGCTAACAGTTCTGATGCTCTCGTCTTGCGCGACGCTCTTTGCTGACGACTCCCGCTCGGTCATGGTCACAAGCAGCCCTTCGGGCGCGGAGATCACTGTCAATGGAACCGCTCGTGGTGTGACTCCCATGAAGATCTCGGTGAATGATCACGAGCGGCTCTCGGTGACGATTCGCAAGGAAGGATTTCACCCAGGTGGCTGCTACATCAACACATCGGTCGACGCAATCTGGGTGATTCTCGATGTGGCTCTCATCTGGGTCGTGGTGCCCTTGGTTGTTGACCTTGTGACGGGGGATTGGTCGGGCCTTGAGAGCGAGTTCTGTTCGGTGAACCTCTTGCCGATGGAGTAGCTCTCCGTCGATCAGCGCGGATCTCGCGTGATCGCCCATATTGCTTGTCTGCGAGTTTCTTTCGATCCAGGTGTAAGGCGCCCGCAATCACGCCGTTATGTGGGCATGCGGAACAAAACTCGCCACGTCCTCCTCCTATCCACTCTCCTGGTATCCGCATCCTGCGGTGGTTCGACACAATCAAACAAGCTCGGTGCGATGCATGCCAGTGGAGCGCCCCAAGCGGCGACTTCTTCTGACGATATGACCTACGCAGGGGAGTCCGAAGCTCCCATGGCAGAGCGATCCTACGCACCGACAGGACGCTCCGCAATTGCAGCTAATGCCTCGTCGATGCCAGCTCCAAGTCCAACGACTGCATTGACCGAAGACTACGCTGCCACCAACGAGAACTCCTTCCATGCCCCGTCGAAACAGGCGTTCTCAACGTTCTCCATCGACGTGGACACAGCATCGTACAGCAACACCAGACGCTTCCTTATCTCTGGACACATGCCTCCCACGAGCGCCGTTCGCGTCGAGGAGTTCATCAACTACTTCAGCTACGACTACGCCGATCCCGCGAAGGACGTGCCCTTTGCAGTGCACTCAGAAACCACCACCGCACCGTGGAATCCGAAGCACGAGCTCCTGCGAATTGGTCTCCAAGGCCAGCGCATCGACAACTCAGAACTTCCCCAACGAAACATCGTCTTCTTGATCGACGTATCTGGCTCGATGTCAAACGCCGACAAACTTCCCCTCCTACGCGAAGGCTTCAAGATGCTCACCAAGACGCTGGGCGAAGAGGACCACGTGTCGATCGTTGTCTATGCGGGCGCTGCAGGCGCGGTGCTGCTACCAACTTCGGGTGCCAATCAGGACGCGATCATGGGCGCTCTCGACAAGCTGAAAAGCGGTGGCAGCACCAATGGGGGCCAAGGCATTCAACTCGCGTACAAACTCGCCGAACAGAACTTCGATCCAAACGCTATCAACCGCGTGATTCTGGCGAGCGATGGTGACTTCAACGTGGGCATGACAAACAAGGATGCTCTCATCGAACTGGTGGAAGAGAAGCGCAAGAGCGGCGTTTACCTCAGTGTCTTGGGCTTTGGGCGCGGCAATCTCAAGGATGCCACGATGGAGCAGATTGCCGACAAGGGAAATGGCAACTACTCGTACATCGACAGTGCTAGGGAAGCCCAAAAAGTCTTGGTCGACGAAGGTGGCTCCACACTCGTCACAATTGCCAAGGACGTCAAGATTCAGGTTGAGTTCAACAGCGCGGCTGTCAAGAGCTACCGCCTCATTGGCTACGAGAACCGCATGCTCGCCAAGGAAGATTTTGACAATGACAAGGTGGATGCTGGAGAGCTTGGACCGGGGCACTCTGTGACTGCTCTGTACGAAGTGGAGCCCAAAGCAGGCAAAGGCAATCAGCCCATGGCCACAGTGAAACTCCGCTACAAGCGCCCCGACTCCCAAAAGAGCGAGTTGCTCACGCACAACATCTCCCCAAAGCGCGGTGCCTTCGCGCAGGCCTCGCAAGACATGCGCTTTGCAACCTCAGTTGCGGGATTCGGCTTGCTTCTCAGAAATTCAAAGCATCGTGGAACGCTCACCTGGAGGGGGCTCCAAGCGATGGCGGAAGATGCGGTTGGCAATCACAAGAGCGAGCACCGCCAAGAGTTTTTGGAGTTGATTGGAGCAGCGCGCAAACTCGCCGGCCCAAAAGCGCAGCTGGCGAAGTAACTCATCGTACTGCCGGTGCGCCGCGGTCTTGTGCTGGAATACCGCTCAGGGTCGCGGCATACTTTCGTCAGAATGAGCGGTCCCTGGATTTTTGGCTACGGCTCCTTGGTCTGGCGACCCGCGTTTTCTCACGTGCGCCGCGAGCCGGCATACATTGACGGATTTGAACGTCGCTTCTGGCAAGCCTCCCCACTGCATCGAGGAACCGTCGAACGGCCGGGCCGTGTCGCCACGCTGCTTCCTAAGCACAACGCGCAATGCTGGGGGATGGCCTACCAAGTCCACGAGCATGAGGCACAAGAGATTCTCGTCGCGCTGGATCATAGAGAGCGCACAGGCTACGAACGCGTTCGAACCACACTTCACGTGCGAAACGTTGGTCCAATCGAGGATGTACTGCTCTATGTTGCGTCCGCGGAAAATCAGAACTACATAGGACCCGAGAGTCACGAAACCACCGCAGCCATCATCCGAGAGGCGCAGGGCGAGAGCGGAGCAAACCGGGAGTACCTTCAGAAACTTGCGCAGGGCTTGGACGAAATGCAAGTCGAAGATCCACACATCCTGGAACTGGTTGCACTGCTCGCCCGCACACCTGAGGCCCCCCCCCAAGTCGGGGTCCCTAGCCCCAGTCAGACGAGAGTCTTGCGCAAATAAGAGGCCACCAAGGCGACCCCGTTTGGAGCTGTTCTTGCTAACTTTGCAGGTTCGGAAAGGATCTGGACGTGGATTTACAAGAAGCACTCGGAAATCGACCGTTAGCCATTATTGCCGGGAGTCGGTTTTCCGAAGCATGCTCCACTCACAAGGCACTGCGCTCACTGTATGTCGAGACCCAGGCTGGGGCGTCGGATGAGAACGAATGCCACCCCTGGCTTCTTGGTAGCTATCTAAGAAGAGTACTTAGCGATGCACTTCCGACCAAGCTCGAGGAAACGCTGCGCACCGAAGCAAGTGACGACATGCAAGCTCTCACAGGGCTACCAATCGACTTGGTGCTCACGACGTCCCTCGGCCAAGGCTGGGAACGCGCGTTCGATGAAGCTGGCAAGTTTGTCCACTCAATCGTCCCAGGCCAATCCCCCGACTACGACTACGATGCCGTCGTCTATCACCTCTTTGGCAAAACGAGCCAACCCGATTCGATGTTGCTTTGCGGCACCGACTTCGAGAGCGTCCGCCACGACACGGATTTGCAATCGCTCCTTCAATCGTGGTGGTCGAGTCGGGTGTTTGTCTTTCTCGGGTTTGACGCACACGATGAGGACTTCAGAAGAATTCTGCAGACCATGCTCTTGCCAGGAAGCAAAGGAACCCACTTTGCCTTTATGCCGGGTCTCAGCGAAACCGAGACCAAAGAGCTGCGAGACCAGTTCGGCCTACACTTGCTAGATTCGGACCTGCATCCCGTCGCGCAAATCCGTGAGACCTTGGAAGGCGCGAAGCCAATCGCTCGCGAGGCAGCCGATCTGGATGCGATCATGGCTCGGGCGGCACTCGATAGAAATGACCCAGCTGTGGCGTCCGGCTTTGAACTCTTGGAGCACCGCTTGCGCCAAGTCGGAGCACATGAACGCTTGGTTGACGTGCACCTTGCACGACTCTCTGTCGCCGAAAGTGCAAAAGAGCGACAACAAATTCTTCTCGAGACTGCATCACTTCTCGAGCACAAGATGCAGGATCCCATCCGCGCCTTTCACGCAACCCTTGGTGCCTACCGCGAATTCCCCGAACGCCAACTCTGGACGAGTCTTGCTCGGCAAGCAACAAACCACGATTGCCAAGAGCAGTACGCAACGGCCCTGATGGACTCGCGCCCCACCCTTCGCGCAGATGATCGCGAAGAGGCACTCTTGCAGGCGGTGCACGTGTTCCGTCAGCTCGGCGACACAACCCGAGCCATTGAATCCATCGAACTCGCAACAGCGGGAAGCGAGCGACAGTTAGAAATTGATGAGCTTCATCGCGACCTCCTCAGAGAGGCGGAGCGCTGGTACGAACTCACGCGTGCACTTGAACGAGCTGCATCGCAAGCAACCATGCTCGATGCCAAGCAGCGATTCCTGTTGCAACGGGCTGAAGTGCTGCAAGATCGACTTGGCGAGCCTTGGGCCGCCATTGAGTGCTATCAGCATGTGCTCTCCATGGATCCGGCAAATCAAAAAGCCCTCCAGCAAATCGAGCGACTCTTCCTCCATCTTCATCAGGTTCCAGCCCTACTCGACCTCCTTTATGACTACGGCCAACGCTATTCCGTCAGCGAGCTTCAAGCAAAACTCTGGCGCCTTGGCGAGCAATGCAGGAGTCGGGGTGATCACACGGGCGCAGTTCTGTGCTTCGAAAAACTCCGCGATGAGGAGCCGTCCAACACTAAGGTGCTCGAAGCGCTAACCGAGCTGTACGCCGAGCTGGGGGAAACCAGCAGCCTCGTCGACATTCTCAAGGCCAAGGTCGGCGCAGCCAAAGCAGGCGCGGAACGCGCGGAGCTCTCTCAGAAGCTCGCTCTCGCCCATGAGGGCCTCGACCACCTCACGGAGGCCGCCGAGTGCTGGGAGTGGGTATGCCACGACGATCCAGATTCCACCGAAGCTGTGGCCGCTCTGGAGCGAATCTATCGGCGGAGTCAAAACTGGCAAAGTTTGCTCGCTCTCTACTCAAGGCAGCGAGAGCGTGCCGATGGCCAAGACAAGGCGCATTGGATTCTGCAGATGGCCGAGCTGCACCAGCACCAACTCGCTGAGCTGGGGCCCGCAATCGATCTGCTCTCGGAGCTTCGTGAGAGCGAGCCGAATAACTCTGAGCTCGGCGCACGCATTTTGCTATTGCTCGAACACGCCGGTCGCTATGGAGAGGCCGCTCGACTCTCGGACAAGCTCGCTGAGCTGGGAGAAGGCAATGCGCAAGCGACACTACTCCAACACGCTGCTCGCTTGTGGCAACAACACGGCGAATCGGGAAGGGCGGTAAAGAGCCTGGAAGCAGCCGTTGTGACTTGCCCAGACCGTGCCGACTTGCACAAGGCACTCGCCGAGGTGTTGCAGTCCCAAGGTGAACACCTCCGCGCTGCCGAGTCGTACGATAAGGCATCGCTGCTCACAACAGGCTTTGAGTCCACGAAATACGCACTCGCGGCCGCTCGGTGTTTTGAGAACCTCAATGCGACAGACCGCGGCATCGAAGTGCTTGAGCATCGCTGGCTCAGTGGCAGCGATGAGCGAATTGTCGCCGTCGAATTGCGGCGCCTCTACGAGGCCCGTGGCCGTCACGAAGACCTCATCACCTTGCTTGAGACCCAGAACGAGAGAGTGCGAAAAGAGGAACAGCTCGAGGAGCTGCAAGCAATGGCAGACGCCTATGCTGCGCTTGGCCAGTGGAAAGAGGAGATCGCGTGCATGCAGCGCGCACTTGAGGCATTTCCCGAGCGCACTGACATCGCCAGACAACTGGCAGAGGCAGCCCTTGCCCGCGAGCAATGGAGTGTGGCGGAGAGCACCGCCAAGCTACTTCTGGAAGGCGATACAACGGTTGAAGACAAGGCCACGGCGTACTGCCTCTTGGCCAGGCGCGCCTACGAAATCGGAGAGCAAGATGAGGCGATGGGCTTTCTTGCCAAAGCGCGCGAGCGTTCTCCGTTCGATCGGCGCGCTCTCAATCTCTTGGTCGAGTTTTCAAAGGACCAGCCAGAAGCGCAGATTGGTTACCTGCGGGCGCTGCTGCTCGATGCCCCTCCTGCCGAGCGAGCAGGGCTGCTCATCAAGATCGGCGATTTATGCCGCGATCACTTGGGAGAACGCTCGGAAGCGCGCGACGCCTATCACAGCGCACTACTCATTACGCCCGATGATCACCTATTGCTGCATCGCTGCCTCGCCTTCGCTGTTGAAGACAAAGAGTGGGATGCAAGCCTGGAATACCTCGACCATCTGATTCAGACAGAGAGCGACCCATCGGTGCGTGCCCGCTACCGATCAACCACCGCCCACCTACATGAAGAAGAGCTAGGTGACGTGGACACAGCTGTGCGCATGTTGTGGACTGCTGCCGACGAGGCTCCAAGGGACCTGAGTGTTCTTCGTAGACTGGCAACACTTCTGCGAACCAAGGAAGACTGGCAGGGCCTGCTCGACTGCAGCTCGCGACTCCTTGCGGCCTTGCGAGACACTCCCGGTTTGAGTGCAGAGGAACACGCCTCTGCCTGGATTGATCTAGCCGACTTGTGCTCAGAACATCTCGGAGATCGAGAAACCGCTCTTTGCGCGCTCGAAGTTGCGGTCGGGCTACTGCCAAAGAACCTCGAGAACCGAGAACGTCTCGCAGCCCTCTATCAGGAGGACGGGCGTTATCACGATGCGATCGCTCAGCACCAGTCAATCTTAGATCTCGAACCGAGCCTCTTGCCTAGCTACAACGCATTGGCCAGGCTGTTTGAAAAAACGGGCAATGCTTCTGCGGCCGCAGCGTGCCAGCAGGCAGTCTCAACCATGTGCAGTGAGACGCCCAAGCACATACCAATTCCCAAACAGCGCACAACCGCTCTCGATAATGAGACGATGGCTCTCTTGCGTCATCGAGAGGAGCGCTTTGCCCTCGGTCACCTGCTCGCTCTTCTCACACCAGCCATTGCAACGACCGCTCCTCGGCAACGGCGAAGACCAACCTTTGGCGGTCGTAAGTCTCTGCCATCGAGTCACCCTGCATCCGTTCGCGCGCAAGCTCTCGCAGAACAACTGGGTGTGCATCCGCCCGCCATCTACTTGGACGCCGAGGCTCCCATTGGTGTGCAGACTGGAACCGAGCGCGCTGGCGGTCAACTCATTCCCGTGATCATCTTCAATAAGGATGCGGCAGAGAGTGCCAAGTCTCTACAGACCAGTTTCCTTCTCGCACGGGCTCTAGTGATGTTGCGGCGAGAATACCTAGCTCGGGCTGTGCAGCCGAATACCAAAGCCTTGGGTCACGCTCTCGATGCTGTGTTCGAGTTGGCAAATAGTGAGCCTGGCGTTCCTGTTTCAAAAACTGCAACCGCCTTGGCCAAGGCGATTGATGCAACCACGTTTGATCAACTTAAAATTCTGGTCCGCAAACTTCGCCCAGACAAACATGCCGGCTTCGAAATTGTGACCCGATGGATCGAGACCAGCACGATGAGTGCGAATCGTGTAGCGCTCTGGCTCGTTGGCGACCTGCTAACGGCTCTAGAGGGCAGCGCCGACGAGACCCAGAGCAAGCGCAAGGCCGAGGAGGCTCGCCAGGACTTGATCCGTATCTTCTGCAGCCCGCTGATCCGCCCGGATATGACAACCCGGCCAACCAGCCCTCTCACAAAAACCCCCCACGAAGGGGACGGTCGAAGCACGGGGCCACAGGGCAAATCTCAGTCCCTCCGCAAGGACTTCCGCAACATCGCGCGAACCGTTACCGAGGAAATTCGCCTCGACAGTCTCTAGGGGTATGGGAAACGGCTGCAACTTGATTGGCGCCAGTTTTGCGACAATGACAGTATCTCGGGCGAGCCATGGGAAATCACACGCTACGAAATTACGAGTCCATGCTGGAGCTTTTGTCGAATGAGGACAATCCAACTCCAATCGTACAACTCAACAAGGTCACACCGTACAAGCACACGAAGGTCTACGCCAAACTCGAGTGGTACAACCCGTTTGGCTCAGTCAAAGACAGAGTTGCCGCAAACCTAATTCGAGATGCCGAAGAACGTGGCGTTCTTGGAGGCGATACAAAACACTTGGTGGAGCCAACTTCGGGCGGCACGGGCATGGGCTTGGTAATGGTTGCCAATCTCAAAGGCTACACGCTCACCACACCACTCTCTTCGGACATTCCGCAGACCAAAAAGACTGTGCTTCGCTTCTTCGGAACCGACGTCATTGAGCTAGACGACACACTGTGCCCAGCTCCAGGTGCTCTCGAAGGTGCGATGGTGCGAGCTAGCGACATTGCGGAGCAGCCGGGATTTCATCAGCTCAATCAATACAAGAACAGCGCCAACCCCGATGCGCACTATCGAACCACGGGGCCCGAAATCTGGAAGCAGACCGAGGGCTCCATCACGCACTACGTCTGCGGCCTTGGCACCTGTGGCACGATCACCGGCACAGGGCGCTACCTCAAAGAGAAAAACTCTGAGATCAGAGTCCTTGGCGTGGCTCCTGTTGAGGGCCATGACATTCCTGGAGTGCGAAGCAAGAGGCAGCTCATGCTCACAGACTTCTTCCACCCAGAGGAATACGACGGCACACAAGACATCGACAACCTGGAGGCCTACGAGCTTTGCGCGCGCCTCAATCGCGAGGAGGGAATCATTGCGGGGCCAAGTTCGGCCATGGCGTTGGCGGGGGCATTTAAGATGGTGCCCGATGAGGAGGGGCTGGTCGTTGTTGTAATGTTCCCCGACAACATCTTCAAGTACACCGAATCGGTGATCAAACACCTTCCCGACCTCTTCCCTACACTGGAAAGCCCTGTCACGCCAAGCAATGGTTCCAACGGCGGAGATTCCGCAAGTTCAGAAGAACTCCTACTACGCACGCTACTGGACAATGCGCGAAGCTCCGAAGATGTTATCGACATGGGTGGCGTTGAAGACCTTATGGACGAAGAAGACACAGTCTTCATCGACGTTCGAACTCCCGAACAGTTTGCCGAGGGACACATCGAAGACTCCATCAACATTCCCGAAACAGAGCTGAAGCTCGGCCACGCGGCGCTACCAAGCAAGGACGCCACCATCATCGCGGTGTGCAATGTTGGCAACGTCTCACTGCGCTCGCTGCTTCTTCTCAAGGCCATGGGCTACAAGAACGTCAAGAACCTCATGGGAGGGCTCGGCAGCTGGGTGGCCGAGGGCAACATGCTGGAAGAGTCGTGAGTGACTCGGCTCTGTGATAGGTTGCCTACTATGCGTGCCACTCGCATTCTGTTCCCCATCGCCTCTCTTGTCCTCGCGTTCGCCTGTGCCTGCGCAAACAGCGACGATGCAGCTGAGAGTGAAGAGACCGCGCAACCCAGTGCGGCCACACCAGAGGATGCAGGAGCTCCAGCAGTTCCTCTGCCAAACGCCATCACGGTCGCACCGGCGGCTGGAACCCACCTCGATGGAACGCTCGGATACCAACCTCTTGGACACGTCCCCAAAGCGTCGAAGGGCAAGACCATCGAACTTGTCTTGCGATCAACGCCGCCCGGGGCAACAGCTTCGATCGACGGCAAAGAGATCGGTGTTACACCAACCTTCTGGAGCGGCTCAGCGGATCAGCGAGCCCACGAATTCACGTTCATAAAACCAGGGCACACCATGGCTCGCTACCGATTTGTTGCCACCCACAGCGGCGTTGTGCACGGCAAACTAGCAAAGCTACAGACCAGAGACGAAACCAAGAAGCCCGCAGCCAACAAGTAGGCAATGCCGGGCAACTTAGGGCGTATCTCATTCATACCCACTGATCGAGGGCCGGAGCGAGAGCGCAGGCATAGTCGCTCTATGGCAAGGTTTCGCGACGCCGAGATGCACCGCAGTTCGGGACTCAGATGACCGAAGAGGTTGTGAGATACGCTCTAGCTAGTTTCCGTCCCGATAGGGACAAAAACTAGCTAACGCTTGCGAGCAAGCGTGGTGGTTCGCGCCTTCGGCGCTGTGGTCTGGTGTTCCACACCAGAAATTGGCTAGGCGCCGGCGACCATATACCAGATGAACACGAGGGGAATTGCGAGCCCCGATGCGATGAACCACTTGCCACGTCCCATGATTCCTCGCTTGCCTTTCATCATGAATACGCCCGTGAGAACCAGGATGATGAGCATGAGGGCAAAGACATCTGCGACCCAGGTCCAGATTCCTTTGATGCTGTTGAGATGCAATGCATTGATCTCGTAGAGCACCGCCCGGGTCTTTACCTGTTTAAAAAGCCCCTTCCCCGTCGTGATGTCAACTGAGACTTCTTCTGTGTTGGTGAGAAAGACGCGAAAGACCGTCTCCGTCTCCATAAAGTGCCCCTTTACCGCCTTTGGATTGATGTTCAATGCGGCCACAACATGATCCTGCATGGCTTGGTAGTCACCAACAGGCAGCCCTCCTACATCAATGCTCGTGTTTGCAAAGGTGTAGTTGGGGTTCCAGTCTTCGATATGGTTGACAGCGATTCCCGATATGGAATACGCCAGAGTGAGCGCAGCCACAACGTAGCCGATGTCGCGATGCAGCGACCGAAACAGCTTTCGCCAGCGTATCTTGCGGCGGGGCATTAGTCCCGAATAATGGCGCCTGTGCCTTCAATGCGGAACACCGTCTTGCCCTCAGTAATGCTCTTGGGATCAAACTCGCGACCCGACTCTTTGGCGTAGTGCTCTTCCATTGCGCGGGTATCTTCCAAAGAGAGCTTCTGAGCCACGATCTTTCCCTGAGCAACGGCGCTCTTTCCTTTTGCACTCATAGGAAAGACCATCTCCCCATCCTTCACCTTGAATCTCGCCTTCTCGCCAGGAGCCTTGCCAGCCATCTCGAACCAACAGCCGCGCTTGGCACATACGTCGGTGACCATGCCTTCAACCTGCACGATCTTGCCATCAAACGCTTCTGGGTCTGCGACAATTTCTGAGATTTCAACTGTGGCCATCTTGTCAACTCCTGCGCCGTAGACCTCGCCCTTGGCTGATGTGTCTGGAGCGGGCTTTGCGGCTTCGGCTGGTTGGCTCTTTGCCTGCTCGCTATCGACGGCCGTGTTGTCTCCGGCCTTGGCTGCTGGTGTCGGGGTACCGGTTTGCGGCCCCTTGTCACATGCAGAAACCGTGAGCGTGAGAGTGGCGAGAGCAACAGCGCGAAGAATTTGGATACGGGACATTGAGAGACTCCTGTGAAATCTGGGGTTCGAATTCTGAAGGCGAACTTGCCCAGGTCCAGTTGCCCTCGTCAAGTAAGACTCTCCAGGTCTTTGGTATGGGCCTTACCGCTCTGGGCTTTGACACCAAGCAAGCGCCCATCCACGCAGAGTTTTCTTGGGTTCGCACGCGACGCCTGGTTGTGCGCAGATTGCTAGTATGCGTGGTCGAAGAATGCCCCCACATAGGGTGCGGCTCGATGGCAACTCTGCCAACAGAGGTCACGCTGAAACTCCTCGGTCCCACTATTGATCTGCGTGAAGAGCCAGCCACCGTCGATTGGAAGGCCTGGGTTGTCTTCGGCATCCATGCGGCGCATGACTGCCTTGTAGGAAAGACTGCCTTTGCCTTCGTCGCCACTCAAGGAATAAATTTCCTTCACGATGGCAGCCCCCACAGGGTACTCACCGGCACCAGTGTAGCTGCGCGCCAATTCGTTGCGATACATGATTCGGTACGTATCGCCGTGTCCAGGCACAGGGCCGAGAAGCGGCTCTACTTTGTCCCAGCTCTCGTAGCCTTCGATGGATACTGAAAGCATTTCGGGCTGGATATCCTCACCGCAGGCAGCAAGTAGCAGTGCTGCCAACACCACGCCGTGGGCCAATCGATTCACGGTTGCCCCGCTGGATCTGAGAGTTCTTCGGATTCGAAATTCCATACGCGCTTGGCTTCCACTCGCGGCCCCAAGAAGTCATCCAAGAAGGCCTGGTGCTTGGGATGCACCCGATACGTCTCGATCGCCTCGAGAGATTCGAACCCAAGGACTAGGCATGCATCCCACCCCTTGCCCGCATGAGCGTCTGCAGGACGCCCTGCACGTACGCGAACTACACCGGGAAGGCTCGGCAATACGCGACGGCTCTCGGCGACGAACTCGGCGACTCCGTCATCATTGGCCCACTGGTCTTTGAGTTTCACGAAGACAAAGCGATCAAACATGTCTGCGAACGTATCGAATGCCATGTCTTGGGGCCAGTGGAACAATAACAAGACGATGTGCGGCCAACTCGGTAGCCTAGAGCGAAGCGGCCTCGGTTCACAGCAAGAAATGCCCTGAGCGCCAACTTTTCGGGCCCAAACCGCTACCCTGGTGCATTTCAATGCTCCCCCAAGCCAGATCCATCACAAGAGATGCAATCGAGCAGCAAGAAGAGGGGGGAATTCGGCCGCCATCGTGGTACTGCTAGCGCCTCCTTCTGAGGATGTTGTGCACGAACTACTAGAATCAGTAAAAAACGAATGCCCCCGTGGTCTTTGGGCCCAAGGTGTCAAATTAGCGCGCACCGACAGCGTGGCCGGCGAATCAAGCTCCGACGAAGAGATTGTGCTTCGCGTCAAAGCCCCGGGGCTTCCAGTTGCTCCGACGGTTGTTCTCTACCCCCCCGACCGCGAATGGGACTGCGACTGCCCAAGCCAGATTGAGACATGCGCTCATGTTGCGGCCGCCATCATCGCACTCGCCAAGGTCCGCGAAATTGGAGATGACCTTCCAGTTTCGACGCATATGGGTGGCCCGATTCACTATCGCTTTCACACCGAGAAGCGCGGTCTTTCCCTTCAGCGAGTCATCGTCGATGGCAAACGAGAAACAGCCATTGAAGGCACGACACTCTACTCTATGGTCACAAGCCATGGTGGCCCAGCAGTCAACGCAAACAACACCGACCTCGAAATTGACAGTATTTTGGGAGTGCGCCCTCCACGAGTTCTGCCTCTGCAAACGCTGCTGGAGCTTTTCAAGGCACTCTCATCCGTTGAGCGGGTCAGCCTAGATGGCAAGCCCATCGAGACCTCAGAAGAACTCCTACTACCGTCTGCACTCATTCGCAACCAGGGCAAGGGGGTTCGCCTTTCGGTGATGGCGAACAATGAGATGGACTCTCTCGTTGTGGATGGCGTCGCCCTTGTTCGGGGAACGCTTCGAGTACTCGGAGAGACTGGTGTCACCGGGACTCGCCTCGAAAACCTTCCAATCACGATGGCCTACCCCGCCGAGCGCTTGGGCGAACTCGTCACGACTGTGCTGCCCACTCTTGAAAACCAGGTCATTCTCGATATCCGAACCGACCGACTACCAGGCGTAGAGACAGGGCTCGCACCTCGCATTGACATTGCGATTGAGCAAGAGGGCCAGGTGCTATCGGTGTTGCCGACACTCGTCTATGGTGATCCGCCGCAAGCCCGAATCGATGGCAACAACCTTGTGCACCTTAGCGACTTGGTTCCTGCGCGTGATCACCGAGCCGAAAAGGCGCTAAAAGAGCGTCTGCGCGATCAACTAAACTTGGTTCCCGGTCGGCGAGTCACGTATGAGGGACCAGAGGCAACTGCCTTCACGGCCAAAATGCGGCGCTTTCACGGCGAAGTGCAATCGGGTACCGATGAACTGCTCTACCGCCATGCACTGGTTCCTCGACTGGTTATCGATGGCGATAGCTACAAACTGTTTTTTGAGACGTCGGAGAAGGACACCGGCAAAGAACCGCGTCGCGTAGAAGCCTCTGCCGTGATTGGAGCCTGGCAGGGCGGCCTGCAACTCGTTCCGGTTGAGGGCGGAGGATGGGCACCGTTGCCAGGTGATTGGCTTGGTGAGCACGGCCATCGAGTCGCCGACTTGCTTGCGGCCCGTGAGCTAAGCCGCGCGGACGAAGCTCTTCCGCTCTTTGCTGTTCCGACCCTCAGCCAACTCGCCGAGAGCATGGGCCAGCCACGCCCTGTGAGCTTTGACCGCCTCGAACCACTGCTTGCGGATTTCGAATCGCTTGACGATGTTCCGCTGCCAGAGGGCGTCAATGCTGACCTCCGCGAGTATCAGAGCCGAGGCGTCAACTGGCTGTGCTTCTTGCGAAATGCTGGGCTTGGTGCGGTTCTCGCCGACGACATGGGTCTAGGTAAAACTCTGCAAACGATCTGCGCCCTACAGGGTCGCTGCCTGGTTGTTTGCCCGACAAGCGTAGTGCACAACTGGGCCGCGGAGATTGAAAAGTTCCGACCTGGCCTTTCGACGGCCATCTATCACGGTGCAAAGCGCAAGCTCAGCAAGAAGGTCGACGTGCTGCTCACCACCTATGCGATCTTGCGAATCGACGCAGAAAAACTCGCAAAAGAGAAGTGGACCGTTGTCGTTCTGGATGAAGCCCAGGCCATTAAGAACCCGTCATCGCAAGTCGCGAAGGCAGCCTACCAAGTCAATGCCGAATTCCGGGTTGCACTTAGCGGTACGCCCGTGGAGAACCGCCTCGAGGAGCTTTGGAGCCTGATGCACTTTTGCAATCCAGGCCTCCTCGGCGCCCGCAGCGACTTCGCAAACCGCTATGCAAAGCCGATTAGCCGCGGTGAAGACGGAGCTGCAGAGCGCCTTCGAAAGAAGATCCGCCCCTTCGTCTTGCGCCGCATCAAGCGCGATGTGGCCCCCGAGCTGCCACCTCGAACAGACTCTGTGCTGCACGTCGAACTGGACGAAACTGAACGCGGAGTCTATGACGCAGTTCGCGCCTCAACGCGGAAGGACATCGTTGAGCGATTGACCGCCGGCGGTAGTGTCCTTGCAGCCCTGGAGGCATTGCTGCGTCTTCGCCAAGCTGCGTGCCACCCTGCCCTCATTCCTGGGCAGGATGCCGATACCTCTGCGAAAGTGCGTACGCTTGTTGGAGCGCTTGCCACCGCCAGTGCAGATGGTCACAAAGCTCTGGTCTTCTCACAGTGGACCTCCATGTTGGACCTTATCGAGCCACACTTAGAAAAACTCGGAATCGAGTTCTTGCGACTCGATGGGGCAACGACCAATCGCAAGGACATCGTCAACGGCTTCCAAAATGCTGAAGGCCCGCCCGTACTTCTTGCCTCGCTGAAAGCGGGTGGCACGGGCCTCAACCTGACTGCCGCAGATCACGTTTTCCTTGTTGACCCATGGTGGAACCCCGCTGCCGAGGACCAAGCCGCCGATCGCGCTCACCGAATTGGTCAAGAGCGTCCTGTAATGGTCTACCGCTTGGTCGCTCGTGACACGGTTGAGGAACGAATCCTCGCGCTACAGCAGAGCAAGCGAAGCCTGGCCGACGCCGCCCTTGGCGAAGCAGATCAAGCCACATCTCTCACCCGCGATGACTTGCTGGCACTCTTGGAATAGTGTGGCGTCTGCTGCGGCAACTTGGGTTTCCTGAGGTCTGCCAGCGCAAAAACGTAGCCACAGCAGCTTGTCCGGCGAGATCAGTCGCCACCAGGCGCTGGTGACGAAAGCAGCATAACCTGCTGATTTTTGAGGGGAGAACTGAAAAATCACGGTTGGATCGCATGTTGCTCTTGTCCGGGGCATGAAGCCTCTCGCCACCACCCTCGCCGCCCTCCTCGCTCTTGGCACAATTGCCTGCTCCTCCGATGAACCCGCTGATGGGGAGTTTGACAGCTTCTCCTTTGGCAAAGCCGATGACATTGGCGCTGGCTCCGCAGAGGCCAAAGCCGTTCTTGCCTTGGTCAACGATAGTAGCGTCGATTTCGAAGAGCTCGACGACGACGCCCGACTCAACGCTCGTGCAGCGCGCAACATCATTGCACATCGCGATGGTCCAGATGCCGCCCCTGGCACCGCAGATGACGATGCGTTTGACGACCTCGCCGAATTGGACGATGTTTCCTTTGTAGGCCCATCGGCGCTTGGTGCACTCCTAGAGTACGCCATTGCTCAGGGGCTTCTCGTTGAAGACTCAGACTCGGCTTCAGTAATTTTCTCACCGCAGCTTCTCGACGAATCGCACACAGCAAAGGTCGCCGAGATGATTGCTCAGGCGCGACAGTCGATTGACATTGCGATGTACAGTTATTCAAGCGCCGCGATTGCTGATGCGCTTGAAGATGCCGTTGCACGTGGTGTCGATGTTCGATTCATCTTTGAGACTGCCCGAGCCAAAGACAAGAAGCTCGATGGGACGGCGCTCACCAACTCCAAATCGGGTCGACTCGAGACGGCTGGCGTAAACGTTCGCTTCGTCAACAAAATCATGCACCACAAGTTGGTGCTCATCGATGGGCCTCGTCACGACATCGCTGAGGCCGATACGGCGATTATCTCCTCGGGAAGTGCAAACTGGTCCACAGGTGGCGCCACCATCTACGACGAAAACACACTCTTCCTCACTGGTGTTCCCGAGATGGCTCTCAAGCTGCAACGCGAGTTTGACTTGATGTGGAATCACTCTCGGGACCTGGTCTCCAATGATACGCTTCCCTTCACGATTTCCACTCTCGAGATCACCGATGCAGACATCCCAGATGACCCCGATTTGGACATTTACTTCACCTCGGACAACTTCAACATCTCTGACGGTTCCACCACGTTCCGACTCCGCTCACGCCAAGACCTGAGCATGAGCGACCGCTGGGTCAAAGCGATCGAAGACTCTACCGATTCAATTTGGATTGCATCTGGCCACATGCGCCTCCGCCCGGTTGCTGAAGCGCTCATCGCGAAGAAGCAAGCAAATCCAAACATGGACATTCGAGTCTACTTGGATCAGCAAGAGTACATCTCCTTCACAGGCAACAACTCGCAGATTTCCAAGCGCGAAACCTGCGTCGCGAATGCAACCACCGACAACAAGATTTTCGACTGTGAGAACAAGTCGTTCCTTTGGGGCAAAGCGATTGGCGAGTCGGGCATTGACGTTCGCTACAAGTACTACGCTTACCGCTGGCACTTCTCCTACGCCGAGCAGATGCACAACAAGTTCATGATTATCGACGGTGACGAGCTCTACACAGGCAGCTACAACCTGAGCATCAACGCCGAGCACTCAACCTTTGAAAACGTCATGCACCTGAAGGCTCCGACTTTCACCAGCGTCATCGATTCGTATAAATCCTACTTCGAAGACATCTCAGAGACCGGACGTGGCAATGGCGAGCTTGAAGAGCTTCGCCTTCGCATCGAGACCGCTTCATCCATCCCACTCGTGTTTGACAGCCTCGCACTCACCCACTCCGAGGCAACAAGCCTCAAGTCACTGATTCGAGCAAATTGTCCAGAGGTCAACTCCACGGACTTCCGCCGAAACCCACAGAGTCACCGCACCTGCGCACGCTAACAGGCGTGTCAAAACCTGCTACCGGGCGTGTCACCACCGACACGCTCTACCGTAATCTTCTGAAATTATAGAGAATCATTTCGGTTCCACACTTGCTCCATACAAGGAGCATGTCCCTTTCACAACAGGTTACGCCCCATCGAAATCCAGCTCCTCTTGGCCTTTTGACAAGCATTGTCATTGCTGCTTTGGGGGGCTTTGTTGGTGGTGTGCTCATTGAGCATGGGCCGCCGTACTTCAACATACATGTGACACAGCCGGTTCTCGGCGATTCCGGAACGGACTCAGAGTTTGTCTCAGTTGTCCCCGGGCCCTACGCCTACCAATCGGAACCCAAGATTCCAACCTCCGAGCCAGAGCCAGCTCCGGAACCCGAGCTTCTGGCTGCCAGCGCCGAAGCGCGAATCGCGATCCAAGATGGCAAGAACGCCTACCTGGTCTTGCAGGCAAAGGCACCCACGACCTGGGGCACAGGGCGCATTATGGCTTCAACCGAAGATGAGATGCTTACGACACTTCGGCAAGCCACGCTCGATAGCGCTGTGCCGGTCGATCAAAAAGCTTGGCTTGGGGCCACAGTGACCTTGTATGACGTTCAAGGGTTTGCGTGCAGTGGCATGGTCACCAGCCTCGAACTCGTAGAACAATTCGCAGGCGATGGATTGACCAACGAAGGCTGGGATGAGTACGCCGATGGACCACTATTGGCAGCGCGAATCACCCCAGAGAAGGGTTCATGCAGTGGGGCGACCTGGGGCAGACACAGCGAGCTGGAAGCACCAAGCATCGGTCGGCTCTCCAGAGGCACCAAGGCAGAGCGTCGTGAAGCGCGAAGAGCGTTTCGAAGCACCAAAGCCTATCGCAAGTTTCAGAAGGAGTTCTTGGCCGATGGCCAAAAGGGCAAGTGGGACACCTACTGGGACGGTGATCTCACCATTCGAGTAATTCGCAGCCCTGAGCAGGAACTTGTCTTTGTCGAGGCACAGGTTGGTGGCTGCGGAGAGTTTGAGGCCCAGCTGGGTACGCTCTTTGAGCGCCAAGCTGATGGCACACTGAAGGCTCTGTCCTCTGACAATCCGTTCCTTGGAGACATTGAGTCTTGTGCCGATATCGATGGTGATGGCGATCTCGACTTCATCACGCATGGCGATGGCTTCAATCGCTCGCTCATGCGCAGAGATGACAACGGACTCACAACGCAGAGCAGCAGCGAAGTAGGTATCTACTACTGCCGCTGTTAGGCTTGCTCAAGAGGGACCCGACGACAAGGCGGGGCCGCTAAGCGAACGCTTCCCAAAGGCGCTCAAACTCGCGCGCGAAGCTCCCTACCGCCCGCGGGTCATCCGAGACAAGGACGTTCTCTCGGTTGCTTGTGGCTGCGGAACGCGTCCAGTTGTAGCTCCCTGTTAGGGCCTTCGCGTTGTCAAAGACGGCGAACTTGTGGTGCATATGATGTTCACTTCGATCGAGTCGAACAGCGATGCCCTCCCTCTCGAGGCGCACCACATCCGACCCCGTGTCACCGCTCTTGTCGTTGTCGCTAATCACTCGAACCTTCACACCCCGAGCTGCGCACGTCGTAATGGCCTCCGCGACCCGGTTGTCGGTGATGGTGAAAACGCAAATGTCAGCTGAGTGCTGGCACCAACGAAGGAGGCGCGCAATCGAATCGAGGCAATCATCGCCAGGGCTGAAGCAAACCTCCATCTGGCTTGTGCGAGCATGCTTCGACTCAAGCGCCTTGATCACGTCTTGCGACCAATCGAGAAGAGCCAGGGCAGGTGTTTCACTCGCGACTTCTTTTGCAACCGCAAATACACGATTTCGCAGAAACGCGCGCTCTTCATCACCCAATGGTGTGTCTCCTAGTAGCGTCTTTAGGTCGTGGCGTTCGTTGCGCGATAGACGACGGTCTTCAAGGCTCTCGCGAAGTGCAGCTTCTAGCTCTTCTCTGTTGATCATAGTTTTTCTTAGGTCCTAGAACCAAGCCGTGACGCCCATGCCCAAGAAGACATAGCCTTGCTCGTACACGCCTGCATTGAACGGAGACTGCGCCACCGTGTTGTCCTCTTCTGAGGCAATGGGCTGGGCCGGGTCCGGAGCTGTGCGATCGCCAATCAGGGTTTCTTGGTTGTCGAGTTCACAGCCGAGATTGTTGATGTCGGGGTTGCAGCCACCGTGATCGACGGTTCGCGTGCCCTCAAGAATTGCACCGCCGCTAAACTCGAAGCGCCAGCCCGGCATCTCGTAGGCAAGCCCAGCGCCAATCGTTGTACGAGCGAACCCATCTTGGTCCAGTCGAGTCCAGCTGTTGGGAGCAGTCTCGGTGTCGTGCGCGAGACCACCGCGAACCTGTATCGCATCACCCGCCACGGGTAGCTTGTAGGCACCACCAGCTCGAAAGGAAAAGACGTCCTTGAAGCCATGGTGTACGTTCGCCGGTGGCAATCCCCCAGGCAGTGTGACCGTTCGCGCGTCGACCAGGATGGAGATGTCAGAAGCTGCCGACCAATTCTCCCACTGCACATCCACTTCGAAATCCGCTCGTTCGCTTCCATCAGGGTCGCGGTGAATCCAGCGACCACCAATGGAGGCGACCATCGGCAGATCGAGATTTAGACAGGTAGTTAGGGCTGCAAGCGTCCCACCCGGACCACAGACAAACGGTCCTTGCGTCTTTGGCTCCAACAAGTCGAGCCCTTCTTGCAGCGTCGCGGACCCCGATGCTGCAGTGCCTATGCCCTTGGAGCGAATCGATGCGCCAGAGCGAAAGTTGAAGCCGAGCTCGACATCAGCACGCGGTCGATACATCGCTCCAAAACCAAACGCGGGCACAAACTTGTCGGTTGCCTCCGTCGTGAACTGAACGTCGAGCGCTTCCCACTCTTCGTAGTTTCGAAGCCCCCAGAGCGAGGTTTCAGCGCGCAGATCCGCAATGCCCCAACTTGCGCGCACACCAACATCAATCTTGTCATTAATCGAGTACGCGACCGCAACAGAGGGAAAGATCACGGCGACCTCTTGGCTCAGGATGTCGTAGCGCCCTGGAGGGGGCGGTTGATTGGGATCTGCTTCAATCTGGTAGCCCGGGGCGAACTCTCGATCGGCGGAAGCCGCACCGGGCGCAAACACTCCAGCCGCAAAGACGATTGGCGCGTCGAGCCCAAAATCGCTACTTGCCGAAAGCAGCGGCACAATTGCGAAGTCGCCTAGGTGTGCTGCACCGTGTCCCTGGTTTTCGATCTTCTCATAGGGCTGGCCCTCATAGGGCAACCCTGCGGCGGGACACTTTGGATCTGCACAAGCATCATACGTTCCTGAACGTTGAAACGTCTGACTGAAGTTGATCAGATTTATTCCGAGCTGGACAATCGTTCCCTTGAGTTTCGCTAGCCCTGCCGGGTTGTGAAAAATGGCAGAAGGGTCGTCAGCCTTGGCAACAAAGGCACCAGCCCTTGGCTGCGCTTGGCTTCCGTATCCGGGAATGGTAATCCCACCGGCATGTGCAGACGCCACGGTCCCTCCAGTTGTGAGTAAGACAGTGAGGAGGGCGAGGTTCTGATTCATCGTAAATCCTAGGCCGAGTTTTGTTCGCGACGGCGCCGTGCCATATCGAGGTGGGTCATAATAACCGTCACCGCTACTGGCGTCACACCGCTGATGCGCGATGCTTGCCCTACTGAGCGTGGTCGGGCAGCGCTGAGCTTCTCGACATCCTCATTTGAGAGCCCTCGAATGCCTTTGTAGTCCAAATCGTCGGGCAAACGTAGGTTCTCAAATCGCGACAAGCGCTCCGCTTCAACCGTTTGGCGCTTCAAGTAGCCTGCGTATTTGATCTCCGTTTCCATGCGCTCGGCCACGTCGGGAGCGACTTCGGGCAAGGTGAGACCACCCGCCTCGGCGATGGCCCGCAAATGCGAGTAGCGCAACTCGGGCCGCTTTAGCAGCTCCTCGAAACTACAGCGTTTGTCTTTGATCGCGGCAGATCCAATTGTTGCAAGGCGATCGTTGACAGCATCGGTCCCCGTCACCGAAAGCGTCGCCATGGCCTCTCGACTCTCGGCGAGGGCCTGGCCAAACGACTCGAAACGCGACCAGCGCTCATCGCTGACGAGGCCAAGGGCACGGCCGATAGGCATGAGCCTATCGGCAGCATTGTCTTCGCGAAGAATGAGGCGGTATTCAGCTCGCGAGGTGAACATGCGGTAGGGCTCCTTGGTGCCCTTGCTCACGAGATCGTCCACCAAGACGCCCCCGTAGGCTTGATCGCGGCGGAGTACGAGTTCGTCCAATTCGCTCTCGATATAGCCTGCGCCAAGCGAGCGCACATGCAGTGCGGCGTTGACACCAGCGAGCATGCCCTGAATCGCTGCTTCCTCGTATCCTGACGTCCCGTTGATTTGCCCACCTAAGAAAAGTCCCTTAACGCGCTTGGTTTGCAAGGTCGGCAAGAGCTCGCGCGGATCGCAGAAGTCGTATTCTACGGCGTAGCCTGGCCTCGTCATCTCACATTGCTCGAGACCTGGAATTGTTCTTAGAAACTCGAGCTGCACATCGTATGGAAGCGATGTGGAGATTCCGCCGGGATAAACCTCGCATGTGTCGAGGCCCTCTGGTTCCAAGAAGATCTGATGTCGATCACGGCCGGCGAATCGGGTGATCTTGTCTTCGATGCTCGGGCAGTAGCGAGGCCCTGTGCCTTCGATATCGCCACTGAACATTGGCGAGCGATGCAAGCCGCCGCGAATAATGTCATGGGTGCGTGTGTTGGTGTACGTGACATAGCAACTGCGCTGCGGAAGCGGTGGCATCTCACCGTGCGGCGCCAGGACGCGAAACCTGGGAGCCGGGTCATCGCCGCGCTGCTCCTCAAGGCCAGAGTAGTCGAGGCTCTTTGCATCGAGACGGCACGGCGTGCCGGTCTTGAGCCGAGCCAGAGGAAAGCCGAGCTGTTCAAGCGACCGAGAGAGACCTAGCGCGGGAGCCTCGCCTGCTCGTCCTCCTTCGCCTTTTGCATCGCCCACGTAGATCTTCCCTCGGAGAAATGTGCCCGTCGTGAGAATCACGGCTTTGCTGAGAAACGCCACGCCCATCTTGGTGCCTACGCCGCATACTCGACCCTCTTCTACGAGAAGTTCTGTGACATTCGCCTGACGCAAGCTCAAGCCCTCTTGACTGTCGAGCACGGAACGCATTGTTTCGCGATAGCGACGCTTGTCGGCCTGCACTCGAGTAGCACGAACCGCTGGCCCCTTGCTCAAGTTGAGGCGCCGCGACTGGATGCCGGTTTGGTCGATGACCTTCGCCATCTCACCGCCCAATGCGTCGATCTCTTTGACCAAGTGTCCTTTGCCGACGCCACCGATGGCAGGGTTGCATGACATCTGTGCGACCATGTCCAGGTTGCCCGTAAGCACCAGCACCTTCGCGCCCATGCGAGCAGCTGAGAGCGCAGCTTCACAGCCCGCGTGCCCAGCGCCAACGATTAGCACGTCAAACGTTTGCGGATAGGTAAACATCTTAGAACCTACTCGCCCGAGCCCTTGGTGCACTCTGAGGAGCCGGGCTCCATCGAGGGTAAGAATTTGTAGACCTTGAGATTGGCCTTTAGGTAGAAGTCGGCGGGGTGAAGATTGTCGGGCATTCGACCAGTCTGCCAATCAACCCCCAAGACGCGCACCGATCCGCAGGGAGCGTGTTTACCAGCATCGACATCTGCTAAGCGGCGCTTCCAACGACGGAGCCCTTGCGCATCACACAGGCCAGGCGCTCCGCACTCGAAGTCGAATGTCGGATACCACCACGGTCCCTTGCCGCCAAGCTCACTCACCTGTAGACGCGCACCGAAACCGGCCTCACCTTTTGCACGAAGGCTTATTGGATGATCACCCTCTTCGAGATCGAGATAGAAACACGCGCTCGCACGCTCGACACTCTTGTACAACTGATTGCCATCGACACTGGCCCACAATTCATGCTCTGTGGGACCCAGCTCGATCTTGAACCGCTTGAAACCCTCTGGAGCGGCCCCAACCTTGGCAGGATCATCCGAGCATTGGCACTCAGCGGCCTCACAGAGCGGGCCCGCCAACGTGGCTCGGGTGTCGGAATCCGGCACAGGCGGCATGGCTGGTCCGGTGTGGGCGCCAGAGCAAGCCCCGAAAGCCATCAGGGCCATAGCAAGTGTGAGTTGGAATCGGCGCATGAGCGCCCTTATAGCCCTGCAAGCCCCCGATGCAAATGATTGCGAGCCAACCCATTTGGGCTTTGGGGAGTCACAGCGGTAGCACCTTGACCGCCCAACGCCTGACCGATATAGAATATGCTCATAACACCGCAATTTCAGATGAATACCCGAGCCCTCAGCCCAGTGTCCGTTGCCTTCCTTGCCAGGTCCTTCCTCGCCAGGTCCTTCGTCGCCAGGTCCTTCCTCGCCAGGTCCTTCGTCGCCAAGTCAGTCGTCGCCGCTATCCTGCTGGCGGGTCTTGTGGCTGGCGGCGCTGCATGCGGAGCCGGTCGAGCCGACAACAGTGTGAAGTATGCAGTCACGGCCCAGGAGAACTACGCCAAGGGTGAAAAGAAACTGGAGGGCAAAGCTTGGGTTGGTGCAGCCAAGTACTTTGCCTTCGTCAAGGCGCGCTTTGCCTACTCCAAATTTGCGGTGCTTGCTGAGCTGCGACTCGCCGATGCAGAGTTTGGTGCGGGCCATCATTTGCAGGCCATCGATGGCTACAAGATGTTCATCAAGTTTCACCCGACGCACGATATGGTGATCAACGGCTACTGCTCCTATCGTATAGGCGAGGCGTATTACAAGATGCTTCCAGGTGATTGGTGGCTCTTGCCTCCCTCTCACGAAAAAGACCAATCGGCGACCGCCGATGCGCATCGGCAGCTTGCCAACTTCCTCAAGAAGTATCCCAAGTCGCCCTATAGTGAAAAGGCAGCGGCTCGTCTCACTAAGATCAATGAGCGGCTTGCTGAACACGAGATGTATGTTGCCAAGTTTTACTGGGACCGCGGCCGTGCCATGGGCACCGTAATTCGCTTAAGAAAACTTCTCAAGGAAAACAAAGGCACGCGTTTGGACGCGCCAGCCATGTACTTGCTGGGCAAGGCATATGTGAAGGTGAATATGCATGCCCGCGCCAAGGAAATCTGGAGCGAGCTCGTCAAGACCCATCCCACGCATAGCAAAGCCAAGCAGGCCCAAAGCGCGCTCTCCGGCCTCTCGGGCTAAGTCAAGACCAAGAACGATGAACGAAGACCTACGGCAACGAATGAACCTAGCCCGAAAGCACTTTGCTGCGGGCGAGTACGCCGAAGCCCAGGTATTGCTTGCGCAAGTGCTACGAGAAGACGGAAGCTACGCCGATCTGCTCAACATGCAGGGAGTCATCTACCACAGCCAAGAGCGCTACGATGAGGCCGAAAGAGCCTTCGAGAAGGCCCTCTCGATAAATCCAAAGTACACCGATGCGGCGCTGAACTTGTCGGTTACCTACAACGATCGCGGCAAGTACAAAGAAGCGCGAGACATCTATAGCCGAGCAATTAAGAACTCGTATGAGAAGCGAGATGACGAGGGCATCGACCCATTTGCGCGCGGCAAGATCTCCAATATGCATGCTGAGCTTGGGGATGCATACATGGAGATTTCACGATTTGCGGACGCAGTTCGCGAGTATGAGCAGGCGCTAGAATTGAGCCCGACCTTCGTCGACATACGCACCAAACTCGGGCATGTCTTGCGTGAAATGGGCCAAGCAGAAGATGCGCTAGCCCACTACCAACGCGTTAAGGACGAAAAGCCCGACTACCTGCCAGCGCGTCTTGCTCTTGGAGTCACGCTATTTTCGCTCAAGCGCAAAACCGAAGCGGTTGCCGAGTGGCAAGAGTGTGTTTCCCTCGCTCCCACAGACCGAAGAGCTGCCATGTATCTGCGAATGGTCAACTCGCAAGATGGTGCGGAGCCCGGCTCTGCTCTCAAAGAAGAGTAGCCCTACTTTTTCTTAGCGTCCTTCTCCATGACGAGAAGGTACGAGTGAATTGGTGCTGTGAGCAGGTCGGCGACTTCGCCTTTTCCGGTGTCGACAACAGGCCGAACCGAGACCACCGACGTAATGCCGCGTCTGCGCATCCGACGAATTATGGCGCTCTCATGGCAGTGCCCATGTCCTGCGAGAATCACCAAGCGCCGGTTGGCCTTCGCCAAGAGCCACTTTGCCGCCGTATCCGCCATGGTCTCATCCCAAAGTACTTGCACCGGGTAGATCTGGTCGATGAAGTCGGCCTCAGGCGCTTTTTGTGCCTCGGTCCCAGATGCAGCGGGTTCCCCCGAGGCAGGTTCCTCTGGTGCGTCATCAGCCTCTGGCTCGTCAAGCAGCGCATGCCCACCGGGCTCTTCCGCACCGTGTTTCTCGCTCATGCTCTCCATGAGTGCGCGAAACCACATACGATGCTGCTCGTCCTCTAGGTCGAGCTCTGGCATTTTTACTCGGTCTGTGGGACTGAGGCCTTTGGTGCCAACGCTCTTCCAGTTGTCTTTGAGCTCCTTGGAGACATTGAGAGCGAGCACAGCGCCACCTCGCTCAACGGTGAGCCTGACCATGGGTGCGTAGAACTCCCAATCGTAGGTCCAGCGCCGCTTCCAATCGGTTCGAGCCAACATTGTCTCCTCGCCGATTTTGCCCTCCGCAAAGTCGTCCAGCACTCCCTGGAATGGTCGCTGAAACATCTCCATGCCCATTCCAAAATCGCCCTCAGCGGCAATCACCTTGAGGATTTCAAGCTGTGCCCAATGGTGATGCGAGTCATTGTGGCTCTCGCCAACGCAAATGGCTTGTGCGTCTTTGAGCTCACCAAAAAACTCATTGGGCGCAATTTCCCGACCGTTGGTTGCCCGCAGGATGTGAAACGGCAGTCCAGCCTCCTCAACCTTCAAAACCGATGGTGCGGTCGTCTTCGGAGCGGCCCCACCGCATGCGATTGCAGCCAGAAGCGAGCAGACAAGAGGGATTCTCAGCACGATCACATCCTAGCAAAGAGTGAGCGCGCTATCCTCTGGCAGCTGTCATGACCATCCACGAAACGCCCGGAGCTTTGCACCTTCCCTACGCCACCGCTGACCTGCCTGGAGTTGGTGGCAGGTTGCGTGCCCAGCTCACAGATTTTGAAGTCGAGGAAATTCCAGCGTATGAGCCATGTGGCGAAGGCGATCATGTCTATGCGTGGATCGAGAAACGCGAGATGACCACGGCCAACGCAGTGCGGGAGCTTGCCAAGTGCTTGGACATTCGTGAGAGCGACATTGGCGCCGCCGGCATGAAGGACAAGTACGCTGTGACCCGGCAGCTTCTCTCGTTGCCGCCGCCTCTCACACCGGAAGCTGTAGTTGGGTGCGAGATTGAAGGGCTCAAAATCCTAAGCGCGAAACGTCACGGCAACAAACTCAAGACCGGGCATCTCAAGGGCAATCGCTTTATTCTCAAGGTTCGTGACATGGACTGCTCCCTCGAAGAAGCAGAGACCCGCGCGCAGCAAATCTTTCAACGTCTGGCTGCGGTACCTGGTGCTCCCAATTGGTATGGCGCACAGCGTTTTGGTCGAAGGGGTGGAAATGCCAAAATCGGCAAGGCGCTCGTGACACAGAGCAAGATTGAAGGCAAAGCCCCACGCGGTCGGCAGCGCCGGCTCTACATCTCGGCGTACCAAAGCAAACTGTTCAATGAGTGCCTCGCCGAAAGAATGAACGACAACCTCTTTTCAACCGTGCTCGTTGGCGACTTGTTACAGAAGCGCGATTCGGGCGGGGTCTTTGCCTCAGACGATGCATCTATCGATCAAGCGCGTTTTGACGCTGGAGAAGTTGGACTTAGTGGCCCCATGTTTGGACATCGCATGAAGTGCGCCGCCGAAGGCACCAAAGCGAGTGAGCGAGAAGCGCGCATTCTGGAGCGAGAGGAAATCACACTTGCGAGTTTTTCTCACCTCAGCAAGCTCGCCAATGGCGCCAGGCGGCCGCTCTCGATCATCTTAGATGAGGCCTCTGCAACTGCACTTGAAGATGCGTTGGAAGTGCGATTCGCCTTGCCATCGGGGAGTTATGCCACCGCGATCATGCGTGAAATCATCAAGGGGGCTGACGACTTTCCGCAGTAGGGACGCGTCACAGACCAGAGAGTGAAGACTAAGAAAAACTATGACTGATCAAATCGTAGCATTTGCCCTTCTAGGCGCCGAGTGGGTTCTCTACCTGCTTTTCGCGTTGAGCGTCCTATCCATTGCTGTTGTGGTGGAGCGCGCCATGTTCTTCAAGCGTCGGAGACTCGATCACCGCGCATTGCAAGTCGAAACGGTACGTGCCATCAAGGAAGACTCGGTTAATGCACTGCGAAACCGTTACAAGGGCAACAAGGCGATGGCGGCTCGGGTTGCGCTTGCGGGTATCGACAATCGGCAGCATGGCATTGACGCAGCTTCCGAGGCGATGAACAGCGCCAAGCTCGCAAGCAAAGAAGAGTACGAGCAGCTCACTGTCACCCTCGGAACGCTAGGCAACAACGCCCCCTTCATCGGCCTCTTTGGAACGGTCTTGGGCATCATCAAGGCCTTTAACGACTTACACGCGGATCCAACAGGCGGCATCAATGCTGTCATGGAGTCAACCTCGGAGGCGCTTGTTGCCACCGCTGTCGGCATCTTGGTGGCGATTCCCGCAGTTGTTGCGTTCAACGTGTTCAATCGCCTGATGCGTTCTCATCTTGCCCACAGCGATGCACTCGCCCATGCAGTGCTCAGTGCCATGTACACAAACCTGCACGACGCTGAGGAGCAAGACGGACGGCGCACACCAGACGAACGAGACGGCGATGAACGAGACGGCAACGACGAGACCGAGGACAAAGACTGATGGCCAGCTCGGGATATCAAGATGAGGGTGGTGCCATCTCTGAGATCAATGTGACTCCTCTCGTTGATGTCGTGCTTGTGCTGCTCGTTATCTTCATGGTCACGGCACCCATGATCGCCGCCCAAGGAATTCTCGTTGATTCGCCTGCGGCTGCCACTGGAGCTGCCGTTCAGGGAACGCTCAGTTTGGCGATAACGGATGATGGGAGCCTCGTTGTGACAACCGACGACGAAGAGCAGACCTTCGCTGCAACGAACCGGCTAGGAGCGACGGCCCTCCTCAAATCGTTCCAAGCCGCGCATCCAGACAGTAAGGCGATCATCGCGGGCGACAAAGACGTCTCGCATGGCGCCGTGATGGAAGTTATCGACATGGTTCGCAGCGTGGGCATTGAAAAGTTTGCACTTCGCACGAAACCCAAGCTCTCTGAGGCTGATAGTAAGAACTCTTCCAAGTCTCCGTGAGTCGACGCGATCGAGACCTGCTGACAGCAGTTGCCATTGCCCTATTTGGGCACGGTGCTGCTGGGGCCTTGGTTTCGCAGATTGATGTGGATCCGAGTGTGATCGAGGAGCGCGAAATGGAGGTGACGTTTGACGTGGAGCGAACGCAGAGCGCTGAATCTAAACCGGAGCCCGAACCGGAACCGGAGCCCGAACCGGAACCCGAGCCCGATCCGGAACCGGAACCCGAGCCCGAGTCGGAACCCGAACCCGAGCCCGAGCCCGAACCACAGCCACAGCGCGTCGCCACCGCGAAGCCTCGACCGACACCCGAAGTGGTAAGCGAGCCAGTGCCCTCCGAGCCGGTGCCAGACTGGGCAACAGGTGCTCCAGCGCCCGGTCCTGCTGACTCCGCCCTGCCAGGTGGCTATGCTTACGATCTCGATTCGCTCTCACCAACGGGAGCTGTCCCCGTAGCGGTAGGCCGAAGCAAGACCCCTGGCCCAGGTGGCAAAGGCATAGGGGCCGGCGAAGGTGGCAAGGAGGGAACTGGAGCCAACGTAGCGCCGGTCTCCGTGGCGATGATCAAGCGACGCCCAGTTCCCATTGGTGAGACGGATTTCGTCGATGCCCGCAAGAACTATCCCAAGGCCGCAAAGGCTGCGGGGGTTGAAGGAGCCATCAAAGTGCGACTCGTTGTGGATGTGGAAGGAAGAGTCGCTCGAAGTTCCCTGGTCACGAAACTCGGTAGTGGCCTTGATCAGCTTGCGTTGCGATTGGCAAAGAAACTTCGCTTCAAGCCCGCCCTCGACGCAAACGACAAGCCGGTACCGGCCTCGGTAGTCTGGACCTTTCACTTCACCCTTCCAGAGTAGTGTCAGATTCAAAAATCTTGCTAGTGCGCGATCCATGGACATTGATTCGTGATCGCGAAGCCAGCTCGTTTTCTGGCGAGGTGGGAAGAGGGAGTTTGCTCGGGCAAGCGACCGATGAACAACGAAGAAGACTGGCAGAGCGTTCTATATTCATGAATCGCGCACGAGTGCTTCAGGCGTTGGAGTTCGTTCGAATCGCGCGCAGGAATCGTGCTCCAAATCTATGCTCCTGAACTTGGCACTATCGCCCGTGGTAGGCTTGCCGCAATGAGCGCCCGCGTTCTCACCACATCTCTCGCCTTGGCATGCGCCACAGCTTGCGGCCCCACGGTTAAGACTGCACCAACCGAAGCACCGCTACCGGCCGAGGCAGGGCAAGTTGTGCCGGCTCCTGGTGGCATCGAATTTCCGCGCAAGTACAAGAACTGGCCCGTGCTTTCAGTGACCCAGCGCCCCGACAAAGAAACGTTGCGGGTTGTCCTGGGCAATGTAACTGCGGTGCGAGCAGCGCGCCGAGGTGAAACCAATCCATGGCCCAACGGCACGATCATCGCAAGCACTTTGTGGAAGCAAGCCCCCGGCCAAGGCACAAGCCAATCGCTCACGGCCGGTGAGTTCATCCGCGCGGAGTTCATGTTCAAAGACGTCGAAACCTACGCCTCAAATGACTCGGGCTGGGGTTGGGCGCGCTGGAATGGAACCGAGCTTGTGCCCTATGGTTCCGACGAGAGCATCAGCGAGGAGTGTCGAGACTGTCACAAGAAGGTCAGCGGCAACGACTGGATCTTCATGAAGCCTGCGATTCTCCCGTAGGTCTCGCCGCAACCGGCGCCAATCACATCCCGAAAGGTTCCTCTACACAATCTACGCAACCACGGAAGCGGAAGAGTCAGCATTCAAGAGGTCGCCTCGCGATCTGGAGTGTACGTGAGAGGGCTACACCGGCTGCAGGTCGAACTTCAGACTGAGCCGACGTTTGCAGGTGATCTTGCCGTTTTCTTCGCTCTTGCGAGTCGAGCGCACTAGCCCGACGGCGACACCTACACCAAACAATCTCTTCCGAGTTCTCTGCGCATTTGGCGTCTACAACAATTTGAAGGCAGAGAGCGGCTGTGTTCTGCTTTCGGCCTGATGGCAGACTCGCAAAAAGAAACAATGGTGGTAATTGGCCTAGGCTACGTCGGGCTTCCAGTGGCTGTCACCATGGCCAAGAAATTCGACTGCATTGGGTTCGACATCAGCCAAACACGAATCGATGAACTCAACGCTGGTCACGATCGAACGGGTGAAGTTGATGACGCCGACCTGCAGGCGTCGAACATGAAATTCACAAACAAGATCGAGGAGATTTCAGGCCGGAGTTTCTACATCGTTGCAGTCCCAACACCGATCGACGAAGACAAGCGCCCCGACCTGCGTCCCGTTGAGGCCGCCTCTCGCACGGTTGCAAAGGCGCTCACAAAGGGAGCGGTAATCGTTTATGAGTCGACCGTCTACCCAAGTGTCACCGAAGAGGTTTGTGGCCCGATTCTCGAGGAAGTCTCAGGGCTCAAGTGTGGTGAAGACATCTTCCTTGGCTACTCGCCTGAGCGAATTAACCCGGGCGACAAAGAGCACACCTTTGAGACCATCGTCAAAGTGGTTGCAGGCCAAGACCAAGCCACTCTCGACCGCGTTGCCGACGTGTACAGCTCTGTCGTTACCGCGGGCGTGCACCGAGCCGCCACGATTCAAGTGGCTGAGGCCGCGAAGGTCATCGAGAACACGCAGCGCGATGTCAACATTGCACTCATGAACGAACTCGCACTGATCTTCGATCGCATGGGCATCCGCACCAAAGATGTACTCGAGGCCGCAGGCACAAAATGGAACTTCCTCAAGTTTAGCCCGGGCCTTGTTGGCGGTCACTGCATCGGCGTTGACCCGTACTACCTCACAGCCAAGGCCGAACAACTCGGCTACCAGCCCCAGGTAATTCTCTCGGGACGCAGCATCAACAACGGCGTGGGGGCGTACATCGCGCAACGCACCATGAAGATGCTCGCCAAGACCGATGTTCCTCTTCGTCGGGCGCGTGTGGGAATTCTCGGTCTGACGTTCAAAGAGAATGTTCCCGATCTGCGCAACAGTCGGGTTCCCGACATCGCCACCGAGTTGTTGGAGTTTGGCATAACGCCAATCATTCACGATGCCATGGCCGACAAAGATGAGGCGCTCGAAGAATACGGCATCAAGCTTTGCGATTGGGATGAACTCAACAATCTCGATGCCCTCATACTCGCAGTGGGACACGATGCCTACGTGAAGGATGGCCCCAAAGCGCTCCTTGATCGCATGGCCAAAGGCGCTGTCTTCATCGATGTGAAATCCATGCTCGAGCCAAGCGATGTTGAGCCCGAATTCAGCTATTGGAGCCTCTAGTTGACCCGATACAGCGAACTCCGCACCACACTCCAGGGCACTCCAAAGCGCTGGGTTATAACCGGTGTTGCGGGCTTCATTGGCTCGGCTCTCTGCGAAGAACTCTTAGGTCTTGGCCAACACGTCGTGGGCCTAGACAACTTCGCGACGGGACACCGCCACAACCTCGACAAGGTGAAGGACATCGTTGGCGAAGAAGCGGCAAAGCGCTTCACCTTTATTGAGGGGGATATCTGCGATCCGAAGACCTGTGCAGAAGCTTGCTCAGGTGCCGACTACGTGCTGCATCAAGCTGCTCTAGGTTCTGTTCCGCGCTCCATCAACGATCCGCTCAGCTCGCACAACGCGAACGTGAACGGGTTTCTCAATATGCTAATCGCTGCACGCGACTGCAAAGCGAGTCGCTTCGTCTACGCGAGTTCCAGTTCCGTCTATGGCGATCACCCAGATTTGCCAAAGGTGGAGGAGAACATTGGACGTCAGCTCTCCCCATATGCAATCACCAAGCGCGTTGACGAACTCTACGCAGGCGTTTTCCAAGACAACTACGGGCTCGAGGTTATCGGAATGCGATACTTCAACGTCTTTGGCCGACGGCAAGATCCCAACGGTGCCTATGCAGCGGTAATTCCGCGATGGCTTGGTGCACTTATACATGGAGAGAAGTGCAAGATCTTTGGTGACGGCAGCAACAGTCGCGACTTCTGCTACATCGACAACGTTGTGCAGGCAAACCTTCTCGCGGCCACCACGCAAGATCCGGATGCAACCAATCAGACCTACAACGTGGGCTGCGATGGCAACACCGACCTTGTGGAGCTTTATCGAGTGATTCGTGAAGCTGTGGCAGTTCGCTATCCCAAGGTCGCCAAGTGGGAACCGATCTTCACTGCTCCTCGCGCTGGGGACGTTGCACACAGCCAGGCGAGCATCTCAAAAATCCAACGATTACTCGGCTACGAGTTTTCCCATGACATCACAGCCGGTATGCGCGAGACAACGGCTTGGTACCTAGACTCGCTAGCCAAGGAGAATTCGTCCGCATAGGTGACTGTCTGAGTCTGCAGCAGCTTGTCCACCGAGAGAACTTTCGCGCAGCAGTGACTTGCCGTGATCCCCACTGTTTGCGGTAGGCTTCGAGCATGGCAGACGACAAGCTACCCACTCCAGAACCAAAAGAAATCGACGAGAAGAAGGCGCTTGAGCTCAAGCACATGATCTCTGACAACGTCCTGAAGGGAGTGCCATACGGAGATGAGAAGTGCGACAACTGTCTCTACTACATGGATCCTGACGCCAAGCTTGACTACTGCTGGCATCCAAAGCTCCGCATTCTTGTCGGTGGCGACTGGTGGTGCCAGTGGTGGGAGAAGATCGAAGACTAGCTGTAGGTCAGTCAGTGTTAGGCTGGGCCCATGTCTACGCTTAGCGGAAAAACTCTGTTTATCTCGGGCGCGAGTCGGGGCATCGGCAAGGCCATTGCGCTTCGTGCAGCCCAAGATGGTGCGAACGTCGTAATTGCGGCCAAAACGGCTGAGCCCCATCCCAAGCTCCCGGGCACCGTCTATTCGGCGGCAAAGGAAATCGAAGAAGCTGGCGGCAAGGCCCTGCCCTGCATTGTGGACATTCGATTCGAGGATCAGGTGAAGGCGGCTGTGGCGAGAGCCATCGATACCTTCGGTGGCATCGACATTCTCGTGAACAACGCTAGTGCCATCTCGCTGACGAGCACACTGCACACAACCATGAAGCGCTATGACCTGATGCATCAGGTGAACATGCGTGGCACCTTCTTGTGCTCGCAAGCGTGCCTCCCGCATCTTCTCAAAGCAGACAACGCTCACATCCTCAACCTCTCGCCGCCCCTCAATATGGAGACGCATTGGTTCGCTCCGCATGTCGCCTACACCATGGCCAAGTTCGGCATGAGCATGTGCGTTCTTGGTATGTCGGGCGAATTCAAAGGCAAAGGAGTTGCAGTCAATGCTCTGTGGCCAAAGACAGCCATTGATACAGCAGCAATCCGTATGATCATGGGCGATGCGAGTGCCAAATCTGCGCGCAAGCCAACGATCATGGCTGATGCGGCGCACTGGGTCCTAAGCCAGAAAAGTTCTGAGACCACAGGGAACTTTTTTATTGACGAGGACGTACTCCTCGGTGCGGGGGTGACGGATTTCGATTCCTATGCAGTCGAGCCGGGCAACCCCCTGTTCCCAGATCTCTTTGTGTAGCGCCTCCGCGGTGACTGCGCGACATCATTGTGAGTAAGCGAGGCGCTATCGTCCTCTAGCGAGTTCCAAAGTTGTGGGAGGACGTTTCCTCGTTGCGATCTGTCGCAGGGGGAGGCGTCATTGAGAGCGAGCTAATCTCTCGGTACAATTCTGAGTCATAGCGCAATCCGATATCGAGCGAGCGAAGCGCAACATCGAGGTGGGCAACTGACCGCGTCCCAACGATCGGAGCGGTGACAGCAGGATGGGCCGCGACCCAAGCTATCGCCAAGGCAGCGGGTTCAAATCCGTGGCGCGTCGCAACCGCTGTGAAGTCTCCCGCAAGCTGGTAGTGGCGAGGATCGGCATAGCGCACCCCGTACATTGTGTTCTCGAGAAGCCGGCCCGAGTCGGGTCTGAGATCGGTTCCATACTTTCCTGTTAAGAGGCCACCACCGGTGGGTGAGTACGGCATGACGCCGATGCCCTCGCTCTGGCACATTGGCAGGATTTCCACCTCAGCCTGACGCTTTGCCAAATTGTACATCGGCTGAAAACACACCGGCCTCGCCCAGCTCTTGGCTGCGCAGAGCGACACCGCTTTCATGCCCTGCCAAGCAGAGAAGTTGCTAATCGCCGGATACAAAATCTTCCCAGCACGAACCAGATCGTCGACAGCGCGCCATGTCTCCTCCGCTCTGGTCTCATCATCGTGGCGATGCAAATAGAAGATGTCGATGCAATCTGTTCCGAGCCGCCTCAAGCTAGCCTCTACCGCGCGAACCAAGTGATACCGAGACGAGCCGCGTGCATTGCAATCTGCGCTCGTTGGGAAATACGCCTTGCTTGCGATCACAACTTCGTCTCGACAGTCAGCGATGAGACCACCGAGAATCCGTTCGGAAGCTCCACCTCCGTAGACGTCGGCGGTGTCGAAGACGTTGATGCCGGCTTCGCGGGCGCGATGAAAGAGCTGTGCGCTGGTCTTGGCATCTGATTCCTGACCAAAGGACATCGTGCCCAGACACAGTGGCGAGACTCGAACTCCGGTGCGACCGAGAAAGCGATTCGTCATGTTTGAGAGTCTAGCCTCTGCTGCGCATTTGCATGCTCCAACGCTCGACGAAACGCGCGCCCTAAGAGCAGGACAATCGCTACAATCACCAAGAGGATCGCCGCAGAAATCCAATACTTGCTGCTTGGGTTGTTCTCAACCGCTTTGAGACTGAGCAACGCGTTCGCCGAATTGTCTGCAAGAAATGCCATGAGCAGCCCGCCCACGATTCCGCCCGCACTAACGGTCGCTATCACGACCAGGCGCTCCATTCCCAAGAGTGCACCGATCACCGAGGCGCCAAGAGCCCCGGTTCCCGAAACAGGAAAGAGCACAAAGAGAAAGACCCCAATAACCGAAGCTCGCTTCATGCTCGGATAGACCTTAATCACCAACGTCATGTTGGCGTAGAGCCTGTCGAGCGCCCGGCGAAGAGGACCGAGCTTGTAAAACGCTTCAAATGAGTAGACAAAGACAATGACTGTGAGGGTGTCGAGCCCCCAGATTACCAAGCTGAGCTCGTAGGGCCCCAGACTACTCTGCCCACTAACGCCCCACAGGGGTAAGAACTTTCCTATCGCCACGAAGGTGACCGGCAGCAGCCCAAGCACCTCTAGCGTTTTTGTCTGAGCAAAGCGTTCGCCAAGCAAAAAGCCCACGATCAGCAGCGCACCAATGCCCCCAAGCACAACCACCCGCTCCCGCCAACCCGCGTCAAACGGATGTACTTTGACGGACTGCTCGTCCAGGACTTTGCGTGCTGCTGTCAATGAAGGTACATCGTGAACCTCGATTGGGCGCAGATTCAAGTTGGTCGACCAAGCAATCCGGAGCCATCCGACGACGGGTTCGCACACACTCGTGTACATGCCCCGACCAGCCCGCGGAAACCCTCACAAACGCCTGCCGATTTTGCTGGGCCTAAGCCGAACTAACGCGAGTCGATCTGTATACTTAAGCGCCTTTGGCTGCTCGCCAGTGAGCGACATTGGCTACCCGGACCACATCCGGTGAATACCAACGCAACCACCGTCAACACATACGCAGGACAGAGGCTGGAATGTCAGAACAGCAGAGCGAGCTCGCAGAGGCAATTGCAAACGTCACCGTGGACCCCAAGCAGGATGCTTTGTGGGATCAGATCGAGGACTTGGCTGGACAGCTCGATGACCCGGAGAGTGTCGCAGCGGCCTATCGAAACTGTCTGCAGCAAGACATCAGTGGCGATGATGCTGTCGACTTGGGCCAACGCGCTGTGCACTTTCATCGTGAGTGGTTTGGGGATGACCCGGCTGGGCTTGCAACTCTTCTCACTCGCATCCTCGCTCTTGAGCCAAAGAGTGAGTGGGCGTTTCAAGAACTCACCGTTGCGCTGACGGTTGCAGAGCGTTGGGATGATGTCATCAAGCTCTATCAAGACGTGATCGCTAGTACGACGGCAAAGCCAAGGCTCATAAAACTTCTGGATGAGGCCTACCAGGTTGCCAAAGACCTAGCCAATCGCCCGGACCAAGCGATCGACTTTCTAAAGGCAAAGCTCGAGCTCAAGCCCAGCGCAAAGCAGCTTGTTGCATTGGAGCGCCTACTCGAGAGGCATGAGCGATGGGATGACCTCATCAGTCTGTGGAGCGATACCCTCGGCAGTCAGGCGCCGGAGGAGCGCATCGAAACCCTGACACAAATCGCGGGAACCTATTTTGACAAGCTTGGAAACGGTTCGGCTGCGCTAGAATCACTTCGTGAGATTTTCTCTGAGAATCAAGAGCCAGAAGCTGCTCTCGGGCTGCTGGAGCGCATCGCGACATCTGAAAACTGCGATGCATTACTCCGCGAATCGGCACTCACCACAGTACGCGAAGTCTACGAAGCTACAGATCGCCCTGGTGATACGGTCAGAGTGCTGGGTGAAGTGTTGCCACTTTGCGACGATCAACAGCGCAAGGGCTTGCACGCCGAACTTGGGGAGCGCCTATCGGCCTTAGAAGAGCATGCGGCAGCACTTGATCACTATGCTGCCCTTCTCATTCTCGATCCCTCATCCGTAGCCACGCAGCGCGCGCTCCGCCGTGAAGCACAACTCACCGACCGACTCGATCGCTACGCCTCTGCACTTGCTGCCGCGGCAGATTCGGCCTCAGATGCGTCTCGACGTGTCGCACTGCTAAATGAAGCCGCCCTTACGTTGGTGGAGCATCCTGAGGGCGAAGCGGGGGCTATCGAGCTTCTCACCGCGGCTCTTGGGACCGACGGCATCCGCTCTGCCGATGTACTCAATGTCGGCAAGCGACTCAACCAATTGCTCGATCGTGCTGACCGACACAATGAGCGACTGACGGTTCTCGAGCGCCTGGCTGATGCCGAATCGGTGGAGTCATCACGTAGAGCGCTGATTGGCGATGTCGCTGTCTTGGCAGAAGAACTCGGGGAGGTCGATCGAGCGCTCGCAGCTTGGCGTCGTCGAATTGAAGCCAATGCCGGTGACCTTCGCGCACTGGAACATCTCATCGAGTTGCTTGGTTCAGAGCAACGCTGGCCAGAGCTCATCGAAGCGTTGTCGGCGCGCAGAGAGCAAGCCATCCCCTCCAACCAGAAGCGCAGCGACCTCATTCGCATTGCCAGCATCTACGAAAATGACTTAGAGCAAAGTGAGCAGGCACTTGCGTCTTGGGTGGCCGTCAAAGAACAGTATGGAGAGGATCCGGAGACTGTTGCTGCGCTATCGCGCTTGATGACGAAGCTTGAGCAATGGGGCGATTTGACATCGCTACTTGAGGGCTCTAATGCCCAACAAGTTGCATACCTCGCTGACCAGTTTGCCAATTTGGGCAACGCCTACCAGCGCTCTTTGGGGGACAATGCCCGAGCAATTGAGTGCTACCGACGCGCTCTTACCGTCGACGTTGGACACACCGGCGCACAAGAGGGACTCAAGCACCTCCTGGAAATTCCCGAGCTGCGAAACGACGTTGCCGAGGCGCTAGTACACTCGATGAAGTCAAGCGGGAACCTTGTGGGGCTTCTCGATATTGTCGAAGCCCGATTGGCGGGCAGCGATGACGAGCGGAAACACGCCGAGATCCTGCGAGAAGCTGCAGACATCGCGGAGACAGAGGCAGAAGATACCGTACAGGCTCTTGGCTTCGTCACCCGCCTCTTTCCACTAACTGCCCGCGATCGGGTATTGGAAGATCGTATGCTGCGCCTGGCGGGTGCGAGTGACCAATGGGACGCCGCTCTCGAGGCATATGCCAAGGCTCAGGATGCGATATCGGAAGACGCATTTGCGCTCGCCGCAATGCGGTTTCGCCAAGCATCTGTTCGAGAAAACCAGATTGGTGATGGCGAAGGTGCTCTTCAATCGGTACTGCAAGTTGTCGATGCCCAAAAAGACAACTACGAAGCCGTTCGTGCTGCCATTCGGCTAGCTGGCCCCCAGGGAAAGATGCACGAGATGGTTCGGGCGATGCTGGGATACGCTTCTGCAAGACAAGCGCTGCCAGACGACCTGATCGTTTCCATCGAAGGATTTGCGGGGGATCACAATGGCGGCTACGAAAAACTCTGTGAAGAGCTTGCCAAGGGACTCGAGGAAAGTGGACTCGCCCCTGCGCTACAAGCGGAAATATTCTGGCGCATCTCCAGTTGGCAGGAAGAAAAACTCGAAGACCGGGAAGCGGCAAAACAATCACTGCTTCGCTCTACGAACCTGGACCGAAGTCGCGTTGATACTCATGCTCGTCTCGCGGATCTGCAGAGCGAGCACAATGACTCTGCCCTCTACACCACAGTTCGGCGACTCTGCGAGATCGATTCTGGCAACCTCGCTCACTTCGAGAACGCGGCCAAGATCGCACTCGATGCGCTTGGTGCCGAGCAGCAAGAAGAGAGTCTGGCAGCGCTGCAGGCGCGTGCCGTTGGTGCTTGGCGCGGTTCCGCCCCAGCACAGAGTGAGACTCCTGCACAAGAAATCGTCGCATGGACGATCGAACAGCTCGTTGCCCACTATGTAGCTACGGAGCAAGAGCAGCGTGCCCTCGACTTGCTAATCGATGCCTCGCGACTCCCATTCGATGAAGCAACGTGTCTCAACATGCGCAAGCGAGCGGCGACCATCGCATCGGAAGTACTCAAGGATCCAGGAAGCGCAATCGACATGTACCGAGCCGTGCTGGCTCAGTCGCCGAGCGACGCAGAAGCGTTGGATGCCCTCGGTGCGCTCTACCAGGAGCAGGGACGGCTCCCCGAACTTCTTGGCCTAAAGCGGCAAGGACTCGAGTTCGAGGAAGACTCTGAGCGTGCCATTGAAATGCGACTTGAGATCTCTGGCCTGATTGATGAGATTGATCGAACCGGTGGCCGCCTTGAGCTCCTGCGGGCGAACCTGGATGCATATCCAGGACATGACGCATCGGTCACCGCAGTGGTCTCGCTTCTCAGCAGCATGGGAAGGTTCTCTCAGCTCTGTACGCTTCTTGGAGAACAAGCCACTACGCTTGAGAACAACACCGAGATGCCACGCGCCGCCTATCTTTGGGACAAAGTTGCGCGCATTGCCGAGACTGAGCTCGACGACATCGATCAAGCTCTGGAGGCTTACCGCAAGGTTGCAAACTTGGCACCCAACCTCGAAGCACTCGACTCACTCGCCCGTCTCTATATCAGTCGCTCACAAAGCGGTGCGGCTGTGCCATGGCTTGAGCAAGCTCTTGATCTCGCCGAGGACAACGACAAGCCATCTTTGGTTAAGCGGCTCGCGGAAGCGCACCTGGCGGCGGACCACGCTCCAGAAGCGATCGCCTGCCTCACCGAAGCAACCACGTCCAGCGATGCCAGCTTGCTAGACCTCCGCTCGATGCTTGCTGATCTTCACCGCGATGCAGGGCATTGGCAGCCCCTGGCGGACACGCTCACCGCATGTCTTCCCCACATCGCAGATGACGATGCTGTGGCAGTTGCTGCGCGCGAAGCTGCGGACATCTATCACGACAAACTCAAGACTCCCGAAGCTGCGGTGCCAGCACTCGCTCGTGCACTGGAGATTGTGCCGGATGATCGCAGTTTGCGACTCATGATGGCACGCAGCCAGCGCGTTGCTGGTGACATTCCGGCAGCTCGTGCAATGCTCGAAGCATTGATTGCCGAGTTTGGACGCCGACGTTCCAAGGAGCGCGCTGCCGTCCATGTTGAACTGGCGCAGGTCGCTCGCGCCGAAGCCGATTTGGATGCGGCCATGGCGGAGCTGGAACTCGCGTCGAAAATGGATGGCAGCAATGCCCACATCCTCAGAGCACTCGCCGATCTCGCCCGAGAACAGGGCGACTTCGATCAAGCAGAGCGCTCTCTTCGCGCCCTACTGCTCATTGTTCGCCGGCATCCTCCTGGAGAGGACGAAAATGCTGTCGGGGTCAGCGAGGTCCTCTTCGAACTTCAGCACATCGCAGCGGTTCGCGACGACGAAGACAAGGCAGAAGAACTCTTAGAGTCAGTCATCGATGCAGCATCGTCCAGCGACTCCGAAGTTCGTCGATTGCGTCGCACGCTGTTGGAGCACAAAGAACACGAGCTACTCGCAAGAACCCTTCGCACTCGCATCAAGCTCAGCGAGGATACAGACTCCAAAGCCGGCCTTCTGGGCTTTGTCGCCGATCTTCTGGAAGGGCCACTCGACGATCCGCAGGGAGCACTGACAGCCCGTTTGGAGTGTTTGGCTCTTCTGCCCGGAAATGCCGAACTGCACGATGCAGCAAAGAATCTCGCCGCCTCGCTCTCGATGCTTCCAACGTATCTGGAAAGCCTTGAGGATATGGTCGCCCAACAACGACGGTCGGAAGAAGCCGAACTGACTGCAAGTTTGCTGATGCGGGCAGGGGAACTGGCGGAGAGCGAAATTGGTGACCTCGCAAAAGCGCGCGAGCACTTTAGCGCGGCCGAGGATTGTAGTAGCGCCCCAGCAGATGCGCTCTTTGCTCTTGCAAGAGTCTGCGCAGCACAAGGAGACGCCGAGGAGCAAACTCGTGCGCTAGACAAGCTCACCACTCTTGCGATGGTGGACGGTCCGGTGGCAGCACAAGCTGATGCTCTCTACCGACTTGCAGAGCTACAAGTCGTGCAACCCGACCTGCTCGAGCGCGGCATAGAACTTCTAACCAAGGCCCTCTCTGTCGAGCCACGCTATCGACAAGCAGCCATGACCTTGCGAAAGGCCGCAGAGAGTTCAGGCAACGATCCGATGGTGCTATCTCACTATGAATCTGCCGCGCGCCAAAGCGGTGACAAGCAGATCTTGCTCGACTTCTTGGAGCGAAAATCTGCAATCGGCGACGCAACGGTCGCACAAATTCGAGAAGCAGTGAGTCTCGCTACCGAACTCGAAGAAAGCGACCGAGCCGTTGTCCTTCTTGAGCATGCGGTGCAAGCGGCTCGTGTATCCGATGATGGGCTGTCACAAGCGATTTGGGCGGTAGCTGATCTAGCAAGGCACTACGGAGCTACCGGGCGGGTTGGCGATGCAAAGGAGCTCCTCTTCGAAATCGCCTACCTCGCAAGCCAAGAAGACGTCATGAGCTTGGGCCTCGAGCTTGCCGAAAACAGCAAGGCCTTGGAAGACTTCGCCATGACGGCCGAGATACTCGAGTTTCTTCGCAGCCGTGATCCAAACGCCCGTGCGATTTGGGAACCACTCTTGGCGCTCTATCGTGACACTGGGAGTGGTGAGCAGCTTAGCGAGCTTGTCGATGCAACGCTTCCAAGCCTAGTGGATCCAAGCGAACGCACTCAGCTCCGCCTTCACAAGGCGCAGTATCTCGTGGACGCAAATCGCGATGATGACGCCATCGAGGTGCTTCGCGACGCCTGTCTTGATGACCCTGACAGCCTTGATGCAGCAGGGCTTCTTGAGAGCGTTCTCCGCAAGGAAGGTAATGAAGAGGCTCTCAGTGATTTTCTGTGGCAGCGCTTCAATGACGCGAAGGAACGCGGAAATCCTGAGACCATCACGGACGTCGCAGTTCGGCTTGGAGCACTTCTCGATCAGCTGGATGGCGATTCGATGCAGGTCTACCAGCAAGCAGTTGCAGTTGCCCCTGAGAGTGCCCCACTTCTGCGAGGCATTCTTGAACGCCTCGATGATAATGCTGATTTCGCCGTACAGGCAGAGCTCTCAGAGCGACTTCTCCGAGTTGAAGATCCAGAGCGGGCCGCCGAACTGGCCTTGCACTTGGTCGAACTCAGAGAAGTTCTGGAGGATGACGAGGGGGTCCAGCGAGCACTGGAACTAGGACAACAGGCATGCCCAACCCACGAAGGCATTCGCGATCGACTTGAGGGTTGGTATCGAGAGACCGCTCAATGGGCCCCTCTTGCCAAGATGAAGATCGCCCAGGCCGAAGCCCACGAAGATGTAAACGCACAAGTTCGCCTCTATCGCGAGGCCGGTGCACTGTATCGAGACTCGCTTTCCGACCTCGATGGATGTACGGGCATCTTGGCCAGAGCATTGGCTCTTGCTCCTGGCGATGAAACACTCGTCAGCGAGCAAGCGTCCACTCACGCAGCCGCTGGGCGCATGGATGATGGCATTGCCACAATCACCGCTGGCCTCGAGCACATCACAGGCGGCAACGCTCTTCCCTTGTTGCTCCTCCGCGCCGACCTCTATCGCAACGTGGGGCAAAACGCCGAAGCCATTGCCGATCTAGAGGGCGCTCTCGATCTGGATCGCGAAATGGTGTTGCCGATACTCATGCAAGCACTCGAGCAGTCGCGAGTGACCGCCAGTGAACAAGGGGACCTCGAACTCGAACGTGCAACGACAATGCGACTGATTGAACTCTATGATGCTCAAGGCAACGAAGAGGGAGCACGCGCGATGTTGATGGCGTGGATTGAGCGGGATGCGCAGGACCTTGCTGCACTCCAGCGACTTCGCGACATGGACCGAGCCGCAGAACGTTGGGATGGCGTGGTTACGGCGTGCACCCACCTCGTGGGGTTGGAAACGGGTGAAGAACAGGTGAGCAGTGCGCTGCTTCTCGCTAGTGCCGCAGAGCAAATTGGCGCCAATGAGCATGGCCGAGCAGGCCTTGAGCGGGTGCATCAAGACCAGCCTGACAACGCACAGATCCGCGAGCAATTGCGCACGACGTATCAAGGCCTGGGCGCTCAACGAGAACTTGCGAACCTCTTGCTCGTCGACGCCACCTACAGCACGGATGATGATGAGCGCTACGAAATCTTCCGAAGTGCTGCGTCCATTTTTGTCAATGAGCTTGGTGACGCCGAAGCCGCGATCGCGCCAGCCCAACGTGCAAAGGAACTACGTCCGGACGATCACGCGACAGTTGCACTCTTGGCCGATGTACTGATCGCCTCGGGGCAGCTGGAAGAAGCGGTCTCGATGTTGGAACCCGCCATTGCCGCACACAAGCGCCGGTCACCTGAGTTGGCAGCGCTACAGTACCGAATGTCCAAGATTGGCGCTTCGCGGGGCGATCAGGCTGAGCAACTTGCATGGCTCAAGAAAGCCTTTGATGTCGATCGCAAAGATGGGCTCATTGCATCCGAGCTGGCTCACTTGGCGACAGAGCTCGGCGACTACGACTTGGCACTCAAACCCCTGCGAGCCATCACGCTAATGGACGATCCGGAACCTGTGAGCCGTGTGATGGCGCTGCTCTGGGAGGCTAAGATCGAACATGCTCGGGGCAATCGGGCAAAGGCCGAGCTCTGGGCGAAGAAGGCCCTTCGCGAAGACCCCGCATACTCCGAAGCCGAGGACTTCTTGGCGCAGATATCGGAGTAACCGATGGAGGATGCAGTTACGCTCACGTGCAGCGATGGCATTGGGGTCATCACTCTCAATCGGCCAGACAATCGCAACAGCATGACGCCCGAACTCCTTGAGAGTTTTTCTTATGCCGCGAACGCGGCGCGAGAAAACCGGGAGCTTCGCGCCGTTGTCATTACTGGGCGCGGTCGCTGTTTCAGCGCAGGTGCTGACTTCAAGTCAAACCTTCAAACCGGCGGTGAGCACTTGCTCGACCACGAGCGCTCGTTTCAGATGTATGAGCCCTTCCTCAGCGTTCTTGATATCGAAGTGCCTGTCATTGGTGCACTCAATGGCCATGCCGTTGGCGGTGGTTTTGGGCTCTCCCTGGTATGCGACATCCGTATCGCGCATCGGGGTTCCAAGTACGGCGCGAACTTCACGAAACTTGGTCTGAGCCCCGGCATGAGCATCAGCTACCTCCTGCCACGGCTCGTTGGCGTTTCGCGTGCAAACGAGTTGCTCTTTACAGGACGCCTTGTGATGGGCGATGAAGCCGAGCGCATTGGGTTGGCATCCAGTACCTACGAGACACCAGAAGAAGTCTTAGAAGAAGCCATGGCAATGGCGACGACAATTGCTTCGAACGCACCAGTTGCAGTTCGCCTTACCAAGCAGGGCATGCGCGAACAACTTGGCTGGGATGTTCGCGCAGGGGCCCACCGAGAATCGTTCGCACAGGCTGCAACGCTTAAGATGCAGGATGCCAAAGAGGGCATGGCCGCCCTTCTTGAGAAGCGCAAGCCGGAATTTCACGGCAAATAACTGGCTATTGGCACTGGATAGCCCGCTACTCACTTGGGGGCTGGTTGCGTAACGTCTTACGCAGTGCGTCGCTGTTGGCGCGATCTCCCATCAAGTGATTCAGGTTAGTTAGCGCAATTGTAGAGATGGACCGACAATTGCTGCACAAGGGCATGAAGGAGCCTGCTCTATGCAAATCGGCGTCATCACCAATCCACACTCTCGAAAGAACAAAGCTCGCCCCCACCGGGCCGAGCAGCTCCAAGCAATTGTCGGACACCACGGTCAGGTACACAGCACCCAAAGCGTGGAGTCCATCAAACCGATTCTTCGAGAGTTTTTGCGCAAGCGTGCACGATACTGGGTTGCCGACGGAGGTGACGGTGCCCTTCACTGGGTTGTTCGAAACGGTCTTGAGCTTCTCCAAGAACCTGAGTTTCGGGACGGCAACTATCAGCTTCCGACTACCATTCCCACCAACGGTGGAACCATCGACTTTGTGGCCAGCAACGTCGGCATTACCGGCCAAGCTGAGGGCATCTTGCACAACCTGCGAGAATCAATTGAGCGCGGAACCGTTCTTGAGGAAGCGCTTGTGGATTCGATGCTCATCGAAGGCGTGCAACTGGATGAGCACGGCAATGAAGAAGAGTTTCGCACCTATGGCTTCGCGTCTGCGGTTGGCGGTTTGGGTCAGCGCTTCTTTAGCAAGTACTACGCAGAAGATGATCCAAACCCAGGCGTCATCGTAAAGGTCGTTGGCAATACCATCGCCTCGTTACCGGTGGCGTACTCACCTCTTGGAAAGATTCCATTTCCTGTTGTGCCCAAGCACCTGCGGACCTATGCCACAGATATGTTTAAGCCAGCAAACGTGCGTGTCACACTAGACGGGCAGCCGCTTGAACAAACACAGTTCACAGGCGTTCATATTGCCTCGATGTCCATCGATCTCGGTGGCGTCTTCAAGCTCTTCACACGCGCTGACGTGCCAGGGCAAATGCATGCAATTGTCGGGTCTCCAAACCCCCTTCAAATTCTTCGCAACCTTGGCAACATGCATCGAGGTAAGCAGCTGCGCGGCAAGAACCTCATCGACAAAGCATGCCGCGGCATGACTGTCGAAGTCTTGGGTGACGAACTGCTCGCGCCAATTATCGATGGCGAATACTACGACCGTGTCAAAAAGCTCACGTTCAAGAACGGTCCTCGGGTGCGAATCCCAAAGCTGACAGGCGCATAGATCACTTTCGACACTTGATCTTGGAAGGCGCACCACGCTTCTCTAGGCATGCGCTGCCTTCACAGCCGGCCGCCTTGCAAGCGGCCTTTTTCTCCTTGAAGCACTTGTTGTTGAAAACGTAGACACAGTTGTTGCGCTCTCCCTTCCAGCGCCAACCGCCCCATTCCTTGCCCTTCTCGGAGACATCATCTTTGTCTTTGACTCGGCCACGCTTGGGGCGTTCAGAGGCATAATCATGGACTTCATCGTCCGACTCTTGCACCTCACCCTGCCCAGCCCCAGGTGATCCACAGCCAGTTGGGGCAAGAACAACGAGGAAGGCCAGAAGCATTGCGCGAGCGAGCATGAGTAGGCAGAGTATACTTAGCTAAGGCCAGGTATCTCGTGGATCGCGACGAATTCGAGTCAAAAGTGTTGGAGTTGTGGGTGAAGTCTCGCATTCCGCTCACTCACGCAAACCTCCAGTACTTTTCGGGGGTTTCGAGCAAGAAACTCACGAACTGGATCGACAAGCTGCTCAAAGCAGGCACCCTCGACATCGAAATTGATGACAGCGAGGATGTCACATACTTCATGCCCGGAGTCACGCGATCCGCTGACGGCCCATCGACCTGCGAAGCATATGAGCGCAAGCGCGAACTCATAGAAGAAGCGAAGCGTCGAATTCTAGCCCGGCGTGCGGGCAAACCAGATCCAACGCTTGACGAGGAGGAGCCCGAGGAATCGATCGAGCCAAAGAAGAAACGTTACGACTCATCTGATGATGACAACGATGAGTCGGATGGGCCAAGCATTGCGGGCATGGTCGGTAAGGCTGCACTGGTCGCCAGCACCACCGCTTTGGTCACTCTCGACAAGCCGCTGAGCATGCTCGACAAACCTCGTGCCAAGGGAGAAAAATCCCTACTTGCATCAGCGGCACTCTCGATTTTTGGTCCTGTTGGTTGGCTCTATGCGGGTTCGTTTCGGGAGGCGGTTCCAGCCACCCTCGCCTTCGCTGCCGCCTACTACGTACTCCCAAGTTTCTTGCTAGCCCCCTTCATGTTTGTCGGCGCACTCGCCTCGTCAGCGATCGGCCTCGGCTACGCCTGGCAGTACAATCGCAAGAAGGGCCGCACCCCGCTGTTTCTCCGCGGAAGAGATAGCAAGAAGAAGAGCGGCAAAAAGAAGAAGAACGACTAGCGGTGCGAATAGGGCAGCGAATCGCAGAGCGGTATCAAATCCAATCTCTCGCAGGATCGGGCGGTATGGGCAAGGTGTACCGTGCGCTTGATGAACAGAGCGGCAACCAAGTTGCCATAAAAGTTCTTAGTCTCGATGCCAGCAAGTACTCTCGCCGGTTTCTGCGCGAAGCCAAAGTAATGGCCGAGCTACAACACGAAAACATCGTGGGGTATGTCGACTACGGCCAAACCGAGCGCGGTGCGCCATTTATCGTCATGGAGTGGGTCAAAGGCGAAGACCTACGGCAGCGTATGAACCGCAAGAAGCTCGAGCTTCAGGAAGCGGTTGACATCATCGCAGGTGTTGGCGAGGCCCTGCACTCTGCCCATCGCCACGGGATTATTCATCGTGACCTAAAACCGAGCAACCTCATGCTGGTCGACAACAGTATTGAGCAAATCAAACTGCTAGATTTCGGTATCGCTCGCTGGCGCGGCCCCACCGTTGAAAAGATGACACGCACGGGGATTAGCATCGGAACGCCGGGATACATGGCACCAGAACAATCCCGAGGCGACGCTGACATCGATGGACGAGCCGACCTCTACGCACTTGGTTGCGTCATCTACGAGTGTCTTGTGGGTCACAGGCCTTTCCACGGGGAGGACGTAGTCGCCGTGTTGGCTCGAACGGCGTTTGATGAACCTCCAAGGGTGAGCGAGAAGCGCACAGACATCAGTGCGGAGTTTGACGACCTACTCGCCGACATGATGGCCAGCAATGTGGAACGTCGCCCCGCGAATGGAACGATTCTGAGTCGACGAGCCCGAGCAATCGTCTCGGCAACAGTGCCCTCGGTCGATGAGGCTGGGGCCGTGGGGCTCACCACCTCGGAGAAGGAACTACTATCAGTGCTTCTCATTGAAGGGGTGGGAGCATTTGAGGATACGAAAGACGGGCTCCTTGCGGATGTGCTTCGGCGGGCAGGCGGGCAGGCGCAACTTCTTGAGAACGGAACTGGGGTTATCATTTTTCGAAGCGAAAACGGAGCTGCAACCGACCTTGTGCTTCGAGCAACGCGCTGTGCCTTGCTGCTCCGCTCTATGCGACCTGAGAGCAAGATGTCTCTCGCGACAGGACAGGGGGAAGTCTCGGGCCGCCGCTCCCTCGCAAAGACCATTCAAAGCGCCGCAACGCTTCTTCGCACGGCAGAGTTTTCGACGGAAGGCAAAGCTCGGCCGCTCAGCATTCGCTTGGACCAGACCACAACCCGACTACTCGATGGTCGCTTTGATGTTCGGAGGCGCTCGCAAGACATGCCGGCTGACGGTACTGACCTCTTTGGCGAACAGCCAAATGCCGGCCCAAAACTCCGCACGACCCAAACCGTAGGGCGCACTTCCGAGATTGCACAGATTGCAAGCCTGTTTCATCAGTGCCTGCGTGAACAACGCCCACAGGCACTGCTCGTCATCGGAGAGCCGGGAATCGGAAAGTCTCACCTCTCCGCCCAGGTTCTCTCTTTGCTTCGAAACGAGTCTCCGAATCTAAAGATCTGGAGTGCGCGAGCGGAGGCCCTAGCAAAGGGCTCAGCATTCCAGCTCTTGCGTCAACTCTTGCACCAAGCGGTTGGCATCACGCCAGACGACGATATCGCCAAGAGGCGGGACAAGCTCGTGCAAACCGTCTCGCAATACATTGAGGGCTCTAGCGCCCTTCGTGTTGCCGAGTTCTTGGGGGAGCTTTGTGAAGCGCCGTTTGTTGGTAGCGAAGCTCGCGTGCAACTCCGCTCTGCACGCGGAAATGCCGTGCTCATGGGTGACCAGATGCGGCTAGCGTGGGAAGAATTCTTAACGGCAGTCTCGAACCGATCGCCGGTAATCCTGGTGTTGGAAGACTTGCACTGGGGCGACTTGCCTACCGTTCGTCTCATGGATGGTGCTCTGCGACGCGTAACGCGAGGTCAGTGTATGCTCATCGGCATTGGGCGCCCTGAGATCGAGCACGTGTTCCCATCTCTTTGGGCCGATCACAACTGCACCGTCATGAAGCTCGGTGGGCTCGATGAGACTGCGTGCCGGCAACTGAGTCACAGCATCTTGGGGCATGCTGCGAAGGAAGAGCAACTGCAGCGCATGATCCAGTTGTCGGGCGGGAACGCATTCTACCTCGAAGAACTAACGCGCGCATATCAGTTCTCTCAAGGAGAGCAAGTTCCAGGTACGGTGTTGGCGCTGGCCCAAGCACGCCTCCAAACGCTTGCCCCCTTGCCGAGGCAGCTCTTGCGTGCGGGCAGTATCTTCAGCGGGAGTTTCTCATTTGGGGGACTAAGAAGACTTCTTGGCGAGGAGATTACGACAGCGGACATTGAACCAGCGCTGCATTCGCTTGTCGAATCCGAGTTCCTCACCGAGTCGGTTGATCCATCTGCGACGCGAGCCGGCGCCACACAACAGTACAGCTTTCGCAATGTGCTTATGCGCGAGGCTGCCTACAGTACCCTCACCGACACCGATCGTGAGCTTGGGCACCGGTTGGCTGCGCGTTGGCTGCACGAGACAGGCTCACGCGATGCACTCCTGCTAGCAAAACACTTTGAACTTGGCCTTGAGCACGAGAGAGCAACAGATTGGTACGCGTCTGCTGCTCGGCAAGCCCTAGAAGGCAACGACTTGTCGGCGGCGGTATCGCTGGCAAAGCGCGGAATCGCAATCGGCGCAAAGCGAACCACGCTCGGACTTCTTCATGGAAGCATCGCGCGTGCGCTGCTCTGGACGGGGGAGAACGGCCGTGCCAGCGAGCACAGTGCGCTCGCCCTTGAGAACCTGAGAAGTGGCTCACGAGATTGGGCTGAAGCTGCAGGCGATGGTGTCACAGCCCTCGGTCGCTGCGGGGCATTCACAGACATCGTGGCCCTAGGTTCAGAACTTGTCTCAGCCTGCCAGGAGAGAGGAATGACTGGTGCGCTCGCATCCGCCATGGCACGTTCGTCTTCCCGGCTGTTTCTGGCAGGGCGCTATCAAGATGCGGAGCTCCTATTCCGTGAGCTTCCGACCGATACAAGCAATCTCGAAGATTCGGATCCAGTGGTTGATGGACACCTACTTTCCGCACAAGCAAATCGCTATCTTTGCGAGGGCGACCCTGGACACTACCTAAAGCTCAGTGAAAAGAGCGCCGCCGCATTTGATGCAAGCGGCGACCGACGAAGCGCTGCAATCACGCGCGTCAATGTTGGCTTTGCCTACGCCGAACTCGGTGACTATCGCAGCGCTGAAACGATTCTCCGCTCGGTTCTCGATGTTGCCATTGAAATGGAGCTCGACGCGATTGGCTCGTTGGCACGCAACAATCTCGGGCGAGTGTTGTTAGCGCTAGGCGAGCTCGACGAGGCATGGGACCTAGAACTGATTGCAATCGAGTCCTTTACGATCCAGGGCGACGATCGTATGGCCAATGGATCACGGGTCTATCTCAGCAAGATTCACCAACGCAAAGGCGCACTCGACTCGGCCTATAAGGAGGCGAGGGAGGCCCTCCAAGGAACGAGTACGGTGGCAACGGTACGCATGCAAGCTCACTCTCAGCTTGCCTCGGTCTTGCTGGAGATGGGGCAACCAGAAGAAGCCCTATCCGCAGCGCAAGAAGCGATGAGGATCCTGCGTACATTGGGGCAAGTCGAAGAGGGTGAATCATTTGTGCGGCTGATGCTTGTTGAAGCAGAGCTGCAGTGTATGCACTTGGAACAGGCACAAGCGGCGCTCACGGATGCCTATGAGAGTCTTCGGAGGCGCGTCGCGCACATCGACGATGCCAACTGGAGGCTGAGCTTCTTAGAACAAGTGCAAGACAACGCGCGCATTGTGCAGCTCGCCGGCGAATGGGGGCTTGACGGTGGAAACGCCTAAGCCGACCACCCTAGCAGTCCCAACCTCTCGACGCTCCTTCCTCGCCTATCGGATTCTGCGAAGACTCCTGCGCTTTGCCACGCGGATTTTCTTTCGCAACATCGAGGTCGTCGGCAGGGAAAGCCTGCCGAATCCACAAAACAGTGCAGTAATCTTTTGTGGGAATCATCCAAACTCGCTCCTGGATCCGGTGCTCATAACCGCCTGGAGCGGCCGAATTGTGCACTTTGCAGCCAAGGCCCCGCTCTTCTCGGTTCCCATTCTTGGTGTTCTTCTGCGGATCATGGGAGCCGTGGCAATTCGTCGACGCCAAGATCACGGTGGTGGCAAACAGAGCAACGAGGATGCATTCCGGGAACTTGAAAACGTACTGCTAGAAGGTCGCGCCATGGGGATTTTCCCCGAGGGAATCAGCCATGACGAATCTCAACTTGTTCCACTGAAGACGGGGGCCGCCAGGATCGCGCTTGCCACCAACGCACATGGTGGCACCTTGCCGATTTACCTGGTCCCGGTTGGTCTCGTGTACTTCACGCGACACCGATTTCGCAGTTCGGTTCTCGTGCAGTTTGGGGAGCCGATCCTCGTAGATGGAAGTCTTGCTAGCACTAAGAACAACACCAACGCATACGATGACAACGAATCGGTTGTTCGCTCCATCACAGACACGCTCGACGAGCGTCTTCGAGGTCTTACGATCAACGCGGAAACCTGGGAACACGTTTGGGTTCTCGATGGAGTGCGCAGACTGTACCAGCCAGAGGGGATTGACCTAAGTGAGCGCGCACGACTCGCCCGTCTCTTCAATAGCTCCTACCCAAAGGTCGCAAAAGAGGCCGACGTCGTTGCATTGTATGATGCTGTACGGGCCTACCTGTTGCGACTTAGTGCGGATAGCCTTGACGATGCACTCATTGCAAGAGGGCTAGCCCCACTCGAGATTGCGATGCATGTTTGCGCGCATCTAACGCTTCTCTTCATCTCGCTGCCGCTCTTTCTAGTTGGGGCACCAATCTTTCTTCCCATCGGCTTGACCCTCAAGCTTGGTGGCATTTTTGTTGCCCCACGAAGTGATACGGTCGCAAGCACCAAGTTTGTGCTCGGATTTCTTGGCATCGGTTGCCTCTACCTCGGGCTCTCGGCGTGGGCCTTCCTCACTCATGGAACCTGGGTAGGGCTTCTTGTCGCACTCACCATTCCGGCCTCTGGTGGTGCGGTGATTCACGTGATCGCCCGTATGCACGCCCTTCGGCACCTAGCCAAGAGCACGATTCGCATCTTCACCCTGAGGAGGGAGATTCGCGACTTGCGTGAAGAGCGCAGGCAACTGGTCCACCGGGTTGCAGAGCTTGTCGACAAGTACCGTGACTCCGTTCTACACTAGGGAGAGTGTCCGGTCTCTGCTTCGCCCTGCCACCATCTCTCGGTGCGAAAAACGTTCGGACCCTCGCGCGTCAGTTCGCAGCGATTCTCTATGAGGCGGGCTTCTCCACCGTAGTGCCTGTTGATTCCTACGAGACGTTAGAGCGCAGACTTCTGAGCGGAGAGATTCATGCTGCATGGGGCCCACCTATGGTGTGTGCGCGAGTGCAAGAGGCTGGGGGCTCGGTTGTGTTTCGCGCCGTTCGCTATGGCGCTAGCGTCTATCGCTCGGCGCTTCTTTGCCGCTCCCACGATGACTTGAAGATTGAAGAAGTGGGCAGTATTGGGCTCCGCCGGTTGCGAGCGGTGTGGGTGGACCCACAGAGTATGGGCGGCTATGTAATGCCCCGACACCATCTGCGTGCGCGAGGCATCGATCTCGTGCAAGCTTTTGAGCAAGAGTCCGTGCTCGGTTCATACGAGGCATGCTTTGAAGCCGTGATGGCGTGCGAAGCTGACGTCACGGCCTCGTACGCAAATGCCCGTGGGGTGGGATACGTCGAGGTTTGCAAGGAAGAAGCTCATCACTTGCGCGTTTTTGCCTATACCGAGGAATGCTCCAATGATGGCGTTGTTGTGAGCCCTGTGGTGGCAGGCAATGATGACGTCTCCCACCGACTTGCCAGCCTAGCTGCCAACCCCGCACACCGACAGGTTTTTTGCGCAGCTCTCGCCGTTGATGACGTGGAAGTTCCCCCCCCCGATGCCTACCGCCCACTTCTTGCTCTGCAGCAATAGTGTGTCACAACAGAGTTCATCTTGGTCTCTACAGTGAAGATGCTCCTCACACACACGACTATCGCCCTAGCCATGCTTGCCTGTGGGGCTGCGCTCGCCGAGGCCGAGCCCAATACTGGAGCCGAGCCCGATACCAACATCTCCATTGCCGAGCAGCCCATCACAGATCAAGATGCTTGCGAGCTAGGCCAAGATCTCGCCTCGAAGCAACGCAGCGACACACTTGCGCTTCTCTACCTAGAGCGCTGTCACAGAAAAACTCCTAGCAGGGAGACCCGTCAAGTAATGCACGAGGTACGGGAACGAATACGAAAATCGATGTCCAAGGCTGCTCCTGTCTCACTCGCGCTCACTCCAGAAACCGCACACGCCACACTCATTGTGACCAACGTGCCATCGGACTACGCGAGACTTGACCTTCGAACCGAGGACGAGCTGTGGCTGCACCAAGGACGCTATGAGCTTGAGGTGATGGCAGAGGGATTCGAAGGCGGGCGCTTCGCGATCGAAGTTGACTCCACCGATCGCATGCTCATCCCCATAACCTTGAAGCCCGAGTCTGGAACAAACCAAACAAGCATCGACATGACCGCAGAGCGAGGCGCCGAACTAGGCCAAGTTGCCAGCGCGGCCGATCCAAGACCGAAGAAGTTCAAGACACTCCTTGCCAAGCGCTACCAAAGAGCGCCGACTCCGACGCCCTTGCCAAGCGTGCGAGATGAACGCGGTGCGGGTCCCCTCCCCTACCTTGCGCTGAGCCTCGGCACAGTTGCGATTGGCACCGGCGTTGTCTTCCATGCTCGTGACAGCACTGGCCCCGCGCTAGCCGGATATGGAGCAGGTGCACTCCTCGGCGGCATTGCGACCTATCTCTTTCTGCGTCCCACCGAGCCTCCTCCTCAGGCACTATCACTTGGGGTGGTGCGTGGTGGCGCTGTGCTGACACTCGCTGGGTCGCTTTAGTGCGCGATTCATGAATATAGAACGCGCTCACTCGTCTTCTCGCCGGTGGACGCGTAGCAGAGCCAGTCTGTCCAGCGGGCGAGAAGACGAGTGAGCGCGTTCAACATCTTTGAGTCATGCGCTAGTTGGTTGAGACAACCTCAACGCCGCTGCCATCACGTGCGACAAGCGCCCAATACCCATGCTCGCTCAGTTCTGATACCGATAAGAAGAACACCCAGTGCGCCTCTACAGATTGCAGATTGGGCGCGATGGGCAAGAGCTGATTCCGAAGCGGTGAGTTGCGATCCGCCACGATCCCAAACAGCGATGAGCGACGCCCGATCAAGCACAAGGGTCCACACGCTGGATCCCCCCTCTCGCGCCCCACAGCTCCCAAGGATTCCACGGCATCATGGTTCACAAGCGCGACAATGGCCCGAGCCATGGCCACCCGTGGGCAAATTGAATCCGGGTAGCGAGAGAGCTGATCTAAGACTTCGCTATTTGGCAAATAGGAATACGTCTTAGAGGCGCCTTGCAATCTCAGTATGGCCTGCAGGTTTTTCTCAAAGGGCCCAGCGCACCTAGGTTCGTCTTGCGTTGGCGTGTCTTGGGCACCGCACGACCAACAGAGGCATAGAGCACATACGAGAGACACGAGGAAACGCTCTGGCTTAGAAGTCATGCACAACCACTGAGCATTCCTGGTGCCATCGACAACGCATTGATACAACTGCAGCCTTGGACAAGGCTCGTCCGCTACTCGTCCATAACACCGATTGGCCGGACAATCGTGCTACCTTGGCGAAGGTGGGATTGCTGTTCAAACAGACGATCGTGATCGCTGCGCTAGCCCTAGCAAGCTGCAAAGCCGACAAGGTGGAGGGGAATAGCCCACAAGAAGATGGTGGGGCGGTTGAGACTCTTGAGGTCCCACTGCTCGATGCCATCCCTGAGACAACACCAAACGACACGGTGGCTGTTCGGGGAACGAGCAAAGGTCAGCGTGTCGTCGTACAGGGTGGCGCCGATGGCACGAGCATCGTTGCTATTCTTCCCAGCGGTAGCTTCTGCACTGACGTGGAATTGGCAGAAGGAGCAGGCGGCACCGACCTCACGGTCTACGCGATCGGCAATGGTCTTATCTCCGAACCTACCTCTTTACTTGTTACCAAGGATGCCACCGCTCCCCAACCGGCAAATCCCACCTGCTCCGGCAGCTCTCCCAACTCGTGCGAGAACAACAACGAGATTTGTGACAACGAAGAAGATGAGAACTGCGACGGCTGGATCGATATTTGCGACCGGCAATGCAATGACTGCATCAGTGATGCCTTCGAACCAAACGACTTCCCTGTCAACGTGCCTGTTATCGGTCCTGGCACCTACGAACTGCGGATTTGTCCATGTCGCGATGACTGGTTTGCCTTCGAGCGTCAGGCCGGGCAACGCATTCGACTAACCGCAGATTTTGAGCACGACATCCTTCCCCTCAACTTGCGTCTCTACAAGGCCACCAGCTCTGGTGAGCAAGGCGACTTGGTGGCGTTCTCATTTTCGTCCACCGATCAGGAGAGCCTCGATGAAGTGGTCGAGACTTCGGGTCTGTACTACCTGCGAGCCTATGCATTCGGAACCAACCCTACCGAGACTGGCTCCTACACACTTACGATTCAGTAGTCGCGCTCGATACGAGGGGAATTGTAAGCACGAATCGAGCGCCGCCTGCAGGCCCAGGCTCCTCGTCCAAGAAGAGTGCTCCTCGGTGATCGAGTGCGACTTTCTTGGCGATCGCCAACCCGAGCCCTGTGCCCATCTCCTTGCTCGTAACATAAGGGTCGAAGATCTGTTCGCGTTTTTCTCGGGCAACACCAGGCCCTTCATCCTCGATCGAGAACTCCGCAAGATCGCCCTTGCGCGCACAGCGGAGCACGACCCGCCCCATGCCTTCCTTACCCGCCTGAACGCCATTTTCTAAGAGATTCACCAAGGCCCGCCGCAACAGCAGGCGGTCGGCACTAACGACCATATCGTCATCATCCTCGATGATTTCCATACACGGCCCAAGTTCTACGTTTGCTCGTAGGTCACTCAGAAGATCGGCAACAGGTAGTGCGCTCGCCTCGACTTTTGGCAAACGACCAAGATCACGAAACGCATCGACTAAGCGTCTGAGACCTTGTACTTCCTCACGAACGATTTCGTCGCAGCTTGCCAGTAGTTTTTGATAGCGGGGGTCATCTCCCGGATACGAAGAGACTGCTTGTTGCACCACCAACTGAATCGGTGTGAGCGGATTCTTGATTTCGTGAGCGAGCTTGCGAGCAACGTCCTGCCATGCGCCAATCCTCTGCAAGTAGAGAGTCTTCTGCCTTTCCTGCTGCAAATCATTGACCATGGTGTTGAAAGCGGTCGCCAACTCTGCCAGTTCATCATTGCCATCGAGCGCGACTCGTGCACCAAGGTCGCCTCGTGCAACCTCTCTTGTTCCCGCGACCAAGGAGGCGATCCTTCTACTGATTCTCCTGGCAAATAACAGCGCGAGAATGGTCACGACGACGACGACACCACCAACCAAAAGAAGAAACGCCAGGCGGTAGGACTCAGGCAAGCTGGACTTGACAGTGTCAACCCTTCTAGATGCCTCCAGCGCCTCTCCAATTGCCTGCAACTCGAGCACTGGCTGCAAGTCCGCAGCAAAGACCAATTGCAGCTGCGCACCACCAACTCCAACCGCTTGTGGCATAGCAAGTTTGCGGACCCGCTCCTTTGGAAGACTAGGTTCGCGCTCAGCCTTGGCCATCTCAACACCCTGACCATTCACAATCGCAACCGAGATGAGTTCCGGATGCTCAGCGAGCAGTTTTGATGCTAAAGGCTCCCATCCGTCTTCCGAACGCTCGCGCAAACGTTGTGCTAGCTCGTCACTTGCAGCGAGTCGCCTGGCGACCTCTTGGAACTCAGATTTCTTCGCAGCGATGACCTGACGATAGGCGTTCTGTGCTCGGCTCAAATGTGGACGCAGACTCTCAACATGGTGGCTCGCAAAGTTCTGCGCAACTTCGCCAATGTTCCCCACGAGCAAGGCACTCACCGTGAGAGGTAGCAGCGATAGCATGAGCAGGGCGCCGACGAGCTTTAGCTGAAGCCCAAATCGCCGCTTGGTTTGCGTCACCCCGGTGTTTTGTCCCTCACTCACTGCTTGACTCGATAGAAAGGCTGAGATTGCAGACGCACCACGCGGTCTGCCTCTCCAAGTTTGGAATTTGCGAAGACAGAAACAAAGGTGCCGAAGAACGAGGAGCTTGAGTCGAGGTTCGAGTCGCTGCTTGACTTTGTGAGCCAGCGCCGCATCTCAGCCATCCGCTCTTCTTCGACAGGATTTAGCTGCGCCACGAGCGCTAGTACATAGTGGGGCCCAATACCGACCTTGCTGAGTTCTGCCACAGGATGCCCGCGAAGCTGTGTGAGTTCTCGAAGCAGCTGGACGCGACTCGCAAAGCGGGTTTGTTTCGTTCCTTTTGGACCGGTCACCTCGAGCAAGTAGGTTTCATCCCACAAGTCGTACACAACTCGGCGTCGGATTCGCTGAATTGCCACTGGGATGTCGGAGCCTCGCTGGTACACGACGATGTGAAGAACGATACGAGTGGGGAAGCCACTAGACAGCGCTGCGTAGTCATCAGGGTCGAGAATATCAGTAAAACTCGTACTCACGGTCAACTGCGAACCACGCTCGACAAACCGCATCTTCCTCTGTGTGACACTCTTGGCCCACGCAAATTCGCTCGCGCCGAAAACTATGATGACGACTACGAACAGCGAAGCGAGGATTCGAAGCTTCACAGAGGGAGGCGCCCCAGCGCGTTGGCTACGCTCAGTTCAAAAATGCCAATCTCCGTGTCGAGCCGAAGCCCAGCATCGACCAGAAGATCAATCGGAGGAGACTCGCGCGGATCCACGTCAGCTGTGGTGATGAGGGTCCAGAGTCCAGCACCTGCGAATAGCTCGCCACCATAGATCCAGTTGCTGCCACGAAAGAGCTTGTAGCTGTACTGGACTTCTGCGAGACCACCAACTTCGCCATAGGTGAGCTCATCGGTCGAGAAGTCGAGCAAGTCGAGAGACGGAGTTGCCGAGGTCACGAGCCCGAGCGCGCGGCCTGAGACCATTCGGTTTAGATCGCCAACATGGATGCGCTCGAAGAGGGGCGCGTCGCCCAGCACGACGCCCCCACTAAAGTGCGCAGAGACCACCTGTTGTGTGCCGACGACAGGCCACCATCGCTGGTACTTTGCCCGCAAGCTCGCGTACTGATAGTCGCCAGCCACAACGTCGCTCGCGAACTCACTGTGTAACAGCAGCCTGTCGCCCGAGAAAGGCAACACGGGATCAGCTCGCGTATCGCGGTCATACGATGCAAAGAGGCTCGCCACATGGCTCGTTCCATTTTCAAGATGTACGTCAATGACTCGACTCTCGCCGTTGGGTAGCTGTTGCATGGGCGAAGCAGGCAAATCGGCCCGAACCCTCTCAAAGCGCCCCCCGAGGTTGAAGCGCGCAAGTGAGCCCAAGCGAGAGCTGAGCGCAGCGCGGACGCCAATTCGGTCGTAGTCGAAAGCAGAAAAGTTCGTAAACTCTCCGTTGTCCGGTTCACCGCGAACCCGATACGGCTCGCTCGCCTCCAAGCGATAGCCAGATGCCTGCCACCCAAATCGCGTTGCAAAGAATGCCGAGTCGGAAGCTCGCAAGACCGCGCTGTGCTGAGACCGCCCACCCTCGGCTTTGTTCTCGCCGGTCACAACGAATGCGCCACCAACAGCGAGCCCAGTGCCAAAGAAGTTCCGCTCGGTGAGGTCGACTCCAGCCCACCATGGCGTCACCAGGGAGTTACCGAAGAAAATTCGGTTGAGCACGATAGTGCCGCGCTCCTCGACATCAACGAGCAAGATGACCTGTCCTCGCTCACTGCCCTTGGCGAGGGAAAGCTTGACCTTGCGAAAGAAGCCAAGAGCGAGCACGCGGTATCGAGCGGCCTCCAGCTTTGCGCTACCCGTTCGAAGGCTATCGCCGGCTTTGATTGGAAGAGCCTTGCGGATCACCTCGGCATCCGTCGACGAGTTCCCCGAGACCTCCACCGCCTCAATATGAATTAGCGGACCAAAGTCCGCCTCGCCAACGAGAGCACCATCGTGCTCTGCCGGCGCTCTCTGGGCCCAGACAGCGGCTCTGGTGGACAGAGTGATCACGGCGATCACAAGCGTTGTGATGCAGAGCGCACGCAGACGGCTATTGGACTTCGGGTATCGCTGTTGGAGCGACATGAGACACCAGCCTACCACGGCACCATAGGCGCACTAGTGGTATGATGATCACGCTTTGGCTCCCGTGCATCCAGAGGCAAGCTGTCCAACCTGCAATGCTGCCATGGGTCCTGGTGCTCGCTACTGCGGAAGCTGTGGTGGTGCAATCGCGCCCACACGTTCTTCGGAATTTCCCGCACAGTCCGGTGGTGCTCCCGACATGATCGGTCGTGAGGTGGGCGGGCGCTATCGCATTCTCGCGAAGCTTGGCGAAGGTGGAATGGGCGCCGTCTATCGGGCAGAACAAATCTCATTGAAGCGAACTGTTGCGCTCAAAGTTCTCAAGCCAGAGCTGTCCTCAGAGCCTGGCCTTGTGCGCCGCTTCAATGCGGAGGCAACACTTGCAGCAAAGCTCAATCACCCCAACACCGTTACGCTCTTTGACTTCGGGCAAGACGAAGACGGTTCCCTTTTTATTGCGATGGAGTTCATCGAGGGAAAATCTCTTAGACAGGTGCTGGTCAAGGATGGTCCACTCGCGCCAGAGCGTGCGCTAGCCATCACATCGCAAATCTGCAATTCGCTCGCAGACGCGCACGCGACCGGCATCGTTCACCGTGATCTTAAACCCGACAATGTGATGCTCTTTGTGCGAGGTCGGCAGTCAGAAGCAGTATCGGTACTCGACTTTGGCATTGCCAAGCTGCGCGATGAGCATGGAAACATCACCCAGCAACCAATGACACAAGCAGGCGACATCCTGGGCACGCCTCAGTACATGGCGCCGGAGCAGATACGTGGCGACCGAGTTGATGCGCGCACCGATGTCTACGCCCTTGGCGTCATGCTCTACGAGATGATGACGGCCCGGCTTCCGTTTGAGGGCGCAACCGTCATGGCGCTTCTGTCCAAGCACCTCACAGACATCCCAGTTGCACCAACCACTCGGCGTCCCGAACTGGCAATTCCAGAACCTATCTCGAAGCTCATCATGCGGTGCCTGGCCAAGTCGCCCAGCGATCGCCCACGAACGATGGATGAGATAGAACAACTCTTAAACTCAATGTTGCCGCCAGCGTCAATGGCGGGTCACTCCCCAACGCCTGCGAGCTTCCGACCTTCCCCAGTGCAAGAAGACTCCGTCGCTCTTGGAGAGGCCCCAACGGGCTATGCATCAGGCCAAGGGCCACTCTCCGCACAAGCACAGCGTGCCCCGCAAACACAGCACTCCGCACAAGCACAGCGTGCCCCGCAAACACAGCACTCCGCACAAGCACAGCACTCCGCACAAGCACAGCGTACCCCGCAAACACAGCATTCCCCGCAAGCACAGCGCTCCCCATATGGCCGGCAAGAAAGCGACAACTTCCCTCGCCCTGGCACAGCACCTGTCGCTCCCATGGGACTGGGTTCGGCTCCGACAAGCACGCCACAGCCGCAACACCTAGAAACGGTTTCCACGCCCTCCAAATCGAACCGAGGGTTGCTGGTCGTCTTGATTCTTGTCTTGCTTGCAGGCGGAGGCGCCGGAGCGTACGTTCTCCTGAGCCATGGCGACACCGAAGAAGAATTCGACGACGAAGCCTGGGAACGCGAGGGCGCTGAAGAAGTCGCGGAGGAAGCAAACAGTGTCGAGGAGCGCTCCAACCAAGTTGTTGAAGAGACGCTGAACACCGAGGTCTATACCGACCCTGCGTACAACTATCGCATCGAGCTTCCGGCGCACTTCACAAGCAGAACAGATCGGAAGGGCAAGGCGGTGTTCTCCGGAACGGTGAACGGTCACAGGATCGAGGTCCTAACGATCGCATGGCGGGCAACCAATGGTGCTGCAGAGTCCGACATAGAAAGCGAGTTGTCGGAGAAACTCGCTTCTGAGGACGTCGAGATTAAGCGGATGCAGTGGCTGGATGCTCGTAGACTTGTCGGCAGCGTCGCTTCGCCTGAAGAGGACTTGGTCGGTGAATTCGAGCTTATCAGGCGAGGCAGAGTATTGTTCTTAGTGGCGGCCGGCTCGCCAGAGGATTCGGCGAGCGCGTCAGAAGAGTTCCGAACCAGGCTGATTCGAGTGAACTTCCAAGTTTTCTAGCGCCTTGCTACTTACGAGTAGCAACAAAGACACTGCGTCGGTTGAGCGAATCCTCGTTTCCAGCAGGCTTTTCTTCCCCGTAGGTAATGATCTGCACACGGCCGGCTTCGACGCCAAGACGCACCAAGTAGTCGCGTGTGATGCGGGCGCGGCGCTCGCCAAGAGCAAGGTTGTAGTCAGTGGTTCCAGCTTCGTCGGTGTGGCCTTCGATCGTCAAAACGCGCGAGGAATCTTCCTTCATCCACTCAGCATTGTTCTGAAGTCGGGCCTTCGACTCTTCATCCAAGTCGCTTGAGTCAAACGCGAAGTACAGGACGTCTTCCAGGCTGGCCGGCGCGACCTCGTTGGTGTCCTCCTCTGGGGTGGCGTCTTCGGAGTCTGATTCTGGACCTGGAGCCTCTGTGGCAACCGAAGAACTAGCGACGGTCTTCTTCTTTGGCTTATCGCCACAAGCAACGGCGACGGTAAGGGAGAGCAGAAACATGGAAATGGTTGATGAGCGCATGGTTTTTCTCTTTTCCCAGGCCTGGACAGAGGACGGCCCGCTTTCTCTAACCATTCCATAGCATGGCCCTTCAGGCATTTCAAAGTAGGTAGTTTCGTGTAATTTCCGCAACTTACTCGTCGCCGGACAACCTTGACGTCTAAGAGTTGCACGTGCTACGCCGTGCCTCGTTGTGGCCAAAGCCGCAATACTTTTGAGAGGATCGATACCAATGGCACATGCGCCCAAAGACGCCCAAGAACTCTTCAACGAACAGGTTCCTGTCGCGTTGACCAAATTTCCCGACAAAGCTCGTGAAGTCAATGCGATCTACTGTTTCAAGATTAGCGGTGAAGGTGGCGGAACGTGGAGCGTCGATCTAACGGCCGATCCTCCGACCTGCAACGTTGACGAATCAAGCAATGCACAATGCACGGTCGAAGTTGCCCATGATGACTTCAAAACGATGCTCAGCGATCCTCAGGCTGGAATGCAGCTCTATTTTCAGGGCAAATTGCGGGTCAGTGGAGATCCCATGCTCGCGACCAAGCTCCAGCAGTTTTTCGACCTAGCTGCACAGGGCTAGGCGTTGACGACGACATAGGCTGGGGCGCCCTCCCAGCCTTCTTTGCGTTTTGCCCAAGCACCCGATCGTTTGCAGATCGCCGAGTCGTTTAAGCGCACATCGTCGCTCCAGGGCCTATCATCGAGGACAGCAATGAGCACCTCGAATGCCCCAGCCCCCTGTCTTGAAGGGATTCGCGTCCTAGACCTCTCTCGCCTCCTACCAGGTCCATTTCTCACCATGGTCTTGGCAGACATGGGTGCCGACGTCATCAAAATCGAGTCTCCGGGATCGGGAGATTACCTAAGAAATATCCCCCCCGCCAAAGGCGGCATGTCCGGCCGGTTCTTGGCCGTGAATCGAGACAAACGCTCTCTGGTTCTCGACCTCAAGTCCGACGCGGGCAAGGCGGCGCTTCTTCGAATGGTAGAGACAGCAGACGTCGTGATCGAGTCATTTCGACCAGGGGTAATCAAACGCCTTGGAGTTGACTTCGAGGCACTTAAGGCTCGCAATCCAAACATCATCCTCTGTTCGATTTCGGGCTATGGCCAAGACGGCGCGCTATCACAGAGGGCTGGTCACGATTTGAACTACATCGCGCTGGCCGGCGTTCTCGCCATGGGGGGCGCTGCCAAAGGCCCACCGGTCATGCCTGGCGTGCAGATCGCGGACTTGGCTGGTGGCGCGCTTTGGGGCGCTACAGCGGTCTTGGGTGCCCTCGTGGGACGCAGCAAGCACGGTGGACAGCACCTGGACATCTCGATGACCGAGGGCGCAATGGCGCTCTTGGCGGCAGAGCTCGGCAATCTCGACTGCGGAGTACAAACGCCCACTCGAGGGCAAGAGAGTCTCAACGGAGGTCTCGCTTGCTATGGTGTCTACCAAACGAAAGATGAACGGTACTTGAGCGTGGGAGCACTTGAACCCAAGTTCTGGCTCGCTTTCAACACCGCGATTGGGAGAGCATGTGACATGGCAGAGGTAGTCGCTGGCCCAGAACGGCAAGCAGAGATTCGCGCTGAACTCTCAGAGATTATCGGTTCCAAGACACGCGACGAGTGGGTTGCCATTTTCAACAACCACGACTGCTGCACGGAAGCTGTTCTCGAACTGGACGAGCTACAGTCGCATCCTCTTCACAAGAGCCGAGGGTTGTTTTTCAAAGTCCCCTGTGAGGGTGGCGAAGTGCTGCAGATTCGAACGCCAGTTGGGCAAGCGAAAGCCAGGCATCTTGCTCCGACACTTGGACAACACAGCTCAGAAGTCTTGGCGGAGTTTGGCTTCTCCGACGACGAAATCGCAGAGCTGGTTTGATAGCGGGTCTTGCCGATAGCTCGGCTTGCAACGCCTAGCGCTGGCGCTTCTTACTCGCTGCGCGAAACCGGTCCGCCCAACCTTCAACGTTGACCTGCTTGGTGCGTGAAAGAGCAAGCGAAGAGCGCGGAACATCCTTCGTGACGGTTGTTCCCGACCCGACAAACGCGTCGCGGCCGATTGTCACAGGAGCAACGAGCTGTGAATCGGACCCGATGAAGGCGCCCGCCTCAATCGTAGTCTTGTGCTTCCGAAACCCATCGTAGTTACAGGTAATCGTACCCGCGCCGATGTTCGCCTTTGCGCCGATAGAAGCATCTCCAAGATAGGAGAGGTGGCTGGCCTTAGCTCCCGCCATCACGTGCGTCTTCTTGATCTCGACAAAGTTTCCAACTTTGCACTCTTCGTCCAAAACGGTATTGGGACGACAGTGTGTGAATGGCCCAACTTGGACTTTCTTGCCGACCTTGCTGTCGATGATGACGCTATAAGGTTTGATCCAGCTTCCGTTGTCGATGCTTACATCGGTGATTACGCAACCAGCGTCGACAAAGACTCCTTCACCGATGCTTGTCTTTCCGCGAAGGTGAACGCCTGGCCCCAAGATGGTGTCTCGCCCAATTTCTCTCACGTCTGCCCCCACGTACGTGGATGCTGAATCTTCGAAGGTAACCCCCTGCTGCATCCAAGCGTCATTGATTCGCGCCCGCGCACTCGCAGAGACTCTCGCCAGATCTCGACGATCATTGATGCCAGCGATCTCGTCGAACGGAGCCTCCATGACCGCAGCGCCACCACGTTCTGCCGCCTGCTCGGCAAGATCGGTTAGGTACAGCTCGCCTTGTGCATTGTCCGAGGTGAGGTTTTCGACCATCTTACGAAGAACTCCTAGGTTCATTGCGTAGAACCCAGCATTCATTTCTCGAATGGTTTTTTGCTCATCGTTTGCGTCAGCGTCTTCAACAATCCGAAGCAGCTTCCCCGAATCGTCCCGGAGCAGACGCCCATAGGCGACGGCCTCGGGTGGAATTGTCGATAGGAGCGCCAACTTCGACTCAGATGCCTGACACGCATTCGCCAAGTCGGAGACTCTCTCGGCGCGAAGGAGCGGAGCATCGCCCGTGAGAACCACAACCGTTCGGCTATCTGGTTGCCCTTCGAGTGCGGGCAGAGCACTCATGACAGCGTGCCCCGTCCCGCGCTGTTCTTTCTGATGAGCGATTAGAATCGTACCTTCACCATAGCGATCGTCGAGCACGTCTTTCACATCTTCGAGTTGATGGCCAAGGATTGCGACAATCGTATCTGCCCCGGCGGCCTTGGCCGTTTCAACAGCCCAAGCGATGAGCGGTCGCCCAGCGACCTCGTGAAGTACTTTGGCCTTCGCGCTCTTCATGCGCGTACCAAGGCCAGCTGCAAGAATCAGAACTATTGGTGCGGACATCGGCTTCGAATGTACAAGAGCCTTGCGCCGAGTGCCTGATTCGCGGGCGTCATTTTGGGGCGAGATGCGAGACGTCAATCATCCACCTATGCTAGACGCAAGCACCTTGGGGCCTCTATGGTTGACAGGTCCATGCACCGCGTGATCGTCCACCTCTTGGCTTGCTTGGCGCCGTGTAGTGCCCTGGTTGTTGGCGCTGCATGCCAATCGCGTGGGCCGGCCGAGGAGCTTCATACCTCACCACTATCCCTTGAACTCATCGCCTTTGACGCTGTTGTGGCTCCAAGACGCGATCGTCCCTTCATCGCAGGAGAGGCAGTTCATCTCGATCTCAGCGTGCGAGGTGGGCGGCCGCCCTATGAAGTTCAGGTCGCGACAAGGACAGGAGATCCGCGTCTCGCCACCGCATCCGCCACGTTGGAAGCGAATCCGCAGATTCAAACCTCAGCAGGACTAGAGCTCACGCTCGGCTCGGAAGTCATCAGCGGGACCTATGCGCTCACGATCCGCATGAGCGATCAGGACGGGAAGAGTGCGAGTATCACATCAGAGGACTTCCAAGTCGTCGGCAAGGACGCGCCTCTGCAGTTGCCGGCCCAGCCACCTCTTTATGCACGGGTCGTCGATGTCGCAGGTCGAGCGCGCCGCACCTTCTTTCAAGGAGAGTCGATCGCAATTCGCGCCACTCTGGCAGTTCCCAAAGCCATTGCGATAGCGATTGTCGCGGAAGATGAGCGAGCCTTCATGCCCAAGCAGCGCTACCCGGCCGGTGAAGTAGCGATCGACATTCCCCTTCGCGTACCACGGCTGGCACGGGTCGGTTCATATCGAGTTGATTTCGCTACCGAAGATGAGCAAGCCAGCGTTGCCATTCAAATCGCCGGCACCAGCTTTGCCCCAGCAGGCTCTCCCACGCTGACCAACTTAGAAATCTTCGGAGGCCAAAGACTGCGCATTCCAAAGGCTGCGCTCCTAGTACGAGGCGAACCGCTTCGAATTGAAGCCGTTGTTGGAGGCATCTCGGCGCAAGCAAGCGCTCGACTCCGACTTCGCACCCGCGTTGGCAAACAGGTCGCATTGCATGAGTTTCCTGCGATCACTCCTGCAGACACTGACGCCTCTGCCCGGGCGCTCCTCACGGGCCTATGGACGCCAGATCCCTCTTTGGCAAGGGGTCGGCATATGCTCGAGCTCGAAGTCGAGGAGGCGGGCAAGGTGAGCACGCTCTACCGCGAGATTGTGCTGCAATAGCCTTGATGAGAGCAAACCGTCTCTATGAACGAGCGCTGGGATGCTCACGCTTAGCCCTTGTCAAGAAGGTTCATCATTTCCCGATGGCCCTCGTGTTGCTTGGTCGTGGGCACGCCATGATGAGATCGTAGCGACTGGTTTCAAGTAGCGTGCACAGTTCATCGAGTGGTGTCGCGGATGTCAACATCGGCGCTCGTTGCCTTGAGGCCCACGCGGCTGCTTTGCAAGTGTTCTGATCCGAATCAAAAAAACAAGATCCGTTTGCCGTACACCAGCTCCCGTATCGCCCATTCATCTACATAGGCGCATACATAGGCCCGCTCAAATAGGCCCTTTGCCGCACAGCAAGCTAGGGAACGCCAAACGCAAAACAGTGCTTTGATAGTCTAACAAAGGACATTCTCTATCGCGTTAAAGTCTTGCCGTCCTATACTGACGCGAGGCTCCGTGGAATCACAAGAACATGCTGGTATGGATGCGCGTAGCGCCAGAGTGAGAGTGCTGGCGGTTCTCGCTGAGCCCGCGATGGCAAAACGAATTGGCTCGCTCCTCGACTCGGAGTTTGAAGTTCTTGCAACCAAGAGCACCGAGGAAGCCGTTGCAGCCCTTGAGAATAACTCTGATCTGGCTGTCGTTCTTGTCGCCCTTGGTGAGACACAATCGATTGACCTCCTACACGAGGTCTATCACCGCTTTCCTCACGCAGGGCGGATTCTCATCTCGTCTTCGGAATCGTCCTCACAGCTTCGCGATGCGATCAACCGCGCACATGTGCAGCACTTGGCGGTTCCCCCACTGGCGCAAGCGACGCTCTTGCCCGCGGTGCGCCGGCTAGCCGGCGATTTTTTGGAAGCGAGTACCTTGCGTCGTCTGGCGAGCAATCACGACGATGACTGGGCGCCTGATGGAACCCTCGCGAATCGGGACCGACTCACGGGCCTCTACAACCATCGCTCCTTCCAGGAACGCTTTCGCGAGGAAGTCTCCCGAGCACGTCGATACGACCAGTCCATTAGTGCTCTCTATGTTGATATCGACAACTTCAGTTCGCTAAATCGGAGCGCCGGATTTCTGATTGGTGATCAGATTCTCAGCGCAGTGGCATCCATCCTGAAGGCACAAGCTGAGTCAGTTCGCCAAAGCGACATTGCGTGTCGTTTTGGCGGACAAGAGTTTGTGGTGCTCTTGCCTGAGACAGACAAAAAGGGAGCCGCTGTCAAGGCCGAGCGTCTTCGCGAAGCCGTGTCCTCAGCAATACTCCCAGGCGGAGTTTCGATCACCGCGAGTGTTGGAGTTGCCACCTATCCAGAAGATGGAGAACACGCAGCCGCGGTTCTTGCCCAAGCGGAAACAGCTGTGCGCACCGCCAAGTCACTGGGTCGAAACTGCGTTGTCATCAGTGGAGACTCCGACAACAATTCCAACCTCGCCAATACTCACGCTAAGAAATTTCCCACCTTTCACGATCGCATGGGAGATTTGGTGTATGCGCTCCAGCGAGATCGAACGATGTCATGCCTCTATGTTGACCTAAGTCGATTGCGACGCATTGAACGCGAGTTTGGCATTGCCCAGCACGCGCAGTTGCTCGCCAGCGCAGGACAACTGTTGGCCGAGATGCGCGGCTCCAGTCTTCGGCGCGAAGACCTCTTATGCCGCACAGATGATGCGGATGGGTTCCTTTGTTTTCTCGCGCCACCAAGACAAGGTGATTCCCCAACAGTTGATGCTCGAATGATCGTGCACCGTATTACGGAAGCGCTTGAGCAGGGGCTCACAGAGCGCATGCGGGGCCTCACCGGCGATCGTCCGCAAATCGCTGTTGGCTCCAATCGCATCCTCGACAATCCGATGATTCGAAGCGAGCGGTTGGTGCACAGGCTCGTCGAAGAAACCAAAGAGGCCGCAGGGCTTGAGTGGCAACGACTCTCTCGTGTTCACAAAGGCGAACTTCAAGATCTGATCATTAGCCAACGCCTGAAGACGGCATTCCAACCGCTTGTTGATCTCGACACCGGCGACCGATTTGCCTTCGAAGCTCTTGCGCGTGGTCCTGCCGATTCTCTTCTCGCGCTGCCAACCACGCTCTTCTCCGTGGCCGATGCTGTGGACCTAACGCTCGAACTTGACCGAGCGTGTTTTCGAACGGCACTGCGCAACGCAAAGGGGTGTGAACCGGTTCACCGCCTCTTCCTCAATCTCTTGCCTGCGTCGTTCTACGATACACACTTCATCGAGACGCAGGTGGTTTCGCAATTGGAAGAAGCGGGGCTCACACCGGCCAACCTCGTTTTTGAAATCACCGAGCGACTCGCCATTCAAAACTTTGCAGCCTTTCGCCAAGCACTCACTCGCTACACGGATATGGGATTTGGAGTCGCAGTCGATGATGTGGGAACCCGGCACTCCAATCTAGAAGTTGTGATGAACTTGCAGCCGCACTTCATCAAGCTAAGTGAGGTTCTCTGCCGAGGTGTCACTCAAAGCACCGTGAAACGCGAGATGGTTCGGTCGCTCGTGCGTATCGCCACCACCATCGATGCAGTCACGGTTGCCGAGGGTATTGAAGACCTCGAAGACTTGATGACGCTGCGTGACCTCGGCGTTCGCTTCGGCCAAGGCTATTTTCTCGCCCGCCCTGACTTCTGCTTTCCCAAAGTCAGCAAGGCAGCAATTGACGCCATTCGCTCAAAGCCCCAGCGAGCCCGGCTCCGAACCTCGGGCACAGAAGCGGATGTCTTGGTTGGCGAGGGTATTCCCATCGGCTCTGAAGACGATATTGAAGAGACCACCGGACAGATGATCTTGCCTCGAGACGCGAAACTGCCGAAAATCCCCCACGCCGTGAGCGAAGGAGCTCGAGCGGGTGACGACTTTGAAGACGAGCCCACGAGAACTCGCGGCGACATTAACTGAGGGTTACAATCGTGCACTCTTCAGGGAGTCATCTGAAATCATGGACAAGAATAGCTTTCACAAGCTTCTCGCGTTTGGCGTGGAGCGAGGCGTATCCGACATTCACTTTGAGGTGGGGTATCCACCGCACTACCGCTTGAACGGCGAACTTTTAGGCGCGATTCGCGTGCCGCCCCTCTCCTCAAAGGACACCGAGGGCATTGCATCGATGATCCTGGGCGATCGGAAGATCGACTTCTACAAGCCGTTTGGCGAAGTGGATGTTTCCTACTCACTTTCGGGCATGGGCCGTTTTCGCGCATCGATCTTTCGGCAACGAGGATCGGTAGGGATTGTCATGCGACTGATTCCCTTTGATGTGAAGAGCTTCGACGATCTCAACCTTCCACCAGTCATTGCAGAGATTGCCGATGCTCGGCGGGGACTCATCCTCGTCACAGGAGCAACGGGCAATGGCAAGACAACCACCATCGCCTCTCTCATTCGCTACATCAACGAGACGCGGCACGCACACATCATCACCATTGAAGACCCAATCGAATACCTCTTCGAACCGGGCAAGTGCATGATCATCCAACGCGAGCTCGGCTCGGATACCGAGAGCTTTCGAGACGCGCTAACCGCCGCGCTGCGCCAGGATCCTGATGTGATCATGGTTGGGGAGATTCGCGATGCGGATACCGCTGCAACCTGCCTCAAGGCTGCCGAAACCGGCCACTTGGTGATTTCTGCGATTCACACGCCAGACGCAGTCGCAACGGTTCAACGGTTTGTTGGAATGTTCCCAACAGATGCCCAAGATGTCACCCGCGACCGACTTGGTGATGCGCTGCAAGCAGTCATCTCGCTGCGGTTGCTGGCTGGAAAAGACACACAGCAGCGGATTCCAGCTCTTGAGATCATGCGAGTGACTCGAACCATCCGCGAGTGCATTCGCACCGGGCGGCTCAATGACATTGGTGACCTTATTGCAAAGGGTCGCGATCTCTACTCAATGCAGCTCTTCGATCAGCACCTGGTCGAGCTCACCAACGCGGGGCTTATCAGCGTGGAGGCGGCGATCTACGCCAGCTCCAACCCAGACGAATTTGAGCGCGCGCTCAACTTTGGAGAGTAGACCGAAACGACAAAGGCGCCGCGAGTTGCGGCGCCTTTCTTCGTTGTGATGTGGTTTCGCTAGCGCGGAGAACCGGGTCGGTGCCGAACGCGATCGGGATTCGGCTTGGCTGGACGAGGAGCGGGAGCCGCCGGACGAGCCCCACCGCGACCTGGCGTCTGAGCCTTGGGAGGCTTGGCACGGCCTGGAGCGGGAGCAACTGGACGAGAGCCACCGCGGCCTG
>JANTGM010000001.1 GCA_024762925.1 Kofleriaceae bacterium | reverse complement strand
CGTCCTTCGCGCCTTGTCAAAGAACGAGCTCCCGTCGCCAGCACATTTCTATTCCTCTGAGCCGCACACTAGTGTGGGATCCAGAGGCATAGAACGCGCTCACTCGTATTCTCGCCCGCTGGACAGAAGGGCTCTGCCAGTCTTCTTCATTGTTCCTCGGTCGCAATCCATGAAGATAGACCGCGCTCGCACGAAGGGCCGCGACCTGCGCGACCCCTCTAAGCATTCGGCTCGGAATACGAACTATCGGAATACGAACGGATAGTTCACCGTGACGCCTTTTTGCGATTTGGGGAAACGGGCTCGCTTGACAGCCGAAGCAATGCAGCTTCGAAGAGAAGAACCACCACCACTGGCGTTTGCGCTCTGTACTTTCCCATTGCCACCAATCTTGATCTTTACTTTCACAGTGCCCCTGCCGCCGTGCTTGTCACCGCATGACATGACTCGGCCTTTCACCTTACTGATGCCCTTGCTGATGTCGCTCTTGGCTGGGGTGGAAGGCAGATTGGAAGAGCTGCTGCTGCTGCTGCTGCTGCTGCTCTTGCTCTTACTCTTGAACTTTCGACAGCAAGCAGCACCCGGATCCACAAGGCAGGTCACCTCATCGCAACCACCACCAGAGGACTTTGGAGCGGGCTCAGTCTTCGTTGTGGTCGTGGTCTTTGGCTTCGATCTCTCCTGACGCTTTGCATCTCTTGCTGCCTTGCGCTTTTGCGCGCGAGTCAGTTTCTTTGGAGCCGGAGTGGGTTCGTTGACCTCGGTCTCCGTCGCAGTCTCTGCTGTGGGAGTCGGGTCCTCTGTCTCCGTTGGTACAGGCTCTGTTGTCGTGGCCTCAGCTGGGTCCGTCGCTTCGGCAGGCTTGGTCTCGTCATTCGTGCCTTTGCCAGCAGGCTTGGCAACTTCCGTTGTATCGGCAGCTGGCGCCCCCGCAGCGGCAACTTCGCCACCCTTGTCATCATCTCCCTTGAGAACAACTACGATAAGAACAGCCGCAGCTACAACGAGGGCCGCGATCACACCAACAAGGGCGTAGAGAACCTTCTTATCCGTTCCGGAGGACTGTGTTGGAAGTAGAACTGGGGACGCACTCTCAAACGCCGATTGACTAAAGACTGGCAGGTCATCCGCACTTCCGGCTGGAGTTGATGCCCCGCCACCAGCTGCGCCACCTTTGTCAGCCAAGTACACCGAAGCCATCGATCGAATATCGATAAGCCCAGACCCCTCACTGCCACCTGTGTTGGAGATTCCACCGCCGCCGCTGCTTGCCGCGGGTGCTGCGGCTGCTGGCTTGGGCGAGTCGCTGGCCAGTGCAGCGAGATTTCCCAATGAGAACAATACTGAGTTCTCGTTTCTCTGACCTTTGAGCTGGGCTTCCGCCTCCTTGCTCATCACAACTTCGCCCGTGTTCTCGCCAATGGGAGCTCCACCGCCAAATAGGTCGGCGCCTTGCGAAGCACCACTTGTGGCATCACCTCCGCCAAAGAGATCAGCGCCCCCACTAGCAGCACCACCAAAGAGATCGCTGGGCGCCGCCGCAGTCGGAGACTCGGTCGTCGCTTCAGGCATTGGATCGCTACCGCCAAACATGCTTTCGGCTGCTGCTGCTGTGGCCGCGGGCGCAGCTACGGTGGCTTGGCCACCCTCCAGGTCCGCAAACTCAGGCACGTCCGGAAGTCGCTCCCAATCGGCAAAGCCCTCTTTCCAGATGTAACTCTCAGTGTCGACTTCGCCTTGAGCAAAGCGCTGGCGAACCTCCGCCGAGGTCATCGGGCCAACCTGCTCTTGATCAATTACAAGATGCCACTCCCCTTCATCACCCATTGCAGCTTGGGGGGATTCATAGCCTTGGTAGTCAAATACCTTGGTGTCCTTGTTGGGCTGCTGCTCTTGTGGAGGAGCCGCAGCCTCTTCGGCATTGCCACGCACAACAATAATATTGCTGCACTTCTTACATCGGATTTTAAAAACCTTGCCGGCTACTTTTTCATCGGCAATGGAGTACTTCGCGCCACAGGCGTCGCAGACGATCTTCATCTTTAGCCCTTCATGCACATCAGCGGTGATGTGCTAACTGTCTCGGATTTTAGGAACATACAAAGCTCCTTGCAACTCACCCACTTGGAACCCGACACAGAGAGGTTCCTTGGCGCTTTTTTTCTGTTTGGCGCAGATCATATGAATTGCGCTCACGAGCTTCTCGCGCGGAGAGGCCCTCAGAACTGCTCACGGAGAATGATGGTCTGTGTTCTGTCGGGGCCGACCGAAAGCAGGCAGAACGGGACTCCAGTCATGGCCTCTAGTGCGGCCACATAGTTACGGGCATTGGACGGCAGCTCATCCACCGAGCGCGCACCACTGATGTCCTCATCCCAACCAGCAAACTCCTCATAGACCGGTTCTAGCCCTTGCTCCTCACGTCTTGGCAACTCACGTATGACCTCGCCATTGACGCGATACCCCACACAGACCTTGATGGGTCCACGCCCCGAAAGAATGTCGAGTTTGGTGAGCGCCAATGATGAGAGCCCATTTGTTCTTACGACGCGACGCAGCGCGGCAGCGTCAAGCCAGCCGCAACGACGAGGTCTGCCAGTCGTCGCACCAAACTCGCCCCCCGCTTCGCGCCAGCTCTCTTCTTCGGCGCCTTGCATCTCGGTGGGAAACGGACCTTCGCCGACCCGAGTGCAATAGGCTTTGGTGATGCCAATGACCTTGTCGATTCGAGTGGGACCTATGCCCAAACTCTGGGGAGCGCCGCTCGCAAGTGTTGATGAGGAGGTGACGTAGGGATATGTGCCGTGGTCGATATCGAGCAGAGCTCCCTGCGCTCCTTCGAAGAGAACATGCTGCCCGGAGGCAATTGCTTGGCTCACAGCCTGTCCCGCATCACCAACACTTGGCAACAGAATCTCCCCGGCTCGCATCAGCTCGTCGATCCACTCGGTCACCTGCGCAGCGCTCGGCGGCTCTTTGCCGTAGTGCGACACCAAGGCGCGAATCTCGCCAAGGTTGGCTTCAAAGAGTTCTTCTAAGCGGGACCGGTTGCCCAGATCCATCGCACGAACACCGCGGCGCGCGCACTTTGATTCGTAGGTGGGTCCGATGCCTCGTCGTGTCGTTCCGATGCTCTTGCCAAGCTCCGCCGACCTATCTTCTCGAAGCCCTTCGAGAAGCTTGTGATACGGCATCACCAAGTGGGCACCTTCCCCAATGAGCAGTTCGTCGCCAGCGAGAAGTCCCATCGCCTTGCACTCGCCAATCTCCTTCACGAGTACATTGGGATCGATGACCATGCCATCACCAAGCACACACTTGGTTCCCGGATGCAGAACACCAGATGGAATGAGATGGGTGATGAGCTGCTTGCCGGAGAGCACGAGGGTATGCCCTGCGTTTGCCCCACCTCCGTAGCGAACGACCATCTTGGTCTCCTCGCTGAGCAGATCAACAACTTTCCCTTTTCCCTCATCGCCCCATTGGGCACCAACAACGATTGCTACGGTCATTACTCTCTCCCGCTCAGCATGGATAGAAGCGCATCGGACATCGATTGCGCGGTTGGGGGGTTCACTTGGCCTTGGTCGCGTTTCCTCCACAGCAGTGAGGAGGCTTGCTTAGGCCAGTAGAATCGGAATTCTTCTGATCCAAAAACGACTACGCCTGGAAGGTTTACTCGGGCGGCATACGCGATGGCATTGCCGAGGTCTTTGAGGTCCCAATTCTCTGCGTCCTCTAAAGCAGCTCGAATGCCTGCGTCCCGCAGCGCCCGTGCGAGCTTGGCCGCAAGCCCGCGATGCTCTGCGTGCGCGATCACAAGGCAACCACGTTGCTGCTGCTCGCCTTCGCGCTCCAAGACAGACTCGGCTTGGGCAAGCGCTTCGATGTCGATGGCAAATCCTGTCGCCGAGGCATCGCGCCCATAGCGCTCCACCAGCCGGTTGTAGCGACCACCGCGCAGAACTGGTCCACCGGCTCCCTTTACAAAGGCGTGCAATCGCATGCCCGTGTAGTACTCAAATCCGCGCAGTTCGCCAAGATCCAGGGTCAACTCCCTAAGAAGTTCTGATGTTTCGTTTTGCTGCCGTGACCACACAATCGTTCGTTCCAACTCATCTAGCGCCAGCGTTGCCGACGTTGGCAATTCCAGTCTTCGCGCTCTTGCAAAGGTGCTTTCCGGATCCCCAAAGAGTAGAGGAAGCGCATCGAGGAGTGCTCGCTGGTTCGCTGGTAGGTTTCGTGCAGCACGCGCCACACCGATTCGGTCCTTTCGACGCAGGCACGACTCAAGCGCATCAACGAGCGATGCATCGTCGATGCCTTCCAGTGCAAGCTCGGCCAGAGCGACGTGACCGACATCGAGGCTGCGCTCTGGAACGCTAGACGTGTCCATCGCAGCTGCTGCCAACGCCAAGAGTTCGGCGTCTGCTGCTGCACCACTAGCACCGACGAATTCGACGCCGGTTTGCATCACCTCGCGCTGTCCACGAGCACCAGCGCCCATCCGTGCAACTGCCCCCTGATAACAAAGCCTCAGTGGCCCTCCCATATCAGCCATTCTCGTAGCCGCGATGCGGGCAATCTGTGGAGTGATATCGGGTCGCAACGCCACAACTTCGCCAGATGCAGGTTCGATAAATCGAATTGCAGCAGCCTTTGCATCACTGCCCAAACCACGCTCCAAGACATCAGCGCATTCAAAGAGCGGCGTTATGATGCGCTGGTATCCCCAGGACTCGAACTCACGCATGAGCCGTTCAGCAATCCGCACACGCCTGCGAGCAGCTTGAGGTAGAAAATCTCTTACGCCAGAGGGGAGTCGGATTCTTGTCTCACTCATTCAATCCCTCACTGTCCAAGCTGGACCAACGATGCTTGCCCAATGAGAGCCAGCTTTGAGATGGCACCAAGCGCTGCATCATCGAGTTCAGAATCAATCGACCACAGGGCGAGTGCGACGCCTTTGTTGCGATCGTGGGCCACATGGAGGTTATTAACGTTGATGCCCTTCTCGCCGAGCAACGAGCCCACTGCTCCAATGACACCCGGGCGGTCTTGATTGCGAACCACCAAAACCGTGCCCTTCGGGCTCAGCTCCACCAAGAATTCATTGATCTCGACAATGCGCGCTTCAACACCACCGGCGACATGGTAGAGCGTTCCCATGGCGCTAAACTCCGTGTCACCACATCGCACGGTGAGTCGTACGCCAGACTTCAAATCGCGCCCGCTCTCTACCTTGCTCTCGCCGACTTCCACACCCGCTTCTTTGGCCACAAGCCTGGCGTTCACCTCATTTACGTCACTGTAGGTTTCGGACAAGAGTCCAACCAAGGCGTGGTCAGCACACTCCTTGGCGCCCTCTGTTGCAGCATCGCCAATCACTTCAACACCCACAGCATCGGCAGTCTGATCCGCATGCCGCATCAGTTGTCCAAGTAGTGCTCCGAGTTTTCCCGAAAGATCCGTCCACGGAGATAGAGCTTCCCGCTTTTCGCCAGAAAGCGGCTCTGCGTTGAGCGCGTTGCGCACTTCACCGGTCTCGGCGTACGCCACCATCTGCTCGGCGACAATCACCGCAACGTTGATTTGGGCCTCCCCCGTCGACGCCCCGAGATGCGGCGTACACACGACGTTGGGATGCATAACCAGCGGGTGATTCTCTGGTGCCGGTTCTTGCTCAAAAACGTCAAACGCTGCTCCTGCCAGTTTGCCAGATTCCAGCGCTCGAACCGCCGCCGCCTCATCCACGATTCCGCCTCGCGCGGCGTTCACCAGGAAGGCGCCATCCTTCATGGCCGCGAACTCCTCCTCGCCGATGAGGCCTCGAGTGGCATCGTTCAGAGGTGTGTGAATCGAGATGAAGTCAGCCCGCGCCAGAAGCTCAGAGAGTTCGACCTTTTCAATGCCAAGCTCATCAGCGGTTTCGGCGTCCAAAAATGGATCGTAGCCAAGTACGTTCATCCGCAGCCCTTGCCCGCGATCAGCCACGATTCGTCCAATATTGCCAAGGCCAATGATGCCAAAGTCCTTCTCGAAGAGTTCGGTGCCCTGAAGCTTCTTCTTCTCCCACTTGTTTTGCTTCATCGAAGACGTTCCCTTGGGAATGTTCCGAAGAAGCGAGAGCAGCAGGCAAATCGCGTGCTCCGCGGTTGTGACGATGTTTCCCGTTGGAGCATTCTCCACCAAGACACCCTGCCTCGATGCCGCCGCCACATCGATGTTGTCGACGCCGATTCCCGCTCGGCCAATAACTTTGAGCCGTGTTGCGTTAGCGAGCACCGCAGGTGTCACCTTCGTCCGCGACCGAACAAGGAGCCCGTCGTATTCTGAGATGCACCCCTCAAGCTCTTCGGCCGAGATTCCTGCGCGCACATCGCACTCAACCCGATCGGAGGCCGACAAGATCTCCTGGGCGCGTGAAGACATCTCATCAGAAATCAAAACTCGAAAAGGCGCGGTCATAGGAATTTTACTTAGGCGTTGTGGAATTGGAAGAAGGTGTAGCGATCGAAAGGTCAGATTGGGGTGGGCACATCCACGAACTCAACATGCAGCCCAGCGAACTTCATCCGCAGCTCGTCGACTAAGCGCTGGGCTCCAAACACCTCGGTGGCGTAGTGCCCTGCTGCGACCAGAGTGATTTGCAACTCGCGGGCAAGAGCGGCGGAGCGCTCGGAGAGTTCTCCAGTGACATAGAGGTCGCAACCTTCTGCAGCTGCTGCTTCGAGCAGGTCGCTGGCGGCACCTGTGCAAAGACCGACCGTCTTCACACTCTCAGGGCCGTAGGGAAACGTAAAGGGCAAGGACTCCTGCCCAACTCCTGCGGCGATGCGAGCTACCGCTTCTTCCCGTGGCAGTGCCGCGCTCCACGTGCCAAGAAGCCCAAGGGAATGCCCCCGCACTTCCCCAAAGCCCTGGCGGGTGCCCTGCAGACCGATTGCGTCAGCGAGCCCAACGTTGTTGCCGAGGCGGGAATGAGCATCGAGAGGCAAGTGGTAGGCGGCGAGTGAGACTGAGCGAGTAAGAAGCATCCGCAGACGATTTGCGGTGGTGCCGGTGACTCGACTGATTCCTCCACCCCAGATAAGACCGTGGTGGGTGACGACGAGATCCGCTTCCAGCTCGATCGCGCGCTCAAAGACCTCGGCAGTTGCCGAGACAGCCGTGACAATCTTGTCGACTTCTGGCGAGCCTTCCACCTGCAGGCCGTTTGGCCCGTAGTCGCGAAATTTGTCAATCTCGAGAGTGGTATCGAGATAAGAAATCACGTCGCCCAGGCGCACAGTCATTGCATGCGTTGTCCCAAGGATCCCGCAGCTGTGTCAAGGCGGTGGCCAGCTCGCCTCAGTGAATCCGCGCTTAGAGTTTTCGCCCGTCGATGAACTGAAGCCACTCGATCGCCGAAGCAGATCGGCTGGTGAAAGCGACTCCAAATCCCGCAGGTCGACCGTTGACGATTTCCGTCGACACATGACAAACGTCGGCCTCAAATTGCAGCGCTGGCCAACCATCGGGCAGCGCTGTGATCTCGCAGAGGGTCCCCACAGGATCCAGGATCTCGGAGGATATGAACATGCCGCCATGGCTCACATCTCGGGCGATGCAGTCGAGAGTGAGAAACTCACTAGAGTAAATCACGGGCACTCGAACAATGTGCCTGGGCCCAACACGCTGCGAGAGACCATCCACGGTGATTTCCTGGGTGGGCGTGCCCGGACTCCCCATTGGCCAACGATAGCCACACCCAGGACAGATTGGATCGGCGCGGCGAACCGAGGCTCGACACTTGGGACAGTTTCGGGCGCCCGTATCACCGAGTTCGGCCAACAGCCCAACAGGCCCCATTCCGCTTGGCCGAGTCTCCTCCGCATTGCCCTCCTCGCCAAAGCCATGGTCTGCAAAGTTGCGGTTTGGATTGCGTCCCAGATCATCGGCGAGAAGTAGACCGCTTCCGACCTGCAAGGGACCATCAATCGTGACCGGCCCCGAGTCTTGATACGCCTTTGAGTCGTCGACGAGAACACGCAAAACGCGGTAGCCGATTTCCAACGTGTCGCCGTCGCAAAGCAAGTGCGAACCGCTGAGTCGATCGCCATTGACACGCGTACCATTTGTCATGCTCAGGTTTTCGACGAAGGCTCCCTCCCCCGTGCACATCACACGGAGATGTCGACGCGAGATTGCCGCGTCGTTGAAGCGCAGCTGGCAGCCGAGGGCACGCCCAATGAAGCTCTCCCCCTGAGGCAGTTCGACTTTATGGTCGGCGTACGTGAGGGTGAGCCGCGACATTGCTTGGACTCGTGCGCGATCCATGGACATTGATTCGTGATCGCGAAGTCAGCTCGTTTGCTTGCGAGGCGGGAAGAGGGAGTTTGCTGGGGCAAGCGACCGAGGAACGACGAAGAAGACTGGCTGAGCCAGTCTCCCCAGCGGGCGAGAAGACGAGTGAGCGCGTTCTATATTCATGAATCGCGCACTAGTGTCGGGTCCAAAATGGTGGATCGACGATCGCGACGGGAGTTCGTTCACTGGCAAAGCGCGAACAACGAGCTTGCTGGGCCAAGGGAGGCGCTGAGCAACGCAGAGCCGAAGGCGTCCAGAGGGCGAAGAACCGAGCGAGTGCGAGCAAGAGTCTTGAATCCGACACTAGAGACCTGCATCCGGCACGCCGGCATCGATTCCCCCCATGCCACCATCGGGCAAGCTGAAGTCTGGATCGCAGGCCTCGCTATACTCGAGGTTGAGTAGCAGCACTCCGAGCTCTTTGAGCAAGTTCGCACCGGGCAGTTCAAAGTTGCTGACTCGATCGTAGCAGTCGATGGGGCCCGCCTTTTGGCCGGTGATTTCGAGACTGAGGGCACCTGAGCGAAAGCCCGCTACACTGACTTGTTGATCGCTTCCAATGCATGTGAAGGGAGCTGGTGGCGTCGCGCAATTGCTGACGTACGTTCCACCGCTCTCGCTGCCTTCAGCAATAACGAACTCCGCCTCAACACAAGAACCGGAATTATCCTTAAGAGTAAACTCTAGGCCAACGATTCCACCGCCATCCGCTTCCACTGCTGCGCAGTTTCCAGCCGTTGCTCCGGTATCGACAAAGAAATTGAAGTTGCCAACGGGTTCAATTGCGAACTCTTGGGCCGGAAGTGCGGTCTCTTGGCGAGCGACAATTTCGAAACCTTGGATTCGCACTGGGGACGAGAGCAGCGACTTGGATCCGGCGGCGCGAACATCGATGGTCAAGTCGTAGATGCCTGGTTCAAAACCGCGGCTCACAGCTTCACCTGCCGTGCACGGGAAGGACTCGGCGCTACCGGATCCGGCGCCTTGGCGAATAAGCGTAATAGCCACCGCAACGGCTCCCACATCCCCACAACTTAGGGTTGCTCCGTCGTTCACAATTGTCCACGCCAACGTGAAGTTGCCGGCGTTGGGCTGAGCATCAATCGTCGACGCGTCAACAGCATCGGGCGAGTCGCCACAACCAGCAATGAGGAAGGGAAGCGTGGCGGCACAACAAGTGAGAATAGGGAGTAAGCGTCGTATCATTAGGGGCTCCGTCGGCAATTCTAGCGTGGGTACATCGTACCCGAAGTCATGGCCCTTTGGTGCGCCCACTCCGTGCTAGGTTCGCGACAATCCCCAGCTCTTGGCGTACTCAATGCCCACGACCCACCTCGCAACCCCCCACGATCTCAATGCGATCGTCGATCTCATCAATCGGGCCTACCTTGTGGAGAGCCATTTCGTGAGTGCACCTCGCATTGGGGAAGATGCTGTAATGGCTCGTATTGCAGACCAAGAGATGCTCGTCTTGCGCGCGAGGGATCGGGTCATCGCAACGGCCCATATGGCCGTCAAGGGCGATAGCGGGCACCTTGGTCTTGTCTCGGTAGAACCGACGATGCAGGGCCAGGGGCTAGGCAAGCGCATCATCGCTCTGGCCGAAGACCTTGCACGTTCGCGAGGCGCAGTGCAGATGAAACTACAGGTCGTAAACCTGCGCGAAGAGCTGCCTCCGTTTTATCGTCAGCTCGGCTATCAGGAAACCGGCACCTCGGTCTTCGATGAAACCAAGTGCACCCTTCTGCCCGTGCACTTCATCGACATGGCAAAGAAGCTTGTTCGTCACGAGTAGAAGGGTGTACGAGTTTCTCTTAGGAACGCACTGCGAGTTCTTGACGACTGAGGGCCGCACTAGGTCGCCAACCTCCGCGCCATAGCCGCCACCACAAGATCACGGCCACGATCACAATCTCGCAGGTGAGGCCGAGCCAAGCGCCAATCGCTCCCATGCCCATGTGATGCCCGAGCAACCACGTAAGTGGAGGCAAGGCCAACCAAGAGACGCTCACACAGATGATGGCAGGCACTCGAACGTCCCCAGTTCCCCGAAGCATGCCACGCGCAATGATATTAAACGCATCGCCCAGCTGAAACACCGCAGCAACATAGAGGAGCGAGGTTGCCGTTGTACGCACCTCCCCATCCTCGCCAAAGAGAGCGGCGATGGCTGGCGCCCCGATCGCAAGGACAAGCGTACACGTGAGTGCGTACAACACCGCCATTCCCTGCGCGTAGAGGGCAATCGTCGGAACGAGGTCATCTTGGTCGGCTCCCACAGCTTGGCCCGCCATCACCGATGCGGCCTCAGACAAGGCGACGATCGGCAGGAAGGCAAAGTGCACGACGCACAGCGCAACTTGATGACCAGCCATCTGGGTCTCCGACATTGCCGCGACCAGAATCGTGAGCAACGTAAACGCACCAACTTCGATCGCGAACTGCGCACCTGTTGCCAAACCAACGCGCAAGATCGCCCCAAGCCAAGGCTTGCCACGTGCAAGACATCGCACACCAGGCGCATTGCTCAGCCAAAGCAAGAGTCCCGCTTCCAACGCGGTCGCAAGCACCGTTGCCCATGCCGCGCCGCTTGGCCCAAAACCGAGCTTGACGATAAAGACGTAGTCGAGACTGATGTTGACGATGTTCGCAATAAGAGACGCGACCATTGGTGCACGGGAGTTTCCCAAGCCATAGCTGGTTTCGCGCGTTGTGCAGAAGACGTAGACCAAAGGCGCCGCCCACATGCGGACGCGAAAGTAGTCCGCCCCGTAGATGCCTGCTTGCTCACTGGCGGCGAGCATCGGCACGACAAGCACGATGAGCTGTGCCAGCGCCACGACCACGACACCCATGACGAGAGCGATAAGAAGGCCCGCTGCCGAGACTTCTTCGACCTGGTCTCTGCCTCCGGCGCCAACGGCTTGAGAAACCACCACCTTAACTCCGCGCAGCAAACCAATGCCGAAGACCAACACGGCGAAGGCGAGCGTGCCGGCGAGCCCAACACCAGCGAGTGCGGCAGGCCCGATGGCGCCAACGAACGCGGTATCGGCCACCGTCATGGCGCTGTACGAGAGCATCGAGACGCAGATTGGCCATGCGAGTCGAGTGAGTTCAGTGAGAGGCGAGCGCCTCCACAATGTGTCCTTGCGGCCCAGCACAGGCCACCTCCTTGTCCTCCCCTTTGGGACGACGGTGTGACCGCAGAGGGCGGTCGTAGAACAAAAAAAAGCGGACTTCGAAGGAAGCCCGCAATACCGAAGTTTGGTGATGAGCTAAATCGTCATCGCTTCATGTATTGCTGGGGCGAGTGAGCCATTGGCGAGATTCCCATCACAACTCGAATTCCAGAATAGGAGCAAAGGTTCGCAATTGGCTGTTTTCCAGTCTGCTGCGTTGTGATTTGAATGGAAGTGACCATGGGCAATCTCCTGTTTCTCTGTTTTATCGCTTCGTCAATCGAACATCAAACACATTGTTGCAATGTTACAAGAAACGACAATTGCTCGAACCTTCCTTGCAACCACCCGAGTGCGTGATTCAAAGAGATTGAGCGTGCTCACTCTTCTCGCCGCTGGACGCGTTGACGAGCCAACGCTCATCGTTGCTTGCCCCAGCAAGCTCCCTTCGCGCGCCTCGCCAGCAAACGAGCTGACTTCGCGATCACGAATCAATGTCCATGAATATAGAACGCGCTCACTCGCGAGCTATCCGGCTCGGAAGGCTGGCGCATCTTTCATCAGAAAATTTCCGAGAAACGCTCTGAAGTCTGAGCTATCGAGCCCCCGTCACCGACTGTCCTGGCTTTCCCTCTACGTAGTTGAAGTTGCTATGTGCGCAGGTCGTTCTTCCCTGCTGTGCTGTCCCATCGTGCTCCGATTGGCTCTGGAATGCCAAGACGAGCTTTGACAGCGAATGCATGCTTTCCAGGCTCATCCTGCCATGAGAATTCAGACGCAGATCTTCAGGTCAGCGTGTTCAAACCGCCCTCCAATTTCTCTCTATCAGCATCACGTGATTCGCGACAGGCAAGCCGAGATGGCGGCGAGGGCTTCGCTGTCCGCGACTGGCCCTCAGCGCTGGTCCGACGCCTTGGCGACAATACGCCACATGGAGCAACAACATTGGCGCATTTGGGTCGAGAGTTGCCCGAATACCAGGACTTCGGTTGTTCTTGCTGGACGATCACCCAGACTACCCTTTCACGTGGATTGACCCTCAAAGTCCTACAATGATATTGTGCACTTCCAGGTATAGCAGAGATCCTACGCATGCCAAAGAAACGCAAGCCCGCTCGTAAGCCGGCCGCCACGCTGCGAGTGGTGTCGCTACAAAACGAAACGCCTCAAGAAGACCTGCGGCGCATGGGTTCGCTCTTGGTTGTGCAGGGTGCCGAAGTTGATTTGGGACAACACATGCTCTGCGATCATCCGATCATTATCGGCCGTGATGAGCGCGTCGATTTTAGCCTCAGTGACGGATCGATTTCTCGTGCGCACTGTTCGGTTGAGAGAGCCGAAGATGACTCGGGCTATGTGTTGATCGATCTCGATTCGACAAATGGCACAACCCTCAATGGCAAGCAAGTCAAAGGGCGCATTGCACTGGAAACCGGTGACAAGATCTTCCTTGGATCATCGGTGCTGCGCTTCGCCTTCTCCGATCAAGTGGACGTTCAATATCACTCGCGGGTAGAAGAACTGGTGCAGACCGATGCACTTACAGGTCTCGACACCAAGCGCCAGTATGATGCGGTATTCGAGGTTGTTGCGAAACAGGCAACCCAAGAGGGAAGTCGGATCACGGTAGCAGTCATGGACCTCGACGGTCTAAAGGCAATTAACGATACCCACGGCCACGAAATGGGGAGTTTTGCGATTCGCGAAGTTGCCACACTCGTTCGCAACTGCATGCAGAACTATGGCCATCTGGCCCGCTTTGGTGGCGATGAATTCGTCTGCTGCTTTCCTGGCATCGATCACGATGTTGCGCTCGAACTATCAGAAGAACTCCGATCCGCTGTTGAGTCGCACGATTTCTCGCACGAAGGAGTGCGGGTGCATCCAACGATGTGCGTTGGAGTCGCAAGCTATCCCGATCACGTCTCCGAACCAGCCGCCCTCTTCAAAGCCGCAGACGACGCGCTCTATCGAGCAAAACGCTCTGGCAAAAACCGCGTCGAAAGTGCCGAGACGTAGCTGCAATGCGATTCCTCTACATTGACATCGACTCACAACGCCCAGACCACCTTGGGTGTTATGGCTATCACCGCAACACCAGTCCAGCCATCGATTTGCTCGCCAGTGAAGGCCTGCGCATGTCATCGGTCTACGTTAGCGACGGTCCTTGCCTGCCTTCACGAACAGCGCTCTTTTCAGGACGTTTTGGCGTGCAGACGGGTGTTATCGGTCATGGGGGCACTGCTGCAGATATGTTCATTGAGGGACCAGAACGCGGCTTCGGCTCAACCATTGGGCGCACCTCGTGGCCCAGAGCAATGCGCAACGCAGGTCTGTACACAGCATCGGTCTCCCCCTTCGCCGAGAGGCATGCGGCGTGGCACTTCTACGCGGGCTTCAATGAAGTACTCAATACTGGCCGACGGGGGCTTGAAAGCGCGCACGAAATCACCCCAGTCGCACTCGATTGGTTGCGACGTCGCGGACAGAGCGATAACTGGTTTCTTCATCTCAATCTGTGGGACCCGCATACGCCATATCGAGCACCAGAAGATTTCGGAGAACCATTTGCCGACGAACCTCTTCCCGCATGGCTCACCGAAGAGGTTCGGCGTGAGCATTGGAATGGCTGTGGTCCGCACTCGGCCCAAGAAGCAATCGGCTACGAAGACGTCGGAGCTGAGTACAAGAGGCTCTATCCAAGACAGCCCTACATCATCGATTCGATGCAGCAGGTCCGCCGCATGTTTGATGGCTACGACGCTGGTGTTCTATATGCTGATCAGCATATCGCTCAAGTCATCGATCTCTTGCGCGAACTTGGCATCTACGATGATACCGCAATCTTGGTGAGCGGCGATCATGGTGAGGCCCTCGGAGAGTTCAACATATATGGCGACCACCAAACCGCCGACGAACACACTTGCCACGTACCGGCAATTCTAAAGTGGCCAGGTGTTACCGACAACAGGGCGGGCGAAGTTGAAACCGGGCTGCACTACCAATTCGACGTCGCTGCGACCACCGTAGACCTGTTAGGTGGTGAATGTCCCAGCAACTGGAGTGCGCAGAGCTTTGCAGAGGCGCTTCGTTCCGGGCAGAGCACAGGACGCAACTCTTTGGTCCTAAGTCAGGGTGCATGGAGCTGTCAGCGGTCGCTGCGTTTTCGCAAAAACGACGAAGAGCTGCTCTTCATTCGAAGCTATCACGATGGCCATCATGGGTTTCCCGATCACATGCTCTTCGAACTCGCAAGCGATCCTCATGAGCAGACTAACCTGGCACCCAATCGCCCCGAGCTATGCCATGCCGCGATTGCTGAGATTGACTCCTGGCTTGGCACGCAGATGCGCGAGTCTACCAGCGGCGTTGATCCAATGTGGACAGTGATACGAGAAGGCGGCCCAAAACACACCAGGGGAGAGCTCGCCGCCTACTTGGAGCGCTTGCGCCGGACGAATCGGGGGCACTGGGCCGACCTACTCGAGAGCCGCCACTCCTAGTCCTATGCAACACACAATCCTAAGAGTTTTACCTATCCTAGCAATAGCTACGACCACTATGGGTTGCAACAACAAGCAGCAGCGTACCAAGGTGAGCGCCGGTCCTCCGCGAGGCAGCCTCGAGCTCAAGGCCGAGTTGGCCTATCGCACGCTTCTCGACAATGAATATGCGGTAGGCATCTCTGGCTCCTGTTGGGATGGGAATTCCAGATGGCTTGTCGCCGAGCGAAACTCGCACCTGCTGCGGATCGACAGCAACAACAAGATCGAGAGCTTTCTGTTGGAGGGCATTCCGCCAGAGCATGATCTTGAGGGGTTGGCTTGCGACGCGGATACGTTCTACATCTCTACCGAGAGCGACACTGTGGGGCGCACGGAGGACCGAGTTCTCGTCGTCGAAATCATACAAGGCATCGGCCGAGTCATCGACACCCTGGTTCTCCCCTACCCCGCTCCCATGAAAGCTGGCGTCAATCAGGGCCTTGAAGGCTTGTGCCTGGCCGGAGACTGGCTGATTGCTGCTGGAGAAATCCTTCGCACAAACGACGCTGGTGTTCGGCAAGCTCCAATTCTGCGACGCAAGCTCGGCGAGAGTGACACCTTCTTGCACTGGGTAAACCTAACCTCGCGAACCGGCAAGATCAGTGGACTCGATTGTCGAGAACGTGGTGGCATCATCGAAGTTTTCGCAGTTGAGAGGCACTACGAAGTGAGTCGCGTCTTGCAATTTGAACTCGGCGATGCCCCATCAAAAGCCCAAACCGTGTTGGACCTCGCCCACCTAGTTCGCGAATCTGAGAACTTCGAATCGATCGTCGTTGATGATCGAGGGCGCGTGTGGCTTAGCAATGACAACCAATACAAAACCATCACTGGACCCAGCGAAGAGACTGTGCTTGAGCCAATCCCTGCTTTCGCCCACTAGGAACGATCAAAACGTGCCCTAAGAGAGAGGCTCGCTCAAGCTGCAGTTCGAGGTGCCGTCCATCGCGATCCACGAACCGAGACGCGCACCTGGGTCATCCTAGGCTACACGTCTTCGTCGACAGCGATTGGATTGAAGACCATTCCCGTTGCGATCTTTGGATAGAAGAACGTCGACTTTTGGGGCATCACCTCTCCTGCATCGGAAACTGCGACAACCTGAGCGACTGGCGTGGCATTCATGAGAAAGTAGGCTTGGCCCTCACCTGCCTGGCAGCGCTCAAGCGCAATGCGGGTATCCTTGATGTATTCAATGTTGGTCTGCGCTTCCTGTGCTGCTCGGTCAATTCCGAGAAGCCCCTCAAGGACAAGACCATGCAGAATCGTCACATCGAGCGCGAGAGTCTCTTTGGCGCCCGTTACGCCAAGGGCCGCCAAGTCAACGTCGGAACGCAAGGTAAGAACTTGTGCCGTGGACTCCTTCGGCACCACAAGAGCGATGCTCGTGCCCTTCTCCGCTGCCTTTGTGAGCGCATCGCGAATTGCTTGACCACTTACCGCCGCATCATCGGACAACGCCAAATCCTCTACTACGAATAATTCTGACAGCCTTCTTCGCAGGCGATCCACATCAAAGTCAGCCACGTTGTGAATCATTCGATGCGTTGGCAAGACGACGAGCCCTGGATCATCGATATTGGCCAAGAACATCATGCCAAACGCCGCGCTTGAGCGATCGGAAACGTCAGAACGATCCGCCAACAGCTTGTTGCGCAGCGCCAACATGGTCTCATAGCGGTGGTGTCCGTCGGCGATGTACAGCGGCTTGTCTGCCAGCTGCCCACGAACCTTGGCGAGAGTCTCCTCATCGGAAACCCGCCAAAGGAGGTGACGTGTTCCGTCATCGGTGGTGCCATCAATCGTCGGCTCTTGCCCTTCGGCGTCTTCAAAAAGAGCGTCAACTGCACAGCTGGGATCTGAGTAGAGAGTGAAGATCTGCGAAAGGTGCGAACGTGTGCGCTCCCAAAGTTTCAGGCGATCGATCTTTGGCCCTTTGAGGGTGCGCTCGTGGCGGAGAATGACCCCTTCGTCAAACTCGTGCAGGCGGACCGTGGCGATGAAGCCCCGTCGCACAACCTCCTGATCACCAAGTTCCTCATGCTTGAACACCTGATGGTAGCGGTAGATTGCAGGAACCTCGTCTCGAACCAAGACGCCCTCCTCCTGCCAAGCGTCCAGAAGCCGTCTTGCTTCATCGTACTTGTCGCCATCGCCTTCCACTTCTGGGGCGATCACGCGCACGCAGTTCTTCTCGTCTCGAGCTGCCAATGCCGCTCTGCTCGGTCCATCGAGAACATCATAAGGAGGCGCGAGCACTTTGCTCATGTCAACCTTGGAAGCGTCATACAAAAGGCCCCGAAAACCTGCAATCTCTGCCATGGTGCGTTGGTATCAGGGCATATCTGTTGGGAGCAAGACGATTGGTCCCTCTCGAAGCACGCGAGCCTGGCCGCCGGGCCCAAAATCGACCACGGTTGATGGCATGCCCGAACACGGCCCGCCATCGAGGTAAGCACCAACCGCCGCGCCAAAGTAGTGTTCCGCGGCGGCACACGTCTGAGCGTTGGCAGCGCCGCTTGGGTTCGCGCTCGTGGCGGTGATGGGATACTGCAATCCAAGTGCGAGTTCTCGTGCGACATCCAAGCTGGAAATCCGCACACCCACGCCTCCGCTTGCGCCAATGCACGCGCCCCCTACATCGGTTGCTGGAGGCAACACCAAGGTTAGAGGCCCTGGCCAATGACGAGCAGCAAGAGCCTTAGCTTCTGCTGGCCACTGGGCTGTGCAGTCCTTGGCCTGTTGCATGTCGCCCGCAATGAGGGCAAACGGCGCATTCGCGGCTCTGCCTTTGAGATCAGCGAGGCGCTCCAACGCAGAAACATCGCGCGGATCAACAGCAAGGCCGTAGCTGCTCTCGGTTGGAAAGCACACAATGCCGCCTTTGCGAAGGACGGAGACGGCAAGGGCGAGCTTGGTCACCGAGCCGATACTTCTTCGTCCGCAGCGATCACTTTTGCGCGATTTGCTGCGCGGGCTTCTTCCACCTTGGTTGCCATCGCAGCGTCGCTAACGCCGAGAATCTGTGCCGCCAAGATGGCTGCGTTTGCCGAACCATCGACTGCCACCGTTGCAACGGGAATTCCCTTGGGCATTTGGACTGTGGCGAGCAACGCGTCCTGGCCAGCAAGCGGAGTGCGCGCCAGGGGAACGCCAATGACGGGCAGAGTTGTGTGCCCAGCAACGACGCCAGCTAGGTGGGCTGCCCCACCTGCGGCACAGATCATGACGCGAACGCCTCGCTCCCTGGCGGTTTTAGCGAACTCTGCACAGCGCGCGGGCGTGCGATGCGCGGAAAGAACTCGAAGGTCGTAGGGAATTCCGAATTCTTCTAAGGCATCGCAGGCTGGGCGCATGAGTTCAAGATCCGATTTTGATCCCATTAGGATCGCGACGATTGCTGTATTGGTTGTCATGACTCTCCTCGTGAACCGATATCTCGGCGAAATTGCATTCCTGGAAACTCTATGTGGCTGACCGCTTCATAGGCCTTTGCTGCGGCGGCCTTCGCATTGTTGCCCAAGGCAGTCACCCCAACAACACGACCACCTGCGGTTTGCAGCCCACTGGCACCTTGTGCCGTGCCAGCATGAAAAACGACCGTATCCTCCACCGCCTCAGCGTTGGCGATGCCCGTGATTGTATCGCCCTTGCTCGAACTGTGTGGATAGCCCGCCGATGCTAGAACAACACAAACTGCTGCTCGCTCATCCCACTCGATGTGACCAGGCGGCAATGCCCCAGACGCAGCGCCCGCCAGCCACATGCCCAAATCCGACTGCATGCGCATCATGACCGGTTGGGTTTCCGGATCGCCAAATCGCACGTTGTACTCAAGAAGCCAAGGTTGTTCAGCCGCATCCACCATGATGCCCGCATATAGGACGCCGCGAAAATCAAGACCTTCGGCGGCCAGGCCCGATACCGTAGGATCGAGAATCTCGCGGCGAACCGCGTCTATTAGTGCGTCGCTGGCCCACGACGGCGGAGACACCGTGCCCATGCCACCGGTATTCGGCCCTTCATCCCCATCGAAGATCGCCTTGTGGTCTTCTGCCTGCGCGAGCACCTCATAGCGCTTTCCGTCACACAGGGCCATCACGCTCAGCTCGCGTCCTTCAAGACGCTGCTCGATGACCACCGTCTGCCCGGCGTCCCCAAAGCGCCCCTCTTCGAGCATTCCGATTGCGGCGGCGCGAGCCTCAGCAGCACTGGAACACACGACAACGCCCTTGCCAGCGGCCAGACCATCCGCCTTCACAACCATTCGTTCTCCCAGCGACGCGATGGCAGCATCTACCTCGGAGCGCGTTGTGCACGCAAAAAACTGAGCACTGCGAATCCCATGCCTCGCAAAGAACTTCTTAGAATAACTCTTAGAACCTTCGAGCTGCGCAGCTTTGGCACCGGGACCAAAGGTCGCGACACCCGCCGCCCGCAGTTTGTCCGCGAGCCCGTCTACGAGCGGAATTTCAGGCCCCACCACGACCAAGTCAACTGGAATGGCCAGAGCAGTCTGCACAATCTTGTCTGCGTCATCTACGAGTCCATCATGACACTCGGCCACAGCGGCAATGCCCACGCTTCCTGGCAACGCGTGGACCGTGTGCCCATCGCGCGACAGATGCCAGCACAATGCGTGCTCCCTGCCGCCGCCACCGATTACCAAGATCTTCATCATCCTTCTAGTGGCGAAAGTGCCGCATGCCTGTGAAGACCATTGCCATGCCGTGCTCGTCGGCCGCTGCGATCACTTCTTCGTCCCGCTTTGAGCCACCGGGCTGAATGACCGCTACCGCTCCAGCCTCCGCCAAGGCATCGACACCATCGCGGAAGGGGAAGAACGCATCGGAAGCGACGACTGATCCGCGCAAGGGAATCTGGGCCTTCATGACGGCAATCTTTGCCGCATCTACACGCGACATTTGGCCAGCTCCAACTGCAGCAGTCTGCTGGCCCTTGCAAAACAGAATCGCATTGCTCTTGACGTGTTTGACGACCCGCCATGCGAAATCCAGACTCGCGAGCTCATCGGACGTTGGCTTGCGCTTGCTCACCACCTGCACATCATCGATTGCCTTGCGAGCGAAATCCGATGCCTGCACAAGGACACCCCCAGAGACCGAGCGCATCGAGTATGAGGAATCCTCTGTACTCGCAGAGAGTTCGGGAAGCGCAACCAAACGGAGGTTCTTCTTTCGCCCCAGAGTCGCTCGAGCTGCCTCAGAATAACTTGGAGCGACCACACATTCGAGAAACGTCTCAACCAATTGCGAAGCCAGAGCCTCGTCGACTTCCTGGTTGACAGCCACAATGCCACCAAAAGCACTCAGTGGGTCGCAAGCTCGAGCCTTTAGATAGGCCTCCTTGATGCTGGAGGCATCGTAGGCAACACCACAGGGGTTGGTGTGCTTGACAACGACCGCTGTGCCAGGCTTGTGCTCGACGCAACAGGCGAGAGCGGCATCGAGATCTAGGATGTTGTTGTAGCTGAGCGCCTTGCCCTGGAGGACTTGCGCGTCGGCAATGCTTGGTCTCTGGCTATTCGAGGGCAGCGGTGAGCGAGAATCTCGATAGAAGGCGGCACCTTGGTGTGGGTTCTCGCCATAGCGAAGCTCCATCACTTGCTCCCACTGCACCGTAAGCGTCTTTGGGAACGCAGCCTTTCCCTTGGTCGCCAGTTCGACAGAGCTTAGATGCGCGGCTATCGCGCCATCGTAGGCAGCTGTATGGGCGAAGACTTTTCGCGCCAAGTTGAAGCGTGTCTCCGCGCTGACGCCACCGCTCCCTGCCTTCATCTCGGCTAAGAAGTCTTCGTAGTCGCTTGGATCGGCAAGCACCGCTACGCGCTCGTGATTCTTTGCGGCTGAGCGGAGCATAGAGGGCCCACCAATATCGATCTTCTCGATGGCATCACCAATACTCGCGTTTCCAGCAGCGACGGTCTCCTCAAAAGGATAGAGATTCACGACCACAAGGTCGATCGGGGCAATGCCCTGCTCGGCCATCTGCGACTCGTGTGATGGAATCGACCGCCCGAGAAGCCCGCCATGAATCTTTGGGTGCAGAGTCTTGACCCTGCCATCAAGAATCTCGGGAGCCCCCGTGTAGTCGGAGACCATTGTGACGGGCACACCAGCATCTGCAATGAGCTTGGCGGTTCCACCCGTTGAGAGAATCTCGACTCCAAAGTCGGCGAGCCCACTCACAAGCTCGGCAAGACCACGTTTGTCGGAAACACTAATGAGAGCACGTCGGATAGCAGGCATGAAAAATCCCTCCGTTTGGAGGGACTCTTAGCAACCACCATCTTTAGGGTCAACGGACCAGAACGGCCCAGATGCCCCTAGTCGCTCAGGGGCACAGAACCGATCTCTTCACGGCTCGGTGACATCTGCCGAAGCTTGGCCAGACCGCGAACTTCCACCTGGCGAATTCGCTCACGGGTCAGGTTCATGATTTCGCCAACGTCCTCCAGTGTAATTCCATTTCGGTCTGCGATATCCAGTGCACAGGTGTGCTTGAGCTCCCAAGGCTCAAGATCTGGGAAGTTGATCTTGATGGATCCGGTATCGGGATTCACGTCCAAGTAGAGGTGATGCTTGCAAGCCACCCAAGGACATGGGCCGGCTTCGCCTTGGCATTCAGCGCGCGTCTTTGGGCGCGGAATGTCAACCGGTGGATTTAGCAGCGCACCAAGGCGAAGCTCCTCACGCGTGAGACGCTTCATAGCGATCGTCTTGGAGCGTGGTCGTGTACGACGTGCACGACGCCGAATCTTGCGGACCTTGTCCTTGGCCCCACCCTCTTCAACGATCTCGATGTTGCTGCTCGCCAGAACTTCTTTGTTCGCCCCTTCGGACTTGCCCACGTCCCCCGACGTCACTTGACCGCTTTGCTTCTCTGCCTGCTCTTCGTTCTTCATCTCGTCTTGCATATCGACCCCCATCTTCTGCGTTTCCGTACTGTGCTCATCTCGGACCAATGAGCGCCTACAACAAGTCTTCGGCGCTGCCCGCGGCACCGGTACTCCGATAGCTGTCTCCGTGACTCTGCGAGAGTCGTTCTGACAGGTTGGTGATTCGCGTGAGCAGTTCCTCAGCCCAGGTCTGTGCTTCTGCGATTTCTCGGCTCAGAGTTTTTCGCACCTTATTGTCAAAGCGCGGGCTGGAAACCTCTGTTCCAAACAACTCGAAGGCCTCTTTGAGTCCTTCTTCTAGATTTTCTACAACATCAGCGAACTGAAGAAACTGCTCTTGAATCTCTTCGATCGTGTAGCCGTCACTCATGAGCGACTTAATGACGTTAATGCGATGAACCGCCTTGGCTGGGTACACTCCCAACGAGCCACGGTGCTTGCCCTTGCGTCCGACGCGACGGCTTCGAGGTAGCAATCCCTGCTGGACGTACTTTCGAAAGCTGGCCTCGGAGAAGCGCACTCCACGTGACACGAAAACCTCGACGATTTGCACGGCCGTCATTCCGTTTTCGTATTCCGCTTGGATGGCTTTGAGTTCGTCTTCACTCAGCAGACCGGCATCGCGCGCCTTTCTTGACGCTCCAGCCCCCAAGACACCTCGCGTCTTGCGGCTGTGTTGAGCGACCGAGGCCCGGACGAGGCCCTCTGCCCCACTCGCATCAGATGCGTCACTGTTGGAGTTGCTTGTCTCGAGCAACATCCCAAGCGCCGTATTTCGAATTCGCGTTGTCACGATAGTCCTCTAGAAGCACATCTTTGAAGCTGTACAGCCACCCGAACCTTGCAAAGCGAAGTTCCCCTCATACCCATAGCCTTGTGCTTCAACTGCCAAGACATCAATTCAGAGTCTCCATTAGAAGAGTTCTCTGCCCCGAAGTGAACTCACTGTATTCTAATGAATGTAGTCGGTCAAGAATACCAAGGCGAATAGAGTCAAGTTTTCATCTGCTACTTTGTTCAGGTATTCACATAGGTAGGCGGGCCGCTAAAACGCCTCAAAACCACACCTAGCCCCCTCTGTGTGCTAACTAAGAGGAATGCCGAGCGCGAACAAAGCACTGATCATCGCGATCATTTTCTTCGCGTCGTTCTCCGGATTGGCCCATGCAGATCTTGATGGAGAGATCTACAAGTCTGACGAATGGCGCGTCAGTCTTGAGAGCCCCAAGGGATGGCAGCTAAGTGAGGACTCCTCGTATCCGAGCATCCTTCTGTGGATGACGCATCGCAGACCCGATGCACGTATGCTCTTTGCAGCCGAGACCTTGGAGACACACTTGGATTCCCAGAGCTACGCGACCGTTACTGCCAAGAAGCTCGAGAAACTGGGCTTCCGTGTACGCGCTCCTCAACTGCACTCGGCAACCGGCGCGTACTGGATGGACTTCGACAATGGCAAGAGCTTCTTGCGGCAAGCTGTCCTTGTGCCAGCAGACACCAATACAGGGTACTCGCTCACTCTGAGTACGAACGACAATCGCACTCGGGGCCAGCTATTGCGTGCATTTGATTTGTCGTTGCGCTCGATTCGTCGAAAGCGCTAACAGCTGGCATTGGGGACGAGGACGAGGGCGACAACATTCCTCGTCGAGACATCAGCGAATGAGCCAGGCAAAGGTTCCAACGTCGATGTCCTTGAGGACGTCATCGTAGCGCTGCAGGCGCTCAACACGACCACCGTACTTGAGGTCCTTTTTGTGCCAACGCATTTGGCCGAAGTCCACACACCCCGCTGCAACATCATCCTTGGGGCAGTAGATTCGAACGTGCATGTGGTCGTCATGAGGCGCCGAATCACTTGGCTGCTTCATTGTTTGAGCGGCACGCTCGCGCATCGCCCAAGAGACTCCGCTCTGTTTTGCATAGTCCAGCATAAGCTGCCGCAAATCTGCCTGCACAAAGATGTACTGAACCTCGGCGACCGGATTGGTGATTAGCGCTTCAACGAGAAGCCAATTGGCGCGTGCGTCAAAGAAGACCTCAGCTCGCTTGCCTTCTGCCACGCGTTCAGCGCCTGTCGCCAGGTGCTTGCGCATCTGATCATTGCGCAAAGGGTTGCCGGCCTTGTCCTTCACCAGGAAGAGAAAATCGACGTCACGGCCGGTTTGGTGCGAGCGATGCCAGGGCGATCGCCCACCATGTGCCCGAGAAATGTCACCTACACCCAATTCCAGTCGCGAGTCTTGAAGCTTCAAGCTGCGCCCAGCGTACACCACGGTGCTTACCATCTCGTCGACGCCATAGTTGAGCCCCCGTGAGGCCCAGGTAGGGGGAATCCAATGCCCTTCCCCGCGAGTGGGGAGCTTGGCGCCCTCATAGAGCATTCCCGCCCGCGATGGACCTCGCGAAAACCCGGATCCGTCTTCGACTACGAGCCCGTCATAGATGCATCCGCTGCCGAGGCCTACTGCCACGAAAGCAAGTAGCACATATTGATGCACGGTCCCCACCCTACTCCTCAGTATGCCACGAAGTCCTCAAAAGAAAAGGGACGCTCGGGCTGTGTGGCAGCCCGGCGTCCCATGGACATAAGTGTTGATGCAGTCTAGGGAACTGCGTCTGGACTAGGTCGTTTCTTCGAACTCGGCATCAATAACGCCATCGTCATCCGCAGCGGCGTCTTCCTCGTCCGGGGCACCACCGGCATCCGGGTCGACCCCTTCCCCCTTGTACATATGCTCAGCAAGACTGTGAGCAAGTGCTTCGAGGCTCTCAAGCGCTGCACGCAGGTCGTCGGCCTTGGTGGGTTCTTGGTTCTCTTCAAGCACCTTCTCGCAGCTCTTGAACTCTTCCTCGGCACGAAGCTTGTCGGCATCGGGAATCTTATCGCCCGCTTCCTCCAAGACCTTGCGTGTGCTGTGAAGCATCGAGTCGAGCTTGTTGCGAGCTTCAATGGCTTCGCGCTTCTCGGCATCCTCTGCCTGGTGTGCTTCGGCATCGTTGACCATGCGCTCGATATCCGACTCGCTGATTCCCGAAGAAGCAGTAATGGTAATTGCCTGCTCTTTGTTCGTGGCTTTGTCGGTCGCTGTCACGTTGAGGATACCGTTGGCATCGATGTCGAATGCGACTTCGATTTGCGGCACACCGCGCGGTGCAGACGGAATTCCGTTGAGATGGAATTTGCCCAAAGACCGGTTGTCCTTTGCCATCTGTCGCTCACCCTGAAGGATGTGAACCTCGACCGATGTCTGGTTATCCGATGCTGTCGAGAAGATTTCCGACTTGTGAGTTGGGATGGTTGTGTTGCGAGGAATCTGCACCGTGGCCACACCACCGAGAGTCTCGATGGAAAGCGAAAGTGGAGTCACGTCGAGAAGCAGGATGTCCTTGACGTCGCCCGAAAGAACTCCAGCCTGAACGGCCGCACCGAGAGCCACGACCTCGTCGGGATTGACGCCCTTGTGAGGAGGCTTGCCGAAAAACTCTTCGACAGTCTTTTGTACGAGGGGGATTCGAGTAGAGCCACCCACGAGAATGACTTCGCCGATATCAGAGGTTTTCTTACCCGCATCTTTGAGCGCTGCTTTGAACGGCTCGATGGTGCGAGCGACAATGCCCTCGATCATCTGCTCGAACTTGGAGCGCGAGAGCTTGACAGCAAGGTGCTTGGGGCCGCTGGCGTCGGCGGTTAAGAACGGAAGATTTACCTCAGTCTCCTGTGTTGTGGAGAGCTCGATTTTGGCCTTTTCAGCTGCCTCTTTGAGTCGCTGAAGAACCATCTTGTCCTTAGAGACATCGATGCCTGAGTCCTTTTTGAACTCCGCGATGAGCCAGTCGATAAGCACGTTGTCGACGTCATCGCCACCAAGGTGGGTATCACCATTGGTTGCCACGACCTCGACGACTTTGTCACCAACTTCGAGAATCGAGATGTCGAAGGTACCGCCACCGAAGTCGTAGACAGCAACAAGGTGGTCCTTGCTCTTGTCTAGACCGTAGGCCAGTGCAGCTGCCGTTGGCTCGTTGACAATACGCTTGACTTCGAGCCCAGCGATCTTGCCAGCGTCTTTGGTTGCCTGGCGCTGTGCGTCGTTAAAGTACGCAGGAACCGTGACGACCGCTTCGGTGACTTCTTCTCCCAAGTACTCTTCAGCGGAGCGCTTGAGCTTCATCAGCACGCGAGCGGAAATTTCAGGGATTGCGTAGTTTGTTCCGCGAATCTTGATGCCACAGTCGCCATTGGACTGTTTGATCACTTCAAACGGTACGCGCTTGCGCTCTTGCTCCGACTCGTCGTAGCGAAGTCCAATGAAGCGCTTGCCTGAGAAGACGGTGTTCTCGGGGTTGGTAATTGCTTGTCGTCTGGCAATCTGGCCGACGAGAACGTCGCCCTTTTCGTCGAATGCCACGACCGAAGGCGTGAGTCGTCCGCCCTCTTCGTTGGTGATGATTTTGGGCTCTTTGCCCTCCATGATGGCAACGGCAGAGTTTGTCGTTCCCAAGTCGATTCCGATGATTTTACCCATGATTTGTAGTCTCCTTATGTCCTGGAGTTTGTGTAGTGAACGCAACCTAAGCACCACGTAGAGGCTCGTCAAGACTCAGCCCAGCACGAATTTCGCAAGGCTGATCATGTCTCTGCTGCGGCCTCCGAAAGCACAAAGCCCGCTCGATGGCGATGTGCCGAAAGAGCGGGCTTCACAGAACGACTTAAGCTATGCGTCTTTGCCAGTTTCGTCGCCAGACGTTGCGTCCGTGGGCGCAGGAGCGTTGTTAGCCTCATCTTGGGCGTCTTCTTCCGTGGGCTCCTCGAGACCATCGGGAATCTTGGTGAGCGCCAGTCTCAGGACTTCATCCATGCGCTTTGCTCCGAAGATCTCCATCTCGTCTTGGATTTCTTTTGGAACGTCGATGAGGTCTTTGAGGTTGCGCGATGGAATGATGACTCGTTTGATGCCAGCTCGGTGTGCTGCCAGTAGCTTCTCCTTCACGCCACCAACGGGCATGACATTACCGCGAAGAGAAATCTCGCCAGTCATTGCGACATCGGGACGAACCGGGATGTCGAGCAATAGCGAAACGAGTGCAGTGTACATGGTGACACCAGCCGATGGACCGTCTTTGGGCACAGCGCCCGCAGGCACGTGAACGTGCAGATCCATTTTCTCGACAAAGTTGCCTGGATCGAGACCGAGTTTTGGAGCACGGCTTCGGATGAAGCTGAGCGCCGCCATGACTGACTCCTTCATCACTTCACCAAGTTGGCCCGTGAGAGTGAGCTTGCCTTTCCCCGGCATGGTCGTAGCTTCGATGAAGAGAATCTCTCCACCAACCGCTGTCCAAGCGAGGCCTGTCGCGACCCCGGACTCTGCAGTGCGTTCCGCAACTTCGCTGACAAATTTTGGAGCGCCAAGGTATGTCGCAACATCAGCGGCATTGGAAATGGTCTCTTTGTCCTTCACCCCCTCGGCAACCTTGACTGCAACACCACGGGTGAGACTTCCAAGCTCGCGCTCAAGATTTCGAACCCCCGCCTCACGCGTGTACGAATCGATGACGGAGAAAACGGCTTCATCGCTAATCTCGCAGAGGCCATCGGTGAGCCCGTGATCCTTAAGCTGCTTTGGCACGAGGTAGCGGCGTGCAATCTGCTGCTTGTCCTGGCGCGTGTAGCCTGCCAAGTCGATGATCTCCAGGCGATCGCGAAGCGCCCATGGAATGCCATCGAGTTGGTTTGCGGTGGCGATGAACATGACCTTGGACAAATCGAACGGAACTTCTAGATAGTGATCCGAGAAGGTGCTGTTTTGCTCTGGGTCGAGCACTTCCAAAAGTGCCGAACCGGGGTCGCCGCGGAAGTCGTGACCGAGCTTGTCAATCTCATCGAGCACGAAGACGGGATTATTCGTTCCGGCTTTCTTAATGCCCTGAATGATTCGCCCTGGCATGGAGCCGACATAGGTGCGCCTGTGACCGCGCACTTCGGCCTCATCGCGAACGCCCCCCAAGGAGATGCGAACGAACTTGCGACCGATGGCTCGTGCGACAGAACGACCAAGTGATGTCTTGCCAACGCCTGGAGGGCCCGCGAGACAGAGGATTGGGCCCTTCTTGTCGGACTTGAGCTTGCGCACGGCCATGTACTCGACGATGCGTTTCTTGACCTTGTCCAGGTCGTAGTGGTCTTGATCGAGGACTCTGCGAACTTCCTCCAACTCGATGTGATCTTCGGTGCTCACGTTCCAAGGCAATTCCACAAGCCACTCAAGGTACGTGCGAGTCACCGTGTATTCCGCGGAAGACGACTGCATCTGCTTGAGACGATCGAGCTGCTTCTTGGCCGCTTTGGCAGCCTCTTCAGGCATATCTGACTCAGCAATTTTCTCACGGAACTCATCGAGGTCGGTTGCGCCCTCTTCCAACTCGCCAAGTTCATCGCGAATAGCTTTGAGTTGCTGGCGCAAGACATACTCGCGTTGGTTGCGCCCCATCTCTTCTTGCACCTGGGTGTTGATGCGCTCGCGAACTTTGAGCACTTCGAGCTGACGGGAGAGAAAGGTGAGAACAAGCCTCATACGACTCTTGAGATCAAACGTCTCAAGGATTTCTTGCTTCTCTGAAACCTCGAGTTCGAGGTTCGACGTAATCAGGTCGGCGAGGTGCCCAGGCTCCGTCACACTCTCGACAAGAGCGCCAGCTTCCTTGGGAAGCTCGGGCATGAGCTTCACAACGCGCTTCGCGATGTCTTTGAGGTTCATAACCAACGCATCGAGCTCAACATCACTGGTCTCTTCATCGGGAATCGTAGTGACTTCGGCGGCAATAAACGGCTCAGTGCCCTCGATGCTTTTCACTTCGATTCGCGAAACGCCTTGCAGGATTACGCTGAAGTTGTCCTTTGCAAGCTTGATGACTTTTAGAATTCGAGCAGCACAACCAATGTGGTACATGTCATCGAAACCGGGGTCTTCGGTGCGCGCATCTTTCTGTGTCAAGATGCCAATGACAGGGCGCTCTTTGGAGATGGCGTCCTCAACAAGCCTCACAGATTTTCGCCGGCCTACGTCGATCGGAATGATCGAGCCTGGGAACAGGACGGAATTTCGCAGTGGCAGGATGGGAATGGTCGATGGGACCTCAACGTCATCTGCATCAGAGTTACTCATAGGCCAAACCGTATGGCTGGGCCATGCAGATCGTCAATTGCACGGAGTGCAAATTCTCCCGTAATGAAGCGCATCTACGGGCCCGGGTCATGGAGTGTTTAGCTGAGCTAATGACTGCATTGAGTAATTGGAAGGACCATTTATCGGATTTCAGTAGGCACTCAAGTCGGAATGTGCTCTCCTCCAGTTCCCTCAAGCAGGACCTGCATTTGGGAAGGAAAGTTTCCCTTTGGTCGGTCCTATCATCATTTGCCCACCTAGCAGTAGCGTCCCCGGGCATCCCCCCCAAAAATCGAAGGCACTGAAAGCTAATGATCACCCCCAACTCCCCCGCAAGCGCGCCCTCGGGCGCTACCCATCCAGTACCCGATGCACCACTCACGGCCACCGAGACAGTTTTTGAGAAACTTCTCGCTGACATCGTTGGTGGTACCTACCCAGCAGGAGCTCGCCTCCCCGCGGAACGCGATCTCGCAAAGCAGCTTGGCGCGTCTCGCCCAACCCTCCGAGAAGCCCTACGGCGCCTCGGTGAGTGGAATCTTGTGAAGCCCAGACGCGGCTCTGGAATCGCTGTGCAAGACGTCACCGACTGGATGATTGACGTCCTTCCCTCCTACCTTCGCTACGCCGAACCTGGCCCCGAAGCACCTTCAACCCCCATCATGGTCAAGGACCTGCTTCGCCTGCGCCGTTCCCTGATGCGAGAGATTCTCTCCATGGTCATCACGCGGGTGCGACCAGAAGCAACAGCCCGCGCTCGTGACGTGGCTCGTGATGCTTGGGAAAAACGCACAGCTGGTGCGCGATCCGCAACGGCGGATCTCGATGTGCTTCGCAGCATTGTTGAGAGTGCCAAGTGTCTTCCCGGGCTTTGGATGCTCAACCAAATGAGTGGCATCTACAACGACCTCGCCAAATCACTTGGTGCTGTGCTTTCCCCACCAGAGAGCTACCTCGCTGCCTGGGATGGCGTGTTAGATGCTCTTGAGCAGCAGAACTCCGATGAGGCCATCGCGCGAATGAACCAGTACCTCGAAGGTCATGACGAGCGACTGATGGCGCTTCTAGAGTTGATTCAGTAACCCCCGGTTGCTTGAATGGCTCCATGGCTGACCTAGCAGACTACACGCACCCCAAACCGGTACGGCAGCTGCTTCAAAGTCTGGCTCGGGTGGTATGCCCGAGTCGAGCCCAAGAGCTCGATCTGATCGACGACATCGTTGATCATGTCGAGCTCTCCATACGTGCCTCGCCCACAGGGGTTCGCGCCGCCCTCCTAGCCGGCATCTCTGGATACGAGGTTGCCGCCATGGCCTACCCATCGCACCTGGGAACGCGAGCGTCCAAGCTGGATGATGAGCAGGCTCGCAAGTACTTTGACTCTTGGTTCCACAGCAAGTTGCCTCCACAGCACGAGTTCGCCAAGGGCATCAAGAGCCTCATCGCCCTCTCCTGCTATGAGCAGCCCGCCATGATGGCTGACATTGGCTATACGCCGCAGGAATGGATTGACAAGAGCATCCGCTATCGGCTGCAAACGTATGATGCAGCCATCGCCAAGCGCGAAGCAGACATTCTGGCTCCCGACCCACTGCCTGGCGTTCTAGGCCCAGCGCGAACGTACGCGCCCGAGTAGCACAAGGAGCCGGCCATGAAACCAGAACGAGTTTTTGATCGCAGCGACATCACCGAGAATACCGAGCTTGCCTGCGATGTCGTTGTGGTGGGCTCAGGAGCGGGTGGCGCAACCGCTGCAGCCGAATTTGCCGAAGCTGGCTACGATGTCATCGTCCTAGAAGAAGGCAGCTACTACGGCACCAAAGACTTCACGCCGAACGCATCCGACATGATTCGCAAGATGTACCGCGGTGGCGGAGCCACGATGGCTATCGGCTCGCCGCCGGTGCTCTATCAAGAGGGCAGTGTTGTTGGGGGCTCAACGGTGCTCAATGGCGGTATGTCTTGGCGAACTCCAGAAGAAATCTTATCGCGCTGGGGGCTGGAAGCGGAAATCGACCGCATTAGCGCCAAGGATATGGAGCCGTACTTTGAGCGCGTCGAGAGGCGCATCAATGTCGCCTACCAGGATCCCGAGAGTATTGGCCGTGACAACCAAATCCTCAAAGAGGGAGCTGACGCCAAGGGCTGGAAGATCATTCCCAATCTTCGCAATCAGCTGCACTGCCCAGGCAGCAACAACTGCGCCTTTGGCTGCCCAACCGGTGCCAAACAAAGTGCCCTTGTGAGTTACCTCCCTCGAGCTCTGCACTATGGCGCGTGCATTTACTCAAACATTCGAGCAAGCCAAATTCTTCGCGACGGAAAGCGCGCCACCGGCGTCTTGGGTCATGTCACCAATCCAAACGGTAGCCCCTCCCACGAAGTGAAAGTGCATGCCAAGCTCGTCATCGCGGCCTGCGGCTCGGTGCACACGCCCGCACTCTTGCATCGCTCTGGAATCAAGGCTCGCTCTGGGCTGCTAGGAAAAAATCTTAGCCTCCATCCGAACACGAAGCTCGTCGCGATCTACGACGAAGCCGTTCGCGGTTGGGAAGGCGTACACCAGGCGTATCAAGTTCGCGAGTTTCACGATCAGGGCTTCCTCTTCGCCGCTGTCAATGTCCCCCCCAGCGTGATTGCCATGAGTTCCCCGTACTATGGCCAAGAGCTCGGCGAGCTTATGGACCTCTACGAGCGAACTGTCGTTGCGGGCCTCATGGTGGAAGATACGCAAATGGGGCATTTGAAGTTTTTGCCCGGTGGCCATCCGCAAGCGTTCTACAACCTGAGTGACTTTGATGCTGAGCGTCTGGTTCGTGGCTCCGCGCTGCTTGCCGAGCTTCTCTTCGAAACTGGAGCCAAGCGCATCATCCCGCCCTTCTCTGGGGTTGGCGAGCTAACGTCGGTGGACGAGCTGCGCAAGCTCTACCGCTCAAAGATTCCCAAGTCGTCCATGGAAGTCCTGACAGTTCACCTAATGGGCTCCGCATGCATGGGCGGGGACCCATCGCGTTCCGTCACTGATATGCACGGTTTGGTTCACGACACGGTTGGCCTCATGGTCGCCGATGCCAGCCTGTTTCCGACGCCTGTTGGTGTGAACCCCATGGAGACGATCCAGGCTCTCACCACCCGCAATGTGCACCACATTCTGCAGTCTCCAAGACAATACCAACTATGAGCGAAACACCACCAGAAACCGCCCCCCAACCTAGCGTCCCAACAACACACGTGGGCTCTGGCCGCTACTACGAGCTTGCACGAATGAGCGGCAACGAATTGGAGACGGTGTTTCTGCGAGGCACGCTGCCCGACCTCGATGCGTTGGCGGGGTGGGAGTTTCGAGGAATGAACCACCCTGCATGGGCAAAGCTTGCCGGCATCAAGAAGTTTATGAAGGGCTTCTACTGGGAAGGCGAAGAGCTCTTTGGCTACAACTGCCCCGTCGTACAAGATGGCGTCGAGATGCCTTGGCGTTCCAAACCTGTAGGCGAGGAACCAAAACGCTTTGGCTTCTACCGAGTCGCAAGAGTCGATCCGACAGCGAAGGACAACGCCTATCTGCACGCTGTCCTCCTCAACTACGGCGAGGGCGGCAACAAGACACTCGATCCTTCGAGCGGCCTTCGCGACTACCTCGTGCAAGTTGATGCAGACAATCGCGACCTCTACTTGGGCAAGGCGTATTACGCGCTGGGGCCCCTTCGGGTGCGCTCCAACTTCTTCCTGCTTGAGCGAGAGCGTCAGGTCACGGGGCCAATTCGCCGTTAAGTTGGCTCAGCGCTGCCGACAAGGTAGCGTAAGACAAGTTCGTAAATCTCGTCCTCCAGGGTCTCTAGCGAGAAACGATCGCCTGCAAGGGTGAGCCCCCGAATGACGATGGAGTCAACTGCACTCACGAGGAAGAATGCCGCCAGATCGAGGTCCGTAGGAAGAATCTCGTCGCGTCGCCTCTCAAGGGCCAGACGCACTGCCAGCTCGGCCTTGGCCTGCAAGGCGTACACAAGCGGCTCACCGAGGTGCACCACATCGGTGACAAGCGCGCGGTGCAACTCGACATCAACAGTGAAGGCCTCGAAGAGCGCTCGAATGCACTTGCGCGTGGCCTGGGGCAGCGGGAGCTCTTGCAGCTCTGCTGTCATGCCTGCAAGACGCTCAATCTCTCGTCCGAGATGTGACTCGGCCAAGGCGAGCACCAGGGCCTGCTTGTTGGGAAAATACTGATACAGCGAGCCGATGCTTACTCCAGCAACTTCCGCAACGCGGTTGGTGTTGAGCTTGTCGTAGCCCTCATCAACGAGAATGCGGCCAGTAGCCTCTAGGATTGCCGCCACAGTCTGCTGAGAACGACGCTGTCTGGGACGCTTGCGAGGAGCTTTGGCGGTTTGCGCTGCCATGATGCACTACGAATCTACCCTACTCTTCGAGCATGGCATGCCGAATCCTATTGTGCCGCATCAGCTCATGATTGAGCGGGAACTATGGCAAGCGCCGCAAATGAAGAAATCAAAGCATATCTGTGTTGCGACTACCTTGGGCGGTAGGCGCGAGATAGTCGACGGATCTAAGGTTCGATCCTTGGAGCCAAATGCGAGCCATCACCTGTCCACAATCTGAGAAAGAACCGCTGGCCCTTCAAAGTGCGAGCAAGAGTGCCAGTCGTCGGCGCCAGGTCCTTGCAGGCCCGAGCAAGAGGCCGATTGCAAATGCGAGTAGCGAAAACTGAGTGAAAGCTCATATTATCGAACATGAGCAATTGCTCGCAAGCACAAGCGCCAGAGCACCCTACATCCAGCCCGAACAAAGGAATTTCAATGAGTTACTACGATGGAATGGTGATGCGTCACCGAGACACCTCAGCGGCTCCCACTCTGCCAACCCGCAATCTCTTGGGCCACCAACCCAACTTCAAGGCCGATCCGCTTGGACTCATGCTTCGCGCACAGCGCGAGGTGGGCGATCTGGCACAACTGCGCTTTGGGCCCTTCTGGTTCCACCTGCTCTCGGATCCGGCTGAGGTGTACTCGGTGCTCGTTGCAAAGCACAAGAAGTACAGCAAACGCACACCCGGCTACAACATGCTCTCTCAGGTGCTTGGGCAAGGCTTGCTCACAAGCGAGGGCGAGCTTTGGCGACGCCAGAGGCGCGTTGCCCAACCGGCGTTTCACAAGGCACAGATTGTCGGCTTGACTGATGTGATGCGCGCAGCCTCAGAAGATCTCGCAGACTCCTTGGAATCGCCAGCACGTAACTTCTCCGTAGTGGACATCGCACAGGAGATGTCGAACATCACACTGCGCATTGCGGGCGAGACGCTTTTCGGGGTTGACCTCACTGATGACTCTGTTGAGGTGAGCGGCTCCCTAGACCGCATGATGAAGGGCTTCATGCGCATGATGGCCTCACCACTTCCCATGCTCAACACCTCCATTCCGCTGCCCAGAAATCTTCGCATGAAGCGCGATATTACCGAACTCGATCGAGTGGTGCGAGAGATCATTTCCGAGCGCCGCAAAGACCCGGGTGACAAACCAACTCTGCTCAACATGTTCATCAACGCCCGTGATGAGGATGGCAAAGGCATGAGCGATACACAACTGCGAGACGAAGTGCTGACGATGTTGCTTGCGGGTCATGAAACCACCGCAAACGCCCTCGCCTGGACATTCTACTGCGTTTCCAAGCATCCCGAAGTCGCCCGCCGACTAGAGGCGGAACTCGACGCAGTGCTCGATGGCAGCGCGCCGACCACGGAACAGTTGCGAGAGCTTCCGTACACAACGCAGGTGCTAAAAGAATCGATGCGGCTCTACCCTCCTGCATGGACCGTTGGGAGACGAGCCGAAGAGGGCGACGAGATCGCAGGCTATCGAATCCCAAAAGGCGGATTGGTTCTGATGAGTCCGTACGTCCTGCATCGACACCCTGACTACTGGGAAAACCCTGAGGGCTTTGATCCCGACCGCTTTGGCCCCGACAAGACGCCACCGGTTCGTGGAGCGTACCTTCCCTTCATCGTTGGTCCTCGCAAGTGCATTGGAGAACACTTCGCCATGACTGAGGCTGTTATCATGATCGCCACTCTGCTTTCGCGCTATCGCCTCGAACTCATTCCAGGACACGCTGTGATTCCAGAGCCGAGCGTGACCTTGCGCCCAAAGAACGGCATCAAGATGCGTGTGCGGCGGCGCTAGCCTGCCTCGGTGCATCAACACGACCTGATGCATCTCGCACGACAGAAGCTGGTAGGCCCAGACCCTAATGTGGACTCCCAGCCCCCCCATTTGGGGAGGCCGATGAGAGTTCAAACGCGAAACCTACGTCACAATTCTAGTGAGATAGGGTTGGCAACGAGCTTGCACCTAGACCTGCCATGCGCCTCCTCCTGCTCTCTACTCTCCTCGCTTTGACCGTCCTTGCACGTTCCCCGAAGGAGGCTGAGGCTTGCTCAGAAGCTGGCTGCCAAGCCCTTGTTGTGAGTGCGGTGGCAGGTCCCATCGTTGAGCCATCCATTGCTCCAGCAGCAGAGGAATCTGAGGTTCGGGCCCGCGATCTGGCGAAACTCGAACCACAGACACCGGAGTTTTGGCTGCAGTTCAAGTCCTACGCCTACAAGCAACTCCCCACTCATCAGGACAAGAGCTTCAAAGCGGTGTGGATTGGAATGACAGTGCAGACGCCAGATGAAACGGTGCCAGCCGTGGGACTGCAAGGCATCTGGTGGTAGCTAAGAATTTCACCTAGAGCATCTCAGGCTTCAAACGTGGCGATCACCGGAGCGTGATCCGAAGCGCCTTTGCCCTTGCGCTCTTCTCTATCGATCACCGAGCCAAGGCAGCGTTCTTTTAGGATGTCGGTCGCGTAGATGTGATCGATGCGCAGCCCTTTGTTCTTGGGAAAGCCCAACATGCGGTAGTCCCACCAGCTGAATTTCCCGCCCTCCTCACAGTGCAAGCGAAAGGTGTCGGTAACCCCCCAAGCAACGATGGCTTTGAGCGCTTCTCGTTCCTTGTCGGTACAAAGAATCCCACCCTCCCAAAGCTGTGGATCATGAACATCCCGATCATCCGGTGCGATGTTCCAATCGCCGCACAAAGCCAGTGGTGTGCCAGCGCTCTCGTTTCGGGCGAGAAATGCTTTGAGCCTGGCAAGCCACTCGAGTTTGTACTGATACTTCTCGCTGCCAACCGACTTGCCATTCGGAACATATGCTGAGTACACACGCACACCGCAGACAGTGCCACCAATGAAACGTGCCTGTGGATCTTCGATACTATCGCCAAACCCACACACAACATTTTGAATCTCATCTTTGGCGATGAGCGCCACACCATTATAGGTCTTCTGCCCGTGCACGACCGCCCTGTAGCCAACACTGGCCAATGCTTCGTGGGGAAAAAGTTCGTCAACAACCTTGGTCTCTTGAGCACATAGGACATCGGGCTGGTTTGCATCAAGCCAGGCCACCAGCCGATCATTTCGAGCTCGGATGGAGTTGAGATTCCAAGTTGCGATTTTCAGCTCAGCCATTTTCGCGGAATGTACATGACGATGTGGGCAGCATTCTTCTTCCCATGCAATCGCGTCCATGGGATAGAGTGGTTCGAGGCCCCAATGACCTTTCCACGTGCATTTGCCACCCTAACGTTTGTCCTCAGCACCTATGCTGGATGCGCCGATTTGGCCCCAGCCAACCCAACAGTGGAGCGTTCCGAGCCCCAAGCACTAATTGGTGGGGAAATCTCAACGGATGATCCCGCGGTGGTGGCACTCACTCGGGGCGGAGCATCCTCGTTTTGCACCGGCACGCTAATTTCTCCCCGCGTCATTCTCACGGCTGCTCACTGCATCGATATGCTCGGCTCCGATCCAAACGCCAACATCTACTTTGGCGGTGACACCACCGGAGCCGGAGTACGCATCACTGTCGGTCAAAAGAAGCAACACCCGATGTGGACCGGTGATCTGGCAGGCGGTCATGACATCGGCATGCTGCTCATGGATTTTCCCTACGAAGATCCAACCATCGCCAAAGAACTCAACACCCTCTCGCTTGCGACATCACATGTGGGCGACGATTACCGGCACGTCGGCTTCGGCGTCTACGATCGAGATACGGGCAACGCTGATGGGCAAAAACGCCAAGGAACCACAGCCATCACAGACACGCGCGCGGATGTTATTCTCAGCGGCGACTCCAACCTATCGGTGTGCTTTGGCGACTCTGGCGGCCCTGCCTTTCTCACCCTCGATGGCAACGAAGTGGTGGCAGGCGTTCACTCCTTCACAACCGGCAATGACTGCTTTCCTCCCAACGGAGATACCGATGTGCAGCAATACGCCAACGACTTCATCTTGCCTTGGGTGCAAGAGAACGACCCGAGCTGCGGCCTCGATGGCGTCTGCGGCCCCATTGGCTGTGTCGACGACCCGGATTGTCTTCCCTGCGGTCCCGACGGAACCTGCACGAGCGACTGCGACTTGCCCGACCCAGATTGTCAGACCCAAAATCTGGGCGAAATCTGCAGGGCCGACACGCAATGCACAACCGACAACTGCGTTGCATACCGAGACGATCCTGAGTATCAGTTTTGCAGCGAGTCCTGTGATCCAAATGCCGACCAATGCCCCAACGGCATGAGCTGTCAGCTCATCAATCCCTTTGGCAACATCTGCTACTACGATGACAGCCCTCCAGGCGCACTTGGGGACTCCTGCGACGAAGCTGCACAGTGCGGTTCGTATCAATGCGCTGAAGGTCTCTGTGTTGTCTCTTGCGACCTCAGCATCGGCCGAGGCTGTCCAGAGGACTTCGAATGCGATAGCCGAGATGAGGGCGAGAACTACTTCTGCTATGAGTTGCCAAACGAGGAAGGGGGCTGTCGTGTCGCCTCTCGCGGGTCAGGGGCGACTTGGTTGCTCATCATTGGCTTATTCGCTCTGTGGCGACGACGACGCTCGTGAAGCGAATCGAGTGTGTCATTGGCTACACGTGTCATTCGCCACGCGATGGGCCCTGGATCCGCCCAGAAATGGCAGTCTGAGGCACCTTCTGACGTGATCAGGAGTTGTTAGCGAGTGCGGACTTGTTCACGGTGAATTGGAGTGCGACGATGCTGGCATGGGTTGTTTCGCCAAAACCGCGCAATTCGGTCTCGCACTTACAATTGGCCTTGCTGCCTTCGTTAGCACGCACAATGAAGCGTCTGCCAACGGCCGCTTTCCCGCGACAACAAACGTTCGCTTCGACCCAGGCAATGACGATCGCATTCTCCTGCCAACAACCTTTGGCTTGCTGATCTCAACGGATGCAGCGTCCACGTTTCACTGGGTCTGTGAGGACACCATCGGCTATGGCGGAACCTATGACCCCGACTACGCAATTGCCTCCAATGGCGACATCTACGCAACCACATTCGACGGACTGCGCGTTAGCCATGATGGTGCCTGCACTTTTGAAGACACCGAGTTTTACAACGACCTAACCGGCGGTGGAGGAGAGCCTATCCTGCTCAAAGATGCATGGGTCGGAGAGGTTGAGGTCGCGAGCGACGGCAAGATATGGGCAACGACATCGACCGGTGGTTCGCCCAACGACATTTACGTAAGCACCAATGGTCAGCGCTTCGATTCTGCGAACAACCTGCACCCTTCGGCTTGGTGGAAGACGCTTCGGATTTCAGCAAGCAATCCCGATGTTGTCTACGTCAGTGCTTTTCTGATTGGCGAAAATGGCATGCCCCCTTCAGCGCTCCTCTACAAGACTATCGATGGTGGAGCCAACTGGATCGACTTGGGAGTCACCGACTTCACCTTCGGGAATCAGCCCAACCTCTTCTTGGAAGGCATTTCATCGACCAACCCCGACATCGTCTACGCACGTGTTCTCGGTGCTCGCGATCCCCAGGGCGACGACATCTATCGCTCTTCCGATGGTGGTGTGAGCTGGACGAAGGTCCTCGAGATGGGCGGAATCATCAGCGGCTTTGCGGTTCTGGCAGATGAGACCGTCATCGCAGGGACAGAGACGCCATGCACCGAGGATTTAAACGCCCCGCTTGCCGATGGAGGCCTGCCAAACAAGGGATGCGTCTTCATCTCGGCAACCGGTGAAGCCGGGACTTGGACCAGGCCAACACAAGAACCAAAGCTTGGATGTGTTGGAGAGCGCGCCTCAGACAATTCCCTATTTGCGTGTGGTGGCAACTTTGCTCCCGACCTCTTTGCCTTTGGAAGCTCGGTAGACAAGGGGCAAACTTGGACTCCGGTCATTCGCTTTGACGATATCGTCGGTCCACTCGAGTGTGACAGCGGGACGGCCCAGTACACCTGTGCTCAAGACCTCTGGCCTGCCCAGTGCACAACGCTTGGCATTTGCGAAGCGGGCGATGCCGGCCCCTCGAACAACGATGGTGGCAGTGTGGGGCCAGATGCCGGTGATGGCGATGGCGATGACGATGACGACAGCTGTCTGGGTTGCCAGCAGGGGACTGAGGGGGGCCTGCCATTCTTCTTGACGGCTCTAGCCCTCTATCTGCTGGTATTCCGTCGCCGACGCACCGAGTAGCAGAGAACGCGGATCCCTTCAGGGGACCCCTTAGATTACAAGGTGTTGCGTCCTTTTCCGAAGCACAGTCACAAAAGCTCGTGCCAAATGAGGAGCCACCATGTAGTGTCGCCGCCTCCATGGGAGGACACGCCCACACACTCAGTATGCGCTTTGCAATGCTCGCTTCGGCAGCGGTTGTGGGAGCCTGCTCATTCGATACCTCAGTGGCATTTGAGTCTGCGAGCGGTGGCAACAACGACACTCTCTCTACGGACGCGGGCCCCGCGCCCGATAGCGCCGAAAGCTCCGTGGCCGATGCCGCTCCTCAAGGCACGGCCGACGCGGCTCCCTCCGTCTCAGACGGAACCCTGCAGAGTTTCCGCCGCACGCAGGAGCTCACCCTAGATGGCGAGCTTGAAGCGGTCTGGCAGGCAGCGACCTTCGTGGATTTCGCGATCGCGGATTCGCCACAACTAGAAGCACTGGGCAGTTACATACCCGACGCCTCCTTGCGCATGGCTTCGCTCTACGACGATGACAGCATCTACTTCTTCATCGAGGTCGTCGACGACTTGCTCGTGGACAACAGCGTGAGCACCTACAACGACGACTCCATCGAGCTATCCATCGATGGGCAAAACGACCGTAGCGGCCCCTATAACGACGATGACCACTGGCTCGTGATTGGAGCCGAGGGCGTGTATGCGAGCCTGGGCCCAGCCCCAATTGGCCTCGTTGGCTCCATTCTTCCCACTGCAACCGGATACAACATCGAGATAGGCCTCGACCGCGAGGATCTGGGAGCGGGAAACAACAGCATGCTCGGCTTCAATATCGCCATCAACGACGATGACGGAGAGGGCAACACGGGCATTGATGCCTATGGAGTTTGGCACCTCCCGCTCACCGACAGCTGCACAAGCTGCTGTGCTGGACAGGGTGGCAGCTATCCATGGTGCGACACCACTCGGCTCGGCCAGCTGCAGCTTGTACCGTAGCGTCTCTCACTGCGACAGCTTCTGTTCTTCTGCAAGTGCTGCGGTTAGGCCCTCACGCCACGTTGGGTGTTTTGCACGCCAACCAAGTTCGTGCAGACGCCTTGGGATCACCTTGCGATCTGCACCGAGCATTGCTCGCACCGCCGCGCTCACCTCGCTCGGATCGACTGTTGAAGGCATCGGCAGGCCAAGCCGCTCGGAGATTCCGCGCGCATGCTCGCTTGCCGTGGTTGGCTCCTCATCCCCGATCACAAAGGTTTGGTGTGGCAGCCGAGTTTGAGAGCCCAGCATCACAATGGCGTCAACTAGGTCATCCACGTAGATTCGGCTCACGAGGGTGTCTGCAGCGCCAATGAGACGATAGTCACCACGACGCATTCGCATATGAACGCCGCGGCTTGGCCCGTAGATTCCCGAAATGCGCAAAGCTACCGTCGACGCATGACAGGACTGCAGCGCCTCTTCAACACGCAAACGGCGAAGCGAACGCTCTGAGCCTGGGGCAATCTCAAAGTCGTCCTCAACAGCAACGCCAAACGCCGGTGCGTAAACCCCTGTGGTGGAAAGGTAGAGAATCCGCTGCGAGGGGCTCAGCTGCTCTGCGACGGCCTGCTCGGGCACGGGCGCCTCAGAACCTGGCGCTGAGCTGATGACAACAACGTCGTACTGAGAACAATTCTCAATGTCCTCACCCATAAGGTAACGAACCGCACGAGCCCCCGGCAGTGCTTTTGCCAACGCCTTGCGGCCCTCTTCGCTGCGACTTGTGACGAGAACTTGGTGCCCCAGGTCTAGCAGTGTGGCGGCCAGCCGTTTTCCAACATAGCCACAACCAAGAATGGCCCAGCGACTCATCGGATCGCGTTCCGACCGGTCCACTCTTCGTAGGCTGCGATGCGCTTGCCAAGCAGCGCGAGGTCCTCACCATTGCGGGCACGCTCGTCCGCTGCCACAACCAAGAGTCCGAGGGCGGCCTGCAACAGTCGCCCGCCTGGCAACGGCAAGTTGCCACCTCGCAAGGCGTACTCCCGAACCTCAGGAATTCGGAAGCGAACGTTGCCAACCTTCAAGAACTCCCCGGCGACCGTCACTGTCTCATCTCCGACTCGCAAGCCAAGCCGAGCTTCTTGCTCATTCGACTTGGACTTGCCAGCAATCTGATCGCGCATTCGCTGCTTGGCGTCTTGGTAGACCTCAGGACGAGTAATGGGCGCAGACCGGCTGTACTGTGAGAGGGTATCGGCAATGCGCTTTGCCGCCTCCGGGCCGTCAGCCACATGTAGCGCAACTTCTAGACTGCCAAGAACGAGAGACAAGTCTCGGCTCGATGTTCGACGACGCCCTTCAGAAAACCTCTCATGGGCGAGATATGCCATACCTGCCGCCACAAATGGCCCACCGGGAATCAGCGAGAGAGCACCAGCCACAACTCCGCCTGCAGCCATGGTTCCCATCATATAGGCGCTAGTCCCCGAGCGATTGATGAGTTGGATGCGATCGAGAAGGCGAGCGTCCAAGGCGATGGCCGGATTGCCCGGAGGAGCAATCACCAGATGAGGACCGTCCAGGCCGATGCCACTACGGGGTAGTAGGCTATTGGGCTCACTTGCCAAAGCGACAACTCCTTCTACAATTCGATCAAACCGCGATCTTGCAACCGCTTAAACGTTAACAAGGCATCGACTTCGCGGATTGGTGAAATTCTTACAAGTGAGAGCAAGTCCCAGTGTCCGTCAATGCGACCTACAAGGTAGCGTTCGTGATCATCGAGTTCCACGTTGGCAAGTTCATCTCGCTCGACCAAGAGCTTCGGTACGCGAAACGCCCCAAGAAACTCTCGACTCAATTCAGCGAAAAGCGAGCGCTGAAGCTCTTTGTGAAGCGTCTTGAGGCTCTCGTTCTCTGGGTCCCGCGCAAGTGCCTCGGTTGTGAGTTCGAGAGCTCCTTCTTTATTGCCACCAGCCGCTCGACCGCGGGCAGCGGCCTCGATCTCTGTCGTTGTGTCTTCTTCCCCCGTCTCTGGCCGTACCTCGGAACGGCGTTCGGCCAATAGCGCTCCTCGTTCGAGCAGCTGGCACAAGAGTGACATGACCTGGAAGCGGCGACCATGATGCTCAAGCACCATCTGGTTGACAGTGAGCCCACGCTCCACACACTCGATCAGCCTCGCTATCTGTGCCTGTACGCGCTCGCTGCTGTTTGGGTCTTGCACAGCAAAAAAGTCGGCGACCCAGAAGCGCATTTGATCCGATGGGATGCGCTCGCGAATGACCTGCCATCTGCGCACTTGCAGCTTGCCCAGATCCAAGGTGGTGTGGAGGGGCACCCGGATCGCAAACTCGGCACCAGTACGCTCGCCCTCTTCGAAGTGAAAGTGCCCCCCCTGCCACGACAGTACGTCCCACACGGCCTCACGCAGTTTGATCTCCAGGACCTCTTTTAACGCCGCTTCATCGAGGGCACCGCTCATCAACAGCACCTTCCCCAAGAAGACTCCTGTGTCAGCTTGCACGGCGAATGCTTGGCTAAGTTGTTCCTCGGTCACTAGGCCACGGCTCATCAGGAGCTGCCCGAGGTGCTCACCTGGCAGATTTGATGAGGCAGCGGTAATCATGCCCTCGTCAAAGTGGAATGAGTGAGCTGCATCTCCCCGCTCAACTGAGAGGTGCCCCACAAGGGCACGTCTGTCAATCCAATCGAAGACATCTTCGATGGACATGGTGCGCAGAGACCCTCGTACTGACATGGCGAGCTTGAGGATACTCGAAACTTCGCTACAATCTACGAGCTTTGTGCATTTGCCTCGGCCTGTAACGCAGGCAAGCTAGCACCAGGCTTCCGGTCTCCCAAAAAAGACACATCTTGTCGGAATCATGCTGCTGTGAAAGAACTTCGAAATCAGCTCATCCTTGGGGTGGTGGCCGCTATCGGCGCCCTCCTCCTCATCCAATACCTGCGCATATTACAGCCCGCTCAGGCTCGCGCGGTTCGCGCCGCTTGCAATGGCATGCGACCAAGCGCGGTCAATGAGGCTCTCGGGCAAATGACTCCAGAACTTGAAGCGCAAGACTTCACGCTGCAAGACGCTGCTGGGAATCCTGTGAGTCTCAGCCAGTACCGAGGAAAGATCGTAGTCGTCAATTTCTGGGCAAGTTGGTGTTCGGTGTGTCGCTCGGAGAAGCCCAGTCTTGAGAAGTTCCAAGATGACACTTTAGATGACGGAGTGGTGGTGCTTGCCGTTGCCTCCGACAAGGACTGGGCCCCCGTTCGTCGCGCCATGATGGGCTTCGAAGTTGCGACCGCAGACGAGATTCTTCGAAAGCCAGAGACCTACGGCATTCGCAATCCAAAAGACCTAGCGGGAACAGGGCAACAAGTTCTCGTTGCTCGCATTGATCGTGGGCGCGCAGCAGCCCAGGGTGGCTTGCGTCGTCTAGATCGAATCGTCAGCCTCAACGGGCTTCCAATCGAAAGTCCAGGGCAGCTCGACGAGGCACTGCGAGGTGCGCGAGGTAGCATGTCGATTCAAGTGAATCGCAATGGTGTCACCAAAACGATCAACCTAAAGAACAGCGAGAAGCTTCAGGTTCTCATCGATCCGCCAAACGATGACGGCAACCTTGGTGCGATTGCAAAGAGCTATGGCATCACCGCAGTTCCCGAGAGTTTTGTCGTCGACCGCGAGGGCAAGATTCGACACTACTTCATCAACAAGCGAAACTGGGCCGGTGACGTTGCCGCGACCTGCATGCAAGATCTGATTGACGGCTAAAGCAACAGCTCACATAGGCAAAGCTAGCAACATGGCAAAAATCTTAGTAGTGGATGACGAACCCGCAATCGTCACATTTGTGACCAAGATTCTTCAAGCACGCAACCACGAAGTCGTAAGCGCCAGCGATGGCGAGGCGGGGCTTGAGGCAGCTCGTCGGGAGCAGCCCGATGTGATGGTTCTCGACATTAACCTGCCTAAGCTTGATGGGCTCAAGGTCTGCAAGACGCTGAAGTCCGATGATGCAACCAAGCACATAGGGATTGTTATGATTACCGCCGCATACACCACAGTAGAAGACGCCAATGTTGGGGAGGACTGCGGTGCCGATGAATACGTCGTAAAACCGTTTCTGCGGGAAGTCCTCCTGCATAACGTCGAGCGTCTGATTCCCGAGTAGTGCTCTTTCGGGCAGCTCCTAACCCGCGCGGCACGCCCAAAGCTGTCTGCGCACAGTCGCCTCGTCGAGCCCATCGCCGATCAGCACAAGTTCGCTCTCGCGAACATCTGTTCTCGACCAAGGCTCACCCAATGCGAGGTGAACCCGATCGCCAGCGAGTTCGAGAAAGCCACGGCGCTCTTCTCCTGCAATATTCACGAAGCCTTTCACTCGATAGAGGTTGTCCCCAAAACTCTTGATGAGTTTGAGCAACCTCTCGGCCAGCAAAGGGGCGGTCTCTGCAAATGACACAGCAACGAGCTGTCCTCCGGTGTGATTGTGGCTGTGCTTCCTCGGGGCACGGGTCTGTTTGTGCTCCAAGATCCATGAGATGAGGGCGTGAGAGGCGCTCTCTCCAAGAGGGAAACTCGCCCTCTCTGCGGTGGCATTGAGCGCATCCAAGCACTCGTGCAGCTCGCTGGCCTGTGTGGGGCTCGCCAGATCGAGCTTGCTGAGCAGAAGCCTGTCGGCACACAAGACTTGCTCCCGCGCTTCTTCACGGGTTGCTAGTACTCGCGGCCCCGCCTCGGCCTCGACCACGGTAATGATGCCAACTGGCTCCACCAAGTGTTGCTGCTCCTCTGGCAGATAGCGAAACCCGTCAAGGATAGCACCTGGCTCTGCAATTCCTGTCGTCTCCAAGATCACGTGGTCGGGCTTGGAGCGTTCAATCACATCAGCAATGCCATCCCATAAATCGTTCTTTGTATCGACCTTGCAACACACGCAGCCACCAGCGAGCTCGAGAATGTCGCCCCCTTTCGACAAGATGAGCTTGCCATCGATCGCAATTCGACCAAGCTCGTTCACCAAAACAGCGATGCGGCGACGTCCCGCAGTCGCAAGGATCCGATTGAGCACGGTTGTCTTGCCGGCTCCAAGAAAGCCGGTGAGAATCGTAAACGGTACCTTGGCAGTGCTCATTGATGACTTGCTCATGTGTGAGCGGGGATTCGCAATTCAAAGACCGACCCAGCACCTGGTTCCGATGTCCCCTCAAAGGAGCCACCCAAGCTTCTTGCGACGTCCTTGCCAAGCGTTGATGCAGCTGCAACTTCAGCGGGCAAGCCTTTGCCACTATCAGCCACATAGATCGCAATCTCGTTCCCGGCTCCGCCCTGTTCACAACGCGTCTTTACCGAGATTGCAGCGCCTGGCACATCGTGAGCAGAGTCGGCCGCGATTGTAACAAGCCTAGCAAGCAAGAGGACAACCTCGCCTGGCACCACTGTCGCTGGCGGTACCTTTCCAAAGTCGATAAAGAGTTCAGTGCCTGCGCTGATGCGATGGCGCGTCAGATTTGTTGCAACCTCGACCAGCTTATTCACATCAACAAGCTCAGAACTTTCCCCATAGCTATTGATGGCGTCGCCAAGGTCGCTATTGAGCCGAGCCACTTTGCGCCCCGTAAGATACGCTTGTGCAATGCGCTCTCGGAGTGCCTTGGTCTCCTCCCACGGATACGGCGCAGGGCCTCCATTCCCGTTAAGGTGATGATCGAGAATCTCCACCATCACCGCCAACCCTTCTCGCAACTCGCGCAGAGGGACGCGCAACTCGGCTGCAACGCCACCTGCGAGGGAGCCGGCCGCAGCCAGTGCTAGTGTCTTGGGGTCATCGTTTGCGTCCGGCATAGGTGTCTCAGGAGTAGCGCGTTAAATCGATCCGGTGAGGAGCGTCCACATCTCATTGATGCCCTCTTCTCCGAGTCCGCGAGCGTAGCCTATGTCGAGAGACCCCGGAATAAAGTATCCGATCAAGAAGTTGAGACGCAAAGAGACCCCAAACGATGTCTTCACGTCACGAGGATCAAATTCATCGTCCGTAGCGTTTCCCGCATCGAAGAGGCCTGCGACATGGAGCTTCTTGAAGTAAAACGGTAGCGTTTCTAGGCCGCTCTCGATGTTCCACAGTTCTTGTCGGTACTCGAAATTGAGCAAGTGCATTTGGGTGCCAACCGCCGTGCGAGCCTTGAACCCTCGCAAGAACCCAGTATTGCCGGCCCTCGCGTTGTTGAGAAGCGAAGAAACCACGTCCTGCTCGGGGACTCCGCCGAGGCTGAAGCGGGAAACGCGCGCGCGACCCGAGGTTCGAATGCCACCCGCGATTCGCAGGGAGAGCACCGGCGTCCGCCCCCAAGGCAACTTGTAGTAGGTCTGAAGTCGGTAGTCCAGGTTTAGTGAACGGAACTCTGAGCCGAGCGCTGGATCGTCAAGACGCATCGAAAGATTGATCGCTTTTCCGAGTTGAGGGCCGAGTGTGTAGATGAACCCCTGGGTATCAGAGTAGGAGAACCGAAGTGCAACTCCAGCCAGGGCGAGGTCACTCTCAGGCGGCCTTGGCAACGGGTCATTGGGGTCTGGCTCGTTGTACTCGTTTTCAACATCGCGCAAGTAGTCATAGTCGTAGCTAAGAGAAATGCTACCGGCCCCACTGGGTTGCCGAAGCACAGGCAAGCTCAGACTTAAGGTCGCGCCGAGCCGCTCTTCGAGGTAACTCGTATTGCGATCGGCGATCACGTAGCCGCCACGTTGACCCAGCGTGCGTGTTGCGGCGACTCGAACTCCGGCCCAATGTCGATCGTTGGAATAGGTGCCACCGATATCCATCCTTCCGGTCGCGAGGTCGGTGGTGCCCCCCAGGGTGTACCGGTGGAGTGCTGCGATATCACTCCCTTCAATCTGCAGACTGAAGCGCTGATTTACCGCATCAAGCTGCAGGTCGTAGCGATTAGGAGCAAGCGTTTCCAGCGGCCGGTATGGCCGAGGATCCGTAACCTCGTAGTCCCCCTCCGAAATGACAACCGAGTCGGGCCGATCATTGATGTAGACATCCGCCGCGGTCCACGCCGTTTCGTCTAGGGACATTTCGTAGAGCTCGAAGCCTTTCGCAAGATACCCCTGGTACACCATTCGACTTCCGTCTGGCGCAATCGACGGTGAGACCGCACAACCAAGCACGTTTGTCACCTGGTAGAGCGCGTTGGTCTCAAGTTCAAGAGCGAATACGTTGAAGATCCCTGTCCGATCGCTGGAGTAGTAGAGGTACTTTCCATTCGGATCAAACACCGGGTCGACATCGTGTGCACGATCCTTCGACACCTCCCGAACAATGGTGCCAGTCTCTACATCGACGACCATGATGTCGCGAAAGCCACCAGCTCTCCAAGCCGAGAACGCAATCTGCTTACCATCGGGTGACCACGAAGGATCGAATGCTTGGTCAAAGTGCCAATCCCCCTGCCACAGAATCCGCGGCTTGGCCTCAGGCACCAGGTCCATGACCGCTAGGCGACGTTGCGCCTGCGCGGTCATCACAAAAGCCACACGGCGCTCATCGGGGGAAACAGCGGGGTCACGCATACGCACTCGTCGCGTCAACCTTTGCATCACTCGCGTCACCCGATCCAATCGAAAGAGTTCCTGGGATGTGTACTCGGCACGATGCGTATCGGTTTGCTCAAGAATCATAGAACCATCAGAGAGCACGTCGAACTCACCAGATCGCCGAACAATTGCGTATGTCGAACGCTGCCCAAAGTTGCCACCGCTCGGCATGATGGCGTACTGGCCCTGCTGATCTCCTGGACCGTGTTGCCAGATGATCTGCCGTCCATCGCGAGTGTAGCGCGGGTTGATGTTGATCTGCCCCGAAAAGGTGAGACGACGTCCTTCGCGAACGCCTCTTCGCTCAACCGCCTCGCGCTCTAGTGCGTATCGATCGCGGCGATAGTCTCGCCAGTCATCGTGAAGAGCGTCAAACCCCATTCCCGTGGCCCGCCGAATCGAGCTATTTAGCGCGTATGGGATAGGGTTCGACCCCATGTTGTAGCTCATCTCGGCAACCTTCTCGTCTCCAAAGCGTTCGAAGATGTAGTTGAGAAAGTGCGAGCCATAGAGATAGGCGGTATTGCCGTGAGGCCACATGCGTGGGCCGTTACTCATTTCGTCAAGGTCTCGTTCGTCGTTGGCAAGGGTTGCCATGCGAAGGATCGTTCCAAAGAGATTGTGTCTGAGGCGACCTCCAGAAGAATGCTTAGACTCCTCGTAGGTTGCCAGGCCCTCAATCACCCAACGAGGCTGCACCTGATTCGGTGCCCATGTTTTTCCGATGACCTTGTTTACCAGTCGTGGCAAACCGTCGATGGTGTCAAGGTGGAGGATGTGTGCGTACTCGTGAGCTACCAGCGCGTACAGCCAGTCATCGTGATCAGCGAGATCAGATTTACTCGGAGGAGCTGATGCGAAGATACGAATCGCGTTCCTTGGCAGCACTCCTGCAAATCCATTCGAACTATCGGTTGTGTCGTCGACAACAATCGCCGTTTTCTCTTCCGGCTCGTGGCCCATCGTCGGGGCGAGGTTCTCGTGTGCGCGCTCTGCGACCAGTGCCACGCGACGCGCAACGTCATGTAGCGGGTCGTGGTATGAGACGATGAAGTGCTCACTCTCGATCGTGTACCAGCCAAGGCGGCCATCACCTGCTGTGGCTGCGGGAACCATCGCCCAACAAGCCACAAAGAAGCAAAACGCCGCCGTGACACTACGCATTCGCTATCGAACAGGCTCCGCCATTGGTTGGGCATCAGCTGACGCCACGCCTGCATCTAGCACCACCTTGGCTGCTTCAGATGCACCCACGACTGCCGCCGCGTCTGGCCAGAAAATCTCGACCTCGGCTGGCTGTGCCTTGCCAGGAGACCCACACCCCATCAAAGAAGCACCTGCGATGGCCCACAGCACAGACCTTCTCACTGTTTTCTCTCCCTCGCGAGCTTGCGCTCATTGGTGAATGCGACGGCAGCCTGTCGTACCTCTGTAGCACTTTCGAGCTGTAGAACCTGCTTCGCAAGCGCCTCGACATCCTCAACACGCGCACAGCAGATAGCGTCTTTCACATCAGGCATAGCGACCGCGTGCATCGAAAGCGTTCGCAACCCGAGACCGAGAAGCACTGGTGCGACTAGAGGATCGCCAGCCATCTCTCCGCAAATAGAAACGGGGATTCCGCGATCTTTTGCAGCAACAACGACACTTTGGATAAGGCGCAGGAGTGCCGGGTGGAGTGGTGCGTAAAGATAGGACACAAGTTCATTCATGCGATCCACCGCAATCGTGTACTGAATAAGGTCGTTCGTTCCGATCGAAAAAAAGTCGACGTACTTTGCCAGATGATCGGCCACCAACGCCGCGCTCGGCATCTCGATCATGATGCCCACAGGCAAGTCTTCGTCAAATGCGACGCCTTCACTTCGAAGCTCGCCCTGCACATCGGCTAGAAAATCCTTTGCGGCACGCAACTCTTCGAGCCCAGAGATCATTGGGAACATAAGTCGCATCTGACCATGGGCCGAGGCTCGTAGCAGACCACGTAGTTGGCTGCGAAATACTGGGCGCATAGAATCAGTCAAACAGAGACGCAGCGAGCGCAACCCGAGAGCGGGGTTTGCCTCGTCATGCGGCTCCATGTGTTGCTCTGAAATCTTGTCAGCTCCCAAGTCTAGGGTTCGAAACGTGACGGGTCGCGACCCCATCGCCTTCATGACATCCGTCGCATAGGCGAAGTGATCTTGCTCCGAGGGCAGTTCCTCACTGGCCATGAAGTGATACTCAGTCCGGCAAAGACCAACCCCATCCGCTCCATACGAGACTGCGACAGATGCCTCGTTTAGGTGATCGAGGTTTGCGAGAAGCTCGACCTGTACACCATCGCGGGTCACGGCAGGTTCGGCACTGCGACTGAGGCGCGCTATGCCGGCAGCAATTTCAAGGCGTCCGCGCTCACGATACTGAGTGACCGTCTCAGGATCGGGATTGATGATAACCACGCCCTCGGTCCCATCGACGATGACTAAGTCGTCGCGCCCAACATGATTCGTTAGATCCTCTGTACCGACTACTGCGGGCGTAGAGTACCCCCGAGCAATGATCGCGGTGTGCGACGTTTTGCCACCAACATCAGTTGCAATACCGGCAACCGCAGCTCGATACAACACCGCAGTGTCGGCGGGACTAAGGTCGTGAGCTATCACGATGGCGTCCGGTGGTGGAGTAACCCTTGAGTCACGCCCCAGAAGATTTCTTAGTACCCGCTCTCCCACAAAGTCAACATCACTGCGTCGCTCCCGAAAGTAGTCGTCCTCGACCGCATCAAAAACACTCTTGATCTGTTCGACCGAACGTCGGAGCGCCCACTCTGCGTTGATGAACTCTTCTCGAATGTGCTGTGTCGCTGCGCCAATGACGTGATCATCGCGAAGGATGAGTTGGTGTGCCGTGATGATCGCGTAGTGGTCCTTCTCTCGCTCCTCGATCTTCTGTTTGATCTTTTCTAGCTGGCGGCCGCTCGCTTCGATGGCTCGTGTGAAGCGCTCGATCTCCCCTTCAACTTCGTCCTTGTCGATGTGCCGTTTTGGTACCTTGAGTTGGCGCCTATCGACGATGTACGCGCGGCCAATGGCAATTCCCTGGCATGCAGCGATACCGGTCTTCCTCAGTTCGCCTCCACCCGATGACTCAGGTGATGTGCTCATTTGCATGGGCCCCATCGCTGTTTGCGAATCAATGTCAGCAACGCAAGCATCTAGTCGGCCTCTCCAAACTTTGAGTTGACGAGTTTAATCAACGCACCACAAGCTTCTTCCGCCTTCTCACCTTCGCAGCGCACGGTGATTGTGCTGCCCTGCCCCGCAACCAGCATCAAGAGCCCCATAATGCTCTTGCCATTCACTTCCTGACCATCTTTCTCAAGGAAGACATCACATGGATAACTGGATGCAAGTTGAACCAGAAGGGTCGCGGCTCGGGTGTGAAGCCCGAGCTTATTTTGAATTTCCACTGATACTCTGTGTTCTTGACTCATCAGCCCAAACTCCTAATCGTGTGCTTGGCGAGGTCTCGGTGGCGCAGTAGCACATGCCAGTTCTCCTTTAGACGCCGAGCAAGCTCTTCAGCCAGAGCGACAGATCGATGTCGGCCACCTGTGCAGCCAATCCCGACGGTGATGTAGAGCTTGCCTTCGAGAGCGAAAAGCGGCAACGAGAATCGCAAGTAGTCTTCAATGCGCTCGATGGTTGCTACAGCCTCGGCCGAGGCAAAGACAAATTCGGAGACTTGCGTGTCCCGTCCGTCTTGAGGCCCGAGAACCGGATCAAAGTACGGGTTGGGCAGGTAGCGAACATCAAAGACAAGCTCGGATTCTTGCGGGAGCCCGTGCTTGAAACCGAAGGATTGAATGTTCACCGCCAGCGTGTTCGGGCCACCATCAAATCGTCCTGTAACGATCGCTTTGATTTCGTGCACGTTGAGACCACCGGTGTTTACGACCGTTGCCTCTTCGCGAAGCGAGGACAGCGCCTCTCGATCCTGACGAATTCCCTCTTTCACGTCATCGCCTGAAAGCGGATGTCTACGCCGGGTCTCAGAGTAACGACGAAAGAGAACCGCATCAGCGGCTTCAAGAAAGAGCACCTCGACTTCGTGACCGGCATCGCGAAGCTCTGCAACCTGCCCATGGTAGTCACCGATGAAGTGCTGCTGACGTCCATCGACGGAAATCGCACACTTTTCGATCGACTCCGATTCGAGGCTCTTCACAAAGGTCGAGAACAGCGAAACCGGGAGGTTGTCACAACAGAAGAACCCCAAGTCTTCAAGCGCGCGAAGGGCCGTTGTCTTCCCACCACCCGCCAAGCCAGTGACGATGACGATCTTCACGAGTTTGCCTCCTGCGCCTTGGCAGCGAGTTGCTCTGCGAGACGTGCTTGAAAATCCTGAGCTGAGTGGACCCCGAGGCTCTTTAGAATTTGATTACGGGCCGCAACTTCAATGATGGTGGCGATGTTGCGACCAGGGCGAACGGGAATCCGCAGAATTGGAAGCTCCTCCCCCAGCAGCGAGTAGTCCTCTTCATCCACTCCCAAACGGTCGTAGTTATCACTATCTCTCCACTCGCAGAGCTCGATGACCAGATGAATCTGATGCTGCTCGAGAACAGAACCTATGCCAAAGAGATCCTTGATATTGATAATGCCAAGCCCACGGATTTCCATGTGGTGCTTGATGATGCCCGTACCCTGCCCTGAGAGAAGGTTGGGACCAAGGCGACGAACGTCCACAACATCGTCGGCAACAAGTCGGTAGCCTCGCACGAGCATGTCGAGTGCTGCTTCGCTTTTGCCGATGCCGCTTTTGCCAAGCAAGAGCACACCAACCCCGAGGATTTCGAGCAGGACACCGTGTACAGATTTCTTCGGAGACAGCTTGTCTTGCAGAAACTGTGTCACGTGCGCAATGAGCTCGGCACTGACAAGTGGAGTGGTCATCAGAGGTATGTGGTCGCGCCCACACGCATCGATGAGCTCCTGTGGAGGTTCAAGGTCGCGCGTGATGATGATGCAGGCAGGGCTCGCTCCCATCACGGTTTCGACGGCAAGAGTACGCTGAGCCCCCGTTGCCGCCTCAAGGAAGTCAATCTCGGTGCCGCCCAAGGTGAGAAGCCGGTCAACGTCGAGCTGCTCTTCATACCCTGTTAGTGCCAATCCCGGCTTCTGAATGCGTGGCACACGGATCTCCCGTTCAAGCCCTCCATTGCCAGCGCGCAGGCAGAGCTTCAAGCTTTCCCCCACACCGTCAAGCAGCTCTTGGATGAGAATCGTTGGCACCTTAGTACTTTGAATCCTCGTCGCGAAGAGCCTCAAACATGTCGTCAGCATTGGGAGCTTCCAGAAGTCTTCTTAGAAAGTCCTTATCCTTGAATACTCGGCTGATCCGCGCCAGCGCTTTCAAGTGGGCCCCAGTTGAGTTCTCTGGAGCCACCATGACGATGAAGATGTGCGTGGGCTTTCCGTCCATGGAATCAAAGTCGACTCCATCCCTGGCGCGTCCAATGCATGCTTGAATTCGTTCGAGGTCTGGCAGTTTGCCATGTGGAATTGCAACTCCCTCGCCAATCGCTGTTGAGGCCAGAGCCTCGCGATCGGTAAGCACTTTCACGAGTCGCTCGTTGTCGATGGCCCCGTTTCCGTTTGAGAGGAACCCAGCTAACTCACGAATGATCTCAGGCTTGCCCGTAGCAGAAAGCTTTGGGATGACCATCTCGCGCTGAATTAGATCAACGATACGCACTGAACCGAACTAGTGTTTGGCAACGCCGGCTTCGATGAGTCCAAACTCATCACCCTCACGGCGGTAAATGACGCTGAGTTGGCCATTGTCATCGTTGAGGAAGACATAGAAGGCCTTGTGCAGCAGGTTTATCTGCATGATGGCATCACTCACGGTCATTGGATCCGCGTGGATTTGCTCACGCTTCACAAGGGCGGTTGCTGGGGTCGCCGCATCCTCTTCCTGTGGCTCCGTTACAACAGAGTGGGTGACAGGATGACGACCGCTGTCTCGTCCTTTGTGATGGCGAAGCTTGTCCTTGTACTTGCGAACTTGCCTCTCGATCTTGGCTGCGACTAAATCGATCGACGAATACATGTTCTCAGTCGTCTCGTGCCCGGCAACTTGGAACCCGTTGTGGAGCTTGAGTGTGACATCGACTCGATGACGGAGTGGCGACGCGCTTAGCACGACATTGCAGGAAATTGGATCAGGAAAGTACTTCGTGATTCGCTGAAGACGCTCCTCAGTGTAGTTCTTAAGCGCGTCGGTGGCATCCATGTGCCGGAATGTAAGAGAGAATTGCATGTTCTTCCTCGAAAGATGTCTCGTCGGTGTACAACAAACTCGTCGCGACAGAGATGTCGCGAGCCGTCGATTGATCTCGTGTTCTTAAAAAACTTGTTTCCGTTTTGATGAGCTCAGAATACCCAACTGCTCGCGATACTTCGCAACCGTACGACGAGCAATATCGATGTTGCCCTCTTTGAGCTGCATCACGATCTTTTGGTCGGATAGCGGCTTCTTTGGGTCTTCCCCTGCAATGATGTTCTTGATTTTGCTTTTCACAGCCTGTGAAGCGAGGTCGTCACCATTGGTGCGCGAGATTCCGGAATTGAAGAAGTACTTCAGCTCGTAGATGCCTTGCGGGGTGTGAAGGTACTTGCTAGTGGTGACACGCGAGATTGTCGACTCGTGCATGCCAATATCCTCTGCCACATCTCGAAGAATAAGCGGCTTGAGGTGCGCTACTCCCTTATCAAAAAACTCCCGCTGGAATTTTAGGATCGACTCTGTGACTTTGATGATGGTTCGCTGGCGCTGATGAATCGACCGAATGAGCCACTGAGCTGAGCGCAATTTGTCTTGGATGTAGTTCTTGGCGTTGGCCGAACCGTCCATTGCACTGCGGTAGAAATTCGAAATCTTGAGCTTGGGCAAGCCATCATCGTTGGGGACAACAAAGTACTTGTCGCCAACTTTGTGAATGTAGACATCTGGCGTGATGTAGTGAGGATCGTCCGACGAATACTGGCGCCCCGGACGAGGATCAAACTCTTGAAAGACTTTCACTGCCTCGTAGATTTCCTCGAGCGGCTCTTTTAGATCGCGGGCAATCGCCTGGTAGTTCTTTTTCTCCAGGTTGCCAATGTGCGAACGGATCATCTTGACTAAGAGGTCATCATCTTCCCCATAGTGGACTGCTTGGATGAACATGCACTCAGCGAGGCTGCGAGCTCCAACCCCCACTGGATCAAAGCTCTGAATCTTCATAAGAACGACTTCGGCCTCCTCAAGACTGCACTCAGCCTCTGCGGCCAGATCCTCAATTGGTGGGTCTTTGACGTAGCCATCTCGATCAATGTTGCCAACGATGAGTTCACCAATTTGCTTTTGCTCCTCGGTAAGATCCGACATGCGCAGCTGCCACATCAGATGTTCTTCGAGGGACTCGGTCTTGGTGAGGGTCTGCTCCAATGAGGGCAAGTCGTCGTCGTTTGGGCGCACGCCAGCTCCGGGGGATGAACCCGCCTGATAGCTGTCGAGGTAGTTCTCCCAATCAATCTCATTGGGTGCGTTGTCAGCTGCCGCAACCTCTCCTTCGGGCTGTGCCTCCTGCCCCTCGCCTGGAGCGGGCGCTTCAGCGACCGGTGGATCTGCCGCGGTACTTTGGCTGGCCTCAACGACTTCCTTTTCAGGGTTGGTGCTGCCGAGTTCGAGATCGTCCTCCAACACCGGGTTCTCCAACATCTCCTCTCGCACCAGCTCGACGAGCTCAACCCGAGACAGTTGCAACAGCTTGATTGCTTGCTGCAGCTGTGGAGTCATCACCAGCTGTTGGCTCAGCTTGAGACTCTGTCTCATCTCCATTGCCATACGAAATTCCCCTTTGTTCTCTTAAGGATAGGAGCAGAACCGCACCTATATGTCCGACAAATCATAGCCCTGGCATGAACCATTGTAAACCCACCGCAACACGTCGTGGCCCGGGAATTGCTTTACCCTGGCCACTTGGCGCCCCAACTGCATACATTGCAGCACGTCTCCGCACATGTCACGGAACGAAGCAACGTCAGATTACTGGTGAACGGGCGCTTATTTGCTTGCGGCGAGAGACGCTGTGATGAAGGCAGCGAAGAGTGGATGAGGTGAGAGCGGTCGGCTATTGAACTCAGGGTGAAATTGGCTGGCTACGAAGAAGGGGTGGTCGGTGAGCTCGACCATCTCCACCAATCTCTTGTCCGGAGACACTCCAGAGAGCACGAGCCCCTTGGTTGTTAGTAGGTCTCGATACTCATTGTTGACTTCCCAGCGATGTCGGTGCCTCTCAGAAATACTCTCATTGCCGTAGATGCGTCTCGCATGACTGCCGGCCGAAAGCTCACAGGGATAGGCGCCAAGCCGCATCGTTGCGCCCTTGTCGGTGATGCCCCGCTGATCTGGCATCAGATGCACAACAGGATGCTTGGTGTTCTCGTCGACTTCCGTTGATGAAGCTCCCGTGAGCCCGCAAACATTCCGCGCGAACTCGACGACTGCCATCTGCATTCCAAGACAAATGCCAAAAAACGGGACTTTCTCTTCGCGTGCATATTGAACTGCTGCGATTTTCCCTTCGGTCCCGCGCGAACCAAACCCGGGAGCGACCAAGATTCCGTCGGCTCCGGCGAGAGCCGTCGCTGCGCCCTTGGCCTCAATCTCCTCAGCGTCAACATGCACGATTGTGACCGAGCTGTGGTTGGCAATGCCGCCGTGCACAAGTGCTTCGTTGATGCTCTTATACGACTCTACCAACGAGACATATTTGCCAACCATGGCGATTGTGACGTTGTGCTTTGGGTTACGAACGTTTTCGACCAACTGCTCCCAGGCCGTGAGCTGCGTTGCTCTGGACCAGATATTCAGAAGTTCACTGATTTTATCGTCCATGCCCTGTTCAGCGAGCATGAGCGGAACTGCGTAGATGGTATCGACATCGGCGGACACAAAGACAGAGTCCCGATGCACGCTGCAGAACATCGCGATCTTGTCGAGAATTCCCTCGCCGATGTCCCGCTCGGAGCGACAAATCAGAATGTCGGCCTGGATGCCAATCTCTCGCATCTTCTGCACTGAGTGCTGCGTCGGTTTGGTCTTGAGCTCTCCTGCGGCAGCAAGATAGGGAAGAAGCGTGACGTGAATGGAGACGCTGTTGTCATGGCCAAGTTCCAAGCGGAGTTGCCGGATTGCCTCAAGGAACGGAAGGGACTCAATGTCACCAACCGTGCCGCCAACCTCAACGACTAAGAGGTCGAGGCCTTTGGCGCACTCGAGCACGCGGCGCTTGATCTCGTTGGTGATGTGGGGAATCACCTGGATGGTGCCTCCAAGGTACTCTCCACTTCGCTCTTTGGCGAGAACCGAATCGTAGACGCGGCCACTGGTGACGTTGTTGAGCTGAGACATACGAGTGGAAACGAACCGCTCATAGTGCCCAAGATCGAGGTCGGTCTCAGCTCCGTCGTCAGTCACATAGACTTCACCATGTTGGAGCGGGTTCATCGTGCCCGCATCGACGTTTAGGTATGGATCGAGTTTGATATTGGCGACTCGAAGGCCGCGGTTCTCCATGAGCGCCCCGACCGATGCACTCACAAGGCCTTTGCCAAGCGAGGACACAACCCCACCAGTGACGAAGACGAACTTGGTCTTCGCCCCAGGGCGCGTAGAGCCAGTATTCCTGTTTGTTTCCAATGGCTTACGCATAGCTTATGGGAGGCTACTCTACGGTAGGTGCCATAAGCCGTCAATGGCGCATGGAGCCACATCGCAGGCGAATCCCACCTTGCAACTCAATGGAAGCCTGGGACCGATCCCGGGCTAGCGACCGCGCCAAGTTGGCAGAGGAGCACGCCATGCAGAGGTGCTTGCGGTCTGTCCATCGGCTGCGGACTCCAATGACCGAGGACCACTTAGATGGTTGCGCAGAGCAGCCATGGCAATCCCGGCATCGAGTTCTGCGCCTTCGGCAATGGTTGGAGTCGTGAGGCTCTCGTCCCGGTCGATGATGCCGGTGTCGTACTCCCCAGCCACAAACCCTTGGTGGCTTAGGAGCCGTTGATGAAACGCGATGTTGGTTTCTATACCGACGACACGATACTCAGCGAGAGCTCGACGCATGCGCGCGATGGCTTGTGCACGGTCATCGCCCCAAGTGATGAGCTTTGAAATGAGCGGGTCGTAGTACATCGAAATCTCAACGCCTTCGTAGGCACAGGAATCATCACGGACATAGGGACCTGCGGGGGTTCGAAGTGTGCTGATGGTGCCAGGTGATGGCAGAAATCGCACAGGGTCCTCTGCATAGATTCGACACTCCAGCGCGGCCCCTCGGTGAGAAGCGTTGATTTGGTCTTGGCTCATTGGCAGCGGCTTGCCCTCAGCAACGGCGACTTGCCATGCGACCAAGTCCACACCGTAGACCATCTCGGTGACGGGATGCTCAACTTGCAGACGTGTGTTCATCTCGAGAAAGTAGTACTCGCCAGTCGTTGTGAGGAGAAACTCCACCGTTCCAGCGCCCTCGTAGTTGCAACAACGTGCCGCTTCGATTGCGGATGCCCCCATGCGCTGTCGTAATTCTTCTGAGACTGCGGGAGAAGGAGACTCCTCCACCACCTTCTGATGTCGCCTCTGCACCGAGCAGTCGCGCTCGCCGAGGTGCACGACGTTGCCGTGTTTGTCGGCGAAGACTTGGATTTCGACGTGTCGTGGCCCGATGATGGCTTTCTCCACGTACACCGTATCGTCACCAAAGGAGCTCAGCGCCTCGCGCTTGGCAGCGCTGAAGCTCGCTTCAAATGACTCCAAGTCGGCCACCAATCGCATGCCTTTGCCACCACCACCCGCCGCTGCCTTGATGAGCACGGGGAATCCGATCTTCTTGGCCGCCTCGAGTGCACTTGGCACATCGTCAAAGCCGTTGCCACCAGGACCACTTTCGCCGGGGACAACGGGTAGCCCCGCTGCGATTACCGCTTTGCGCGCTTCAGTCTTTGAGCCCATCAGACGCATCGCTGCCGCCGGCGGCCCAATCAACGTAATGCCCTCCGCTTCTAGACGTTCTGCGAAGACATCGTTCTCTGAGAGAAATCCGTAGCCGGGGTGCACAGCATCTGCACCCGTCTCCTTGCAGGCTGCGATGATTTTGTCGATCACCAGGTAGCTCTCAGCAGCGACGGCTGGACCAATCGGCAGGGCCATGTCTGCGAGGAGAACGTGGGCAGCCTTTCGGTCGACATCGCTGTAGACCGCAACGCTTTCGATGCCAAGTTCACGCAAGGTACGAATGACTCGAATGGCGATTTCACCGCGGTTTGCGATGAGTACTCGGCGGATGGGACGTTCGGTCGGAGCTGCCATGCGCGGACTCTACAACAGCCCCGCGATTGGCGAAGCACGAGGAGGACAAAACTGGCGAAGTAGAGCGTGATCCACGGAGACACCCAGTTTCGGTCCTGCGTGGTATAGGGCCACCATGCGCAGACTCCTACCCTCTTGTCTAGCCTCGCTTCTCGCCGCTTCGGTCTCATGCACCACCGGGACTTCGAAAGAAGTCACAACTGCTGCCACCGATCCGGCTGCCACCACAGGAGCGCAAACGATTACGGCTCGTGACTTGCGGCGACATGTCGAACTCTTGGCTTCCGATGCGTATGAAGGTCGAGAGACGCTCCAACCAGGCTATGAGAAAGCAGCCGAGTACATTGCTTCGGAGTTTGCGCGCTATGGCCTTACCCCAATGCCTGGCCAAGACAGCATGGTGGTGCCGTACAAACTTTGGCAACAGGGCTTTGAAACGAAGAAAACTCATCTCTCGCTAACCTCCAAAGCCGGCACCAAGCAACTTGCACTGGGCCACCAGGCGGCTCCTTTTGGATTTAGTGATGATGGATCGCTTGACGCCGATGTGGTGTTCGCGGGCTATGGCATCACTGCCAAGGAAGCCTCTTACGATGACTATTCGGGTCTTGATGTGAAAGGCAAATGGGTGTTGGTCTTGCGCCACGCCCCGGGGTATCGCGATCCCAACAGCCAGTTCTTTGGCGGAAAGCGCGAACATGGAAGCAGCAGCCCCGACCTGCGCGGCCACAGCGCATTCCGCAGCAAGGCTCTCAATGCACAATCGCATGGCGCTAAGGGCATGCTCTTGGTTAGTGGCCCCGTCACTGCCGAAGTTGCTGACGACTTGCGCATGCCAAGTGGCCTCTCCATTCCGCTCACAGCCGAGGAAACGCACGAGTACGAAGCAAAGCTCAAGGAGCGCCACGAGCGCATCAAGGCGGCGAGAGAAAAGCGTGCAGCGCTCGCCGCTGGCAAGTCGAAGGGCAAGGCACGGGGCAAGAAGCCTACGAGAGGGAAAGACCCGTCCGCGAGAGGTGGCAAAGCAGCGCTGCCTCAAGAAGAGCAGACCCTCCTCGCGTTTCATATTTCTTCTGAGGTGGGTACCGAGCTCATCGCCAAGACCGGCAAGAGTCTGCGCGAACTCCAGGTCGCGGTGGACGAAGGCTTGAAGGCAAAGGACGTTGAACTGGACTCGCACGCTAGCGGAGCGGTCCTCGCGCGAAAGACACCACTCACGGTCACGGGAAAGAACGTCATTGCGTACCTCGAAGGTTCGGACTCAGCACTGCGAAACGAATTCGTCGTTGTTGGCGGTCACTTCGATCATCTTGGCACCACCGGCGTTAGCAACATTGAAGGCAAGGACACGATCTACAATGGAGCCGACGACAATGCATCGGGAACCGCTGGTGTACTTGAGCTGGCCCAAGCCTTTGCCAGTGCCCCCACTGCACCTAGGCGCAGCATGCTCTTCATCGGCTTTTCTGGGGAGGAACGAGGGCTCTTGGGCTCTCGAGCTCTTGTGAAGCAAGGGCCCCTTGACACGTCCAACGTCGCCTTCATGCTCAACCTCGATATGATTGGCCGCAACGATGGCAACCCTGTTGAGTTTGTCGGCGGTGATCGGGCTACAGACATTCTTGCAATCGCCGAACGAGCTGCCAAGCGCATGGGCGTTCGGGTGGCGTTTCTATCCGGCGAGGAGACCAAGGCGCAGGGAGCATTCGCAGACTCCGATAGCGAGTCCGAGCTTCGATTCCTAAAAGGGCCCTACACAGCAAACAGCGACCACCACGCGTTCTTCAAGAAAGAGGTTCCCTCGGCGTTCTTCTTCACCGGACTGCACGACGACTATCACGGTCTCGAAGATCACGCCGACAAACTGGACTATCCGCGGATGGAGCGCATCGTGCGAGTTGGCTACGGATTGGCAGAGGACGTGGCGAATGCACCAACACGCCCTTCGTTCATTCACAAGCTTGACTGGCTTGGTGCATCGGTAAACGCCGGCACCATTCGCGCAATCGAAGCCGACTCGCGCGCGACGCTTGCAGGGCTTAAGCTGGGTGATCGCATCGCCAAGATTGGGTCGCTCATGATTGAAAACGGACGAACAAAGGAGCCGGTAGCGCGCTCTGCAGGTCGGGTGCTTGCGGATCTGGCCCCTGGCACCGCAGTCGCTGTGGACGTCGTGCGCGACGGCAAGAGCACCAGCCTCACCCTTGAGCGTGCCAAACGTGGATACCTCGGCATCCGTCCTGGTCGACTGAGCGATGAGGACCGACAGCGACACAGCATTGACGCAAGTGAAGGTGTGCGCATTGGCCAAGCTGTGGAGGACGCGCCCGCCAGCAAGTCTGGTCTCAAGAACGGTGACATCATCACGAAGCTCGGAGGCCACTCCGTGAATGGCAGCACGCTCATGCAACGTCTCTCGCGCATTGGCTCCGGAGAAACCATCACAGTTCAAGTCATTCGAGATGGCAAACGAATCGAGATGCCACTCACGTTGGGCGAGCCACCGATTCGCTGAGTTGCCCTGCGGTCGTTTCTGCCGCAGGTCTGGTCCTCCACGCCCTTCGCTGTGCCTTCGTGGTTGCAATTGAGCGCAGCTAACGTACCCTCCGTGGCATGTGTAGACGTATTACATGCAAGTGCTGCGGCAAGCCTGGCTGGGCCGGCTGTGGGGCCCATATTGAATCGGTCCTTGGCAAGGTTCCCAAAGATGAGCGATGCAAGTGCACCGCGGAAGAGAAGCGCGCATCTGGAGGCTTCTTCTCGCGACTCTTTGGTGGCTAGCCGCTACGGCCCATTAAAGACCGAGGCGCTCCACACCATCGCGATACCCATCGTTACGATGGCGATTAGCGGCCAGAAGCCAAAGAAGATGGCGATGGCCTCCTCGCGTCCTCCGCGCGTGCGCTCATAGCTAGGTTGGCTGGTTCCAATAGAGCGCATCTCTTGATATCGCCATGTTGGTGCATGGCCGCCCTGCACGACTCGCGCTTGTGGAATTGAACTCTGCTGTCCCCGTTGTCCTCGAAGCATTTTGCCGACCATGTTCTATAAGTGTGCAGCATAAACAGCGATTGTGCTTGGCACAGAGATCACACTCGCGCTCGAATTAACAATTTCCGCGAGTTATAAAACTTGTCCGATTTTTCCCACACAGTTCTGGCGATTTCCGGCCACACTCAGCAAACCATTCCCTCCAAACGGCTCACAACAACGCACACCTTGGCGCTGCTCACTGCCTCGCTGGTTGCGGGCGGCTGTCTGGAGCCGGAGGTGAGTCTCGGCGAAGACGCACCGGGCGTCTTTCGGGAAGTGGTCAACACACCTGCGATCCTGCGCGATCAAGTCGACCTGCTCTTTGTTGTCGACAACACCGAAGACATGGAGGAGCGCCAAAACGACTTGGGCAAGCTCTTTGAGAGCATGCTTCACAACCTCGCCTTTGGACGTGGTTTGCCTGATCTGCATATTGGCGTTGTCTCAACAGACATGGGCGTTGGGAAGTTTAGTGATTCGGTCAGCCAGTGCTCCAGCTATGGCGATGGCGGTCTGCTACTGGCTCCAAGCAATCGCGGATGTGCGGCCACCGCCGATTCTTTTCTGGCCTATCGCCACGGCGAGAAAGGCGAGGCGATTGCCAACTTTGAAGGTGAGATCGCAAGCGCATTTCAATGCATGAGTCACCTTGGCGAAGTTGGCTGCGACTACGAACAACCCTTAGAAGCCATGCGTTCTTCGCTATTTCAAGCCCGCGAAGACGGATTGGGATTTGTACGACCTGATTCTGTTCTCGGTGTTGTTGTGCTCACAAGCGAGGATGACTGTTCCGCATTCAACTCCGAGCTCTTTAACCCTGACGCTCCCAGATTTCTCGGCGACTCTCCAAACTTCCGGTGTTTTCAGACTGGTGTGATCTGCGACGGTGACGATGTCTACCAGCCAGGATCGCGCGATGGTTGTCGCCCGCACCCGCAATCCAACTTCGTCACCTCCGTAGGTGACTACGTAGAATTCTTAGAAGAGATAAAACCCAATCCTGCGGATCGGGTTGTAACGGCGATTGTCGGCGATCCTGGCCATGTTGTGATTGGACGCGATGAGCTGATCATGGAATCGGAGCTCTTGGCCGCGTGTGAGGACCAAACAGGCAACGACGCCTATCCAGGCATTCGGCTCAGTGCGTTCGCAAGTGCTTTTGGCGAGACCGGCCAAACAACATCCATCTGTGATGCCGGTGCCGCAGGCGGGCTCAAGAGCATGGTTCGAAACCTACGCAAGGCTCTGGGGACTACGTGCCTTGAAGGCGTGGTGCTCGATGTCGACGCAAGCCAACCTGGACGACAGGTTGAGTGCCGAGTCTTTGAGAAGCATGAGTTCGTTGAAGCTGGCGAGCCGACAACCTTTCCCGAGTGCGACAACCCCCGTGACCCTGAGGCATCAAGCCAGGTGCCTTGCTACATCATTCAGACCGGCGGAGAGGCTTGTGGAGATTTCTACACGCAGCTCGCCCTCCAAGTTCACGGCCGCCAAGCGCCGCCAGAGCACGACACACGGCTCATCGCCGAGTGCCGCGTTAGCGAGTAGGCACCTCTGACTTGCTACCGCTCTCGGAAGAGCGCAGACGCATGCGAAGCTCGTCGCTTTGCTCAGTGCCAGCGTAGATCACCTTCCCCGGCTTTGGCGTCACCTTTGAGACTCCTTTGTTCTTCTGATTCTTGGCGATCTTGCGGGAGAAGTAGCCGCCTGTGTACGCGTCCAAGAGCCCTGTGAGTTCCTCGAGCCTAAGCCGTCCTGACAGTCGGGAAGCCAGGGTCTTGGGAGGATTGAGTAACATCTCAATCTGGAGTCGGCGACGCACATAGTACAGAGCAGTCACCTCGCGCTGAAGACCATCCTGAATGCCGATGAGCGACATGACGTCGAGCTCTTCGGCGTTGAAGACCAAACGATCCAAACTCCATGAGGCGCTCGCCGAAAATCCGACAAAGTCCGCGTTCTGCTCTTCAAGCTTTGCGATGCCAACGTTGCGAAAGATGATGTCATCAACCGATCGATTGAAGCTTGAAAGGGAGTTCGTAAAGCCAACAGCGATTCCGGGAATGAGCGCCTTGCTTCGGGTGCGACTTCGAAGCGACGCAATCTTGCTTGGACTCACGTTGTAGTACTTGATCGCAGCCACTTGCACTTCGCGAATTTTTGGCTCGTGATCGAACTTCTCGAGCACCTCATCCACCTCGCTATCCGCTCTCGCCTCAGACACAGCGAGTGGCCCTAGAGCAACGAAGAGGGTGAGGAGTAGGGTTTTGGCTTGTAGGGCCTTGGCTTGTAGGGCGTTTGCTTGCTTCATTGCTTCTTCGCTTTCTCATCCCACTTGCGCAGAAAGTCGCCAGTGGTCATGTTCACAATTGCTTCTAAGTACTGTGCCCGCAGTGCCCAGTTCACCCGGGTCTGAAGGTTCTTATTCTTCTCGTAGCGTTGCATCACGCGAATTCGCTGCAGCTCGCCATAGTTGCGGTGGATGGTTTTCATGACCCGCTCTCGGGCGATATTGACCATCTTGAGCTCTCGGAAACGCATGAGCGGGGCACTGTCTTGCCGGTAGACTAGGTCCGGCAATGCCCAGCTAAGCCAGGCAGTGACATTCCACGAATTATGACGCTGTACATTGAGCACCTTATCACCGGGGAATTGGATGTCCTGCACGGCGGTTCCAACGTTCCACGTCCCATAGCCGCCGGTGAGTGTGATGCGGTTTGGGAGCCAGTTGCGGCTTCGCAAGCTGTCTAGCCGTTCCACAAAGCCGTCCATCTCGAGCTCACTGAAGACCAGCCCGGCGCGAATCACCTCGCCCATGTTGGGCAAGTCGGGCAACACAGGTCGCCCCATTGACAGTCGCATCTTGGAGATGTCTTTCTCCTCCTGATCGGGAACGCGCCGCACTTGCGCAATCGCGCGAGAGAATGCAATCCACACGGTATCGGTGTCGTTGGGATCGAGAGTGAACCATTGGATGTCGCCAGCAGTGCGATTGCCGGCGAGTTCTCTCCATGACTCACCGTGATCCCAGGACTCAAGCATGAGCGATTCTGGCCCGTTCGCTCCGAAGTTGATCGTTGGTAAGTCGGCACGGGTGATCATGTAGATGTGTCCCGGGTGCTTTGAGCAGAGTTCGACGCCGGGAATTGCAAGGTTCACGGTGCGATTGCCACTCACAACTTCCCAGTCGCTGATGGTGGCAGTGCGGAGCTTCGTCGTCCGCATGAGCCCGTCAGCGGTTCCCAGGTAGGCAATGTTTGGGTCAAATGGATCGATGGCCATCCACAGAACATCTCGGCGGCGCGGAATGGAGTGATAAAAGGCGAAAGAGAAGTTCTCACCGAAGTCATCCGAGCGATACACCCCGCCCCGCCCCGCGGCGTAGACATAACGAGAATCCGTGGGATCGATAATGACGCGACGGATCGAGAGTTCCGGAACCTTCGTGTTCTTCGACCAGCCATCGCCACCGTTGTCAGACTGAAAGAGCCCGCGGCTTGTGCCGAGGTACACTCGCTGGGGGTTTTTCGGATCGGGCGAAACGTGCCCGATCCAGCGCTCTGCCGGGGTCATTCCTGCGAAGTCGCGATACCAGCTCTGCCCCTTATCGCTACTCTTGTAGAGTCCAAACGCCGTGGCCGCGAAGACCTTTCTTGGATCGGTGGGATGAGGCGTGACTTCGCGGACAGTCGTGTATCGACTCGCCGTCGTGTTGAGGAGTCGTTGCATTGAAATGTTGGCGACCGGGCGCTTGAGGATACCCAGAAGAACACCTAGACGAGGCGCGCGAACGGATAGGCCAGCCCCCAGCACGATGCTCGACTCTCCGGTAGCGGCTCTCGAGGCCACACTCAGGGAATTGGAAAAGCGCCCACTTTGCGTTAGCGATGGAACTTGGTCGAGTGCGAAGCCCGAAGAGCCACCATCTCGAGTTGCGCCCGACGCACTCCCTGCCAACAGAGAGTAGCTTCGACTATTTGCACCAATGCCACCACTTGGGGCCAGCCCGATAGCTCTGGGGTGACGAGCATCGGAGTTGCGCAAATGCCCAAGCAAGACTCGCTGGCCGCCAAAGCCCCACAGTTCCTTGAGCTCGGGAAGCACCGTGTACTCGTTCCAGTTATCTCCCTGATCGGAACTGCGGTAGATTCGGCCCTCATAGGTTGTGACCCAGAGAACACCTTGCCTATCCACAGATATGCCGGCAAACGCATCGTCGCGAAACCCAATCGTGCGATCGATGACTTCGTAGCTGGAGTACCCAGGGGGCGGGTCCTTCTTGCTTCGCGAGAGGCTCGAGACAAAGTCTTCATCGCCCGCACCATCGTCGGGTCCAAAGACTTCCTCTTCCTCGTTATCTTCGTCGGGGCGAAAGACCTCTTCCTCATCGTCGCCACGCTGCGCGTTGGCTCGAGGATTCCACGTGAGCAGGATCGCTAGCCCCACAAGGAACGAACAAAACATCAACGCAGGCTGATGCGAGAGCCACTTTGCCCTATGATAGGACGCTGTGACCTGCACTTTGAGAGACAACCGCAAAGGAGTCGATATGGTACCGATTCTGGTGGCGTTGTGGCTCAGCTCGGCATGCAAAGCGGAACTTCCCGAACAACTGGCAAACGATGCCAGTGAGGACTTTCCATGCACGACCTTTGCAGACCTCCTGATCTCCTATAGCCCACCGGGTACCGAGGGCGGCTCAAAGCTGGGCGAACGGGCACTTGGCGCTCCTAACGCCGAATCGGTGGAGCTGCTACCTGACGCGGTCCTCAGTGTGGGTTTCGTTGGTCTTGGAAGCGTCACGGACCAGAATGGAGCCGATATTCGTGTGCATGGCACCATGACGACGGGCACAGAGGTTGCGGTCTATGTCGCTTCGATCGATGGCGCATTTGAATACACAGGCTCGCTTGTTGAAGGCGAAATGGACGTTGATCTCTCCATTGGTACCGCTCGTGTTGCATCCTCGATTCAGCTGGTGGGCATTGCGGGCCAAGCCAACATCGATGCGTTTGAAGCACTGCAAACAACATGCAGCAACTAGAGTGCGATCGTGGGGAAACCGCGCCCAGCTAGGCTTTCAGCCCTGCTCGAAGTGTCCTCTTGCTGAGGATAGACATGCAAAACCACTGGCACTCGGCGACCTACATTGTAGGTACGCAGGCTGGCCCCTTGCTTGCAATTTACCGGACCAGTCATGCAAAGCCCACTACGAACGCTAGTTGTTGCTGCTCTTCTCACTGGCACGGCCTGTGCGACAGGCGAAGGTGGCGCCCGAGAAGGCTTTACGCCTATGGTGATCGGTCTTTCGAAGACCGGCGTTGCTGTAGGCCAGAGTGTGGAAATCCTCGGAGCAAACTTTGCTCACGGAACTGAGGGGCATGCAGTTGCACTATTTGAGGGCGAATTTACGGCTCGCTCTGGTGCGACACACCCGGTCTCCTACGAGATACGACCACATTGGGAAGATGGGAATCGACTCGTTTGGTCTCATGTTGGGCCGTACACGGTTCCTTTCTCGCCCACCGGTGACGAAACAGGAACGTTTGTCGGCACTCTCACAATCATCAACATTGCGGAAGACGGTTCCGAGACCTTCTCCGAACCAAGTGAGATGGAACTTGAGATTCTGCCAAGCGTAATCATCACCGGACTCTCTCCTATCGAGTCGGACTGTGCTGAACCGTCCAAAGTCATCCTTGACAACTTCGCCTACAAAGTTGATGTCAAGGCCATCGGATTCACACCTAGGAATTTTACTTACGTCACGGATAGCCCATTCCAAGTGATCCCAAAGGTCATGCGCCAAGCAGCAGTGGCAAACGCAGACTCGTTTGGTGAAGGTGGCGAAATCGTCTTTCCCGCAGTGCCTTCGGAGCGCCCTTTCTACACAGGCACGCTGGTTGTCGCTGCTCTCGATGACAACGACAAAGAACACGCCATTGCCATCAGCATTGGTGTGCACCGCCCATTTGAATACGTGATGTATGACAAGGTGGAGGTCGCCGAGATTGAAGCTGCGCAACCTGTATCGGGCTGCATTGCCGGTGGTGCGGAGATGGGCCGCACGGTCACCTACACAGAGAGCACCAGCGAGAGCCGAAGCCGAACAACGGGCATAACGTGGGATGAGCAGTGGCTCAGCCAACACACGGGCACCATCAGCCAAAGCCGCAGCGAAACCAACTCCATCGGCCTCACCATCAATGAGAGTTCTTCTGAGGGCGGTGAAATCAACTGGGAGAATGGTCGAGATATTGGGGGCGGTGCAAGCGCAGGTGGCAGCCTCTTTGGAATCGTCGAAGTTGGCGTTGAAGGCAAGTACACGGACATTAGCCGCGATGGCGGAAGCACCTACAGCGAGACAACGAGCGGCTACACCGTGGGCCAGGACTTCTCTAGCACCGACACCGAGTCATGGGCCTTCTCGAACACCCAGGGCTACACACTTAGCCAAGGTGGATCGGACTTCTGGACCGTGAGTTCTGAAGAGTCAACCATCGTTAGCTTTGAGGGACGTATTCTCCCAGGCCAGTATGGTGTCTTCTACCGCCAAACTACACGGATGGCCCTTCCCGGTGCGGTCATCGCCTACAACCGTTGCGGCATTGCCGAAGTTGTCGGTGAGGCGAACTTCTTTGACTACACTTGGTCGGTTGACCTCGGAACAGGCAACGTCTGTCCAGATTTGCCTGAGAGCAACCTACCCGATGCGGAGTGCTTCATCGCTCCATGTAGCGGCGCTCAATAGCCCAATCTTACGAGAAGCAGCGGTGATTGATTCACCACTGCTTCTTTTTCTGCAGGGCTCAGAGCCAGCGCATGAACTCAAGTCCAAACATCAGAGCAACGGCGGTCTGAGGCTTGGAGACGTCATTGGCATTCGGGTTGCTGATGCTCTGCTCGCTATCCACCGAGAAGAGCCAAGTTTGTGCTTCGATGCGAAGAGCAACGGTACTCTTGTCCGTCGCCTTGAAACCGTAACCAAACGCCAATCGGGTGGCGATGTTCTTGTCCATGTCGAACGAACAATCGCCGCCGCCACACGTGTCGGCATCATCGATGAGCTTGCGCTCACGAGGGCTACCAGAGAAGAGACCAAAGCTTGCTCCACCCGACACGAATGGACCAATGTAGCGATAGTTCATTCCGTAGCGCGCACCAACATCAATAAGCGTGAACGAGCGGCCTTGAATACCCTGGTCCTGATCGATGCGAAGGAAACCGTCGATGCCAACGCGAGCCTCAAGTGCGAACTTTTCCCAAGAGAGCATTCCACCACCCGAGAAGCGAAGGATTCCAGACAGCTGCTGATCCGCTCCGGCAAGAATTCCGCCAAGCAGAACCATCTGCATCGACTTTTTCTCTTTCTCTTTGGCGAGTCGCTCTTTCTCTTCCGCTTCTCTCGCAAGTTTTTCATCAAGCTTGGCTTGGGTTTTTTCGTCCGCGACACGCTGGATTCGCTCTTCCTCAGCCTGAATCGACTCCTCAAGTTGATTGATTCGCTCGAGAATCTTGGTGGTGGTGTCGCCCTCTGGAACGAGCTCTACGTATTTCTTGTAGGCCTCAACTGACTTGCGAAGCTTGTCGTAGTCGCGTGCCTCGGTACCATCACGTTGGTAGGCCTCGCCGATCTTCACTTGCAGACCAGGATCTGGGAAGAGCTCAAACGCCTCTTCAAACTTGGCGATCGACTCTGGGTACTTCTCTTCCGTGAGTAGTTTTTGGCCTTCGGTGAAGAGGGCGATTGCCGCCTTCTGCTTGTCCTCGGGCGTCATCGGAGCTTCCTCTTCGACGGCCGGTGCTTCGGCGTCTTGGGCCATCGCTGGCTGGATAGCGCCAAGCGCACCCACAAGGGTCAGGGCTCCCGCTAGGCTTGTGAAAGCCATGGAGAAAACAGAGCTTCGAGAAGACACAGGTTTCAACACGCCGGCAAGCTAAACCGAACTGGCGGGAGCGTCAATCGCCAGCATCGAGGAAGCGAATGACTGTTTCTCGCACCTTGCTGTACTCGCGTGGCAGTTCGATCGGCACATTGGCCAGGTGAGGCTTCGCTACCTCAGCCAGGGTGCTCTCATGATACCGAGTCTTGAACTCCCCAAATTTTAGGCCGTTGGCAGTGGAGATCACCACAACCTGCTCGTCGGAGCCGATTTGGCCATCTGCGATGAGCTTCTCAGCCGCCGCTAGGGCAACCCCGGTGTGAGGACATGTGAAGAGGCCAGCTCGATCGGCGCGAGCTGAGGCATCGGCTAGCTCCTGCTCGCTGGCCTGCGCCACAACACCATTGTGCTGCTTGAGTGCAGCGATTGCCTTATCGCGACTCACGGGGTTGCCAATTCGAATTGCCGAGGCTGCGGTGTCCTTGGCGACAACAGCCTCGAAGCTCTCAAAACCTTTCTGGAAGCTGCGGTAGAGCGGATTGGCATTCTCAGCTTGGGCCACACAGACTCGCGGGATTTTGTCGATGAGCCCCAGTTCGGTAAGCATCTTGAATCCAGCGGCCAATGCCGACACATTGCCCAAGTTGCCGCCGGGAATGACGATCCAATCGGGCACGTTCCAGCCGAGTTGCTCAACGATCTCGATGGCTACCGTCTTCTGCCCCTCAAGCCGCAGCGAGTTCATGGAGTTTGCGAGGTAGACGCCGTCGCGCTCTGCTAGCTCGGCAACCAATTCCATGCAGCCGTCAAAGTCGGTATCAACGGCGAGAACCAAGGCGCCGTTGGCAAGGGGTTGCACCAATTGCGCTGTGGTGATTTTTCCCTTTGGCAAGATGACGGCGGCTTGCAAGCCTGCTGCAGCGGCATAGGCGGAAAGTGCCGCAGATGTGTCTCCCGTGGATGCGCAAGCAATGGCGGGAATCTTGGAGCCGTCCGCCACAAGTTGAGCGACGGTCGAGACCAAGACGGTCATGCCAAGGTCTTTGAAGGAACCTGTGTGCGAGAGTCCGCACTGCTTGATCCAAAGGTTCTCAAGGCCAATTTGCCGTCCGTACCGCGGCACATGTTGTAGGGGACTTGCCCCCTCCGAAAGCGAGACGATGTTCTCGTCGCGAACGTGTGGCGCCACCCACTCGCGCTTTCGCCAGACTCCAGAACTATTCGGATAGCTAAGATCCGCGGTGCGCCGAGCAAACAGTGACTTCCACTCGGACGAGGTGCGAGTCTTCAGCGCATCCATATCGTGTGCGACCTCGAGAAGGTCGCCACAGGTTGGACAGCGATACACTTGCCGAGCAAGTGAGAACCGCTCAGGACACCCGGCGATACACCGAAACTCGGCTCCGAAAGTTTTCTGCATAGCTCCTACTTCTTCGGCTTGGCCTTTAAAACCACCCGATCGCCCTTAACCACGACGTTGAAGCTAACGCCCTGTGCTTTGTGTTCCCTAATGATCTTTGGCGCCTGTTTGTTGAGGCTGCGCATGAGCTTGTCGTAGCTGAGATTGGACGTGTTCTCGCCCACGAGTTCTCGCGCCTTCTTGTAGCGTTTGTACAGTGCCTGCGACTCGGATACCGACATGCCCGGTGGGGGCCTTTCTGCTGAGGCGGGAGGACGAGGCGTTGGACGAGCTGCTTGAGGACGAGCTGCTTGCGGACGAGCTGCTTGAGGACGAGCTGCTTGCGGAGCTGGCCGCCTGCGGGGTGGCGCCTTTGGCAGCGCCGACTCCGGCACAGACTGCCCAGGAGCGGAGTTTTGCGCAATGGCAGCGAATAAGTCATCGACGTCGGTGTCAGGGTCGGCATCGAGTTGCCGACGACTAGACTGGGCTGGCGCTGGCGATGGGTCTCCCGTCATGCTGGAGAAGATCGAGTCGAGGTCCAAGTCCTCGAGCAAGTCAGCCTCGTCCAGCTGATGCACATTGCCAGGTTTGTGGTCACGCACTTTGCCACTCTCACGCAGGCTCTGCTCGCGACTCTCATGTCGGGCCACCCGGTCTGCGGCAGACTGGCGATCCTTGAGAATGCGATCACGCATGCGCTTTGGCATTTTTGCGAGCACCTCGTCCGGCACGTCCTTGCCTGTGCGGGCCGACTTGCGCTCAAGTCTCGCCATGTCGCGAATGTAAGAGCCTGACTCGATTTGCCTCAGTGTGCGCTTCCAGTATGTGTTGTACGAAGCAAATTTCTGGCTGAGCGTTGTAAAGCGGTAGCGCTGCCCTGTATTGCGAATGTGTATTTGGGTGAGCTGGCGAATGTGCCGCTCCAAATCCACGTGAAGCTGGCCAGGAGCCGTTTTCTGGATACCGAGAAAGTACTGCTCGAAGAGTACCTTGCAGCGATCGATTCGGTTGGACAGATCGTCGAGCATCTCCCCGATATCATCGGAGTTAGGGGCATCGGAACTGTTTTTGGCGCGAGAGGCCACGGGCTTTCCGTAGCGTATCAGACATGATAGACCCGCGGCAGCCCGACTTGGGCGAATCTGGGTCAGCGCACATGTCCGTCATCTATTTTCTCGTCCTTGTCGGCGTGCTTGTGGTCATCCACGAGTTTGGGCACTTCATTGCCGCCAAGCTGCTCGGATTCAAGGTAATGCGCTTCTCCTTCGGTTTCGGGCAACCCCTCTTGCGGGTTCGCGGTCCAGAGACCGAATACCAAATCGCGCTCTTTCCGCTTGGCGGCTATGTGCGAATTCTCGGGGAGGACCCCGAAGACGACATTCCCGAAGAGCTTGCGACGCGCGCGTGGAGCGCCAAGCCCTTGTGGCAGCGACTCATCGTTGTCTTTGCTGGCCCATTCGCCAACTTCTGCCTGCCAATTGCGATCTACTTTGTGACGTTTGCTGGGGACACCGAACTTCCGGCGGCTGTTGTAGGTGATGTCCTACGAGATACCCCCGCGGACCGAGCTGGTATCGAACCAGGCGATGAAATCCTTTCCATTGACGGCGAGACCACACGCTATTGGCACGACGTCGAGCAAACCGTGCACAATAACATCGGCAACGAACTGCGCTTCAAGCTGCGGCGGGCTGGCCACAACATCGAGCGCTTTGTGACCCCGATTGAGTATCGTCGCAGAAAACTTGAGGGCCCAAGTTCAAGGCATGGCCTCATTGGAATCACGCAAGCGCCGTTCTTGCCACAAGTTGGCGTCATCGATCCAACGTCTCCTGCAGGAGCAGCAGGACTGCAGACCGGCGATTTGATCTTGAGCGTAGATGGTTCGGCAATCGCAAATTGGCGCGAGCTGCAGAGCACATTGAATGGACAGGCGCGTCGTATGAACATCATGTACATGCGTGGCCAGCGACACCAAGCGCTTGGTGTGACCCTGCTCGAACCCAAACATGCCGAGCTCATCACCAAGGCCGAGCACGACATGAGCGGCAACCGCCAAACGATCCACGGGCTGGCACCAGCAGAAATGTTCGTAGCAGCTGTGGAGGAGGAGTCACCTGTGGACTTGGCGGGCCTGCGCCCTGGCGACTTGGTCACGCGACTGGACGACAAACCGGTGCGCCACTGGATGGTGCTCGAGCGACTTCTGCAAAGCCAACCCAATCGCGAGTGGAAACTCTCTTGGCAGCGCTCGGTCGCGGGCAAAGTGGTCGACATGAGCGGGACGTTTACCCAAGTCTTCAAGTCTGTGCGCGATGAGTACGGCAACCCTGCCCCGCTCCTGGTCTTTGGAGCGCACAGCAGCTTCGAACGCGGCGAAGGCTCAATGGTCTCGATCGATGGCCCCATTCGCTATGCCGCATCACGCGCTGTTGAGCACGGAGGAGAAGCAATTCGCGTCATGGCGTCCAGCTTCTTCTCGGTCTTGCGAGGGCAGGCTCCAAGCGATGAACTTGGTGGCCCAATCATGATGTTCCGAGTCGCATCGGTCTCCGGTGCCAAGGGCTGGGAGGCACTCTTCCTACTCATTGCGCTTGTCTCGATTAGTGTCGGCCTCATCAACCTTCTTCCGATTCCTGTGCTCGATGGTGGGCACATCTTGATATTCGTCGTCGAAGCAATCTGGCGACGCCCCTTAGCAATGCGCACCCGAGAGCGGATCAACGTAATTGGCCTGGCGCTCGTCGCGGTGATTACGGTATTGGCGCTTCGCAACGATGTCGTGCGCTACATTATGTAGCAGTTTCCCTCCTTCTTGATTCCCATGTCAGCAATCCTCGCAATCGAAACCTCTACCCTCACCGCCAGCGTCGCACTAGTGCGCGACGGCCATGTCGTGCTCGCAAAAGAAAGCGGCGTCAACACGCATTCGGAGACCCTACTCGCTCTCGTCGACGAGTGTCTTACTGCGGGCAATCTCGCGCTGGCCGACCTCTCCACGATTGCTGTGGGTGCAGGCCCAGGAAGCTTCACAGGCTTGCGCATTGGAATGGCCACCGTAAAGGGCTTGTGCTTCGCCGCCGGAGTCTCGCTCACCCCGGTCTCGTCGCTTGCTGCCACCGCGTTTGCCAGCATTCCCCATTGCGATGACAACAACATCATCGCCGCCGTGCTCGATGCCAGACGCAAAGAGATTTTCGTAGGCCTCTTTGCGCGTGAGGGTGGCAAGCTCGCGAGGTTGGGCGAAGAGCATGTGCTTGCGCCGGCGCACCTGACAGAACTGTTAGGCAAGGAACTCACGGAAGAGCAGCGCTCGCGCTTGGTGATGTGCGGCGATGGTGCGAGCAAGTATGCCAAGGTGCTCAAGGACGTCGCTCCGTTTGTCGCCAAGGCAGCGCAAATTCCAACCGCAACGGCCGTGGCCATGCTTGCACAAAACCTTCCCGCGGCCGACGCGCTGGCTTCCGCCAAACCCACCTACGTTCGGCTCCCCGAAGCTGAGCTCAAATTTCCCGATGGCAATACGGGCGGCACCTTCTCGGCGCAAGCAAAGCCCAAGACGTAGTTCACAGTTGTCGGCAGAAAGCCTCGTTCCAAGCCCGCCACTCGCTCGCTTCCGTGCGAAGATCAGAGGCCTTGGCACAGCCACGGCCCATACGCGACACCCGCTATGACATCGTCCGTAAGCTCGGCGAAGGCGGACTCGGAGTGGTCTACGAGGCCCACGACAAAGAGCGTGGGATTCCCGTGGCACTCAAGACTCTCAAGCGCCCGACTCAAGAGGCCGCGTTTCACCTCAAGCAAGAATTCCGACGACTCTCGGGCATCGATCATCCGAACTTGGTCAACCTCTACGACCTGCACGTAAGCCCAGAGGAACTCTTCTTCACGATGGAGCTTGTTCCTGGGACGGATTTTCTCTCCTACGTTCGCTCTGGGACCGTCGACATTGAAGCCGACACCATGCAGCTTCCCGAGGGAGTACTTGAGAGTCTCAGCGACGATGGTTCTGGTGACCCAACGCTGTACCCCGGAGCGGCTCTACTAACAGGCCTCACCTACGACGATGACCGGCTGCGCGCTGCACTGGCCCAAGTGGTTCTCGGGCTCAACGCTCTCCATGCCTCAGGCAAGATTCACCGCGACATCAAGCCATCCAACATTCGCGTCGACCTCGATGGCAGGGTCAAGATTCTCGACTTTGGCCTGGCAATCAAGATCGACAACTCGGAGGAGGAGTCCTCGAACACCGGTTCCGGGTCAAGCAACGGATCCGGAGGAATTGTCGGCACGCTCAACTACATGTCACCCGAGCAGGCTGCGGCAGAGCCCCGGTTGGGTCCTGCAACCGATTGGTATGCCGTGGGAGTTCTTCTCTTCCAGGCGCTCACCGGCGAGCTCCCCTTCCACGGTCGCCCGATTCAAATTCTGGCCAAGAAGACCCAGCAGGACGCTCCGAAGGTGCGGTCTCGAAACGCCGACGCGCCCGAGGATTTGAGCCTTCTGTGCGACCGCCTTCTCACCCGCGATGCAAGCAAACGCATCCGCAGCAGGTCGATCTTAGAACAATTCTCAGACCGAAGCAGTCACGCTGTGACAACAGCGATGCCTGCAGTGAGTCGGGGCCAGGAAACGTTCTTTGTTGGCAGAGAGAACGAGCGCGAGGTCCTGCGCGCCGCATTTGATCGAGTTCAAGCGACACGAAGTGCCCACACGGTTGTTGTCGCTGGCCCAAGTGGCATAGGCAAGTCGGCGCTGATTCAGCAAGCGCTCAAAGACATCCAGGGCAATCATGCGATGCCAGCCCCGGTCGATCTAACACTGCTTCGAGGACGATGCTACGAGTGGGAGAACGTCTCATACCAAGCCATGGATGGCGTGATTGACGAACTGTCCACACACTGGGCTTCGCTCAATAGGGAAGATGCCGCTCGATTGCTGCCTAGAGATGCGCACTTGCTATCGGTGATCTTTCCCGTTCTAGACCGTGTTCACGCAGTCTCGCGGGCACGGCGACACAACTTCCAAGAAGTCCCGCAAGCGATGCGAGACCGCGCTTTCTCCGCCATCCGGGAAACCTTCGACAGGCTAAGCCTTGAACGGCAAGTCGTACTCTATCTCGACGACATGCAGTGGGCCGATGAAGATACGGTTGGCTTGCTTAGGAATTTGCTTCGCGGCCCAAAGGAGCCAGCACTGCTCTTGATCTTAAATACGCGCCCCCAAGGTCTGCAGCCAGGAACGCCGCTTTCAGAACTACTCGGAGAGCTCGGTGACATGGCACAGACGGTGGTGCTTCCTCCTCTTGACAAGGAAGCCTCGTTCTTAGCAGCGCGCGCACTTCTTGGTGAGGGCGATGACGCTCTCATCACCAAGGCGGCCGAAGAAGCCGCAGGAAACCCCTACTATCTCACTGAACTCGTGTACTCGCTCAAGGAAAAGGGAGACGCAGCCGTGGGCCACGGTGCTGTAGACGACCTCATTCGCGAACGAGCCGACGCACTGCCCGAAAACGAGCGCCGTCTGCTTGAGGTTCTCTGCGTCGCCGGCGGGCCCGTGGAGCTTGAGGTGGCAAGAGAAGCTTCTAAGCTAACCCCTGCGTCCCTAGCGACCGCGACCAAGAGCCTGCGCCATAAGAATCTCCTTAGGAGCGCAAGCGTCAACCAAAGTGGAAGCGTTGCTCCCTACCATGATCGTGTTCGCCATGCAGTCTGCGATGCCCTGCCACCCACACAAACAAGCTTCTTGCACAAGCACTTGGCGAGTGCGCTCGAAGAGCAAATGCTCTGCGATCCGGGGCGAATTGTTCGCCACTGGATCGGCGCCAATGAAACCGAGAAAGCTGCAAGTTGGGCTCTGCGCGCCGCCGACGCTGCGCGTGCACAACTCAACTTTGCCCGCGCAGCTGACTTCTTCGAGATGGCAATCGCTCACGGCTCCCACTCGGCAGCCGAGCGTCACAGCTTGCAGGTTCGCTTGGCAGATACTCTTGTCGAAGCGGGCAGTCCTCGCAAAGCCGCAGATGCTTATACGCTTGCACTGCAAGACTCGGCGGCGGAAAGCGAATCGGTCGAACTTCGTCGCCGGATCACCGAGAATCTCATGTTTGCGGGTGACATCGACAACTCGCTAATCGCCGCAAAGAGCCTCGCATCAGAGTTTCACCTCACGTATCCCTACAGTCGGGCGACCACCCTCATGCACATGGTGCTTGGCGAGGTTCGCTTGGCCCGGGCGAAACTCGAGTTCCAGATCGTGGGCGCCAACTCCGAGCCGCTTGCAGCGCAGCGAGTCGATGTCGCCGAATCACTCGCCATGGGTCTTTCCGGAGCTGATGCCCTGCGATCGATGGTCTTTACCCAGCAGTGGGCACTCCACTCGCTCAAGGTCGGAGACCCCGCACGCTGTGCACGGGCACTCGCTTCACTGAGCATCCTTGCCAGCCTTCAGAACGCACCGAGCCGCTCCTACAAATACCTAGACGCGGCACAAGTCTGGTCTCACCGCGATGGCGATCCAGCCAACGCGTCCTATGTCATTTCGGGGCGCGCACTCGCGTCCTTCTATCTCGAGAACAATTGGCAAGATGCTCGCAATCACTTTCGCGATGCCCTCGAGCAGTGGAAGATTGGTGGCCGCGGATACAGTCACGCAATCGGAGTCATCTACATTTTCCGAACCTATGCAGCCAGCTATCAAGGCGACCTCAGAGAACTTGTGGATGGAGTGCCAAAACTCTTGGAAGAAGCGGCTCGCAGCGGCAACCGCGTCCTGGAAGCAAGCATGCGGGCCGGCTTTGCTCATCGGTACCTGCTAACAGATGATGCGGAGCGAGGAGAAGACGAACTCTTGCGCTTCTTGGAGGGTTGGCCAGATCATCACTTCCTATGGCAACACTGGCTGGCCACTCTGCGAGGCGCCGAAATCCAGCTCTACCAAGGGCAGCCAGAGAAGGCGCTTGCACTCATCGAGGAGAACCGACGCAGGCTTCGAAGTTCGATGCTCACCCAACTGCACTTTGTGAAGTGTGAATTTCTTCACATCCAGGCCCGATGCTATTTGGCACTAGCAAGGGTCAGAAGCGATCGCCGTGCCACCGCATTGAAGCGCGCCGAAGGCTTTGCGAAGAACCTTGCCAAGAGTAATCTCGATTTGGCAAAAGCTTGGTCACACTTGCTCTACGCAGCTGTTGCGAATGCGCGAAATCAAGCAGCATCAGCACGCACAAGCCTGCAGCGCGCACACGCCCTATTCGAGAAGTCTGGCAGCTTACTCTACGCCAACGCAACCCTTCGAAGAATTGGGGAATTGTCCAGTGGAAGCGCGGCTGAGCAGGCTCAAGCCAAAGCTGACATCTGGATGGCGAGACAGGGAATTCGCAAACCGGCCCGCATTCTCGACATGGTCGCGCCCGGCTTCTAGGCGGCGTGGCACAAGTCACGCTTGGGCGATGGTATAGTGGGCAAGCCTATGCCCAATCGACTTCCCCTAAGACTTGTTCTGATAGCAACCATCGCCCTTTGCGCGCTCTCCTTTGGGGTTGCCGAAGCCCAGCCTGGCGGCCGAGGCTATCCACCACCGCAGCAACCCGTCCCATACTACCAAGGCGGCTACTCTCAGGTGCCCAATCTACGCCTTCTCACACAGGAGGAACGAGAGATTTTTTGGCAGGGCGAAATCAGTCCTGCGCAAACCATTGGTGGCGGCCTGGTCGCACTGTGGTTTGGCTTCGGAGTCGGACACGCAGTGCAAGGTCGCTACAGCGACACCGGTTGGATGTTCACCTTGGGTGAAGCCGGAGCACTGGGCCTTGTGTTTGTTGGTGCTGTGCAGCTTGCAAACAATGACCTTCGCAGAAACAACAGTGGCGAGACCCTCCTTATTGGGGGCCTACTCTCATTCGGAATTCTTCGGGTATGGGAAATCGTGGATACCCTAGTGGGGCCCAGGAGTCATAATCGTCGCTATCGCGCCTTGCGTTTGAAGGCCTATGGTCAGGCACCACCTCCGCGATATGGTCTCTTTGTCACACCTGGCGGTACACGTGGCGGAGGTACAGCAGGCCTTTCCATACGCTTCTAGCTTGGGAAAAATTCACCTCAGGTGAAACTACGTCCCAGCGCCTGACAAAACCGCTGCAGTTAAGAGTCCTTAGCGATCTTCTTAGCCACAGGGCAATGACAAGGCGCGGAATTGCTTGGCAGAACGAGAAAGATAACTGGCCGCATGCACCACTCGGAGATACTCTTTTAACAGAGAGAGCACGCTGCTCAGTCTAGCCACAATCGGCATGGAGGTGCCTTTTTGACCCATCTTTCGCGCAACGAGAAACTCGAACTCCTGCGATCCATTACCGCAGAGCATCAGTCCTTAAAGGCCAGAGTGAAACAACTTGAAGGACAGATATCGCGCTCACCCGCCGACCAGGTTGAGATGGCGGAACTCAAGAAACGAAAGCTATTAATGAAAGATAAGATTCTCTCGCTCGAGTGCAACTGAGAAACCGAGGCGTCCAATATTGGGCGCCTTTTTCTTTGCCTGGGAGCAAGCGGCGACACTACTGTCTTGCTGTGGTTTCGCTGAGCCCCGAGCAGATTGAGCGACTGCGACAATCAGGCATTCGCCTCGATCGCGAGGGGCGGCTGTGGCACGAGGGCCAAGAAGTCACGCACAAGCGATTTCAGACGGCTCTGCGACGCTGGCTCGATCGGCTGCCCGATGGCCGTAGCATTCTCAGGCTCGACGAACACCGCTATGCGTACGTGGACGTCGAAGATGCGCACCTTCTCGTGACATCGGTGCAGTGGCAGGACAATCGCGCAACCCTCCTCCTCAATGATGGCACCTCAGAAGAACTCGCATACGACACGCTCGAACAAGCTGACGATAGCGCCATGTACTGCGCCGTTCGCCAAGGTAAACTCACTGCCCGCTTTCTCACCAAAGCCTACTACCAGCTGGCTGAGAACATCGTTGCTACCTCGGATGACGACGAGAGCTTCTCGCTACGAGCACACGGGCAGAGCTACGAAATCGCCCGACGATTCTCCAGCGCAGGATGATAAAAAAGCGCGCGGTCCCGCAGCCGAACCGCTGTGAGCTTGCCACCCCAAACGCAACCCGTGTCGAGCCCCAGATGCGAGGAATCAATGTGAACACCGAGAGCCGCCCAATGCCCAAAGACCACAGTCGCCGCGCAGTTGGAAGAGGAAAACCACGGTAGTGTCCCCGCCGGCGCGTTATCAGGATGGCCTGCAAACTCGGTGTTGAGCCGTCCATCCGGGTAGATCGTGCGAATTCCGCACAAGACGCTAAACGCGGCAGCCAAGCGCTCCTTGCCACGCAGCGAATCCGACCACGCTGGCGGCTCTGGGCGAGAGAGCTTCCAGGCGGCATGCCAACGATCATCTTGAATCGCGGCTTCACATTCGCCAGCCAGGCGCATTGTCTTTGCCAGGCTCCATGTTGGATGGAGTCCAGCATGTACCATCAGGTGATCACCTTCTTGATATGCCAAGGGCTGGTGCTTCAGCCAATCTAAGAGTTCTTCTCTATCACTCGCTTCGAGCACATCGTCAAACGTATCTTTGGGTTTGCGCTTTCTGGTACCGGCAGCCGCCGCGAGCAAATGTAGATCGTGATTTCCGAGCACGACCTTCACTCGCTTGCCCTGCTCCATGCACCACCGAAGCACGTCTGCCGACTTTGGCCCTCGATTCACAAGATCTCCGCACAGCCAGATCTTGTCGTCCGGTTTGAGCGGCAACGAAGACACGAGAGCCTGCAACGTGTCGAAGCACCCCTGGACGTCACCGATGGCATAGACCTCGGCCACAGCTCAGCTCTCCTCTGGGAGGTCTTGTGCGTCCATGACTTCCGTTGTTCCAGCGAAGGTCGCCGAGTCAACGTCAATCTGCAGTGACATCGTCACAAGGTTCATGTCAGAGGCAGAGATGCGGGTGCTGGGCTCAAAGTTCGAAAGGGTTTCTCGAGCGACCAGCACTGCGGCAGCCAGTCTCTCGCTGGCGTCGTAGAGGCCTCCGCCGAGATCCCGCAGACACTCGCTGAGATCTGCCGCAAAAGCGCGCGCACTGGGAAAGCGTTCCTCGGGCGCAAGTGATAGGGATCGATGTACGGCTTGCACTACACGGTCGGGAAGATCAGGTCTGGCCTCCTTGAGGCTTTTGACCTCCCCCGATCGAATCGCCGTAAAGACTTCGACATCAGAGATTCCCTCAAAGAGGCGCTCTGCGGCGAGAGCCTCCCACAACACGCAGCCCATCGAAAACTGATCGGAGAGAGTCGAGGCCTTCTGGCCCTTGGTGATCTCAGGAGCGAAGTAGCTTATCTTGCCCTTCAGCGTTCCTGGCGCGGTGAGCGTGAAGGCGCGGTCCCTGGCGCGCGCAAGGCCAAAGTCACTGAGCTTAACGGTGCCACTTTGATTGATGAGAATGTTGTGCGGCGAGACGTCGCGGTGAATGACAGGGCTTGTCTTGCCTGACGGAGCGACACGCTCGTGGGCGGCGCTGAGTCCCTGTAGAGCGCCCACCCCAGCAGCCACAGCCAGCGGCCACGGAATTGGCTGCTCAAGATAGCTGAAGGCTCTCACGAAGTCGTGAAGGTCTACGCCCTCCACCCACTCAAGTACGAGGTAGTGTGTCTCGCCTTCTAAGAGAAAGTCTAACACCTGAACGATGTGTGGATGCGCAAGCTCTGTGCCGATGCGCGCCTCCTCGATAAACATCTGAATGTACTGACGAACAGACCGGTACTCGACCTTGATCTCTTTGACCGCCACTGTTCGAGCGAACCCTGCCGCCCCTCGCACCCGCGCCTTCCAAACAATCGCCATGCCACCTTCGGCGATGCGCTCGACGAGCTCATACCGGCCGCCGATCACTGTAGACGGTTGCTGCGTCATGGCGTTCAGTATGGGTCACCTCGCAACCTGACAGCAAGCTCACGATTGAAGCTTTGGGCGAGCCAAAGCTAACCGATCTTGGTGATGCGTCCACGCCCAAGCTTGAACGAATAAAGACCACTCACCGGATCGACCGAGTTGGGCACAACAGAATTCGCAGCACCTTCCGGTGCACCCATGAAGTTGAAGTAGGCACAAACGACTCCGGGAAGCACTACATCGCTTATCGTCGCTGTTGCCTGCATTCCGCCCACCTCGTTGGGATTCTCAGTCACAAGGTCCTCACTCATCAACCGGTCGGTGCTAATGAAGATTCGATCCCCCTCCGAGATTCCCAACGCTGCCGCGTCTTCGGGGTGCATCTCGACGAGGTTCTCTGGGCCCAGGCTTGCACGATAGGGATTCCGAGAATCCTCTACAAGTGAACTCCAGCGTGTACCGAATCGGCGATTGGTAACGAGCAGCTCACCTGGGCGAGGTGCCAACTCAGAATCGCGTGATTGCACAAGCTCCTGGTAGTCAGCTCTCACAAAGAGTGCTTTGCCGCTAGCGGTGGAAAACCCCTCTTCATGCAATCGAATAGTGCCGACGAGCGCCTCGCCCTCTCGTCGAATTGGGCATTGGAGGCCAGTTGTTCCCAGCTCTGCCAAGACATCGTGAGCCCTGATGCCCTGCTCCTCGGCCATGCGCACAAGTTCGACATAGTCGTTGGCTTTGCCAGCACTGCGGGCTGCTCCTTCGACAAAGATGGCGTTTTCATCGGCCCAATCGAATCCCTCGATTCCCAGGTAGGCAGCAAGGTCGGCGATCACACGCCAGTCGGGACGGGCCTCTCCAGGGGCGTCTGCGAGTTTTGCGTAGTGCCGAAGTCGACGCTCGCCCTGCATACGTGTGAATGGTGCCTCGCCCCACGACACCGCCGGCAGCACCAGGTCTGCCAATTCGGTTATGGCCTGTGGATAGATGTCTTGCTGAACGAAGAACATGCCACCGGCATCGATCTTTGACTTTAGCGTGGCAACCACCGAATCGAAGTCGAGCGATGAGCCAGCACCTGCGACATACGCGCTATCTACCGTCAACTGCGGCAGGTTGCTCCCACGAGCTTGTCGGCGGGTTTGCTCGAAGAGCGCGTCCGTGTGTGCGCTGCCTCCGCCCATCCAGGTACAGCCAATCGCCCACGCGAGACTCAGGTTGCCTCGCAAGAGCCACGCATCCAAGTTGAGCGGCACCTGCTCCCCGTTTCGTCGTTCCGGTGAGAGTTCTTCGGGGTACGACGCGGCCTTGAGCATGCCACGCTGGTGACCACCTCCGCGTGACATCATTTGTCCAGGCCGATTGCCTGCTCCCACAAGGAGACCGAGGCTCGCAAACGACGCGGAGTTCGAGTAGTTGTGCGACCAGTAGTTGCCCTTCTCAAGCATCAGCGAGGACTTTGGTCGTACGCCAGCCCTTGGCCTAGCAAGCAACTCGGCGGCTTCTCGTATTTGCGCGGCGGAGATGCCTGTAATCGACGCGGCATTTTCCGGCTGGTGCATCGGCTCCGCCAAGATGAAGTCTCGGTACTCAGAAAAGGTCACGCCGAAACGACCACGCCGTGTGCTCGTTGTGCGCTCTTCGAGAATCTCCGCGTCACCAACACAACTCGCAGCGATGAAACTCTCATCATGCCAACCTTCATCAAGAATGACGTAGGCGATGGCATTTTGTAAGAGAGTATCGGTACCGGGAACGACCTGCAGAAAGAGGCCACCATTTTCCAGAGCGTAGTCCGCAGTCTCATCACGGATGGGATTCACCACAATAAGCGTGGGGCCACCTGCGACCCACTGTGAAAAGAGAATTGCGCGCTGATCGTAGAGAGCGCAGCCCGACACAAAGAGCACATCGGAGTCCAGCCAGTCTTGGTACGAGGCGCTGAACGCGTTGATGCCTGCGTCGCTCAAGCCAGGCGTGCTTGAGCCTTCTGCAGGTTGATCGTGCGAAGACCAGCAGGGCGTTCGAATCCCTTCAAACGCGAGCTTCGTGATGGCATACGTGTTTTCGTAGAACTGATAGGAATAGGTCTTCATTCCCCACGCGAGTGGCCCTTTGGTCGCGAGAATGTGCTTCGTGACTTCTCCCAGGATCGCAATCGCTTCATCCCACCCGATGTCGAGCAGTTCTTCTCCGATGCGCAGCTGTGGTCGCAACAACCTATCGCGAGTCCCTCCGTCCTCTCGGTAGAAACGCTGGGCCAAGCTCGCCCCAAGGTTGTGATCCCCTCCCCGATTCACAACTTCGGACTGTGCATCAGGCACCACAACGAGATGATGCGGTTGCCCCTCACGCGTGACGATGTTGTACATCTGTGGCGATATCCAGTTGCCACTCATTGGTTCTACGGGGAATTGCACGCCAAGAGCATTCTCGCTCGCGTCCAATCCGCCGCTCGCCTCACCAACGGGCCAGCTATAGGCCTTGTAACCACAGCCAACGATGCAATAGGCACATGCAGTGGTTTGCACTGTTGCCCCCTTCGGCGGCAGCAAGAAACCTTCGCAGGACAGTTTCTCAAGCTCTGCGGAACTGCAACCCGTGGCCGCTACCGCCGCCGCTGCTGCAGAGAGGCCAGCGAATCCACGGCGAGAAATCTTGCCACGATCTCCAACCACAGCTAGCGACTTTCGTCGATTAGAAGTTTTCTTAGACATCAGCCCTCCATCGCGTGGCCGTAGGGCAATCCCGCCAGGCCGGTCGCATAAACCACACCATCGTCGATTTCGAGCAACACCTGCACCAGATCTTGGCTTGCACGACCAACAATCTGTCGCCCACCACGCGCGAGGTCAAAGCGGCTTCGGTGACAGCCACACGGCCCGAGGACGGCATCTTCAATCTTGAGATCGCGAATCACACACCCCATGTGTGGACATGCCCGCAAGAATGCCACAACACGCTGCCCTGGGCCGACTCCGCCCCGTGCCGCTCTCGGCAGACGCGTTAGGAATGCAACATCAGAGGCAGTTGGGTATTCGAAGTCCACGAACGCTCCCTCCCCCACCGACGCGAGCTCGGCAATGGCAACTCGATGGTCGAGACAGTTTGCACGTGCTGGCTTGGTCTTGATTGCGACCGCAGCAGCAGCACCCGCGGTAGCAAACGCCTTTAGGAAACCGCGTCTGCGCTGAAAGCGCTGTGCATTGGCAATCGGAAGTCGCGTAGGGAGTTTCATACAAGCTGCTCCATCTTGGCGCGAGAATACGAAAAACTCGCAGCGTTTCCAGAAACAATTGCAGGTCAGACCGAGAGCTGGCCGATCCTGAGACTCTGTGCCGCAGTCCGTGGCGACTCAGCTAGCGCTCGCAAATGTATGGAGCTGCAACGATGCATGAGCGATCATCCCATTCGTGTGCAGCGGTATCACCTTCAATCACCGCACAGTTTTCAGGATCGTCACCTGGCCCGTTGTTGTTCGGCTCGCCATCGCGCCACGTCTGAAACACCATGGGCTGGCCATCCACCCAGACAAAGCTATTTTCCACAAGTTCGTCAGTTGCGCCAAGCCAAATGTCAGGACCGTCAGGTGGGAAGTTGGCCGAGAGCCCTCCGACGATTCGCTGTTCTGCGTCAGAATCGATGATGACCAAGTTCGCACCAACGGCTAGACAATCCGCTTGAGCCGCCTGCCAAGTGCGGATCGAATTGAAGAGCATGTAGCAAGTTTGGTCGTCTGGGTCCGACACCTGCGTATCACCTTCCACGCAGGGCAATACCTGTGGTGCGGCGTCAGCGACGATTTGCTGTGGAGCTGCATCGGGAAATCCACTGAACCCAGCATCCACAGTATCAGGCTGCCCACCAGAGAGCGTCGTTGAGCATCCGACGGACACAAGCAATGCCACAAGGCAGCTGCTGGTGAACGATAGAGGGAAGCGCATCTCCTTCATCATCGCAAACCCCGTCAGATGATGGCCAGCAAAATCCCAATTTCTCTCAGACCTAGGGCTATAGTCGCCCAGAAATGCGAGTATGGGCGGCACTCACTATCCTACTTCTGACTTCATGCTCCGACAGTGATGCCCCAGATCCCGACGCGACGATCTATGACGCGGCCTTGGGGGCAGACTCCAGCGAAATCCTTCCCGACGCGGCTGCAACAACGATTTGTGGAATCGGCAAGCAGGCCATCGAGTGTCTCGCAGACTCGGAGATCTGCGTCAACGAGGATTTGGGCGGCACCGTTCTATCAACATGCGAACCGCTTCCAACGGGTTGCAACGCGCGAGACTGCGCAAGCTGTGATGGGCTCTGTGTGGCTCCTGCAGATACGTGTGACGATGACGAGGCGGAAAACTCGATCACCTGTGTTTGCTTGGAGTGCTAGCGCATCGACGATTGTTAGTTGGCCTCGAACTTGGCTTTGGCCTTTTCGAGTTCCTCAAGTTGATGCTCCCAACGCAAATTTAGCTCGCTGAGCTTCGTCGCACCGTTCTGAAATGCGTTGAGAAGCTCGTTTCGCAGCTTGGCATCTTCGTAAACACTCGGGTCCGCTAGCTTAGAACTTCTCTCAGCTTGTTCATCTTCCAATTCAGCAATTCGCGATTCGGTTGATGCGACTTTCTTCTCTAGCGGCCCAATGACCTTTGCGCGATGCTTGCGAGCTTCTGCCTCCCGGCGTTTGCGCGCTTGAGCATCCTCTTTCTTGCTCGACACGTTCTTGGCTTTGGCGAGTTCTGGCGCTGTCGACACCGCAGTCGGAATTGCAGACGCGCCATTTGCCTCACCATTCGCTTCGAGCCGAAGACGGCAGCTGTGCATATACTCATCCAACGTGCCGCCATAGCTCTCAACGGCCCCATCCTCCACGTTCCAGATGGTGGTCGCCAGTGTGCGAATGAGGCTTCGGTTGTGCGAGACGAACACAAGGGTTCCTTCGAACTCGCTAAGAGCCTGGGCGAGCGATTCACTCGACTCGAGATCCAAGTGGTTTGTCGGCTCATCCATGAGTAAGAGGTGGCCGGGACGAATGAGCAGCCTCGCTAGCGCCACGCGAGCACGCTCCCCACCGGAAAGCACGCTAATCGGCTTGTCAACGTCGTCGCCGCTAAAGAGGAACGCGCCGAGCACACTGCGAACACGATTGGGAGAAGCGCCCTTGCCTGCCCGCTGCACCTCCTCAAACACCGTTGACTCGCGGTGCAAGGTGTCGGCGTGATGCTGCGCGTAGTAGCCGACATCCACTTTGTTTCCGATCTTGGTCTTGCCAGCAGTGGGAGCGAGTTCCCCCGCGACAATGCGCAGGAGGGTCGTCTTACCGGTGCCGTTGGGCCCAATGATGCCGATCTTCTCGCCGCGTTTCACTGTGAGGTCTACGTTCTTGAAGACCTCTACATCGTCGTAAGACTTTGCGAGTTCCGAGACGCGCAATACTTCGTTCACGGTGCGTTCGACAGGGGCAAAGTGAAAGCGCATCGTGCGCCTCTCTTGATAGCGCTCAACGTTCTCCATCTTGGCGAGCGCCTTTACGCGGCTTTGCACGGCGGCGGCCTTGTTGGCCTGCGCTCGAAAGCGATCGATGAATTTCTGCATGTGCTCGCGTTCCCGGGCCAGGTTCTCGGCCTTGTTGGTGAGAATCTCGGCCTCTTCCGCGCGCTGCTTCTTGTAGGCTTCGTAGTCACCTCGGTACGATCGGACGCCCTCCACCTCGAAACTAACCACCTTACTGATTTGCTCATTCAGAAAATCTCTATCGTGGGAGATTAGAATAAAGGACCGCTTGTAGCGCTTCAGAAATTCACTGAACCACGCCACGCTTGGCATATCGAGGTGGTTAGTCGGCTCGTCGAGAAGCATCAAATCAGGTTGTTGAAAGAGCAGCGCGGCAAGAACGCCACGCATTTTCCAACCACCCGAGAACTCCCCCATGCCTCGGTCACGATCGCCGGTCTCAAACCCAAGGCCACCTAAAATGCGCATGGCCTCGTGTTCGGAATAGAATCGCTCAAAGTGATCAATTCGCTCGTGCAATTCGGAGAGCCGAGTCGCTAGCTCCATCATGAGCTCGTCGTCGCCACCTACCTTCGTCGCCTCTTCGAGTTCCGCCTCGCAAGTTGCCAGCTGCTCGTCGAGTTCGGTCCGTCCAGGCACACTGCTAAGAACATAATCTCGAAGGCTAAGGTCACTTGTGAGTTCGATGTCCTGAGGGAGATAGCCAATGCGTGCACCGCGACTCACCTGCAGCTTGCCTTTATCGAGAGCCTGATGATTGCCCATGACTTTGAGCAACGTTGACTTACCCGAACCGTTGGGTCCCACAAGACCAATGCGCTCCCCTTCGCTGATGCGCAGGTCAAGCTCGCTGAAGATATCGCGATCGCCGAAACTCAGGCCGGCGTTTTCCAGAACCAGAAGACTCATTCACAAAGAGAACTACCAGAATTCACGTTGTCAATGTGAAGAGAACCTGGCTCATCAATGCGCTCTTCGGTTCCAGCAGCAATTGTGACCCGAAATTCTGGGATTTCATTGTGGGCCACCGAACCGAGCTGGGTCCAAGTCTGGCCATCGGACGAGGTGTCGCCAAAGAGCTCGCCGTCGATCTCGCGGAACTGCAACCACCGGTGTGCTACGGCGTCGTAGGGCACGGCGGCCAGGACATCGAGACTCTCAAGCTCAACTCGGCCAAACTGCAAGACACCAGCGCTTTGGCGAATCACGAAGTAGTCACTGGCGGTGATCGCGACCCGCAACTCACCAATCGCCGCAGTGGCGGTGTTGACCATCTGAACGACTTCCAAGGCCACTCGCCTATCTGCGAAGTTGAGTTTCTCCGAGCGAAGTCTTGCAAAGCGCGTGGGATTGACAGTTCCAGGAGTGAGCACGACGGCACCACTCATGAGTTCCAAGCTGGTGCCATTGCCGACGGCTTGGATCCATTGAGCATCGATGTCAGGTCCGTCAAAGGTGTCGCTGAGTTCGACGAACGGAAGACAAGCGAGTTCGCCTGCGTCGGGCGCATCTCCTCCATCGAAGGACGATGGCATGGCGCTACACACGCCAGCTAGGCAATCAAAGCCCACTGGACACGGTTGTTGCTCATCGCACGCAAAGCCCTCGGCCGAGTAGTTGCCGTTGACGGTGCAGGCATTTGCCGCGCAGCCAAGCAACAAAAACGCCATGAGAGCGAGCAGGTGCGCTCCCACGTCCCTTCTTCGAATCGGTTCAAATCTCGCGCAGGGTCCGTGGCCACAGCGATTCAATGCCGATGAAGCTCGCACTAGAACATCCCCACAAGCTGCAAGGAAGAAGTCCCAGATGCATCCACGGAGGGAATGATCGTGGCAGCAGATTCGGTGGAGCGACCACGAAAGTAGAAGTACGCTGATGCAGCTGCGAGCCCACCGGCCGCAACAAAACTGATGTTGGCAAAGGTGGCTCTTGAGCGGGCTTTGTCTTCAAGCTTGCTCGCGTCCGCAAAGAAGTGATCGCCAGGGGATTGCAACACCTCATCAAGATCGTCCTGTGCCTGCTGTGATGCCACGCCAAAGCCTCCTCCAATGACGCCCATCGTCGCGCTGCCTGCGGCCCAAACCCACCAACGAGACCAAACTGGTTGGCTCGATTGTGGAGCTTTCGGTCCTGCACTGAGCTTGGTGACGGCTTTGATTGGCTCCTTGCGAGCAACCCTGTAGCTCGCGAGGGCATTGCCGCTGCCGTCCAAGATCCGGACTTCGATCGTCTCAGAGGCCCCGGTGGGAACATCAAAGGTTGCCGAGCCATTTGTGAGCTTGCTGCGCACCTGAGCCACAGCACCGCCACTGCCTTCGTAGACCATCTCGGCTTCACTCGACATCGACTGCGGATCGGCCTCGACCCGAATCGAGACACCACCGCTGGCTAGCGCCTCGGCACTGGCTTGCAGCTGCTGTCCACCAAGCTCGGCCCGGGCGGCTTCAAGCTCCTCGGTGATCTTCGGAGAAACGAACTCACCGAGTTGGGCGTCTGGATTGAGTATCAAGAGCTTTGCGAATACGCCGCGTGCTTCGGATGCCTTGCCTACAGCAACCAACGCTTCGCCTTCAAACCGGTAACATTCCTGTAGCTGCAACGAAGTAAGACCACCAGCAGCGATCGCCTTGGCGGTCAACGTCAGAACCTGGGAAAACTCGGCGGCTTCCATTGCGCTACGAGCCTCAATCAGTGATGGCGGCTCGACTCTTGGATCCGCAGAGCTTGAAGCAACTCCTGCAGCCAACAACATCGCGACCATCGCTAAGCGTCTTACTGTTCTCCCAAAGCCGCCCATAGCCCGAGATCATACCAGCAGTGGTTGGGCTCCCTACCAGTGCAGGCGACCTAGATTCTTGGTTCGCCCCGGTTTTAGCTTGACTCTTATGTGCTGTTTCGCCCCGGTGGCAGACACAGCCTTGAGTTTGTGACTTCCGGGTGACAGCTTGGCTTTGAAGATCGGGGTCACACCGAGCTTCTTTCCATCAACAAAAATCGTCGCGTACGGCGCTGAATCAATCGTGAGATAGGCTGGGCGTTTGTCCACCTTGGGCGGGTCAACGCTTGTCACCTTCTCGACCTTGGGGGCAGCATCCATTGCGATCTTCGCGGGCGTCGCAACAAGTCTCGGCTCGACTCTTGTCGATTCCAGGCCAGCATCGACGACCACCGCGAGCGCAGAGGCAGCGGGCTTTGGGGCGCCGTTGCGGGTGAAATATAGGACGGCTGCCCCAGAGACGAGACTTGCGAGAACAACCGGAACGACGAGCTTTCGGTGTTCGTTTGGCGCGCCCCGAAGCTGCTCGGTATTCGTTGTCTCGAGCGGCGGCGAGGAGGTGGCTTCCGCGAGCGCGTTTTCAATCGCCGCCTGGCTGAGGGGCTGTGTTGATGGGCGGGGGCGAGCGGGCTGCTCGGTTGGCTCTTCAGCGACCGCGTCCATCCCACCGTTGGCAATGGTGTTTGCTAGAGCTTCATTAGCAGCGAGCTCCTTCGAAAAGGACGCGCAAATGAACTCGCCGATGGTCTCACGGGTCGCTTCTTCGCCATCGAGCGCTTGCTCCAAGGCTTCGCAGAATTCCTTGGCGGTTGCATAGCGCGCCTCTCGATCCTGGGCTAGCGCCTTCTTGACAACCATCGCCAACTCGTCGCTCACATCAGCTCGTAGCTCTTGGACGTCAGGAATCTCCGCCTTTGTTATCGCCGTAAAGGTCAGAAAATCTGTCTCTCGGCTAAACAGGCGCTTTGTCGTGAGCGACTCCCAAAGAACAATACCTAGGGAAAAGACGTCACTGCGCCTATCCACCGCCTCGCCCAGGATCTGTTCAGGCGACATGTAGGAGTTTTTCCCCTTGACCGTGCCAGTGCGGGTCTTTTGTGTAGCACCACGAGCCTTGGCCACTCCAAAATCGAGCATCTTGGCGACGCCGTCTACTGTCACCAGAATGTTAGGCGGTGAAACGTCTCGGTGCACGACGTCGAGTGGGCGGCCATCACGGGACGTAAGTTCATGCGCGTGGTGAAGCCCTCTTGCACATTGCATCACAATGCCGACCGCGATCGCGATGTCAACGGGCTTCTTGGTGCGAGCAGCGCGAATCAGCAACCGTGAGAGCGGAACCCCGTGTAGGTATTCCATAGCGATGAAGTAGGTTTGCTGGTGCGCTCCCGAGCCAAAAACCCGACACACATTCTCGTGAATGATCTGCGCAGCCAACCGGCCTTCGTCGCGAAACATCGCAATGAAGCGAGACTCATCAAGCAAGTGCGGGAGGACTCGTTTGATGACAACAAGCCTGGACTCATCATCCGTTGTCTCACGGGCAAGCAGAATTTCCGCCATGCCTCCAGTGGCGATCTTTGCGCACAGCTCGTACTTACCGAAAGGCCGCTCTGCGCGTGGCAGCAGACTTCCAACAAGCGAGGTCACGCCCAGAGTATACGGACAATCCTGTGGCGCGACCGCAACGCGCTATCAGTTTTCGGTACGCTTACCAGAGCGCAGCACCATAGCCCTCGGCATCTCGCCACGTTTGACCGCCTCTTCGAGTACCTGACCGTGGTAGTGAATCCGCTCAAGCGCCTCACTATCTCCAGAAAACTCCTCTAGAAGTTCGGAATACAGCTCACGGCTCTCATCGTCGTCAGGGTTCGCTTGTCCCCCAATGAGTGCGGCCAGCTTGGCCAAGCAGAAGTGTAGCCAGACTGACCCACCCACTTCTCGAGCGACATCGTCGAGGTCCTGAGCGATTTCCGGCAGCAGTTCGGGGGCAAGCTCTAGCGAAAGCGCGAACGCTTCCACTGCCTCCGCATGTTGCCCACCTACAAGTAGGGTATCTCCGTAGCATGCATGCGCATATGCCGACCCTGTGTGGTCAGCCAGGCCAAGCCAAAACGCACGTTGCTCCGCAAGCTCTCCAAGAGCCAGAGCCTGCTCGGCACCCCAGATTCCACGAAGTTTTTGGAGCAGGACTCGCAAATCTGCATCGGCAAGTGGCTCCCCCTCGGGAAACACCGCCAAAAGGTCGCGTAGAAACTCTTCGCTCGTTTCGTAGAGTGAACGACGATAGAAAAGTTCTGATATGGCGTCGCCGTGCTCGGCCGGGGTGTGCTCGACTCGTCCGATCTTCTCTGCGATGTGATGGAACCACTTCACTCCTTCACGATAGCATTATCGACGTGTCTTGGCCCGAGCACGAGCAGCTTTGAGCAACCCGCCCTTGTGGTTGTTGAGCGTGCCCCATTCCGAATAGCGCCAATCCGATCGATACTCCAAGAAAAAACCGGCCATATCGCGAAGATAGCGAACAGCGTCTGAGCCGCCTTCCTTGATGTCGTGCTTCTCCCACGGATCGGTCCCCAGGTCGTAAATCTCTTGGGAGCCATTGTAGTCGGCAATGAGCTTGTAGCGTTTTGAGCGAATGCTGTAACTTCGCCCGTACTCGAGCGATACCACGCGTTCTGTCCATGGTGCCGAGCGCAACACCAAGGGCAAAACACTCTCTCCCTGCACCTTTGGGTCAACGGAAACACCAAGCAAATCCAAAACAGTTGGTGCGATGTCGCGGTGGCTTGTGACGGTTTCAACCTTGCGAACCCCATCCCCGAGCGCCGGCCAAAAAATCACAAAGGGTACATCGCCCAGTTCGCGATAGTGCCCAAAGGCGTGCCCCATCCGTCCGTGCTCGAACATGCCCTCGCCGTGGTCGGAGGTGAGAACGAGCACCGTGTCCTTCAAAAGACCTGCCTCTTCGAGGTTGCGGACAAGAGTTCCAAAACACTGATCCCAGTACTCCGCTTCCCCTTTGTAGAGAGCCTTGAGTTGCTTCCACTGTGTCTCGTTGAGTTGCGTTGAACCGGCCGCAATCGAGCTGAGAAATTCGCCACCGACGTTTTTCCCAACAGGTGGAGCCCACTTCCCCTGGTAGTACTTGCTGCTAATCCCTTCGTGAAATCGATACGGTGTATGCGTCTCGTAGGGCAGTGACGAAATGAAGAAGCGCTTCTGGGCGGCGTCTTGCTGTGTCGCAAAGTCGGTCATCATGGCAACCAATGTTGTGCAATCGTTGCTCTTGCCCTCCTGGCCCGGTTGGTGAAATTCTGTCCACTTGCCCGGCGCCTCAAGCCGGCCCATTCCAAATGGATTGTTCCCGAAGTAGCCAGCCGAGATGCCTGCAGCCACCGTCTGCGTGCTGATCATGGGAGTTCCGGCTTTTAGTTTTCCGCGATCACCATCGACGCCGTGAACACGCGGAATCATGCCGGTCTGAATGCTGCCATGTGACGGTGGCGATGACGGCGAGGCCGCTTGATTGTTGAGAAAGACGACACTGCCGAGTTGGGCTAGGGCCTCGGTATTGGGCATAGAGACAGCGGCTGAGTTTTTGTAGACCGTAGAGTAGAGAGGTACATGATCGGATCGCAGCGCATCAACGACCAGGAGGATGACGTTCTTCGCGGGCGCAGGCCGTTCCTTCGCAGGGGCAGCTTCCAGCGATATCCTCGGCCGAACCCAGATGCCGCCCTTGGGAGTTCGAAGCTCCAAGCGCACGAGTTGGCCGGCAAACTCCGCCAGTGAAACCTGCGCTTCACCAGACTTGGGATCGCCGCGATCATAGAGTTTGTGCTCGTTCCCCGCAGCATCAGTGAGGTGAATCTCGAAGTGTCCATTTCCCCGTGTCTGAAAACGAAGCCATGCTCGCACTGGGACTTCCACCAGCTGAACCATTCGCGGAAAGCCTCGAAGGCTCGGTTCGGGCTCCTCGGATGCAGGCTCGAGTATCTTCGCGCTTTCAGCAGGGGACGCTGACCCAGCGATAACCTCAAGTGATCGCCAGAGCGCGTAGGACTTGCTTGCGCCTGCCTTTCCAGCCTTGCCAACGTGAAGCTTGAGAGCATTTTCCCCTCGGCGCAGCACCCCCTTTGGCACGGTGACATCAACGTCCTGCCACGATGCTTCAAGGTTTGTATTTGAAACCGGCTTTCCATTCAGAGAAATACTTACACGCTGGCCGGTGACGAGACCATGAACGCGAATTCGAAGCGTTGTGGGCCCAGCGGGCGCCTCGTCAAACCACCCAAATGTCAGCACGGATTGACGGCTATGAAGCACACGCCCCACATCACCATCGATGCTGGCGTTGCCACGCCAGGGCCTTGCGTACTCGTGGTTGTACTTTCGCATCCCTTCGGAGGCGAGTGGCAAAACGAGCCCATCACGAAACACGTGCCACAAGAAGCGATTGGCCACCAGATCGATCTGCGGAGAATCAGCGAACGAGATCTGCGGCTCGGAATCCTGGGGTTGTTCTGAGTCTACGCTGTGGTCATTGGTGTCAGTTTCTCCGGTTTGCGCTGTGGGCTGGGGAGCTTCCGCACTGGGCGCACTATCACCGCAGGCAAATCCCAACATAAGCAAGATGGCAATCGACGACGTCCGCATGTGTCGATGATGGGGCGCGCCTGCAGTCCTGGGCAACTTCCCACGGGCACTCGATCAACGCTCGGAGACTCCTCTGCGGAACGTCCCCACGCCGCCAGCGCAACAGGAAATTGCTGGCCAAACGGTGACCGATCGTTGAGACCGATGGTGTGTGCGAGCGAAGGCACTCCATCAGGCAGAAGCGTAGGCAAGACACCTACACCTCGCCTCAGTTTGTGAGTGCACTCGCCGATCTTGGTGCGACTCCCCCACCCGATCTAGAGGGTGGGTTTATTGGTTACAAGCCCTTGCAGGCGGCATCGAACTTGCTTTTGTACATGTTGTGACCAAGCTGACCATACCTTTCGCCCTCTTCCTTGCTGCCGGCCTGACCTCCGCTGCTGCGCTGACCGGCTGCGGTGCCGGTAACGTTGCCAACAATGGCACCGACGAAAACGGGGAGGATCTCGATCCAAACAATCCACCTCCGAGCCCCTTTCCCGAAGAGCCATTTCCCGAGGATGGAACGTGCGGTGATATCAATGCCGTTGTTGATGGCCTAACTCCCACAGTTCAACTTCTCATTGATCAGTCGGGAAGCATGGACGCCAATTTCGGTAATAGCGATCGATGGGACTCGGTCTACTCGACCCTCATGGGCAATGGTGGCGTCGTTGGCGAATTGCAGTCGACGATTCGCTTTGGCCTCAGTCTCTTTACCTCCAACGGTGGCAATGCGGGTGGCCAATGCCCTGTCATCACCAGCGTCAATGCCGACCTGAACAACTTCGCCGCCATCGACACCATCTTCGGTGGCTCGGGTCCCGAAGGAGATACACCAACCGGCGAGTCCATCGATGCGGTGGTTGCGCAACTGCAGGCCGATCCAAACCCGGGCCGCAAAGTCATTGTCTTGGGAACCGATGGAGAGCCCGATACCTGCGCCGAGCCAAATCCGCAGAATGGGCAAGCTGAGTCGATTGCGGCTGCACAACGCGCATTTGATGCTGGCATTCGAGTCTACGTCGTGAGTGTTGGCGACGATGTTGGTGCCCAGCACCTACAGGACATGGCGAACGCAGGCTCTGGCATCCCCGTGGGTGGAGCTGACAATGCAGAATATTTCGTAGCTCTCAACCCGCAAGATCTGGTTGATGCATTTGGCACGATTGTCGGTGGTGTGGCGGGATGCGTCTTTACGATCAACGGTCAAGTCGACCCAGCGAAGGCCTCGCAAGGGTTGGTGGCGCTTGATGGAGACGAGCTTGAGCACGGCACAGAGTGGACCATGCTCGATGGCAAGACGTTTGAGGTTCTCGGCGACTCATGCGAGATCATCAAGGATGGCAGCCTGCATCACGTCTCTGCGGCATTCCCCTGCGGAACGATCGTTATCGAATAGCGACTCAGAGACCACGGCCCTTGGCTCGGGCCGCCGCTGCGCCTACCATCATCCCATGAAAGCTTGGCGAGTTCACGAGCACGGCACGATGGGGGCAAAGACCGGAACAGCGTCAATGCTGCGCTCTGTGATGCGCTGGGAAGAGTGCGTAGATCCAACGCCACCTGAGGATGGAGTTGTCATTGATGTTGCGGCTGCGGGTCTCAACTTTCCCGACCTGCTGCTCATTGCTGGCAAGTACCAAGCGAATCCGTCATTTCCCTTCGTGCCTGGCATGGAAGCAGCTGGCACAATCATCGCTGTTGGTGCAAAGAGCAAACACCGCGTAGGTCAGCGAGTTCTCACCAATGGAATTTGGGGTGCGTTCGCAACTCGAATGGCCGCCCAGGACGTGTACACCTTTGAGGTGCCCAACACTATGAGCGACGTGGATGCTGCTGCGCTTCACGTCATCTATCAAACGTCGTACATGGGCCTGGTGTATCGCTGCAATCTCCAGCCTGGTGAAACTCTCCTCGTGCACGGTGGCAGTGGTGGCGTTGGAACCTCGGCCATTCAGATTGGCAAGGCCTTGGGCGCCACCGTCATTGCCACAGCCAGCAGTGAAGAGAAGCTGGAGGTGTGCCGGCGTGCTGGGGCCGACGTCCTCATCAACTACAAAGCAACCGACTTTGTCAGCGCTGTGAAGGAAGAGACAAGCGGCCGCGGAGCTGACGTAATCTACGATCCGGTCGGTGGCGACGTCTTTGATCAGAGTAGCCGGTGCATTGCCTTTGGCGGTCGCCTACTGGTGATTGGCTTCGCCAGTGGCCGCATTCCCGAGATCGCTGCCAACCGCATCCTCCTTAAGAACATCAGTGTCGTTGGCCTGCACTGGGGCAACTACTACAAAAGAGCACCAGAGCTTGTACACAAGACACATGAACGCATTCTCGCACTCTACGAGAGCCAAAAAATTCGCCCACTGATCTGCGCTGAACGTGCCATGGGTCAACTGCCGGAGGCACTTGCGCAGATTGCCGAGCGCCGATCCTGGGGCAAGCTCGTCGTTGTCAACCAATAGACCCGCGCTTGCCCTTGCGCCAACGGGCAAATCGGCTCAGATTTGCGGCAAATCATGAAGGTACTCATCACTGGCGCCGGCGGACAAATAGGCTGCGACCTCGCGCACATGCTCAAGGAGCGCGGCCACTATGTCATCGCGACTGACATCGCCTCGCGCCCCTTGGCGATGTGCGCAGACCAATGGCATCACCTCGATGTCTCTGACAAAAACTCCGTAATTTCCCTATTCCGCCAAGATGAACCCGAAGTGGTCTATCACCTGGCAGCGATACTCTCTGCACGAGGCGAGGAGATTCCGCAACAGACCTACAAGGTCAACGAGATTGGCACCTTCAATGTGCTTGAGGCCTGTCGCGAAGCGCATGTGCGACAGCTGATGTACTGCAGTAGCATCGCTGTCTTTGGTCCAGGCACCCCCGACCCAACCCCTGACGATTGCTTCCTGCAACCAACGACGATGTACGGCGTAACCAAGGTGGGTGGAGAGCTGCTCGGCAACTACTATCACTCCCGCTGGGGTTTTGACTTTCGGGGCGTGCGATTCCCAGGGCTCATCTCCGCGACATTGCCCGGTGGAGGCACTTCCGACTACGCACTCTTCATGTACGTCAACGGTGTGCGTATTGGGGCATACGAGTCCTTTTGCAGGCCCGACACCAGAATTCCACTGATGTACATGCCCGACGCACTGCGCGCCATTGTCGAGTTGAGTGAAGCTCCACGGGATCGACTCGGCCGCTGCGTGTACAACATCGCTGCCTTTAGCCCGCCGGCGCAAGAGATTGCGGATGTAGTTGCCAAGCACGTGCCTGGAGTCAAGCTAAGCTTCCGCCCCGACCCAGGCCGCCAAGCAATCCTCGACTCGTGGCCCAATGCCCTCGACGACACCTGCGCTAGAGAGGACTGGGGTTGGAGTCCCAACTTCGACCTCGAAGCAATGAGTGCGGACCTGATTCCCAAGATTCGCGACCTGCTTGATGATCATATCCAAACCCCACCCCCCGGCCGTTTCTAAAGACGAAAGACACCATCCATGTTCAAGACAGCAAGAGAGCACTTTCAGGTTGCGCTAGATGAGATCCGAGAAGCGGGCCTTTGGAAGGAGGAGCGAATCATCGAGTCTCCCCAGGCGAGTTCGATCCGCGTCGGCGATACGGGCGTTATTAACTTCTGCGCCAACAACTACCTAGGCCTCTCAAGCCATCCCAAACTCGTGGCTGCTGCGGCCGCTGCGCTTGAGACCCGAGGCTACGGCATGTCTAGTGTGCGTTTCATTTGTGGTACCCAAGACACGCACAAAGAGCTCGAATCGGCCATCAGTTCGTTTCTCGGCATGGAAGATACAATCCTCTACACGTCTTGTTTTGACGCCAATGGTGGCCTCTTTGAGACCCTTCTCGGGCCAGACGATGCCATTATTTCCGACGAACTGAACCACGCCTCCATCATCGACGGTATCCGCCTGTGCAAAGCACAACGCCACCGATACAAGAACGACGATATGCAGGACCTTGAGGAGAAACTCAAGGCGAGCACCGGAGCGAGAATGCGGCTTATCGCGACCGATGGCGTCTTCAGCATGGATGGCACCATTGCCCGCATCGACAAGATCTGCGACCTGGCTGACAAATACGACGCAATGGTCATGGTTGACGATAGTCATGCAACCGGTTTTGTTGGAAAGACGGGCCGTGGCACTCATGAGTACCGAGGCTGCATCGACCGCGTGGACATCATTACGTCGACGCTTGGAAAGGCTCTTGGAGGGGCCTCTGGTGGGTTTACGAGTGCACGCAAAGAAATCGTCGACCTGCTGCGCAATCGCTCCCGCCCCTACCTCTTCTCCAACACCTTGGCCCCACCAATCGTTGGTGGAAGCTTGGAGGCCCTAAGAATTCTTACGAACTCTACTGAGCTCCGCGATACTCTTGAGCGTAACACTCGCCGGTTTCGCGACGGCATGAAGGCTGCAGGCTTTGATATTGCCGTTGGCGATCATGCCATTGTGCCCATCATGCTCGGTGATGCCCGTCTTGCCGTCACGATGGCGAAGATGCTTCTCGATGAGGGCATCTATGTCATTGGCTTCAGCTATCCCGTGGTGCCCAAAGGCAAGGCCCGCATTCGCGTGCAAATCTCCGCAGCCCATACCGAAGAGGAAGTGGATGCTGCTATCGCAGCCTTTGCCAAGGTGAAGGCCACGCTAGGCGAAAGAAGCGCATGAGCAAACGGGGCGGCAAGAAGGGCAAGGCGCAACCGCCAGCAAGCACACCCTTCTCCAACAACGCGTTCTCGGGATTATCGGCGTTGGCATCGGGCCTGCCAAACTCGCCCTCCTCCGAAGCTCAAGCAGCCCCACAACCCGCCCCCGTTGGCAAGCCCCGCTTTCCCAACAAGCTCGTGGTTCGCATGGAAAAGAAGGGACGACGGGGAAAGACCGTTACTCGAATCAGTGGAGTTCCGTCGAAAGAGCTAGTGGCCCTCGGCAAGGAGCTGAAGAAAGCACTCGGTTGCGGAGCCACGATCGAAGAGATGGACTTAATACTCTTGGGCGACCTCGTCGAACGCGCAGTCTCTTGGTTTGAGAATGCCGGAGCGAAGAAGATCGCTAGGGGCACCTAGCTCACTGGTGTGAAACGCTCGCTCGTCCACGCTCAGGACGTGCGGAGGTTCGCTCCTCAAAGGAGGCAAAGCGCGAGGAGCCTAGGAGTTTTCCCCAGGTCCTCGCGGAATGCTACAGATCGCGCTTGTGCTGAGCGTCGATGACCGCGAAAGCCGCTAAGTTGACGATGTCTCCCACCTCGGCATCCCGTTGCGCAACATGGACGGCCTTGGATGGCCCTGTAAGAATCGGGCCGATAACTTCTGCGCCACCAAGTCTGTGCAACAGCTTGTAGGCCGCATTGGATGCTGTGAGATTGGGGAAGACCAAGACATTCGCCGCACTCTTGAGAGTCGAGAACGGATGTCTTCGTCGCAGCAGCGCAGTATCAACTGCCGTGTCTGCCTGCATCTCTCCATCGATTACCAAATCCGGGTCTTGAGCCCGACACAACTCGATGGCCTTGCGCAATCGACCAACTTCCTCGCCTCGTGCGGATCCGAAGTTCGAGTAGCTGATCATCGCGACTCGAGGGGTAATATCGAAGTCACAGGCTAGCTTGGCTGCAGAGAGCGCGATTTCCGCAAGCTGCTCGGAAGTTGGCTCGGGGTTCACTGCACAGTCGGCCAAGAAGTAGGGCTGGCCGTTGATGAGGAGGATGTAGACGGCACTCACCGTTGTTCGCCCCTCTTCGAGCGGAATCATGCCTAGCACCGGCTTGATGGTCTTTGGGTAGTAGGTCGTAAGGCCACCGATGAGCCCGTCCGCCCCACCTTGCTCCAGCATGACCGCAGCATAGAGGTAGGGATTGCTCATTTCGGCCTGAGCGTCCGAGAAGGTGATGCCTCGGCGCCCACGCTTGGCAAAGTAGGCATCGGCGTACTGCTTGCGACGCTCATCGCGGTTGCGTGGATCGATGCATTCGATGCCTTCGCCGCTGATGCCCAATTCCGCCAGCGCTGCCTCAAACTTGTGCTTTCGACCGAGGATCACCGGCTGGGCAATTCGCTCATCAACAAGCCTTCGCGCCGCCCGAAGAATTCTGAGGTCGGCTCCCTGCGGGAAGACAATGGTCTGAGGCTCCTTCTTTGCCCGAACCGTGATGCTGCGCATGACCCCGTAACGCGACTCAAAGCGCGCTTGCAGCTCTTCTTGGTATGCCTTAACAGATTCAAGTGGCCGTCGGGCAACACCAGCTTCGCTTGCAGCTGACGCAACCGCTGGGGCGACAATGCCAAGAACTCGCGGGTCGAACGGCTTGGGAATGATGTAGTCCCTGCCATATTCGATGGAATTCATTTCGTAGGCAGAAAGCACAGAGTCGGGAACGGGTTCACGAGCCAGCGCTGCGATGGCGTTGGCCGCCGCAACCTTCATCGACTCGGTAACCGTCGTAGCATGTACATCGAGCGCGCCCCGGAAAATGTAGGGAAAGCCCAAGACGTTGTTCACCTGATTTGGGTAGTCGGTGCGACCCGTGGCGACGATTGCATCCGGGCGAACCTCTTTGACTTTCTCGTAGGGAATTTCCGGATCGGGATTTGCCAACGCAAAGACGATGCAATCAGCAGCCATGCTCTTGACCATGTCCTGAGTAACAGCATCCTTGACCGAGACGCCAATGAAGCAGTCCGCCCCCTGGAGCGCATCGGCCAGAGTTCTCGCTTCGGTCTCGATTGCAAACTGCTGTTTGTATTCATTGAGCCCGTCGCGCCCGGCGTGAATTACGCCACGAGAGTCGCACATCAGCAGGTTTTCAGGTGAAACACCGAGTTCAAGGACAAACTTGGCCGTTGCGATGCCCGCCGCTCCAGCACCATTGACGACCACGCTGATCTTGCTGATGTCTCGATTTGTCAGCTGACAGGCGTTGAGCAAGCCCGCACCCGCGATGATCGCAGTTCCGTGTTGGTCGTCGTGAAATACGGGAATCCCCATCGTCTTGCGGAGAGTGTCTTCGATGATGAAACTGTCAGGAGCTTTGATGTCCTCGAGATTGATGCCGCCAAACGTTGGCTCGAGAAGTTGGCAAGCCCGAATGATTTCTTGTGGGTCCTCGGTATCCAGTTCAAGATCGAAAACGTCGATATCAGCGAAGCGCTTGAAGAGAACGGCTTTGCCCTCCATCACAGGCTTCGATGCAGCCGGGCCAATGTTTCCCAGACCAAGAACGGCGGTCCCGTTGGTGATGACGGCCACGAGGTTTGAGCGGTTGGTGTACTTGAAAACGTCGTCGGGGTTATCCGCAATCTCGAGACACGGGCCTGCAACTCCTGGGGAGTACGCAAGACTCAGATCATTCTGGGTCGCCGTGGGTTTGGTTGCCTGGATTTGGGTTTTTCCGGGACGTCCCTTTTGGTGATAGTCCAGTGCTTCTCGAAACTTGTTGCTGTTTTCCATCGGTCTTCGGCGCGAACTATAGCCATGGAACGGCTTCTCGCGCCATATACTACGGCAGAGTATCGTAGTATCCAGCCTAAGAGCTATGACTAGTTGTTTTTTCTTGGTTTTATACTAGAGTTATATGCTGGGGAATACAAATGAACCATCTCGATGACCTAGAAAGCCAAAGCGTCTACATTCTCCGCGAGGCCTACAAACACTTCAAAGAAGTCTGCATGCTGTGGTCCATTGGCAAAGACTCAACGGTGATGTTGTGGCTCACGCGCAAGGCGTTTCTGGGCCACGTGCCCTTTCCCCTCGTACACATCGACACCTCATACAAGGTGCCAGCGATGATCGAATATCGAGACCGACTCGCACGCGAGTGGAAGCTCAAGATGGTCGTTGGGCAAAACCGCGATGCCTTGGCGGCTGGCATGGGCCCCGAAAAGGGCCGTCTCACCTGCTGCTCAGCACTCAAGACCGAAGGGCTCAAGCACACGCTCGATGGTACCTGGCCCAGACGGGCGATGAACCGTGACGGCGTCTACGAAGATGTCTTAGACGGAGAGCCCTACACTGGCGTGATTGTCGGAGCCCGTGCGGACGAAGAAGGCAGCCGGGCCAAAGAGCGATATTTCTCGCCACGAGACCACAACAATGACTGGGACGTTGCAGACCAACCGCCAGAGATGTGGAATCAGTTTAAGACGGACTTTGCTCCGAACACGCACGTTCGCATTCACCCTCTGTTGGATTGGACGGAGACAAACATCTGGGAGTACATCGATCGAGAGCAAATCCCGATTATCGATCTCTACTTCGACAAAGGCACAGGGAAGCGCTATCGCTCCATTGGCTGTGAAACCTGTACCGGAATGATCGAGTCGAAGGCTCGCTCGCCGCAAGAGATTATCGTCGAACTCGGCAAAACCACCGTTCCTGAGCGTGCCGGACGCGCGCAAGACCAAGAGGACACCTATGCGATGGAAAAGCTCCGCCGCGATGGGTACATGTAACATGGCAGACGATCAGAATAGTACCGAACGACAAACCATGAACGTCGTTATTGTGGGCCACGTGGACCACGGAAAATCGACGCTTGTGGGGCGCTTGCTAGCCGACACCAACACGCTTGGCGATGGAAAGCTCGAGAAGGTCCAAGAGACCTGTAGGCGCAGCGGAAAGCAGTTTGAGTACGCGTTCTTGCTCGATGCCCTGGAAGAAGAACAAGGCCAAGGCATCACGATCGATGCGGCCCGCGTGTTCTTTCGAACAGACCTGCGCGACTACATCATCATCGACGCGCCTGGGCATATCGAGTTTCTCAAAAACATGGTCACAGGAGCAGCTCGTGCGGAAGCTGCCGTCCTACTCATCGACGCAAAAGAAGGCGTTCAAGAAAACTCGCGGCGACACGGCTATTTGCTCTCCATGCTCGGCATCAAGCAGATCGTCGTGGCGGTTAACAAGATCGATCTGGTTGACTACGACGAGCACGCCTTCCGTGCCATTGTCGAGGAGTACCAAGAATTTCTCTCAGGCATTGGGGTCGAGCCTCTGCGATTCATCCCCGTTAGTGCACGTGAGGGCGACAATATCGCCGCCCCTGGTGAGAGGCTTCATTGGTACGAAGGCCCGACAATCTTGCAGGCGCTCGACGGTCTAAAGAAGGCCGCAACCGATGCAGAGCTGCCTTTGCGCATGCCTGTCCAGGACGTCTACAAGTTTAACGAGGCAGGTGATGACCGACGTATTGTCGCCGGACGCATAGAGAGCGGCACCCTAAAGCAGGGAGACGAGGTGCTCTTCTTGCCTTCAGGCAAGCGCTCACATGTCGCATCCCTTGAGGTCTTCAGTGCCCCCACCCCTGAGCGGCTTACTCCGGGTGAGTGCGCAAGCATCACCCTCACAGAGCAACTCTTTGTGAGCCGTGGCGAATTGCTCTGTCACCCGCAAGCAAAGCCGCACGTCAGCACACGCCTGAAGGTGAATCTCTTTTGGTTGGGCAAAGCTCCCATGGAGCCAGGCAAGCGCTACAAGCTCAAGCTCGCAACGTCTGCAGTGGAAGTCACCATCGATTCGATCGACCGAGTCCTCGATGCAAGCGAACTGGGCTCGTCGAGCGACAAGGCGCAAATCGAACGCCACGACGTCGCTGAGTTGACGTTGCGAACGCGCAAGCCCGTCGCCTTCGACTTGAGCGCCGAGCTTGAGAGTACGGGGCGATTTGTGATTGTCGACGGCTACGACATTGCGGGAGGGGGCATCGTGCGCGAGGCTCTTCGGGACAACCTTGAGACCCGCAGGCTTGAGCGCCAGCTTCGAGACATGGAGTGGGTGCGCGGTGACGTGACCCCGGCCATGCGCGAAGAGCTAACGGGGCATGAAGCGGCGATGATCATGTTCAGCGGCAGCTCGGAGGCGGGCAAACACGATGTCGCCCGCGCCCTCGAGGCTGCCCTCGTCAAAGCAGGCAACCACGCCTATCTCCTCGACGGAAAGAACGTTGTCTTGGGAATCGATGCCGACATCGCCTTTGACGATATTGATGAGTTGGTCAGACGCTTTGGCGAAGTCGCGAACATTCTACTCGATGCGGGGTTACTGGTCATTTCGACAACCAACGTCATCGGGCTCGCTGACCACCGCCAAATCGCAACGCAAATAGCGCCCGCACCAATGTTCCTCGTGCACGTCGGCGCAAAGAGTGATGAGCTTGCCGACCGGGCAGATGTTTGTATTGATGGCAAGGTAGCGCCCAAAGAGGGGGTAGCCACGATCTTGGCGGCGTTCACCAACAGCGCAGGCTAAACACAAGGCGCAAGGGTGCTAGGCTGAACATCGATCATGGATTCCACGACGAAACTCGGTCTAGGCGCTGCGGCACTTGCTGCGGTGCTTCTCGTGATGGCAGCGTTTTCCAGCGCATGGCTGATTGGCGAGAACTACGAAATCACGTCAAAGGTTGGCCTCCGCAGTGTCGACATTTGTGCAAATGAGAGCAGCTGCGAACGCGTGGACCTGTCTACATGGGCCGAGAGCCCCTACGCTCCCAAGGGGCTTTCGACCTACATTACCTTGGGAACAATCTCGTTCTTCACCGCTCTGATAACCGCTGGCTTCATGCTCGTGCTTCTTGGCTATGGCATAAGCAAGAAAGCTCCAAGATGGCCCGTTCATCCGGGCTCCATCTCACTGTTGCTCAGCATCGTGCTACTTGTCGTAGGGGTGCTGACATTGGCACTTCACCCCTTTAAATCTGCGGGATGGGGCACCGGGCCCGGCTTTATGATGCTCGGCGGGGGTGACGTGGCAGCTCTCGTTGCCGCCCTCTTCTTGGGGCGCAGCCTTCCCACAGATGAAGATGACTGGTTTGAATAGCCGCGCTCGGGCCAGTAATGTGCCCGCGCCTTGACCGTCTTTCGCCTCGACCACCGGCTGGTATTTCCGCCCCCCAATCTCGCTGATGAAAGCGGCCTGCTCGCTGTTGGTGGCGATCTGTCCGCCGAGAGACTGCGACTGGCCTACAGCATGGGCATCTTTCCTTGGTTCGATGAAGACTTGCCAATCATGTGGCACAGCCCCGACCCGCGCATGGTTCTTCTGCCTGAAGAGTTGCGGATCAACCGCAGCCTGCGAAAAGCAATCCGCCGAGCTCCCTATCGCATCACCCTGGACACGGCATTCCACGATGTGATCAGCGCCTGTGCAAGCATCTACCGCCCCGGTCAAGGTGGCACCTGGATCACCGAAGACATGATCACAGCGTACGACGAGCTACACCGTCAAGGCTATGCGCATTCTGTCGAAGCTTGGCGAGGGCAAGAACTGGTAGGCGGTCTCTATGGAGTTTCCCTGGGTTCAGCGTTTTTCGGAGAGTCGATGTTTGCCAAGGCACCGGATGCTTCCAAGATCGCCTTTGCATCGCTCGTTGGACAACTTCGGGCCTGGGGCGTGGATTTGGTGGATTGCCAAGTGCACACCGAGCATCTTGAGCACTTTGGGGCGCTAGAGATTCCGCGACACGACTTTCTCGCTCGCTTGCAGACCTCGCTCAAGGCGCCCACCCGACTCGGTCCCTGGCGATTTGCCCCCGCCGAAGAATCGTAGCGCTACCCCGCTTGCGAAGCTCATGACGCCCCAAAAAAAGTGCTAGCGTCTCGGCGTGAGCACCACGAGACACCTGGCAAGTGCAGGTTCGCTAGTTCTGCTAGCGACCTTGGCGAGCTGTACCGACCCTGGCGAGCGCGAAGCGGATTGGGAGTTCATTCACGCCGCAATCATTGAACCAAACTGTGCAACCGCGAGCTGCCACAGTTCCCTCTCAAAGACTGCGGGCATCGACTTTGAAGACGTCGATTCTTCCTACGATTTCTTGGTCGATCAATTCTTCGTCGTTCCCTTCGAGCAGAACAGCAACCTACTATTTCTTCTGAACGGCGTCGAGCGACCGCTTATGCCCCCCGACGGACCACTGCCCAAGGCCGATGTTGATCTCATCAAGGCTTGGATCGCCGATGGAGCTCTGCGATGAACCTTGCAAGACATCTGATTCTCGGCGTCGCAGTTCTTGTACTGATGTCAGTCCTAGCGCCAAGAGCTCAGGCGTATCCACACTTTCAGTTCTCGAGCGATACCGATGCCTGCAGTACATGCCACTATGCTCCCGCAGGTGGTGGTCTCATCAACGGCTGGGGGCGCGAGGAAGCGGGGGACACCCTCAGCCGCGGGGGAGATGGCGCGGCCTTGCACGGTCTTGTCGAGATGCCATCGTGGCTCGCGCTTGGTGGTGACCTGCGAGCCGCAGCGCTGATGAAGGGAGTGGAGACCTCTGAAGGCACGGTAAACGAGAGCGGCAAGCTGCATCTTTTTCCGATGCAAGCTGACCTGAGCGCGCGCGCAGAACACGGGGGTTTTGCACTCACGGCAGTTGTGGGGTTGCGGGGCAAGGCACGCAAGTCTGCGCCTCCTGACGGCAGCATGCGCTCGGAATCGGGCGCGCTCTCCCGCCTGGTTTCCCGCGAGCACTTCATGACCTACGCACCCGATGATTCCAGGTACACGGTGCGTGCAGGACGTTTCTACGCTCCCTACGGCTTAAGGCTCGCAGATCACACGAGCTACATTCGACGATATGCGGGCTTTGGAATGCTGCAAGAGACGTACGGCCTGGGAGTGAGTCGGCGCGGTGACGCATCCGAGACACATGTTACCGCCCATGCCTCGGATCCGATTCTCGGATCGCAGAACCTAACGCTTGGCGTAACGGCGATGCACGAGAAGCGAGGAGATTCACATGCGCTGGGTACGGGAACGCGTCTTCGCATCACAGAGAGCACTATGCAGGCGTGGGCAGGAGGTCACTACAAGCACTGGTTTGAGGGGCCAAAGCTCTTGCTGATGGCCGAAGTCAATGCGGGCTATCAGCGCTTCACAGAATCCCCCGACAACTCGCGGCTACAGCTACTCGGATACGCTGGCCCAGTCTGGTTTCCCACCGATGGAGTGAGCGCCTCCATTGCCTACGAGCTTTACGACGAAGACTTGCTAACCAGATATGTTGAGCGGCACGCAATAACCAGCACGATTTCCTTTCTTCCTCGAGCGCACTACGAAATCTTCTTAATGGGACGCGCAGAGCGCATTGGTCCACCTGGTCGCAGCTTCACTGGCATGCTGCAACTTCACTACTACCTATAGAATGCAGGAAACTATGAAAACGCGAATTCCCATAGCACTCCTAGCCCTGCTCATTGGTGGTTGCGCAGAGGACATTCCCGATGATCCAACCTGGCACGGCGAAATCGAGGTGTTGTTAACTGCTAACTGTGGTCGCTGCCACGGCGAAACTATGGCCCCAGGCGTGCCACCCGATCTGCGTCTCGATACCTATGACGATGCCTTCGAGTTCCGCGAGCGCATCCGAGCTCGTGCCGTGACCTACGAGGAGACTGGCGCTCGCCAAATGCCACCCGATTCGTACCTGAGCAACGATCAAAAAGAGATTCTCGGCATTTGGATCGACAACGGCGCCCCTCTCGGCCCCCCTGAATAGTGCGGTATCCCTAGCGCGAACACGGCAAAGGGCTTGCGCCACGCGAAGATCTGCGTGCTATAGAGGCCACGAAATGTGGCAACCGCCCGAGCGAATCAAGCACGCCCTACCCGTCACCAACTGGCCCAGCGCTAAAGAGGCATCCGCCTCAAGGCTCTTCTCGCCTGTGCGTCTTGGGCCCAAGACACTCACCTCTCGCACTTGGATTCCCGCAATGGTTCCCTGGCGAGCCACGAGCGAAGGTCTCGTTACCGACGATGTGGTCGATTGGTATGCACGCTTTGCCAAGGGGCGCCCAGGTGCCATCGTTGTCGAGGCAACAGGAATCCGCGATGTGCCATCCGGCCCACTTATGCGCGCTGGGCATGAGCGATTTGTACCAGGCCTTCGGCGGCTGGTCGAAGCGGTAAAGAACGCCTCAAATGGCGAAACTACCCTCTTCATCCAACTCATCGACTTCCTGCAGATTCGACGGAGACCACCCGCAGACAAATACTTCTCGCGTTTCCTCAGGATTCGCCCCGAACATCGGGAAGCCCTCGCCAAAGCAGAAGAACGCCCCTCGTTTCATACCTGCGACGAGAGCATAATTCGCGATCACCTCACCACTCTTGAACCAGAAAAGCTCGCATCGATCTTGGATGCCCGAGAGCTTGACGCGCTACAGAAGGGCTATCGGGAGCGTGTTTGGGACACGCACCTTGAGCATATTCGTGAGCTGCCGCAGACGCTGCCTGGACTCTTCGCCGATGCGACGAGTCGAGTACTAGAGGCGGGCTTTGATGGCGTAGAGCTTCACTACGCGCATGCCTACACGATGGCATCGTTTCTATCCGCACTCAACAACCGCGATGATGGCTACGGCGGATCGAGAGAGAACCGCGTTCGATTGCCCCTGGAGGTAATCAAGGCAGTGCGTGACGTAGTACCCAGTGACAGAGTACTCGGCCTGCGCTTTCTCGGCGATGAAGTTATTGAAGGCGGCAGCCGTCTTGATGACGCGCTCTACTACGCTAAGAGATTTGCTGAATCTGGAGTCGACTTTCTCTCGGTCTCAAAAGGTGGCAAGTTTGAAGACGCCAAGATTCCCAAGGTTGGCGACGCAGTCTACCCCTACACAGGTCCGTCGGGCTATGAGTGCATGCCTTCGGTCTATTCTGATGCCAGGGGTCCTTTTGGTCGCAATGTGGGCCTCGCAGATGCTGTCAAACGCACCATCAACGAAGCGGGCTATGAGATTCCCGTGGTGACAGCTGGAGGCATTGGAACCTTCGCGATGGCGGAAGCAATTCTGGATCGCGGCGAAGCTGACATCATTGGATCCGCGAGACAATGCATCGCCGACCCTGACTGGTTTCTCAAAGTGCGCTTGGGCCAAGGTGAGAGTGTGCGCCGATGCGAGTACACAAACTACTGCGAAGGCCTCGACCAAAAACACAAGCAGGTCACATGCAAGCTCTGGGATCGAAAACAACTCGATGAAGAAGGTGTCACCCTCGATCACTCGGGTCGCCGACGACTAACTGCCCCAGCGTGGACCCCATGAAGGCCGCTGTCTACCTAAGCACTCTAGGATGTCGACTCAACGAGGCTGAGCTCGTTTCCTGGACGGGCGCCTTAGAGGCACGTGGCCACCAGGTCGTGCCTCGCGTGCAGGATGCGAATTTGATCGTGCTTAACACCTGTGCTGTCACGCAGGAAGCGTCGCGCAAGTCGCGCAAGCTCGCCGGATCGCTACATAGGAAAAACCCCAATGCACGGCTCGTTGTGACCGGGTGCATGGCCGAACTTGAACCAGATCGTGCGGCCGCCCTCGCCGGCGTTGACTTGGTGGTTTCAAACATGGCCAAAGATGAGCTCGTCGACAGGGTGCTCGAGAAACTCGACTTGCAGGCGATGCCCGAAATGGCGACGGAACCGGATAGCGCCCATCCATATGCCGAGCCCAGTGATCCCCCACACGCTTCAGGTCCGCTCCTACAACTCGGCAAGCGTTCTACGCCACGAAGTCGTGCATTCATCAAAGTCCAAGACGGCTGCCGCAATCACTGCAGCTATTGCGTCGTCACCATTGCGCGCGGCGAGGAGCGCAGCAGCAGCATTGCGAATCTCGTGGATGAAATTAACGCACTCCATGAGAAGGGCTACAAGGAAGCGGTGCTCACAGGTGTTCACCTTGGCGGCTACGGCCACGACTTGGACACAGATCTCTCGGCACTCGTTCATTCACTCTTGCGCGAAACGAGCATCGAGCGACTCCGCCTCTCATCACTAGAGCCATGGGATCTACCTAAGAATTTTTCCGAACTCTGGCAGAGCCCAAGATTGATGCCTCACCTCCACCTCCCGCTACAGAGCGGTAGCGATACGGTTTTGCGTCGCATGTCTCGACGGTGTTTTACGGATGAGTTTCGAGAGCTCGTGGCAACGCTGCGCGCCGACGTCCCGAACCTCAACATCACCACCGACTTGATCGTCGGCTTCCCTGGCGAGACCGAATACGAGTTTTCCGAGTCTCTGGAGTATGTGCAGGAGATTGGCTTTGGGCACATGCACATCTTTGGTTTCTCCCCCCGAGAGGGCACACGAGCCGAGAAACTCAGCGGCCGCATTGACGGTCCCACCATTCGGGAGCGAAGTCGCGCCATGCACCGTGTGGCCGCTCGTATGAAGCAAACGCACATGTCGCGTTATCTTGGCACTCGCCGCTCGGTTTTGTGGGAGGCTGGACGGCTTGGCAGCAACGGCCAAACCTCATATCAGGGCTACACTGACAACTACCTGCGCGTCGTTGCCCAAGGCGATGGACTCGACAACACCATCTCAGAGGCCACGCTGATGACAATCGAAGGAACTCCGGCCGAGCGCTTTGTCGCGAGTGTGCACCGCTCGTAGTTGCCGCTAAATGAGTTATCGCGCCTTGCTCCCCGCTTCATCGTCCTCGAATTGCTGGTAGGCTTGTGCCTTTGAGCTACTCGGTCGTGCTCAGCAAGACTCTTGACTGACATGCAACCGTCTCCTCAACCATGTACGTAGGCAACAAACACAGCGAGAGGCAACAACGCACTCTGGAGCTGTCATTCCATTGCGCACATTGCGACCATCGAGGTCTCGCCATGGTCAAGGCGCAAGGAAGCGGTGCAGGGTTCAGCATGCTGGGACTTGAAAGCGATGGAGCGCGAACACGCGCGTCTGAAGCGGCGGAAGCGGCTGTGCGCAAAGACGGGCTGCGCAGTCTGAGGCTCAGCAAGTGCCCAGCGTGTCGCAAACGGCAGCCCGGTGCACTCGGTGGTGCGCTCTTCTTCCTTGCGCTGCGGTGCCTGCTCTTCGCAGGCGTCTTTGCGCTCGTAGGAGTTATTCTGGCGACAGGCAAGAGCATGCCTTCCTGGTTGCGCGCGATCGAGGTTGTCACCATCGGTGGCCTTGTGGTCTACGAACTGTCGCACATTGCAAAGGCCGAACATCGCCTAGAGTTCGTCAAGAAGCGATAGCCGACCTGCCCAGCTTCTCCTACTTCGGAGCCCTCAGGGCGTAGGCAAATGGTGAGACGTCGCTGGGCCTCGTTGGCATCAAAGCTCGCCTCTTGAGGTAGCCCTTGTTGTCCAAGACACGAGCCACCCTTCGACGAACGTTCGACCATGAGTGAAAGACAAAGCACGAGTCTGCGGTTCGGTGTAATTTCGTTTTGTCTTGCGGCTCTTTTGTAGGACGCAAGCGCTACCAAAACCGCATTTCCCCCGATCTATTCGACAAGGTCGGTCACCGCCCCCGTATTCGCAGGGGAGACCAAACGCGCGTACTTGGCCAAAACCCCGCGTGTGTAGCGAGGCTCGGGTTTCTTCCACTGCCGCTGGCGCTGCGCAAGCTCGGAATCCTCAACGTGGAGCGTGAGGCTGCGGGCGTCAGCGTCAATCGTGACCATGTCCCCGTTCTCAACCAGCCCGATGGTTCCCCCCAACGCGGCCTCGGGAACGACGTGCCCGACAACCATTCCGTAGGTGCCTCCGGAGAAGCGACCATCAGTGATGAGACCGACGCTATCTCCAAGTCCAGCGCCAATGATGGCTGATGTTGGGGCCAACATTTCTCGCATGCCAGGTCCACCCACAGGGCCCTCGTATCGAATCACGAGCACGTCGCCCGCGACCACCTCGCCTGCGAGGATTGCGTGCAAGCTGTCCTCCTCGCAATCAAACACCTTGGCCGGCCCTTTGATGCAACGATTCTTCACACCAGAAGTTTTCGCAACGCAACCGCCGGGCGCTAGATTGCCGCGAAGGATCGAGAGGTGGCCTTGCTCGTACAAGGGAAAATCCCAAGGGCGGATCACGTCTTGGTCTACCCGCGGAACGTCCGGAACATCAGCGAGATTCTCGGCCACAGTTTTCCCCGTCACGGTCATGCAGTTTCCGTCGATGACGCCATGCGTGAGCAACATCTTCATTACCTGCGGAACCCCACCTGCACGGTGGAAATCGACCGTCACAAAACGTCCAGATGGCTTGAGATCGCAGAGCACGGGGACCTTTGCAGCAACGGCTTCAAAGTCCTCAAGGGTGAGCTCGACGCCGGCAGCGTGGGCGATCGCTGGCAAGTGCAAGACGGCGTTGGTGGATCCTCCAACAGCCATGACGACAGCGACCGCGTTTAGCAACGCCTCGCGTGTCATGATCTCGCGAGGCAACCGCTGGGCGTGAACACACTCGACGAGAATGCCAGCGGAGACGGCGGCACTATCGGCCTTCTCTTCGTCAACTGCCGCCATTGTCGATGAATACGGCAAGCTCATGCCCATCGCCTCGATCGCAGAAGACATTGTGTTGGCCGTGTACATACCTCCGCAAGACCCGGGACCTGGGCATGCATTGCGTTCGATCTTGCCAAGCTCTTCATCATCGATGGTTCCAGCAGCGTGCTGACCGACGGCTTCGAACACACTCACGACGTTCAAGTCGCGACCATCTAAGCGACCGGGTTTGATGGTCCCGCCATAGACGAAGACCGCCGGGATATTCATGCGCGCGATCGCAATCATCGCACCTGGCATATTCTTGTCGCAGCCACCGAAGGCGAGAACCGCATCCATGCTCTGTCCAGTGCAAACGGTCTCAATGGAGTCTGCAATCACCTCCCGTGAGACGAGCGAATACTTCATTCCCTCGGTGCCCATAGAGATTCCATCTGCGATGGTGATTGTGCCAAACATCAGCGGCATCGCACCTGCCTCACGCAGAGCTTGCTCACCCCGCGTTACCAGGTCACCGATGCCAAGGTTGCAGGGCGTTAGGGTGCTATGGGCATTGGCAACGCCAACAATGGGCTTGCGAAAATCATCGTCGCCGAAACCAACGGCTCGCAACATCGCCCGGTTTGGTGAACGCTGTACACCTCCGGTAGCTGCCTTGCTGCGTCGATTGCCACTATCACTATTGTTGTCATCTGCCATTTCGTGTTCGCGACATCCACCTCGCGCCTTCAAATGAACGATACAGGCCTACACCTGGGGACGCCAACATCGGGCGCAAATGCGCTCCTGACGGGTTCTTAGCCGGATCCGCAGTAGAGAAACTCGAACGAGTCCCGCTACCATTCCCCGCAGCAAGCAATGAAGCGCACTGGAGCACAACTAATCTGGGAGGTTCTCACCCGCGAGGGAGTGGACACAGTTTTTGGCTATCCTGGGGGCGCCATTCTGCCGGCATATGATGCGCTTGTAGGGTACGAGAACATTCACCATGTGCTAACGCGTCACGAGCAGGGAGCTTCGCATGCTGCCGACGGGTACGCGCGTGCGTCGGGAAAGGTTGGCGTTGCCATTGCCACCTCGGGCCCTGGTGCAACCAACCTCGTCACAGGCATTGCAACGGCAAACATGGACTCCTCGCCCATCGTTTGCATCACTGGGCAAGTGGGTTCAGCAGTCATTGGCAAAGACGCTTTTCAAGAATGTGACATCACAGGCATCACCCAGCCAGTTACCAAACACAACTATCTTGTAACGCGTGCAGAAGACATCGTACGCGTTCTTCGCGAGGCGTTTTACGTTGCCCGCTCAGGTCGCCCGGGCCCAGTTCTCGTGGACATCACCAAAGATGCACAAAACCAGGAAGTTGAGTTTATCTGGAACGAAGCCCCTATTGCGCTACCCGGCTACCGCCCAGACCTAAGCGCGCTTCCCGAAGAGTTCGACCGAGCGATGCAACTGCTCAGCGAATCAAAGCGCCCCATTATTCTCGCGGGGCAAGGTATTATCATGTCGGGCGCAGAGGAAGAGCTGCGCAAGCTTGTTGAGGCCGCGCACGTTCCCGTTGCTCTCACGCTTCTCGGCCTTGGTGGGCTGCCAGATGGCCATGCGTGCAACATTGGAATGATGGGGATGCACGGCGAGGCCTGGGTGAACACCGCCATTCAAGAGGCCGACTTGCTCATCGCTCTAGGCATGCGCTTTGATGATCGGGTTACCGGTGACTTGGCGACGTACGCGCAAAACGCAAAGAAGATTCATGTCGACATCGATCCGGCAGAAATTGACAAGAACGTGAAAGTTGATGTGGGCATCGTCGGCGACCTCAAGACGGTGATCGCCACCTTCAACGAGCGCCTCAAACCGCAAAAACGCGAGGCGTGGGCGAAGTACATTGATGAGTCGCGTGGCGAAGCAGAACAGCACGACATCTTGCAGGCCGCTGATGAGGGAACTCTGTATGCAGCCCACGTCATTGACGAACTCAGAAAACTTACGAGAGACGACTCGATCATCGTTACCGATGTCGGCCAGCATCAAATGTGGGAAGCTCAGTACTACGCGCACAACCAACCGCGCACACTGATCACCTCAGGTGGTCTTGGAACTATGGGGTTTGCGTTGCCTGCGGCAATTGGCGCAAAAATGGCCTGCCCAGAAAAAGAAGTCTGGGTCATTGCTGGTGATGGCGGCTTTCAGATGACTGCTTGCGAACTGCAAACCTGTGCGCAAGAAGGTCTCGACCTCAACATCGCAGTGATCAACAACGGCTATCTCGGCATGGTTCGCCAGTGGCAAGAGATGTTTTACGACAAGCGCTACTCAGAGACGCCCATTTCGTCGCCCGACTTTGTGAAGCTCGCCGAGGCTCATGGACTCACAGGTGCTCGCGTCGAAACAGTGCAAGAGGTCGCACCTGCTGTGCAAGCATCACAAGGTAACGCCCGCACAATTCTGACGGAGTTTCGCGTCGTGCCCGAGGATGCGGTGTATCCGATGGTTCCAAGCGGCAAGGCTTTGGACAAGATGATTCGGCGGCCTCGCAAGGAGCCCGCAATTCGACAGGACACCTAAGAGTTCGCCATGCTCAATCCAAACGAACCCATCCAACGCAGAGCGCTACAGCGCCAACTGCACACCTTCGTGGTCTACGCCGAAGATAAGCCTGGTGTGCTCTCTCGCATCACTTCGCTCTTTCGCCGCAGGGCATACAACATCGGCTCGATGACAGCAGGTCATACCGACGTCCCTGGGGTATCAAGGCTCACCGTCGTGCTTGAGTCTGACGATGCAGAGGCCAGGCTTATCGAAGCCAATCTCTACAAGCTCGTAAATGTTCTGAAGGTTGAAGACCTAACTCACGTGCCCGCGATGAAGCGAGACCTGGCCCTCATCAAAGTCAAGGCCAACGCTGAGGCTCGACCCCAGGTCATGCAAATGATCGAAGTGTTTCGCGCCCGTATCATCGACGTGGCGCCAGAATCACTTGTATTAGAAATCACCGGCACCGGCGACAAGATCGACGGCTTGCTCGAGATCCTAAGTCCGTTCGGCATCATTGAAATGGTGCGAACTGGCGGTGTGGCGATGACACGCGGATCCAAAGCAACCACCGTCCACCCTCACTTTGTGCACGCACTCGTGCCCCAAGACGAAAACTCGTAACACCCGACTAGGAAGAATTCTCATGGCAACCATCTACTACGATAAAGACGCAAACCTCGATCTCATCAAAGCGAAGAAGGTCGCTGTAATCGGCTATGGCTCTCAAGGACACGCTCACGCCCTCAACATGAAGGAGAGCGGTGTCGACGTGCGTGTCGGGCTTCGCGAAGATTCCAAATCCAGGGCGGTTGCCGAACAAGCAGGACTAACGGTTGGCTCTGTTGCAGATGTGAGCGAGTGGGCAGATGTAATCATGGTTCTCGCTCCAGACACCAAGCAAGGTTCGATCTACAGCGAGAGCATTGCTCCCCACCTCAAGAGCGGCGACACCTTGGCCTTTGGACATGGCTTCAACATTCGCTACGACATCATCGAGCCCCCAAAGGACGTGGATGTCATCATGATCGCGCCCAAGTCACCAGGGCATCGCGTCCGCGAGACCTACCAAGAGGGGGCCGGCACTCCATGCCTGATGGCGGTGCACCAGGACGCGAGTGGAAATGCGAAGGATCTAGCACTGAGCTACGCTGGCGCTATTGGTGGCACCCGTGCTGGTGTTCTCGAGACAACCTTCTCGGAAGAAACTGAGACCGACCTCTTTGGCGAACAGGCCGTGTTGTGTGGTGGCGTCTCGGCGCTTGTTCAAGCGGGCTTCGATACTCTTGTCGATGCAGGCTATCAGCCGGAGATTGCCTATTTTGAGTGTCTGCATGAACTCAAGCTCATCGTCGATCTGATGTACCGCGGTGGCCTCTCATACATGCGCTACTCCGTGAGCGACACAGCCGAGCATGGCGACTACACCGGAGGACCACAGGTTGTGACTGATGAAACCCGCGCGGCCATGAAGAAGATGCTCACGGACATTCAAGATGGCACCTACGCCAAGCTTTGGATTGATGAGAACAACGCTGGTCGGCCCACATTCAACGCGAGTCGGAAAGAGGGCCAGGGGCACCTCATTGAAGATGTTGGCGTGAAGCTTCGCGACATGATGCCATTTCTCGACGCCGTTAAAATCAAGCAGCAATAGGCAGCACTTCCATGGACACCAATTACATCCGCATCTTCGACACTACCCTGCGCGATGGCGAGCAATCGCCTGGCGCCACCATGACAAAAGCTGAAAAGCAGTTAATCGCCGAGAGCTTGGCGCGACTTGGTGTGGATGTAATTGAGGCAGGCTTTCCCGCTGCATCTCCAGGGGACCTGGAGGCCGTCCAGAGCATCGCCGAAACTGTCGGCGTTGGGCAAGACACGCCAAGCGGCGAGCCACCTGTGATTTGTGGCCTTGCGCGCGCCAAAGTGACTGACATTGACAAAGCGTGGGAGGGCGTAAAAGCAGCCAAACGACCACGAATTCACACGTTTCTCGCCACCTCAGATATTCACCTAGAGCACAAGTTGCGCATGAGCCGAAGCGAGGTTGTTGCACAAGTGCACGACATGGTCGGGTATGCCGCCAAGCTCTGCCCTGATGTCGAGTTCTCGCCTGAGGACGCCGGTCGCTCAGACCCAGCGTTCCTCTACGAAGTCTTGGCAGTAGCCATCGACGCAGGTGCCACAACCCTGAACATCCCCGACACGGTGGGATACACGACCCCAGAGGAATTTGGCGCGCTCATCAAGGGCATCAAAGAGAAGACAGCCGGCATGACCGATGACATCATCATTTCGGTGCATTGTCACAACGACTTGGGGCTTGCAACAGCCAACAGCCTTGCGGGTGTCGTCAATGGGGCCCGCCAGATAGAAGTCGCGGTGAATGGGATCGGTGAACGAGCAGGCAACACAGCTCTCGAAGAAGTCGTGATGGCAATGCGCACAAGAGCGCCCTTTTACGGAAAAACGACCGGTATCGACACAACCCAAATCATGCGCACGAGCAAGCTTGTCTCCAGTTGCACCGGAATGCATGTGCAGCCCAACAAGTCGATCGTTGGGGCCAATGCCTTTGCACATGAAGCAGGCATTCACCAAGACGGCATGCTCAAACACGAAGAGACCTACGAGATCATGCGCCCGGAAACGGTTGGAGTTGCGGAAAGCCAACTCGTCTTGGGTAAGCACTCTGGGCGCCATGCGGTAAAGACGCGTCTCGCCGTTCTCGGCTATCACCTCACTGATGAAGACCTGCACAAAGCATTTGAACGATTCAAGAAGCTCGCCGACAAGAAGAAGAACATCACGGATGCAGACCTAGAGGCCCTTGTTACCGACGAGCTGCGGCAAGCCAGCCAGCTTTGGAGTTTGGCAGATCTTCAGGTTGCCAGTGGCACCACTGACATGCCCACTGCGACCGTGCGGTTGGCGGGACCTGATGGTGAGATTCATGTGCAAGCGGCAGTCGGAGCTGGTCCTGTTGATGCGATCTACAAAGCCATTGATCAAATCATGGGCAAACACGGCACCTTGCTTGAGTTCAACGTTCAATCGGTAACAGGCGGGATTGACGCGCTTGGTGAGGTCACCGTCCGGGTTGAGAGCTTGCAGTCCTCCGATGGCTTCATCAACCCGCAAAGCGGCGTTGATGCCAAGCGCACATACATTGGGCACGGCACAGCGACCGATATCGTGGTTGCAGGAGCTCAAGCCTATATCGCCGCACTCAACAAGCTGCTCATTGCGGAAAAACGCGAAGAGGCAGCAAACGATCAAACACCTGGCGTGAACGAAGAGGAGAAACAAGCGTGAACGACGCATCTACACCTCAGACGCTGTTTGAGAAGGTCTGGGCGGCTCATGTCGTTGCGCAAGAGCCAGACTGCCCCTCTGTTCTCTACATCGACCTCCACCTCATTCACGAAGTCACCTCACCACAAGCGTTCGCGGAGCTTGCCACTCGAGGTCTCAAAGTGCGGCGCCCGGACCGGACCGTTGCGACGATGGATCACTTGACGCCAACGCTACCAAAGAAGCTCGCGGTTCTGGACGAAAGCGCAAAGAACCTACTCGACACTCTTGAGCGGAACTGCGAGGAGCATGGCATTGAGCTCTTCCCATGGGGCTCGGGCAGCGAGGGCATTGTGCACGTGATCGGCCCTGAGCTCGGCGCCACACAGCCGGGCAAAACGATTGTTTGCGGTGACAGCCACACAGCAACACATGGAGCGTTTGGCGCACTGGCGTTTGGAATCGGAACCAGCGAGGTCGGTCATGTCTTGGCCACGCAATGCCTATTGCAGGAGCGTCCAAAGACTCTTGAGGTTGTGCTCACGGGGACTCCTGGACCAGGGGTCGGTGCCAAAGACATCATCTTGGGGCTGTGTGCACAGATTGGTATCGGCGGGGCGACGGGTCACGTCATTGAGTATCGCGGTGAAGCAATCGCCGCCTTGTCGATGGACGAACGCATGACGATTTGCAATATGTCAATCGAGGTTGGCGCAAGAGCAGGCATGATCGCACCAGACGAGACAACCTTTGCGTACTTGAAGGGGCGCCCGATGGCCCCAAAGGGTGGCGAATGGACAGCGGCGGTTGAAACCTGGAAAGAGCTCTGCACAGATGCGGGAGCAACCTTTGATAGAACCGTGCATTTGGATGTTTCGGCTCTAGAACCAATGCTCACCTTTGGCACCAACCCAGGCATGGGCATAGGCGTATCTCAGAGTATTCCCAATCCCAAGGATGCGAGCTCCTCCTCAGATGTCGATGCACTTACCAAGGCGTTGCACTACATGGGGCTCGAAGCGAGCAGGCCACTAGTCGGCCAACCAATTGATGTCGTCTTTGTTGGCTCGTGCACAAACTCCCGGATGCAAGACTTGCGAGATGCGGCTAGCGTGATGAAGGGCCGCAAGGTGGCCGAGGGAACGCGAGTCTTGGTTGTGCCCGGTTCGGCCGCGATCAAGCGAGAGGCTGAGGCCGAAGGACTGGATCATATCTTCCAAGATGCCGGCGCAGAGTGGCGAGAGCCTGGGTGTTCGATGTGCATCGCCATGAATGGGGACGCGTTGGAGGCTGGCCAATACGCGGTTAGCACCTCCAACCGCAATTTCGAGGGCCGCCAGGGGAAAGGCAGCAGAACCTTCTTGGCCTCGCCACTCACAGCCGCGGCGGCAGCAGTCACAGGGCAGATCACCGACGTAAGAACTCTTCTAGGCACCGACAAGTAAACCATGCAGTCATTCACCACGCTCAACTCAAAACTCATCAAGCTTCTGGTTGATGACATCGACACCGATCAGATCATCCCTGCCCGTTTTCTGAAGACGACGGACAAGCTTGGGCTCGGGCAGCACCTCTTTTCGAACTGGCGCTACAACGAAGATGGCAGCGAGAACGGCGACTTCGCGCTCAATCAAGCGGCGATGAAAGGACGCAAGGTCTTGCTCTCCGGAGACAACTTTGGCTGTGGTTCCTCAAGAGAGCATGCCCCTTGGGCGTTGTCCGCTTGGGGCTTTCGCGTCATCATTTCCACCTCCTTTGCGGACATCTTCCGCAGCAATGCCCTGAAGAACGGCCTGCTTCTGGTTGAAGTGAGCAAAGAGCACCACAAAGAACTCACTGTGGCTGATTCCGATGCGGAGGTACACATCGACCTCAGCACTCGAACGCTGCAGCTGGCCGACAAAGAGCCAATCGAGTTTCCCATTGATGCATTTTCCAAGCGCTGCTTGGCTGATGGCTTGGACCAACTCGGGTACTTGCAGAGCTTTCAAGAAGCCATCGAAGCGTATGAGAGAGGGCAGTAGGCGATGCAGGCAACCATTACCATCCTCGCAGGCGACGGCATTGGACCAGAAATCACCTCCCAAGCGTGCCGTGTGCTCGATGTTGTCGCAAGCCGATTCGGCCACACATTCACCTACTCAGAACAACTCGTAGGCGGCTGTGCGATTGATGCAACGGGATCGGCCCTACCGGATGCCAGTCTGCAATCTTGCAAGGAAAGCGATGGTGTCTTGCTTGGAGCGGTTGGTGGCCCAAAGTGGGATGACCCAACGGCAGCCGTTCGCCCAGAGCAGGGGTTGTTGGCTCTTCGCAAAGGTCTGGAACTTTTTGCGAACCTAAGGCCCGTTACTCTGCATCCCTCCCTTGCCTCAGCCTCGCCACTAAAGCAAGAGCGTCTCGCGGGCGTGGACATCATGGTGGTTCGAGAACTCACAGGCGGCATCTACTTTGGCACGCCGCGGTGCCGCGAGGAGAAGAATGGGGTCGTTCGTGCCATCGACACTCTTGCATACAGTGACTACGAGATCCGTCGCATGGTGACTTTGGCCTGCAAGATTGCGGAAGGCCGGAAAAAGCGCGTCACTTCGGTCGACAAAGCAAACGTATTGGAGTCCTCAAGACTCTGGCGACAGGTTGCCGAAGAAGTCGCAGCCCAACACCCTCGAATCACCCTAGACCACCAGTTAGTCGATTCGGCTGCCATGAGGCTGATTACCCAAGCCTCAAGCTTCGACGTTATTGTCACGGGAAATATGTTTGGTGATATTCTGAGCGACGAGGCCTCTGTGCTAACAGGATCACTTGGGTTATTGCCAAGTGCATCGCTCGGAGACGGTAGTCTGGGGCTCTATGAGCCGATTCACGGTTCAGCTCCCGACATCGCCGGCAAGGGCATTGCCAATCCAATGGGAACAATTCTCAGTGCGGCTATGCTCCTCCGGCACTCGCTAGACCTGGAGACCGAGGCTGCTGCAGTCGAGCAGGCAGTGTTCGACGCAGTCACCGACGGTACCCGCACCAAGGACCTTGGTGGTTCGCTTGGCACCACAGCCGCAGGTGATGCGATCTGTGCCAAGCTTGCGAGCTAAGCGACCTAGGCGCGGGTTTGCCCTTGGAGATCTAGCAACATCCTAGCTAGAAAGGGCCGAAGTCTGTGCATTTGAGCGGTCCCACAGGTGTTCCAGTGACGAGCACCTGAATACATACTGTGTAGACTTCGTTGACGTTCCTCGGTGTCGTGTCAGCTGTCCAGTCAACCACGATAAAGGCTGTATCTACGTCGGTGCTAAAGACTGTTGCATCTTGCACTGCGACCACTTGATCACCATGCACCTCAAACCCTCCATTGAGTCCTGTGATGTCGATTGCCAACGAGTGATCGGGTGACGTGAGCCACGCGATGTCCACTGTGACAGCAACTTGGTTCACTAGCGTCGCGGTGTCGAATTCAATGGCTTCGGCGAAGCCTAGGGTCTCCTCTGTACCGGTCGTTGGATCGCTGCCGCCAGAGCATCCAGATTCCTCTGAAGCAGACGACTCCGAAGATTCCTCTGAAGCAGACGACTCCGAAGATTCCTCTGAAGCAGACGACTCCGAAGATTCCTCTGAAGCAGACGACTCGGAAGATTCCTCTGAAGCAGACGACTCCGAAGATTCCTCTGAAGCAGATGACTCCGAAGATTCCTCTGAAGCAGAAGATTCCTCTGAAGCAGACGACTCCGAAGACTCCTCTGAAGCAGAACCTGCGTGCGCTGCAGCAACCATCGTTTCGGAGCTATTGCCTGCAACCAAACTCGCGGCAGAAAACTCGTCACGGTCAACGCACACAACGCCATCCCCGGTATCAAAGCACTCAGCGAGAGCCTCGCGCTCGCTCTCAATATCGTCTTCGAGAGCGCATGCTCCCAAGGAGAGAGCGGTTGCTGCCGCTGCAATAGCCACTATCTCTCGAAACCTTCTTGTGCCCATGGCACCTGCCCTTCTTGCAATGCTGATCGAAGATCGACCGCGAACCCGTAATAGAGCTTACCCAGAAACAGTCCAAAGTAGTAAGGGGAAATCGGTTTGGGGCTGTTTTTTCCGTAACAAAGTCATGCATCTACCCCCTCACCGCAGAGCACTTGTAGGTCTGCCGAAAATCCAGCGCTCATTCGATTTGTGCCCCCCCAAATGGAGGGTCCAGCCTTGGCAAGCTGGCTCAAGCTACAGCGCGAGTTGTTCAAGCGAAATGCGAACCAAATCCCCCATCGACTCACCCGCGAGAAATCGCGGCTGCTGGTGATATTCCGCAAGCTCAGCACGGAGCTGCAAGACATTGTCTCGGGGCGCCAACTCATCCTCACACATCGCATCGAGAAGCGCCGACAGTCGAGCCTCCTCAACCTTGGCGCGATTTCCCATGAGCGTTCGCTCTTCATTGCGATATTGCTTCACCGTCTCGACCGTCATGCATCGCATGCCCAAGAAAACGAGCGGATTGTTTACCTTGTAGTACTGCGGCAAGTAGACATGGCTGCGGCCTTCATACGACTGCTGATCAAAGTCGATTGCACGCATGCTGTAAACCGTCTCATCAAAGTCTGGCGTTATGTCGACCACGAAGTTGCCAGCATGCATGTCGCCCAAAAGGCGCAGCATGCAGCGTTCATTGAACTTCACAAACTCCTTGGCAAGGCGCACTTCATCCAGTCGCGTGTCCTTTAGGTAGTGCTTCATAAAGTCCTGTGCAGGAATTCCTGCGACGTGTTGCTCCACGACGGTCTGCCCATCACACATGAACTCGATGCGACTTGGCGCTAAGACATGCTCAAGTTCGAGACCATAGATGCGCGATGCATCAGCCTTCTTCACGTAGAAGTAGTCGAAGTTCTCATTGAGGGTGTTCAGAATTCTTACGCGATAGGGCTTGGTATTTCCCCAAGTACAAACATCTACCCGATCAGTCACAAGGTGTTCGATGAGAGACATATTTCCCATCACCTTCAAATCGGCGTAGATCTTCACAAGAGCCCGAGAGATCACTTCTCGATCGGTGCCTCGATACAAGGCAGTCTCCCAAAGTGTATCCTCACCGTATTTGTCATACACCGGAATCGTCTCTGCATACGCCCCAAGCCCCTCGTACAAAATGGGCAATGCGACCAGCCGGCCATGGGTTTCTAGATAGTCACGCAGCCCATCACTGGGCTCGTAAACGCACTTCTTTCGCGAGATAAGAGCCATAACGACCAATCCAGCAAAGCCCGAGATCGAGGAAAGCGCTGCTGGGAGGAGAATCATACAAAAACCCGCAGCTTGCCTATTGAAGTCGGCTGGTCACGACGGCAGAATGCTTCTGCCCTGATAAGAAGATGAGCAGTTACGCGCAATTAGCACTGTTACTGGGCCTGGGCATCGCTCTGGGCGCGATGCCGTTGGTGTTGCCGCTTCTCATTGGCCCCCGCTACAAGGGCAAAGACACGGAGAGCACCTATGAGTGTGGTGTCGACCCAGTCGGGTCCAGCTGGCTGCGATTTGGCATCGGCTTCTACGTGTTTGCGCTCATCTTTGTCGCCTTTGAAGTTGACATCCTCTACCTGTTTCCCATTGCACTCGTCTACGAAGATTTCGGATGGCGAGGGTTCGTTGAGATTGCCCTATTCCTGAGCATCCTCTCGTTGGCGGTGGTCTATGCGTGGCGCAAAGGAGTCTTTCATTGGGCAAAATAGACAAGGACCCAAAGCGATTTCTGCCTTTGGTCAATCGAAGCGCGACACCGGTTGTGGACCCTGCTGGAGCCGACGCCAGCGCAGACCCTGCCGTTGTACGCTTGGCTTTGCTTGACGACCTACTCAACATGGGCCGCGCAAATTCCCTGTGGCCGCTCACCTTTGGCCTGGCATGTTGCGCAATGGAAATGATGGCTGCTGGGGCCTCTAAGTACGACCTCGATCGGTTTGGCGCAGGCGTGTTTCGACCGAGCGCAAGGCAAGCGGATGTGATGATTCTCGCGGGAACCATCTCGCGGAAAATGGCTCCCGTGATTCGCCAGCTGTGGGATCAGATGCCTGGCCCCAAGTGGGCCATCGCGATGGGCGGATGCACCATTGACGGCGGACCGTTCAAGTATCCCAATCAATACGCCATTGTCGAAGGTGCCGACAAGATCGTACCTGTCGACATTTACATTCCGGGCTGCCCACCTCGCCCCGAAGCTCTCATTGCAGGAATTTTACAGCTCAAAGAGAAGGTCAAGGCGGGCAGGAAATTCAATCCATGAGCGATGGCCTTCAAGCGCTCGCAGACCTCACGTCTGCCTCTGAGGAGATGGACTACGGCAAGACTGGCCTCCACCAGCGCCACACCGCATCTTTGGAGAACGTGCTCAAAGTGGGAAAGACCTTCCTCGACGAGGGCTACATTCTCGAGATGCTGACCTGCCAAGACCTTCGTGAGAAGGAGGAGGTCATGCGGCTTTGTTACACCTTCAACTCGCTTGATGCCGTAGACCGCCATCTCGTTCATGTTGATATCGCTGGCGGCCTTGCATCAGAACAATTCGAAGCACCCACCATGTCAAACTTGACAGGCGGCGCAAACTGGCAGGAACGCGAGGTCTTCGAAATGTATGGCGTGACCTTCACTGGGCATAACGAGCTCGAGCGCCTGCTGCTGCCAGAGGACGCAGATTTCTTCCCGCTTCGCAAGGACTTTGGGCGCATCGAGGACGCAGATGAGTAGCGACTCCCAAGCGAGTGAAGGCGAAGTCTACAGTCTCAACATGGGGCCGCAGCACCCGAGCATGCATGGCGTTTTGCGTCTCTTGCTGGATCTGCGCGGCGAGGAGGTCATTCGAGCGAAACCGGTCATTGGCTATAGCCACCGCGCGCACGAGAAGATGGCCGAGAATCGCAACACGCTGCAGTTTCTTCCCAACACCTCTCGCGTCGACTACCTCAGCGGCATGATATACAACCTGGGCTACTGCCAGGCGATAGAAAAACTCTTAGGAATAGATGTCCCCGAGCGAGCCATCTACATCCGCGTCATTGTCAACGAACTCAATCGCATCGCCAGCCACCTGCTTTGGTTTGGTACCTTCCTATTGGATCTTGGTGGCATCACGCCATTCCTCTACAGTTTTGATGATCGAGAAGAGATCCTCGACATTTTGGATCAAGTGACGGGCTCTCGCCTCACGTACTGCTACGGCCGCTTTGGTGGGGTGACGTGGGATGTTGATGAAACGTTTCTCACACGAGCCACAGCCTTCCTAGCTCGTATCCGCGAACGCTTGCACATGTATAAGCAGCTGGTTACCGACAACGTGATTCTCCGTGAGCGCTGCACGGGTGTTGGAGTCGTGAGCGAAGCACTTGCCAAGAGCTACGGAGTTACAGGTCCGAGTCTGCGAGCAAGCGGCGTGGCTTACGACGTGCGCAAAGCCGAGCCTTATGGTGGCTACGACCGCTTCGATTTTGAGGTTCCGGTGCTTCACGAGGGCGACACGATGGCTCGCTTCCACATTCGCATTCGCGAAATTGAGGAAAGCTGCAAGATCATCGAGCAAGCCATCGAGGCAATTCCCGAGGGCGAAATTCTTCCTAAGAAGATGCCCAAGCGCTTCAAGCTGCCCGAGGGCGAGTACTACTTCGCGGTGGAATCAGCTCGAGGACACTTCGGCATGTACATCGTGGGCGATGGTTCTGACATTCCCGTCAAGCTCAAGCTCCGCACGCCCTCATTCTCGAACCTGAGCGCTATGCCCGAGACCCTTGCTGGCACAATGCTCGCCGACACCATCGCAATCGTCGGAAGCATCGACGTGGTCATGCCTGAGATTGATCGCTAGAGAATTGAAAAGACCGTGCCACAAACCCTCACACAACTACTAGACGGCAGCGTGCTGGCCATGCCCATCGCGGCTGGGCTCATCATGGGCATGCTCACCGTTAATGTCTTGATGCTGGTTTGGGCGGAGCGGAAAGTATCAGCGTGGATTCAAATGCGCATGGGGCCAACCGAAGTCGGTCCATTCGGGTTGCTGCAAACGCTAGCCGACATGCTCAAGCTCATCTCAAAGCAGCTCATCACGCCCAGCAATGTCGACAAGCCGCTCTATCACCTGGCGCCGCTTCTCGCGTTCGCACCAGTTGTTGCCGCCGTCGCGCTCTTTCCATTCTCCGAGAGCACAATCTTGGTGCAAAACGACTATGGCTTGCTCTTTGTCTTTGCCTTTGGAGGCATCGCCGTGATTGCCATCTTCATGGCTGGGTGGGGGTCCAACAACAAGTACGCTCTCCTTGGCGCAATTCGCTCGGTTGCGCAAAACATCAGCTACGAAGTTCCCCTAATTCTCTCGGCCCTATCGGTGGTGCTTGTCGTCAACGCCATGGGGCCCACCTTGAGCTCGGGCGATGGAGTTGTCGCCATCAACGGCCTCGACCTCAGTCACATTGTGATGACCCAAGATCAGCAGGGGATTTGGTTCGTGGTCTTGCAGCCCATCGCGGCAATCATCTACTTCATCAGTGCCCTTGCCGAAACCAATCGCGCACCATTCGACATCCCTGAGGCTGAGAGCGAACTCGTCGCTGGCTTCCACACTGAGTACTCTGGCATGCGTTTCTCGCTCTTCTTCTTCGCGGAGTACACGAACATGCTCATCGTTAGCATGCTTGCAGTAGTGCTCTTCTTCGGTGGTTGGGATGGCCCGGTACTGCCTGGTCCAGCGTGGTTCTTCCTCAAGAGCTATGCCGTCATCTTCGTGATGATGTGGGTCCGCTGGACCTTTCCTCGGCTGCGTTTTGATCAACTCATGACCTTCTGTTGGAAGGTTCTGATTCCCCTGTCCATCCTCAACTTGCTGGCCACAGCCTTCGTTATCGCGGTTCTCTAGATGGGTTACTTCGGAAACGTCTTCGGCGGTTTTGGCTCTCTTCTCTCGGGCATGAGCGTCACTCTGCGGAAATTCTCGCAAACCGTGATTCGGCGCAAAGCTGTCACGATGCAATACCCGAAAGAACTGCCAGAGCTAGCGCCCGCCTACCGATCGGCTATCAAGCTGATTCGCTTCGAGGAAAGCAACAGCCACGACTGTGTTGCCTGCAAGGCTTGCGAGCGCATCTGTCCTTCGTACTGCATCAAGCTAAGCGGAGGCAAAGTCGAGGGCATCAAGAAAAAGCGCGTTGCTGAGTTTGAGATGGACTTTGCGCTTTGCAGCCTTTGCGGCCTCTGCCTCGACGTTTGCCCAACCGACACGCTTGAGTACTCCAAGGTCTACGAAGAGGCCGGGTACAATCGAGACTGGCGCGTAGATTTGCTCGCAGAGTTTCGCGACTACGAAGAAGAGTTCGTAGCGAAGCAGCGTGTGATCGAAGAAAAGGCAGCGGCTGAAAAGAAAGCCAAGGCCGAAGCAGCGAAGAAGGCCAAGGAAGCAAAGAAGAAGGCGGAGGCCGACGAAAAAGCCGACAACGACTCCAAGGAGGAACTCTCATGAGTCTTCACTTCGCCATCGCGGCTGTAGTTTCGCTCGTAGGTGCGCTTCTCGCGGTAACGCAAGCAAACATTCTTCACGCTGTCTTTGGGCTTGCCATCGCCCTTGTCGGAGTTGCAGGTGTCTTCTTCACACTCGATAGCCCGTTCGTCGCAATCATGGAAGTTCTGATCTACGTGGGCGGCATTGCGGTCACCATGATCTTTGCTGTCATGCTCAGTTCCGTTAGCAACCCAAAGGAACGCGAGAGCGCTGGACGAAGACTCCTGGCTGCTCTAGTTGCGGTTGCATTTTTCGTGGGAGGTGCCCTGGTCATTGCACACGCAGACTTCGGTCCCGGTAAGAAGCTACCGCCAAGTGCGTGGGGGCTGGAGCAAGTTGGTCGAGACCTCTTGGGTCGCTTCAACTTGGCCTTTGAGACTCTGTCGATCGTTCTGCTTCTCGCAATCGTTGGGGCAATCGTCATCGTTCGCAAGGAATCTGCCATGCCTGCCAACGCGGACGAGGAGGCCTCATGACTCTCGAAGGCGCACTGCTCCTTGGTCTGATGCTCTTCTCGTTGGGCCTCTACGCCGTGCTTGCTCGCCGCAACCTCATCGGCATACTCATCGGCATCGAACTCATGCTCAACGCCGCCAACATCAATTTCTTGGCGTTCAATTACTTCATTCCGACAGATCCTGCAGTGGCTCAGATCATCGTGCTGGTAGTCATCGGCCTTGCAGCGGCCGAGGCTGCCATCGCGCTCGCGATCATTCTCAAGCTCTACCGCCAGCGAAATTCCGTCGACGTAGATGCCATGCAACTGTTGCGAAGCACAGGAGCGGAGGCCAGCAATGAGTAGCACCTCTATCGGGCTTGTGCTTCTCGGCGCCCCACTGATGGCGTTCTTTGTCGCGCTGGTGGTCTTTCGCAAGAACCACCTGGCGGCAATGATGACGGTATTGCTCTCGGGTGCTGCGACCTGTGCAAGCGCCGTTTTCCTCTTGGCTACCAAAGGCGGCACGCCAGCAGAACAAGCTTCGCGAGCTTGGATTCACGCCGGTGGCACCAGCATCGAGTTTGGAATTCTGTTGGACGGGAAAACTCTGATCATGGGCACCGTTGTTAGCGTCATCACGCTATGCGTGCAGGTCTACTCCCTAAGCTACATGAGCCACGATCCAGGGCGTGGACGCTTCTTTGCATTTCTCGCCCTCTTTGAGTGGGCCATGCTGAGCTTCGTCTACTCACCAAGCCTCATGCAGACGTTCGTTTTCTGGGAACTCGTCGGCCTGTCTTCATTCTTCCTCATTGGCTTCTGGTATCGAAAGCCCTCGGCCATTGCCGCAGCCAAGAAAGCCTTCATCATGACGCGCATTGGCGATGTCGGGCTCTTCATTGGATTGATCCTGCTCTTCCAAACAGCACACACCTTGGATATTCAAACGCTCAACACGATGAGCGTTGCGACGGGGAACTTCGACTCCGGCCGCATCGAACTCATCACCTTGCTGCTCTTCGTGGGCATCGTTGGCAAGAGCGCGCAGTTTCCTCTTCACACCTGGCTACCCGACGCGATGGAAGGTCCAACGCCGGTGAGTGCACTTCTTCACTCGGCCACCATGGTCGCGGCTGGCGTATTTCTCTTTGCCCGCTTTCACCCGCTCTTCATGCAGGCGGAACTCACCCTCACCGTTGTGCTCTGCGTTGCAACCTTCACGGCCGTGCTCTCCTCAACGATGGCGATGGTCGCAAGCGATATGAAGCGCGTCTTTGCCTACTCCTCGATCAGCCAGCTTGGCTTCATGCTCATGGGGCTTGGGGCAGGCAGCCTCTTCGCCGGCTACTTTCACCTCACGACACACGCGATCTTCAAGGCCCTGCTCTTCCTCTGCGCCGGTGCCTTCATTCACGAATATGGCACAAACGACACCGTTGCCATTGGCCGGGCGGGGGCCCGAAAGCTTCGCGTTATCACCCTTGGCCTCATCATTGGTGGGGGTGCGCTCGCTGGCTTCCCGTTGCTTGCTGGCTTCTTCTCGAAAGAGCTCATCATCCACAGCTTGCACGACAAGCCCCTCTTCTTGGCCGGCGCCTACCTCGCTAGCTTCATGACGGCCTACTACACCTTCCGGGTGATTTTCCTAGTCGTCTTTCCAAACCAAGACTCCGCAGTGCAGGTTGAAGAGCCACCAGCCGACTCTCACGACGATCATCACAGCAGCTCGCTGCCCCTTCACGCTCCGATTCTATTGCTCACAGTGGGCGCCATTGCAGTTGGTTGGTTTGGTGACTCGATTGCAAGCGTGCTCGGCCTTGTTGCCTACCATCCAAGCCTTCCAGAGATGGCCCCGGCGATCGGAGTGGCTCTCGGAGGAATTCTGATCGCCTGGTTTGACTTTGGGAGAAAGAGTGCCCCACAAACCGGCTTCATCTCTAAACTCGCACCGCTTCACACCCTGTTCAAGAACGGCTGGTACCTCGACGTCATTTACAAAAAGCTCTTTGTGGGTGCAGCACAAGCCGTTGCTGGTCTTCTCTTTGGAACCGAGAATCACGTGCTCGACAAGGCGAGCGATATGCTTGGGCAGGGCACACTCACAATTGGCGAAACCACGGGCAAAGCCCAGAGCGGTCGACTGCCTCTTTACATCGGACTCGCAGCTCTGTGTTTCTCTGGGGCAATCATCGCACTTGGCTTGGAGATGATGCGATGAGCGAGCTTCCAATCCTCAGCATCCTTCTTTTGTGCCCGCTCGTCGCGTTTCTCGTCACACTCGTGTTGCCCGAGAGCAAGGCAACAGCCATCAAAGCGGTCAATGCGGTTGCTGGGCTCGTGACCCTCGTCCTCAGTGTCATCGTCTGGGCACAGTACGACGAGACCGCGGGCGGCTACCAAATGGTGGAGGACATCCCTTGGGTTGCAGATCTAGGGATTCGCTACACTGTGGCTGTTGATGGAGTCAGTGTTGTTCTTACACTCCTAAACGCCATCGTCTTCTTTACAGGTGTGCTCTCGATGTGGACGCTAGAAAAGCGCGTCAAAGAGTTCTTCGCCTTCATGGGCCTCTTGGTCTTCGGCGTCTTCGGTGTCTTCATTTCTCTCGACATCTTCGTCTTCTTCTTCTTCTACGAAGTCGCCGTCTTGCCCATGTATCCGCTGATCGCTATTTGGGGAAGCACTCGTAAAGAGTACTCGGCAATGAAACTCACCCTCTTCTTGATGGTGGGTTCCGCTCTGCTCTTTCCTGGACTCATTGCTCTCTTTGTCGAGTCGGGTGGACAAACCTGGAACCTTGTCGCGCTCTCCGAGCCGGGCACGTTCTCCGAAGGATTTCAGATCTTCGTCTACCCGCTACTCTACGTGGGCTTCGGCATTCTCGCCGGCATGTGGCCATTCCACAGCTGGTCGCCCATTGGGCACGTAGCGGCTCCAACGGCTGTCTCCATGCTCCACGCTGGTGTTCTCATGAAGCTCGGCGCGTTTGGCATTCTCCGCATCGCGATTGGTGTGTTGCCATTGGGCGCAGCGTATTGGGCGCCAACCTTTGCCTTCATGGCCACCGTTGGCATTGTCTATGGGGCATTCGTTGCAATGCGGCAAACTGACTTCAAGTACGTCATTGGCTTCTCAAGCGTATCGCACATGGGAATCGTGCTTCTTGGACTCAACACACTCGGCATCGATGGCACCAATGGCGCTGTTTTTCAGATGTTCGCTCATGGCGTCATGACCGCGCTCTTCTTTAGCGCTGTTGGCTTTATCTACGACCAAACACACGACCGGGACATCCGCCACTTTGGTGGCCTTGTCGGGCAAATCCCTGTTGCTTCGAGCTTCTTCATTGTCGCAGCACTCTGTGGCATGGGCGTGCCCGGCTTCGCTAGCTTCTGGGCTGAGCTCCTGGTCTTCATCGAAGCACTGCGCGTCTTTCCGCTCTTGGGAATCGCCGCTATTGCGGGCCTCATCTTCACCGCGGCATACATTCTCCGTGTCCTGGGACAGGCCATCTTTGGCCCAAAGAATCCCGACTGGGACCACTTGGTGGAGCCAACAGCATGGCTCACACTTCCGCGCATCATCTTGATAGCGGTGCTTCTCTTCTTTGGCTTTGCGCCAAGTGTCATGCTCGACATGATTGGCTCCGTCACAGGAGGCAAGTAGATGAGTCACCCAGAACTTTTCTGTCCTGAATTCGCACTGCTGCTCGGCGCGCTCCTCTCCTTCGCTTGCGCAGCGATCGGGACCAAAGCTCGGACCGCGTGGCTCGTCTCACTGGCTGCGGCTATCATCACCGTTGGAACCTCGGCCCTCGCTCTGCCTTATCAAGGGCACCCCTTCGCAACAGACATCTATGCCGTTGATTCGTTCTCGCAGGTTCTCAAGCTTGGAATCAGCTTGGCACTCGCCTTCGCAATCGCGATTTCCCAGCGACAAGACTCAACTCGCGCATCGGCCCGTACCGAGGTGCACTTCTTCTTCTACCTATCAGCTCTCGGCATGATGATGCTTGTGAGCGCGACCGAACTGCTCACCCTCTACATCGCACTAGAGCTCTCTGCCTATGGCCTCTACATTCTAGCGGCACTGCACCGACGTGAGCGACTTGGGAGCGAAGCTGCGGCCAAGTACATTCTCTTTGGAGCCGCCGCCTCAGCCATCTCCCTCTACGGCATTAGTCTCATCTACGGCGCTGCTCAGACCACCTACATTCCAGCCATTGCCGCTTCGGGTGGAAGCCCATTGCTCATCGCCGGAGTCGTCTTAACGCTCGCTGGCGTCTTGTACAAACTGGCAGCATTCCCCGTGCATTCTTGGGCACCGGACACATATCAAGGAGCTCCACACGAAGCCTCTACGTTCTTGGCAACCGCTTCCAAGGTCGCTGCGGTCGGTCTCTTGCTTCGTGTCCTCAGCATGGCTGGAGGAAACACAGAGCATCTAAGAACGATGCTGATCGTCGTCGCTATCCTCTCCATGAGCGTCGGAAATCTCTCCGCCCTGTTTCAGAAGGACTTCAAGCGGCTATTGGGATTCTCCGCTGTCGCGCATGCAGGGTACTTGCTACTCGGTCTGCTGTCCTTCTCCAAGCTGGGGGCTGCTGCGGCTATCTTTTACGTTCTCACCTATGTACCGATTGTCGTCTGTGCATTCCTCGTGGTTGCAGCAGTTAGTCACAACGGAGCCAATCCAAGCATTGCAAGCCTCGCAGGGCTCTACAAGCGCTCGCCATTCTTGGGCCTGGTTCTGCTTGTTGCCATGTTTGGCCTTGCCGGCATTCCTCCGACCCCAGGTCTCGCTGGCAAGTGGTTTCTCTTCTCAGCAGTGATTGACGCCGGTCATCTTTGGCTCGTTCTTGTTGCAGCCGTAAATGCCACCATCTCGCTCTACTACTATCTCTTAGTGGTCAAGGCGGCATATCTAGATCCTCCGGGCGAGTACCCAGACATCAAGCTGTCACCAACCTACTCGATCACTGCGTTTGTCTCGGTTGCCCTGGTTGTCTTCATGGGCTTTTACCCAGCACCAATTTGGTCCATGGCGAGCAGCGCCGCAGCAGTGTTGTTCTAGTGCGCAATCCATAGACATTGATTCGTGATCGCGAAGTCAGCTCGTTTGCTGGCGAGGCGGGAAGAGGGAGTTTGCAGGAACAACGAAGAAGACTGGCTGAGCCAGTCTGTCCAGCGGGCGAGAAGGCGAGTGAGCGCGTTCTATATTCATGAATCGCGCACGAGTGCGTGATCCAGAGGTGGAGATGGGATCGCGAAGTACGCTCGTTTGCCGACAAGGCGCGCGAAGGGAGCTTGCTGGGGCAAGTGACCAATCAAGCAACAAATGAGGCGTTGGCTCGTCAACGCGTTCAGCGGCGAGAAGACCATTGAGCACGCTCAATCTCTTTGAGCCACGCGCTAGTGGGCTCGTAAGCGAGCGAACCAAGCGAAGCTCACTCATCGGGAACACCGCAGGTGTCCCCCCGACTTAGCAGAGCCCGTCACACGGAGGGCGACTCTCGGCTTTGATGGCATCTGCGAGAACGACTCTCGCGCTGCGCCTTGATGAGGGAGACAGTATGTTTAGAGCCAGTTGGCCGCGCCTTGCGTGCTCTAGCCGGTTTCCGTGAATCCAAACTTGGCGATTTGGGTCCAGCCACCAACCGAGAACCCCTCAGATTTGCGCCAAGCTCCCTTTGACGAGCCCTCAAAATTCGAGATCATTCCTGCCATGAGCGAGAGCAAGAAACTCAGGGTCAATGGAGACAGAATTTGGGACACCCTAATGCAGATGGCAAAGATTGGCGCCACCGAAAAGGGTGGATGCTGTCGGCTTGCGCTAACGGACCTCGACAAGGAAGCTCGAGATCTCTATGTCAAATGGTGCAAGGAAGCTGGCTGCTCAATTCGCATCGACAAGATGGGCAATGTCTTTGCTCGCCGCGATGGCGAGGACAACTCACTGCCACCCGTGATGACAGGAAGTCACATTGATACGCAGCCCACTGGCGGGAGATTCGATGGAGTCTATGGCGTCATGGCCGGCCTCGAAGTCATTCGTGCACTCAACGACCTGGGCGTGAAAACCAAGCACCCCATCGAGACGTCGATTTGGACCAACGAGGAAGGCTCGAGATTTGCCCCCGCGATGGTCGCCTCCGGAGTCTTTGCAGGCGTCTACGAACTTGAGTACGGACTCTCCCGTGAAGACGCCGATGGCAAGACCATGGGCGAAGAGCTTGAACGCATCGGCTACGCCGGTCCCGATGATGTCGGTGGGCGAGACGTGCACGCATTTTTTGAAGTGCATATCGAGCAGGGACCGATTCTCGAAGAGGAGGACACAACGATTGGTGTCGTCACGGATGGTCAGGGACAGCGCTGGTACGAACTTACCTTTAACGGTGTTGAGTCGCACGCAGGGCCAACGCCAATGAATCGGCGCAAAGATGCGCTGCTCGGCACAGCGCGGGTCATCGAGCTCGTCAACAAGATCGGTCTCGAGAATGCTCCGGTTGCGTGCGCGACCGTTGGCATGGTCAACGTGCATCCCAATTCGCGCAACGTGATTCCCGGCAAGGTCTTCTCGACAATCGACTTCCGTCACCCCAAGGATGACGTGCTCGCCGGCATGGACAAGGCGATGCGAGACGGGGTTGATGCGATTGCCAAGGAGCTCGGACTCACCTACGAGCTTGAGCAAATCTTCTACTACGCGCCAATCCCATTCGACGAAGGCTGCGTCTCCGCTGTTCGTGATGCTTCAGAAGAATGCGGATACTCGCACCGGGACATTGTCGCCGGCGCTGGCCACGATGCCTGCTACCTGTCCAAGGTTGCCCCGGCAGCTATGGTCTTCGTTCCTTGCATTGGTGGCATCAGCCACAACGAGATCGAAGATGCAAAGCCCGAATGGATCACCGCAGGGGCAAACGTACTCATGGGAGCTATGGTCTCCCGCGCAATTGCTGTGAACTAGTGTCTCTTCGTTTCTGATGACCAATGTCAATGAACTAGACACTAGTGGAACTTCAGTACAACTACTCGCGCTACCTAGAAGCAAAGCGCAGCGTTGATGATCGAGCGCTCAACCAAGGCGTCCTGCAAGTTGTGCGGGACGCTCTTGCACGCAAAGGTGACGCACTCCTTCGCATCTTGGAGATAGGTGGTGGCACTGGCAGTATGGTTCGCCGCCTTGCGAACTGGGGTGTGGTTTCGGAAGCCGACTACACACTTGTCGATTGCGATGCAGAATCGCTGGCAGCGATGCCAAGAGCGCCGGCAGGCTTTTCGCTACAACCAATTCATAGCGACATCACGGAGTTTCTCAAGGAGACCAACAAGAAGTTCGACCTGGTCCTCGCTCATGCAGTGCTCGACCTCATTGACCTAGAAGAGTTCTTACCGCTGCTCTGGAGTTGTTGTGCACCTTCGGCGCGCTACTGGTTCACGATCAACTTTGACGGCGAGAGTGTCTTCATGCCACAGATGCCTGAAGATACCAAAATCTGGCATGCATACCACCTGAGCATGAACCGTCGTCCTGGGTCTTGTCATTCCGGAAGAAAGCTCTTTACCCAGCTTTCGGACTCTGGCGCCAGCATCGATGCCTCAGGCAGCTCGGATTGGGTCGTGCATGCAAGGGATGGCAGCTACCCACACGATGAGGCGTATTTTCTGCACCACATTGTCGACACGGTTGATCATGAGCTCCGCGCCGCCCCGCCGGTCGACTCTGTGCTCTTCGCTCGCTGGATCACCGCACGCCACGAGCAAATCGAGAGAGCCGAGTTGGTCTACATTGCGCACCAACTCGACTTCGCGGGATCGAGCCCATGAGTGCGTACTTGCGTCCCAGCTTCTTCATCATTGGAGAGCGCAAATGCGGCACCTCATCTCTCTACAGATACTTGCTTGAGCACCCATCTGTGCTGCCTGGAAGGCGCAAGGAAATGCAGTTCTTCACAAAAGGGTCAGCACACGTCAAAGCCCACTGGGGTGAGTATTTGGGCCAGTTTCCCGCCCTTCAGGGAGACGGTAAGGTGGTCCTTGACTGGCCCGAACTTGACGAGAAGGGCGTGCTCTATGAAGAGCGGATTGACTTCACACGTGACCCGAACCTTCACTACGCCACGGGCGAGGCGAGCGCGGATACCTACTGTGATGTCGATCCGGCTCTTCTCAAATCGTGCCTTCCAGAACTTCACCTAGTTCTACTCTTTCGCGACCCGAGCCTGCGTGCCTTCTCACATCATCGAATGTTGGGGCGGTTTCAAGAAGAAGGCCGAGACTTGGGGTTTGCTGTTGGGGACTTTGCCGAAGACATGCGTTTGGAAATGCGGAGAGTCGCCGTTGGAGAGAAGACGCCATGCATTACGCCCGGTCTGTACGCTCAGAACCTTGAGCGATGGCGCAACGTCTGGGGGCAGAGGCTTCTCGTTCTATTTACCAGCGAACTGGACGATGCAGAGATCTTTCCAAAGACCATGGCCCGCGTCCTTGAGCACCTGACGCTCTCAGCCCATCCCTACGAGCTTGAGCAACGCTACAACCAAGCACCCTCTTTGGCGATGCCCACACAAATTCAAGAGGAGCTTCGGGAATTCTTCGCGCCACATGATGATTCGCTTGCACAACTGCTCGGGCGAGAACTGCCTTGGCGGCAGGCCTAAGAACTACTCGCATTCACACCCCAGTCGTAGTCATGAAAACGCACGCGATAGCCACGGGCCATCGCCGCTCGCAGGGCTTCACAAAGCCCAGGTTCCGCAAAGTACGCCACAAAGTCTAGGAGACTACTGCCCTCAATCGCAGACTCCACCGCGGCGTGTCTCTCAAAGTCGCCTGCGTACCACTTGAAGAGTTTCGACAACCACACGACCCCTACTGTGTCGTCCACCCGAACATTCTCTTCCTGGTTTACAAAATCGCGGCTCGCCTCGTTGAGTTGTTCTTCAAGTGCATCACCATCAAAGACGGTGCGCCTCAAGACGGGACACGCAGCAGACCCACAATTGAGAGCAAAGTGAATGCGTGCATCTTTGAACTGAGCGCGAACAATCTTGTTCTCAATTGCCATCAGGTTCATCGTTCGTCCCCCAACGACAAATCGCAGGTCAACGAAGAACCCCTTTAGCGGTGCAACCTTGGAGAGCAGTGTTGGACGAACGTCTTTCACGGATTCAAGCGGCCAACGACACACTATTTCGCGAATCACCAAGGCGTTGTAGAGGTTGAGCCAGTATCCAAGTCGATGCGAGGCGCTCTGATACGACTCTGGATGGCTCTCTGGGCTCTTTGCGAGCCAGGCGTCGAGCACGGCAGAGAGGGCGCGAACGTCTTTGGGCGTTGCCTGCCACTCGCCGTACCGCACGCCTCCATCGTCAGCCAAGTAGCGGGTCAAGAGTGTTTGATATTCACGGAGCGAATTCATATCCCATCTTGCATACGAGGCTGGTGTACTTGGGGTTACGTTACGACTCGGAGGACATGCGACTCTCAGGAGCGAGCCATACCAGCGCTCCTGGCAGGCTTGCAGCGAATGAAATGAGTCCGAACGAAATCGACACGGCAACTCCACTGGCAGCATCGAGTCCCATCGCCGAGAAAAGCGCAGCGGCCGCAGCTTCGCGAACGCCCCAACCGGCAATAGCAAGAGGGATGACCATAGATGCCAAGATGATGGGAGTGACGATGAGTGAACGCACAAGTGAAACGTCGACATGGCCTGCCCGAGCCGCGCAGTAGAAACCAAGACAGAGGAGGACTACGCTGCACGCGGAGATCCCCAGATGATGCAGCCAAGCTCCACGAGAAACGAGAGCGCCCCTCGCTTGCGTCACAAAACCCGCGCGTCCCAAGCTACTGCGTCGCGCAGCCAACGAGAAAACAAGCAGCAAGACAGCCGAGAGCCCAAAAACCGTGGCTCCGGAGATCGCTGCGAGCATGGGGTTGGAGCTTGCCAGTGCTGCTGCCCCGATAAGGGCTGCGAGTGCGAGAACCGCGAGTCCCGCGAGCCTTTCCAAGACGACAATCGTGAGTGCCTTACCCGCGCCCACGGGCTCGCCATTGGGGCACTGTCGGCGAGCGTGACGAACTGCTCGAAGGGCCGCTCCTGCGAGACCTGTTGGCAAGGCCTGGTTCGCAAACCCCGCGAGATAGTAGTCGGCCAGTGCACGCCGGGGGCTCAGTGGTGCGCCAAGCCGATCGGCGACATGCCACCAGCGCAATGCGAGAACCAGGTAGTTAGCAACCGACAGAAGAATTCCTAGAGCGAGCCACTTCGCTTCCAAATTCGCAAGCTTGTCGAGTGCAGCCTTTGCATCGACGAAGTAGAACGTCAGCGTCAGGACGCCCAGCGCACCAACGATTCGAGCGGCGCTTAGCGCGTGCCGCTTCATGGAGCTTCCCAGGTCGCAAGGGTCTTCCTAAGACGCCTAGCTGCGTCGTTCCACGTTTCGGTTTCAGCGGGGCGATTTCTCTGGGCCGCATGGAAATACGATGCGTGGACCCTTGGAGTCTGCACGAGTCGGAGAAATGCACCGGCGAGAGCCCTGGGGGTCTCATGAATTTCGCCCGTAACCTCGGAACGGACATGCTGTCCGGAGTTTCCACCCCCCACTGCGAGTATGGGCAGCCCGTGAAAGCGTGCTTCTTGGAGAGAGATTCCGAAGGTCTCCATTCGCGAAGCAGACAGAAAGAGGTTTGCGCGTTCGTAGTGACCATCCACCGCTGAGTGCGGAAGCGGTCCAAGCAATCTCACGTACCGACTTAGGAATTTATCTGAAGACAATCGGTGGGCGCACTCTCTTGCGTACGCGCTATCCAAATCGGTTCTTCCGATAATGTCCAGGGAGAACGATACGGCGTGGTCTGGTCCGGAAGGCGCTTTCTCGGCCAAGCCATCGAGAAACGCCAATACCCCCTTACGAGGAATTAGGTTGCAGACCATGACAGCCCTTGTAGGTCTTGCGAACTCGCGCGCCGCAAACGTTTTTTTCGCCATTACCGGCTCTACTAAGATCGTTCTCTTGGCAAAGCCTTGCTCTGCGAGCCAAGCGCGTGTGAACTCGCCTGTCGCGATATAGCCATCGAAGGCGCCAAGAATCTCACGTTCAAGCAAGCACGACGCGTGATTCTCGGAAAGGTCTGGTTCGAAGCTCGGCAGATGGTGCACCAGTAATACGAAACGCTGTCCAACCCGGCGACGGGCAAGAGCTTCCTTCGCGACGTCAAGGTTGAGTGTGTCAATGAGATACGTACCTTTGCCAACCCGACGCGAGGCAAAGTCGCTCGGCGTCATGCGCTGCACAGCACTGCCCGACTCAAGGGCTGCAAGTAGTTCGGCGTTGTAGAGATTGCCACCGGAAATCTCTTCGCTGCCATCGGGTATGACAAACACAAGCGTCGACACGACTGGAAAGCTAGCACTTGATGTATCCGAATTGGTTTTCGAACCCATCCTCAGTAGGATGGCTGCCCATGAATCTGGCCCGCACATATGGCATCGCCCGCTCCCTGGCTGTCTATTACGGGCAAGTGTGGCGACGCGGACGGCTCGAAGCGTTCTACCGACAGTTCCTTCCCCCTCACGCTCTGGCATTCGATATTGGCTCCCATGTCGGAAATCGCACTCGCGCCTGGCGTCATCTCGGGGCACGTGTGGTCGCCGTCGAACCACAGCCAGATTTCTTTCGATTCCTCTCGTTGCTCTTCGGGCGCGATACGAAGGTCACACTCGAAAACTGTGGCATTGCCGCACGAAACGGCAAAGGAACACTGTGGATTAGCAGCGCCACACCCACCGTCTCGTCTTGCACTGGCGAGTGGGTCGATGATGCCCGTGAAGCCAAGAAGTTTGAGGGAATTCGGTGGGATCAAAAACAAGAAGTCGAGCTGCGCACCTTGCAAGACCTCGTCGATCAATATGGCGTCCCCGACTTCTGCAAGATCGACATTGAAGGCGGCGAAGAAGAAGCGCTCCTTGGGCTACAAACACCGATTGTGGCGCTTTCCTTTGAGTGCGTTGCGGCCATGCGCGAGCGCGCTCAACGCTGCATTGAAGTGCTCGATGCCCTGGGCTCTTACGAATACCGCTACTCAAAGCTCGAGACGATGCGATGGTCCTCGGAGCGCTGGCTTGATAGTTCGGAGATGCGCAACTTTCTCGGCACGCTCTCTAGAAGCGCCCCTGCTGGCGATGTCTACGCCCGCTTGCGCTAGCAGCCATCCATCGCCAGGCGAAATCCCTGCACGCACCAGCGCTGATGGGGCTTGAAGAAGTTGCGATAGCTCACGCGAATATGGGACTTCGGCGTGAAGCAGCTGCCACCACGCGTGACCACTTGTCCAGACATGAATTTTCCGTTGTACTCACCGAGGGCGCCTTCGGAGATTCGGAACCCTGGATACGGGGAGTATGAGCTTTGCGTGAACTCCCATACATCACCAAAGCTCTGCAAGAGTGGCTCTTCGCCTGCAGCCATTCGCGGGTGCAACGCCCCAGACTCTAAGAAATTCCCCGAGACCTTGGTTGCGCAATTTGCGTATTCCCACTCGGCCTCGGTTGGCAAGCGAGCACCTGCCCACCGAGCATACGCATCCGCTTCATAGTAACTCACGTGCGCAACGGGTGCGGCGGCGATGATCGGGAGCAGTCCACGCATACCGAATTCGTGCCAGCCGCCCGCCTCCTTCTGCCAGTACAAGGGCGTCTGCCAGCCGTTCGCCACAACCTGCGCCCAGCCGTCAGAGAGCCACAATTCGGGCTTCTCATAGCCACCATCTGCGATAAACTCTGAGAACTCGCCGTTCGTCACGCAGCGATTCGCGATTCGAAAATCCTCAAGCAGAGTCTGATGGCGCGGCCCCTCATTGTCGAATGCAAAGCCCGGCCCTTGAAAGCCAATTTCGACCACGCCGCCCGCTACCGCTTGCATCACAAGCGATGGATCCTGCCCTGCTGACGATGAGTCACCGCTACGATCGTACGCGGGCTTCAGCGGATTGCATGAGAGCACGTGCTTGATGTCCATCAGAAGGAGTTCTTGGTGCTGTTGCTCGTGATGTAGCCCCAAGACGACTCTGCGTGAGAGTTCTTCCCAATCCGCCGCGGGAGCATTCGCAAGCAACCCACGGATGCACTCATCCACAGAGAGCCGATAGGCGGTAATCTCCGAGACAGTTGGCCTCGACAGCACGCCCCGCCGTTCTCTTGCATGCATTTGGCCAACTTGAAGATAGTAGCTATTGAAGAGGAACCCGTACTGTGGGTTGTAGGGCTTGTAGCCAGCCACGAAAGGCGTAAGCACAAAGGTCTCAAAAAACCACGTCGTGTGGGCCATGTGCCACTTGGTCGGGCTCACGTCTGGCATAGACTGCACGACAAAGTCCTCGACCTCGAGAGGCAGGACAAGCGACATGGTTTGTTTGCGAACTTCCGCGAACTGTCGGTCTAACGATGCGCGCGCAAATTCGCTCACACGTGTTTCCTCTGAGCTGCTCAGGTTTCCCATTCCCGCCTACTTTGCGACCCGCCAAAGAGCGTCAACAAAATAATGCCTTGAGTCGCGATACTTCGCCTCAATTATGTAGCCAGTATCGGATGCAAGGTCTTCGATATCGCGCTCTAGGTACTTGTACGAGTATTCCGTATGAACCGGCTCCCACGCTTCAAACTCAAAGCTCCGTCCAAGCGCCGCAATCTCTACAACCTGCTCTTCCAAGCTCACAAGGTAGCTCACCATTGCTCCTGAGAAGACGTCGTAGGTGCCATAGTGACGAAACTTGCTTGTATCGAACGTACCGCCAAGCTCGGTATTGATGCGCCGAAGCAAGTTCTGATTGAAGGCGGCCGTGTAGCCATCAGAATCGTTGTACGCGCGCAGCAGCACCTCGATGTCCTTCTTCAGGTCGAATCCAATGAGCGCGTAGTCACCGTCGCGAAGTGAAGTCCACTGCCTTCGCAGAAACGCCCGAGCCCGCGCCTTGTTGAAGTTGCCGATATTGGATCCCAGAAAAAGTAGCAGGTTCTTGCGATTGTCCCCCATCGAAGACAACCAGTTGAGCCCATCGGTGTATTCACAGACCAATCCCTGCACATCCAGCTCAGGCATGTCGAGTTTCATCGTCTCGACAAGCCCGCCAATCGCCCCCTCGGAAATGTCGATCGGGACGTACCGGCAGTCCACACCCAGTTCGACGAGGGCCTGTAGCAGGATCTTTGTCTTTGCGCCGTCGCCAGCCCCAAGATCGATGACGTTGAGCGGTGTGCCAGAACAGGTGGCCGCAATCGAGCGGCCATGGTTCTGCAAGATCTCGCGTTCCGAGTCGGTTGGGTAGTAGTCCTTGCAACTCATGATCGCCTGAAAGAGCCGGCTGCCCTCGTCGTCGTAGAAGTAGCGTGAGTCGAGCTTCTTGTGGTGCTCCGAGAGTCCCGAAAGAACATCGAGCGCAAAATCCCGCCTGGGATCCCTCAAGCGGCTCAGTTCCTCCCCTTCCAGCACGTGGTACCCAGTCATGGGGGAAGGTGTACCATGTCATCGCACATCGCTTCTCAAGGACAGGGGCCAGGTGTCCGATATTGCTTGTTGGATGCGAGCCCCACAAATCAGTCTATGCATGATTGTTCGCGATGAAGAGCGCTTCCTACGCTCATGCCTAGAGTCGCTGCGTCCCTGGATTGACGAACTTTGCATTGTCGACACAGGCTCGACGGACTCAACCGTTGCGATCGCTCGTGAGTTTGGAGCAGAGATCGCGCACGTGGAGTGGACTGACGACTTCTCTGCAGCACGAAATGCCTCACTGGCGATGGCGACACGAGAGTGGATCCTCGTTGTGGATGCGGATGAACAACTGGCCCCAAACAGTGGTCCGAGATTGCGCGAGCTCGTCACCAGCGATGCAGACGCCTTTCTTGTGAGCCAGGACAATCGCAACACCCTTGGCGAGTTGCACGCGCGACAGATTGTGCGTTTTTTTCGCAACGGCAAGGGCATCGAGTTTCGACGCCCTGTGCACGAGAGCGTTGTGGACAGCATTGAAGAAGGCAACCTTCGACTCGCAATGAACTCCGCTGTGCATCTACTGCATGAGGGATACTTGCCCGATGTCGTGAAAGAGAAATCAAAACGGGCACGCAACGAGCGCATTCTTCGGCGTGACACTAAGAAAAACCCCGAGAACCTCTACAGCCTTCATAAACTTGCGATGATGCTTCCAGCCGACTGCGAAGAACGCCTTCAATTGTACGAGCGTGCCTTTCTTGTCGCGGAGGATGTGTTCGCCAATCGCCAGGCCGAACGGGTTCCCTATCTACCCCGCGTCTACGCAAACTTCGTAGCCGCGCTCATTATGAGCGGAGACCTCTGCCGGGCACTTCGCACAATTGGTGTCGCCTTGGGGCACTTTCCCGGAGTCTGCGAGCTGCAATACCAACAAGCGGACCTCGCCCTGCGACTTGGCCAAGACGAGTGTGCACAGCAGGTGTTCTTTCACTGCCTTAACGCACCTGCACCACCGCCGGAGTACCCCGCCGACCCAAGTATGAGGGGACTTGCTGCTGCCATTGGCGTCGCCCGAGCAGCGCTCGCTGGACGTCGCTTGCGCGATGCCCTGGGCGCTGTGCGAAAGGTGCGATTGCTGGCCCCCAAGAGCGGTGTTGAGCGGGCGCTCACGTTGGAAACTCTCGCACTCAGCGGGCAACACCACAGCATGCTCGAGCAGCTTTCTCTCCTCATGGAAAGCGAGCTTGTGCACATGCCGTGTGTGCAGCTCTTCATAGGCGACCATGCGTGGAGCCAGGGCGACCACGAAGCCGCGATTGCCATGTGGAAGAACGCAGCCAATTCGAGCACCGATGTTGGCCAAGATGCGCTGTGCCGAGTCGCTGTGGCCGAGGCCTGTGTTTGGGGGCGCGATGCAGAGCAGGCGCGAGATAGCTTGCGTGATTGGAGCCTCGAGGCAGCAAGCTGCCGCGTTGTACTCGCAATGATGGCACAGCAGCAGCCCGAGGCTCTCTCGCCCGCTCTTGCTCCTTCAGCGATGATGCCCCATCTGATGGAGTGGCTCGAAATGGTCTCAAGCACCGGCCGCACAGACGTGATGCGCCTGCTGGCATCGATGGCCGTGCACTATGAGGACGTGCTGCCCGGCATCGAAGGGCTCATCGTTTGTGACCCAGAAGAACTCGCAAGCTAGGAATTATTCAATCGGCGGAAACGAGCGACACGCTTCTTCAAAGGTAGAAAGCGCGTCGCCCAGTGCGCTGGCCAAGTCGCCGTCGCAGATTGAGCTCGTCACAGCGTTATCGCCGGCCGAGGCCGCGAAGCTCAGAAGGCGAGTCGCTTCATCTGCGTTTCCGAAATCCGAGCTGCAGTCACCAGGGCCAAGTCCCGCGATGAAAGCGGTCGCCCATCGTCCCCGGTCGCCCTTCACTTGATCGAGTGCAGAGATGTAGGTGTCAACGGGGGCTAGGTCGTCACACACATCATCGGTGAGTCCAACCGTGAAGTTGTTATCCATTCGCGAGCAATCGTTCTCATCGGTCAACACAACAACCGCCAGCAAAGCATCATCCCGGAAGAAACCAGCGTTCTGCCCATCCATCACTCGATCACGGACCGCAAGACGAATCGCCTCGAGTGGCATTTCCTCATTGGCGCCACCAACCGCTTGGGCCACGCACGAGAAGGTCCCGGGCACGTCTGCATCGTCCCGCTCAAGCCACTTTCTGGGCATCGTGCATTCATTGTCGATGAGGGCACCATCGGGCCCCTCTTGGCTATCAGGAATGAGCCCGCCAATGCTCCAGTTCTTGCTCACCGAGGTGGTTGTCACGCCAAGGTGATAGTCGATAGGCAAGCCCGCTGAAGATACAAAGCCGTTGAGCACATCAACGAAGAGTGGAAAGTTGGTTGCGAGATTCGCCTGCTCCTCCCCCATTGAGCCGGAATCGTCGATCACAAAGAGAATGTCCATCTTCTCGCACAGGGCTTGTTGGGGAGTTGCGTCGGCAAACGTGGGTGGATTGCCGTTTGCGTCAGCCGATCCTCCCCCGCCATCAGTCTGGGCGCCAGTCCCGTCATCGGCGCTCGGCCCGCAAGCGAGCAACAGAACAATTCCAAGACCCCAGATGAATGTAGATGTGTGTTTGTGCATGACGTTGCTTCCGCGGGGAACGGCCGAGAGTAGCCCACCTTGCCTCGGTAGTGGCGGACAAAGCATCACTCTTGAATCGACGGTCAGTGCCCGCCCCCGACGGTCCCATTTATGTAGCTTTTTAGGAGACATCGCGCTGTCCGTCCAGTTCAAACAGCAGCGTGGCATGACCATAATTCAGATGTGTTGCTTGTACTGGTGATGGGCGAAGCACTATCATGACCGGGATGTCTGCTCCTCGTACCCTCCTCCTCCTCCTCCTCCTATCTCTCTTCAGCACCCTTGCCCTGACCGTGTCAGGATGCGGGTCTGATCTGGATGGTCCAAGTTGCGCTAGCGGTAAGTGCGACACCGGGCAAGGAGAGTTTGATCTCTATCAACCTGGCAACCGTTTTGGTTGGGGCGGGGAGGATGAGTATCTCGATGAGATTCAACCAATCCTCGCAAAGCGCTGCGTCGCCTGTCATGGCTGCACCGACTCTCCATGTCAACTCAAGCTCAGTTCCTATGAGGGGCTCTTGCGCGGGTCAAACACGAATAACCTCTTTGCACCAACCGTCTTCGCCCAAGACCCAAGTCGTTTGAAAGATGGCCGAGTTGTTGACGATGGCATCGTGGACTTTGCTGCCACCGAAGAAGAATGGCGCGACTCAGGGTACTACCCTATCGTTGATCCCGACCCAAACAACTCGCTGATGACCAAGCTGCTCACCATCTCACGCGAGTTCCGAACCCAAGAGCGCGACTCCGAGTTGCTCACCGCCACTCACGATCTTTACACCAATACCCTTGAAGAACGCACCTTTGAATGTGTGGGTGCCCAAGAGGTAAGCCAGCTCAGCAACGCCGACCTTGCAACTCGCGCTATGCCTTTTGGGCTCGAGCCCTTGGAACCTGGCGACTTCGAAACAATCGTCGACTGGATTTCTCGAGGGGCTCCCGGTCCAAGTGATGGCGCGCAAGAAGTGTTGCTTGCCCCCCAGAACGCGCAAGAAATCGAGGAGTGGGAAGAATTCTTAAACGGCCGAAACGGTGCTGAGCTCGACCTCAAACGCTATCTTATGGCTCGCTACCTCTACGAGCACATGTTCTTTGCTCACATCCGCTTCGAAAAGAGCCCAGGCGAGTTCTACGAAATGGTTCGCTCCAGAACACCAACGGGCAAGCCCATCGATGAAATCGTTGAGGAGTTCATCATGGATGACCCCGATGACCGAGTCTTCTATCGCTTCCGAAAGATCACCGCAGTCATGGTGCGCAAGACTCACACCGTTTGGGATCTCAACGCTTCTGTCATGGCCCACAATGATGACCTTTTCCTCAAGGGAATCACCGAGGATGGAGTCTTGAACTACGAGGTCACCGAAGATCCGGGCTATACCCACAAACTTGGCGATGGTGCCCGCAATCCATTCCGCTATTTCAGTCAGATTCCAGGGCGGATTCGCTCGCAGTTCATGATTGAGAACTCAAAGAAGCTCATCGAGTCGTTGGTCAAAGCCGACGTCTGCACAGGATCGACCGCGACCTATGCAATTCGTGACCACTTCTGGGTCTGGTTCCTCAAGCCCTCTTCTGACCCGTCGGCCATTAGCACCGATGAAGTCTCTGAGGCGTTCATTGGCTGGAATCTCAATCCCTTCGCATTACACAGCATCCTCGAGACTCACGACGAGGCCGCCTATCAGGAAGATCTTGAAAAGCAAATGCGTCTCCTACATCCCGACGGCCTTGGACTTGATGACATCTGGCTTGGCAGTGGAGCAAACGAAGACCCGAACTCATGGCTCACCGTGTTGCGACACGAGAAGTCGGCAACGGTTGAGTGGGGCGCCGTTGGTGGGCAGCCCGAGACAGGTTGGCTCTTGAGCTACACCAACTTTGAACGTCTCTACTACAATCTCACGGTCAACTTCTTGTATTGGCAAGGCGCTCTCGACCAACTCGAGACGTGGACCTACTTCAGTAATATTCGTACAGAGGGAGAGGACCTGATGCTCTCTCTCATGCCGGCCGAGCAGCGCGAAGAAGTTCGCAATGAGTGGACTGCAGGCTTTGATACCTCTGCACTCTTCGATGCTATTGGCTCCTTTAAGGAGGGCCGCATTCTCAGTCTCGTGCCCGCGGATGACCTCGATATCGACGGACAGGGCGAGACAGTGCGCGACTCGCAAGTTAGCTTTGATGGGTTTCCTAGCTTTACGAAGCTAGCAAAGAAGATGGACGCACGGCGAAGCTTCACTCCAGGCTACGATGACATCCTCAACCGCAGCTCGGTTCCTGGACGCGAAATTCCAGAGATTGCGTCCTTCACCGACTTTGAGTTGGGCATGGACATGCTCACCGGGATGACTGGCGATCACGCGCGTAACCTGCCAAACGCCACCGTATTCCGCGTTTCCGATGGACAGGGCAATCGCCAGTTCTACACAGTCATTTCGAACCGCACCTACTCGAGCAATGACTTTGCCTTTGGCTCCTCTCGAGCGAGAACCTGCGACGACGACTACCTCTCGGCCCATCGTGGAATTGTGGGCAGCTACCCCGAGCTCTTTGTCGACCTGCCACTTTCGAAGGCTTCAGAGTTTCTCAAAGATGTGCAGAACGTAAAGAACGTCTCTGTTCCTGGCCCTGGAGAGCTCAACTGGCTCGCGCTCGCCAATAAGTACATCGTTGATGGTGTGGTGATTACTCGGTACAGCAAAGACTTCTGGCCCTTCGTAGATGACATGCACGACTACCTCTCAGATCCATCGGTGAGTGAACAATCAGAAGCAGCAATTCTGGACTTGAGTGAGTACGCTTGGTTTGCCGGCAACAATCGCTTTGAGGATTGCGGCCCTCTCTAGCGTTCGCGCTTAATGGCCGACACCCTGAGGCGCTGCTTAAACGCCTCAGGGAACATCCACAGCGAGTTGGCTTCGGGGATCAATCTCACGGAGCGCTCTCGCTCTCAAAGACAAACGTCAGCTCTAGGTGTGTTCGCAAACTGGTGTGATCTCTATGCTCGAAAGCGAGTGGGAATCACCCCAGGCGCCCTGCAGACTCCTGGCTTGAGGTAAACTCCTGCAATGCGAAAGCTTCTGCTCTTGTGTTCTTTGGCCCTAGCCCTCCCTGGTATTGCTGCATGCGGCGACGAAGATCCCGTTGACGCACCTGGCGGCGGCGGCGGTGGCGGTGGCGGCGGCGGCGGCGGCGGTGGCATCGATGCTGGCGCAAGTGCCCCGGATGCAATGCCAGGGCAGACCATCGACGCTGGGGGTTCTAGCCCTGACGCACAGCAATCAGCGGAATAGCGCGGCACCCGCGCACAGGCGGCTCGCGAAAATCCGCGAAATTCTCGACGGATCGCTGGCGAGCCCCTACCCTCGCTGCATGCAGCGTGTTTCGAAGTTCGCCAGTCTAGCCATGTTCTTGCTCCTCGCCAGCTGTGGCAAGGAGAACTCTGGTGACAAGAGCAGCCCAAAAGCGGTTGCTGATACATCATCCGGCACAGCAAAGAACAACGCCAAAGCTGAGCCCAAGATTCCGGACGTTCGCGATGGCTACCAGCTGTTTCGAAGCCTCTTGGAGGAGCAGAGCCGGGCAGAACTTCGCTTTGGTGGCCCGTTCATCGACTTCGGTACTGGTGATCAGAGCAAGTACACACGCGGTGGATGGGAGAGTGGTTGGTCGGCATCCGATGACAAATCTGTGAGCGCCGCCAGCCTTGCGAGCACAGGATTGCTCAACACGTTCCTTGTCACCACGCCAAAAGAACTCGTTATTCGGGCTCGCTCCACAAGTGGTTCCCAGCCGCTCACAATCTCTGCAGGCAAGACCAGCATTGGCGAAGTAACGGTGGGCGCGGATTGGGGCGTACATCGCCTGCCGCTGCCTGAGCTTGGCCTCGGCCGCAAGAAGTTCAAGCTGGCCCACAAAGCCGAGAAGCTCGAGGTGGATTGGCTTTGGCTTGCTGGTGAGGCAGGCAAAGAAGCCCCGCTTGTTGTTGAGCACGCGGGGCCCGTTAAAATTGGCAAGCGCTTGCGTCGCTCGCTGCTGGCTCCTGGCGCTCAGAGTTATTCCTACTATCTTCAAGTCCCCGAGAAGGCAACCCTCATCTTTGACTACGGCTCCAAGACCCCACAGGACTACATCGTTCGCGTGCAGGGAATCAAAGGCGATCCCAAAGAGCTATTTCGAGCAACAAGCACTAGTGAGTGGCAAAGCGCGAAGGTTGACCTTTCAGAATTGGCAGGAAAGGCCGTTCGGATCGAGTTTGCTACTGAGGGTGCGGGCAAAGGTGGCGCATGGGGTGAGCCAGGACTTTTTGTTGCTCCGGTCAAAGACACACAGGACAGCATTGCTACCGCGAAGAAGGCAAAGAACCTCGTTCTGGTGGTCATGGACACAACGCGGTCCGATCAGTTTGAGGCCTTCAAAGCGAAAAACGGCATCTACACGCCAAAGCTCGACGCCTTTGCCAAGAAAGCCACGACCTTCACTCGCGCATACAACAACGCCAACTGGACCAAGCCCTCCATGCTGACGATGTTCTCGAGCCTCTACCCTGCAACGCACACAGCCACCAAACCCGAGTCGATGGTCCCGCCAAACATCGGCCTCATCTCCGAGCACCTGCAGAAGCAAGGAATCAAGACGCAGGGGTTCACCTCGAATCCAGTTGTTAGCGAGAAGTTTGGTTTTGAGCGCGGATGGGATGGCTTCGGAGTCTTCTATGAAGAGGAAGCGCATGGCGAAGCAATGTACAAGCGCGCAGGCAAATGGGTTGAGGACAATGGCGATGAACCCTTCTTCCTCTACATCCAAACCATCGATCCACACACAACCTATGCTGTGCCCAAAAAGTACTGGAGCCGCTACTACAAGAAGAACTACAGCGGTCCCATTGGTGACTCCTTCACTCGCGAGGACCAGAAAAAGATCAACGACAAGGTACTCAAACCAAGTGCAGATGATGTGGCTTGGATTCAAGCGCTCTACCACGGTGAGATTACCTACCAAGATGAGCACGTGGGCGGCTTTCTCGACAAGCTCACCGAGCTTGGCAAACTTGAGGACACCATCGTCATCGTCACCAACGATCACGGCGAAGAGATTTACGATCACGGCCAGTTTGGACACGGCTGGACGCTATTTGAGGAAATGATTCAAGCGCCGCTCATGATTCACTACCCACCGCTATTTCCCGAAGCGACGCTTGTCGATGACATCACCGAGCACGTCGACATCGCACCAACAGTGCTCGAAGCAATGGGATTACCCCCCATGAATGGCATCGAAGGCACATCCTTTTTGCCTATGTTGCACGGCTCACTCGAGCAGGAGCCGCGCTATGCACTTTCGCATTCCGACAACGGCAAGCGATCCGTTCACGTTGGCGATTGGAAACTCGAAATCAGCAAGAATAAGGGCTGGAAGTACCTCTTCTACATGAAGTCTGAGGACCCCGAGAAGAAAGATCGCCGAGCGGATGCTGAACTCGCCGGTCGTCTGTGTGAAGTTTACCTTGGCGAGGGGATGGCCAATCCGGCAAAACTGCAGCGCCTCAAGGGCGTTGGCGGCAGCAGGCGATTTCAGGCCCAAGACGCCAACATGGACGCTGAGACCCGAAAGCAAATGGAAGCGCTTGGCTATCTCTAGCGGACGCTAGATAGGCAGGCAGGCTCCCTGCTTCTTTCGGTCCATGAAAGCCAGTACGAGGGCGCGAATGTGCGCCCACCGCCTGGCATCGGCGAAGCTACTGAATCTGATAGCCGAGCTCGAGGATTTTTGCCTTGGCGGCATCACCTGCAGTTGTATTGCCTTTCGCAATCGCAACCCGAACTTTTCCTAGTTCGGCATCAGCTTCCACACTAACGACACCATCGAGTTCGCCAACATTGGCAATGATTCGTCGCTCGCATCCACCACAGCTCATGCCAGTGACCGAGAGTACATTCCAATCAGAGTCGGCGGGCACGTCTCGCTTGGCAACCTTGTCCGCTGCGTCATCCCACTGACTACATCCCATGCCATCGCCCTCAGCGGCCATCTCGGCAGACTTTTTCATGCAGTCCGCACCACTATGCTCGCCACCCGCAGAGTCGGCACCAGCGCAGCTTGCCTCATCGGAATCAGCAGCGGGCTTGCTTGCCGCGACCAACGTTGGGCTTGCAATCTCTTTGGCTGACGCCTCTGCTGGCATTGAGTCTTCGCTCTTGTCTTTTTCGCAAGCTTGGGCGAGCAAGATGGTGGCGCATAGAGGAATGAGGAGGCTGAGTCGCTTCATGGCACACGCGTACCACAGCTGGGGCCCAAAGTTCACGCACAGATGTGCGGCTGATGGCTCACAACTTCGATCGCTCCTCTAGAATCGGCGCCAAGAGCCCGAAATCCATGGTGAGCAATGTGTCCGCGGCACGAGAGCAACCGTCTTCAAGCAGTGCATCGGTTTGAATCGTTCGCACAGGGCCGAGGGCATTCTTCTGCAACGCGGCGCGATAGGCGGGGTCGTAATGCACCTCAAGGAGGCGCTGCACAAGCTGCTGCCATTGCCCTGAGTGAGCAAGCTGGCCCCAAACATCAATCTCCGCCTGCCCATGGCGGCGGTTGAGCCACTTGAGCTTGCCCATCAAGATCTCGCTACGCTGCTCCCACCCTGCGTAGTTGGCGTGCAAATACGCCACCCGATCCTGCATTGGCACTTCAACTTCAATGCGCACACTGGCGCGCAACATGTGAAGCAGCGCTTTGGGACAAAACACCTGTCCGATCTTCGAACTCTCGGCCTCAGTCCAGACCGGCTTTGCGGGATCAAATCCCGATAGTACATGCCACAGGCGCGACTCGAAGCGCTTCTGGGTCATGTTCTGGCCACCCTCGGGTTCGCCAAGCAAGGAGCCTTGGTGGTTGGCAAGTCCTTCTAGATCGAGCACCTGCTCACCACGAGCCTCGAGGTCCTTTAGGATCTTGGTCTTGCCGGTGCCCGTTAGCCCCGCTAACACGCGATAGGTAAAACGCCTAGGTAGTACACTGAGGTCGGAAAGCACCCGACCACGAAAGGCCTTGTAACCACCCTCAAGTAGTGTCACGGGCCACCCCACTTCGGTGAAGACGGTAGCCATGGACCGGGAGCGCTGACCGCCACGCCAACAGTAGATGAGCGGTTTGTAGCCACCAGGCCGGTCTCGAAGCTCACCGGCCAAGTACCGAGAGAGGTTTGCGCTCACAAACGAAGCCCCGACCTTCCGAGCCTCAAAAACCGACTCTTGCTTGTAGATGGTGCCAACGAGTACGCGCTCCTCGTCACTTAGGACGGGCAAGTTAATCGCCCCAGGCACGTGGTCCTCGGCAAACTCCAAAGGAGCTCGTACATCGATGATCTCATCGTAACCGCCCAATTTAAGGGCATCTGCGCCGATCCTCTTCATCGCCGCCCCGGTCTACCGCAAAGCGGCCCAAAACCTCAAGGAGAAGCGGATAGACAGCCACAAGCCCTTCGGCGTACTCTCAATGGTACATGCGCACTGCAATTCTTACGGTTCTCTTCTTGGGCATGCTGAGCTCAACGGCCTTGGCTCACATCGAGATGCTCTCACCCATGCCTCGATATCCGCGAGGAATGGATAATGACAACAAGGCTTGCCCGTGTGGCGTTGGGGAGAGTAACCGCCTTTGCAATGTGGAGGGAGATCGCAGTGACCCGGATCGCAACGCAGCGAGAGTGACAACCTTGACTGCTGGTGGAACCGTCACAGTGCGCTTCGATGAGTACATCGCCCATGCTGGACGTTACCGAGTGGCAATTGACTACGATGGAGCCGACCTTGAGGACTTCAACTCCAACATCCTCGTAGACATTGAGGACCCTGCTGGAAACATTGGCAACACGGGTGGTGGTTCCATCTGGGAAATTGATGTTCCGCTTCCCAACGTCAACTGCGATACCTGCACGCTTCAACTCATTCAAATGATGGATGGCAACACAGCTGACCCTGTCGCCGATCCTGTGAACCGCTCAACCTATTACACCTGCGCTGACATCACGCTCTCTGGCGCCGACCCCGATGCTCCGGATGCGGGTGCAGGCGTTGCAGATGCGGGAGCCAACCCTGGTTCGCCCGACGCAGGTGACGAGGATCCAGGGACAGATCCTGCACCAAGCGGTAGCGGTTGCCAAACTGGTAGTGGCAGCTCGCCTTTTGGGCTCTTGGCGCTCCTTGGAGCCTTGCTTGCGCTTCGCCGACGTCGCGAAGCCTAGACCTAGCCAACTTCGAGAAAGGTCTTTTGGCGAATGTCCGCATTGATGGACGACCAATCGGGGTGTGTCGCGAGTAGATCGAGCACCTCCTGAATGCCAAAGACCCTATCTGGGCGATAGAGCGCCTCGATGATTCGTGTGACGAGAACCAAGTCCTCAGGCGTATCGACGGTCCACCGGTGATGTGCCAGGTCATCCGGCCAACTTCGCTTCATTGCGGCAGGCCAGCCGATTTGTGCCGATCGACAACGCGTCGCCTCTTCGTAGAGGTAGGGGGTCACGTGCTCGCGCTGATAGCGCTCGGTTGCCATTCGACCTGCGAGCTCAAGGGCCTCACGGGAAAAGACCTCCACGCTCTGTCCTAATGGCAGCCCTTCCTCTGGTGAGTTTGTCAGATAATCGAGTTTGCCGCTTTCCAACTCGTCGAGCATGGCGGGTAAGAGCATCGGTTCAAGAAGCGGGCAATCAGCGGTGATTCGGAAGATTCGCTCGGCATTCACTTCGGAGGCCGCGAGCAAATATCGAGAGAGCACATCTTCTTCACTCCCGCGCACAACTCTGACATTCAGGCGCGCGCACTCTTGAACGATTGCCTCGTCAGCTGGCGCCACAGTGGTTGCCACCACGATCTCGCCGACGGGTTCACTGCGCAAGCGTTCTACCAGGTGGGCTAGCAGGCTCTTTCCGCAAGCACGCCTAAGAACTTTACCAGGCAGACGAGAAGAGCCCATGCGAGCCTGAATGATGACTGCGACGTTCATGCAGCGACGAGCTCCCACGCTAGAGGTGTACCCTTCTCCAGTGCACGGCTTGCTCGCTTTCCCAAGACGTCTGGTAGGTATTTGGGCGCGAGGCCAAGGCTTGGGCGTATGGAGCGCACATTCTCCGCTGTTAGTGGCTCTCCTACAGCAATGTCGCGTACAACGTAAAGCGACCGGCGATATCGTTTGCTTGCCGATTCGCTCTTTGCGCGGCTCGCCTCGCCTGTGCCCATAGCCTGCCATATCGTCCGGGCCCCAGCGACCAACTCTGCCAACTCCTTGGGTTCCAGGCTGAAAGCGCCATCTGGCCCTCCATCCGCACGCCGCAGAGTTAGGTGCTTTTCAATCACGCATGCGCCGAGTGCTGTCGCGGCAATTGGAATCGTTGCGCCCAGCGAATGGTCTGAGATGCCAACCGCAACGCCGGTGAGTTCTCGCAGCGCCTCCAATCGTCGTAGGTTAAATTCTGATGGAGGAGTCGGATAGCCGCTGAGGCAGTGCAAGACTACAACCCCGCCTTCGCCATGGGCTTGAGCTACGGCAACGGCCTCTTTGATTTCCTCTGGTGATGCTAGCCCGGTCGACATAATCAAGGGCTTGCCGGTCTGCGCGCAGGCTGCAATGAGTCCATGATCAACAAGCTCAAAAGAGGCAATCTTGTAGGCAGGTACATCAAGCGCTTCTAGGTACTCCACAGCGCTCAGATCAAAAGGTGAGCTAAAAGCCAGCATTCCCAGTTCCGCTGCTCGCGCAAAAATCGGCGCGTGCCACTCCCACGGGGTGAAAGCCTTTTGGTAGAGCCCATGCAGGCTTTCTCCGTCCCAGAGTCCCCCCTGAATCTGAAACTCTTCCCGGTCCGATTCAATGGTTATCGTGTCGGCGGTATACGTTTGCAGTTTGAGTGCGTGGGCTCCTGCCTTGGCAGCTGCTTCCACGATCTGCATTGCACGTTCGAGGCTGCCAAGATGATTCGCAGACATCTCGGCAATAACGAAGGGCTCATGCCCCGGCCCTACTGCGCGGTTCCCAATTGTGACATCGATGTTCTTCATGCTGTTGCTTTCAGTTGTTCGTTTGTAGCGTATGCCTTGGTGAGAGGAAGGCTCTCACGTCTGCCTCGCCGAAGAATGGATCCCGAATTGGGACCACTTCGGGCAAGCAAGTCAAACGCCGACGCGTGTGAGCAGAACGATGTTCTGCCCTGCGGATACGTTGGGTGCTCGTATTGCTGAACTCGTACTTCGATACCGCGGCGATCAAAGCTCGCGATGTCCTCAAGTAGATAGTCCACCGAGCCTGGAGGTGTCAGATACTCAGAGGCGCCTAGCGCTTGGCAGATTCTCGCAAGGTGTTCTCCACGATGAGCACCGACACCGAGTTCTGAGGCCAGAGCCCAGGGCGTGCGAATGTCGAGAGCTTTGCACATAGCCTCGATGAGCCCTATATTGAGCATACTAAGAGAAGTTCCGACCGACTCGGCTACCAACTCGTATTCCCAGAGCAGTGCTTCAAGGTAGGAGCTATCGGCGTAGACAGTGGCCAATGTTCGTGCATGCTTTGCCAAAGCACCTACATCACTGAGTTCAACGTCGCATATGCGCTGCCCACGCAAGCCCTTCGACTTCACTGGCAATGTAAGCCATGAGAGGCCCTCAGCACGCACGATGCGATTGCGCTGTTGCCAAGATCGTCGCTGGAACGCTACGTCGTCGAGAAAGACAAAGAAGTCGACCTGGTCGATTAAGTCGAAGTAGCCACACCAAGGCAAATAGGTTGGCTGCATGATCGCAACGTTCACAACCGGGCCTTTTTCGTAGCCACGAGAAAGACGCAACGCCCAATTCCGGCAGCGGCGAAGGAGCGGTAGATATGCCGCCTAGTCTCGGGCGAGAGAGACATCTCAAACTTCACCCGGCGCTCGTGACACTCTTTACCGACGTCAGGAGTATCGATGTAGTCGTATCCCATGAGTAAGAACATTTCCATTGGGAAGTCGGAACGGGAATCAGCCACTTCAAACCCCTCGCCTTCTAGAAGACTTGAAAGAGAGTCAAAGCTAAAGTAATTGATCTGGTCCGGAGTTGAGACCCACCACTGGCGTTTCTGAAGCGACTCACAGGCCGCCTGTTGCAAGGCGTTGAACTCGTTTCCCGACCGAATGATGAGAGCACCACCTGGGGCGAGAACACGCTCGCAGCTGCGAATGACGTCAATTGGATCGCGGGTCTGCTCAAGCACATTCATGAGTAGGACGGCATCCAGACTCTCTTGCATGCCGTCTTGTTGTGCGTAGTCCTCAAAGGAGCCGTGGTGCACGGATAGGTCTCGTGCACTGGCAAACTCTGCGGCCGCTTTGGCGATTTCAACGCCGCTAACCTCATGGTCTAAGTCGCGTAGGTGCAATAGAAGGTCGCCGGTTCCGCATCCAACTTCTAGCACTCTCTTGCCGGGTGCATGTCTTGCTAGCGAATCGCAGACGTCGGCGTACAGCGTTGCCTCTTGCCACGATCGCTGCTCTTCGGCAGGCGCCCCACCTTTCATTAATCGACCGATATCGGGTCCACGCTTGCCCTCCTGAACCAAGTCGTAATACTGCTCGTCATAAAACTCCTCGATTGCGGAATTGCTGGGAACCGGACTCAGGCGGCGAAACCCATACTCATCCTGTCGTACAATGTCGTATTCTTTCTCGCTCATGCAGCTCTCCTGATTGCAGCCAATGCGCCTATATGGCGCTCTACATCGCCAATGATGCCGTTCTTGGTAAATGCCCACTCGTCGGTGATCGCCAGCCGCTCCTCGCCTGCGAGTTGTTCGCGAATTGGCGTCGCGACCTCGTCATAGTGCGCCAAGGGAACTTTGTACGAAACGGGGGCGGTTAGCGTTCGGAAGTATTCGTAGGAGCCCGTGACAACTCCGAGAGCACGCGCCTCATGCCAGACCTTGTCTGCAAAGTCGTCAGGGTGAGCAAAGACCTCGGAGTCCAAGTCGGTTGGAACTTCGCAGCAAAGATACGCTCGCCCCTTGGGACAATTGGTGCCTTGTCCATAGCTACTTGGAAGTGCAGCGCGGAAGACCAAATCATCCGAATCAAAGTTGTTTGCGTAGGAGTACGGTCCTGCGTGAGCCGGGTCGATATCATAGTAGTAGAGCGCCATTGGCACTCCGTAGCTCGTACCTTGTAACGTGCTGCTTCCCAGAAGTGTTCTCTCAAGCGCTTCCATGCCGGCCGTCCAAACGCACGAGTCCGCCGTGTACAACTGTTTTGAGGTCCGGACAGAGACGCGCTCACCAAGGAGGACTTCTTCAATCGCGTCGCCAACGACAAAGTGCACTCCCATCGAATCAAGCACGCGCCTCGCGCTCTTGACAAATCCTGCCATGCCATCGTTCGCGGGATAAAAGGCGCGATATGGCGCCCTCTCGCAGTCTCGATAAAACTGCATCGGGTCATCTTGGGAGCCGGCAGCAATCACTGCATCCATCGCCGGAGACTGCTTGAGGATGCGAGCGACCTCATCTTCGACAACCCGAATGCGTTTGAAGCACGTTGCCGCGATGGCTTGTGGTGCCACGTTCCTTGGATCGGTTCGATAGATCTTCCTGAAGGCTCCAGCTGCCGCGGAGGCAGCACTCGGACCAAAACGCTGAACTAGCAGTTCTTCCAGGTTCTGCGCTGGCTTGTGTTGAATCGAGGCAGCCTTCGCAATCTCAAGAATCATCTGCCCAGAGTCGGCAACAGCAGCGAGGTCGGGAATCTCAAACCCCTCCAGCCGCTGACCCCCAAAGTGCGAAGCGAATCGCATGTGTACAGGCAGGACGTTGTTATCGAGCAGAGCGAGCAGCACTTCCGTTGTGCGGTCGTCGCTGTTGCCAAAGATGTGACATCCCAGGTCCAACGAGAAAGCGCGCCAGGAAATCCCCCCCGCAATGCCACCGAGCCGAGCACGGCTAACAACCGTGACAGAGCGCCCCTGTTCGGCAAGTAGGTACGCAGCCACAAGTCCTGCGAAACCGCCTCCAACAACAATTGTCTCCTCAGCCTTCACCATGTCTTGCCTCTCATGTCGAAAGAATCTCGCCCACCACCCGCTGAGCTCCGAGACCATCAATCAATGTGTGATATCGCGCCGCATAGGCATCTCGTGTATCGGCATCATGCAGAAATTTCTCCAATACAACCGCGAGTTCCGAGTCACTGAGCCCCTCGAGGCGCTGCCCGCCAAAAACCATGCGACGTTCGGCGAGAGATCGGGCTGTTTCCTCTTGGTTGTCGACGATCGAGAATGTCGCCACAGCGAGTCGAAGATAGGAAAGTTCCCAAAGAGTGCCTCCTGCGGCACTGATTGCGAGATTTCCCCAGGAAAGACAAGCTGCCATGTCGCTCGGGTCTCTCACAACCTCAACCAACAGGCCACTTGCTTCAATGCAAGCAGAAAGCTCCCCGGCCTCTCGGAATCCCGCGCCGATAATGATGCGAATGGGTGGCGGATCCTGCAGAGTTCCAAGGACTCGGACCATGCGAGTTGTTGCATTCACAGGGTCACTGCCACCAAAGGTGAGTACGAGACGTGGCTTTTCAGCAACAGAGCGGGTGGGTCGTGGAGAGCCGACAAATTCGGATCGCAAAAGAGCAAAGTTGCTGCCAGCGAGAACCCGTGTCCCAGTTGGCACTGAGTAGGCCAAGTGCTCCGCCCCATAGTTGGGGTTGACCACCAAGTGTGCCGGAATATGCCCGTTGGCGAGATCATCGATCACCACCGTGCGCCACGACTTTGCCAGCGAAGCAACATACGGCGCCTTAAAGTCGTAGCCATCAACAACAACCGCGATGGCGTCTCTGTCGTGAGCAATCCGTTGCATTGCCTTCGAGTCACTTGCACTGCCCGCAGGCTCACCACAGGCGGTGATGGAGAAGCCTGCATCTACAACCTTGGGTGCGCAGAAATCTGGGTCACCGCCTAGGACGAAGTGTGCTTCACAACCCTCGCGTCGTGCTCCCTGCGCCAAAGCGATAAGGCGCATGACGTGCCCTGCCCCGATTTCTTCTGAGGCGTTGGCGCGCAGTATGAGCGACGCAACTCCCATAGCTCGTCCTAGTGAGCCGTGAGTTTCTTCTCGAAGAGCCACCACGTAACATCGTCGATTCCGGTGGTGCGGCGCCAGTGAAACCCATGTGCAATGGGCGCCAAATCGAAATTGTCGAGCCAATAGCTACCGAAGTCACGCTTGAACAAAAGCCCATCCTGGCCACGATACGTACTCTCCTGAGGATCTCGCGAGAAATACTCAGCACAGAGAATGTACCGACTACTAACTCGGTACATTTCTGAGCATGCCTGCATGAGATCGTCAGGTGAGATATGAATCAAGACTCCCGAGGTGAAGCACATGTCCATGCTCTGGTCTTCGAACGGGAGATCTAGCGCACTAGCTGATCGGAGATGTTCACTATCGAGAACCTCGTCGGCCAAGACGACACTGCGCGCTGTAGGATTTGGCTCCACCGCAAAAAGCTCCGCATCAAAGAGTCTTCGAAGCGCCCGCTGATTGATTCCGATGTTGCACCCAACCTCTAAGATACTCCTTGGTGTGGCAGCCTCGATTGGTCGCATCATATCGGCCCACGCTTTTGCGCGATTGCGAATTGCTTCCTCACTGGCAGTACATCGCTTGATGTACTCGTCTCCAAAATTTCCGGTCCATGCGTCTAGTTGTGCTGTTTGTGCCATTGTCTTCGTCCTCTTCCTAAAGCCCTATTCCATGTATCTTTGCTAGCTTCGTGCCAGTGTTTCACTGGAGTCTTTCTAGGTGTTTGTCCAATACCTACAGGCAAGTCCTCTGTCAGTTTTGACAGCGAATCACGCTGAGCACCTCTTGAAGAGGCGCCAGGACCTGCTTTGCTGCGGCCCGTATTTCGCCGTAGAGGTCTTGGGAGGCAGCCAGGAGTTCTGAGAGTTCCTCGGCTGCGTGTGCTCGCTCATATGCCAACGCGATCTGCCGTTGCTTGCTGCCGCTCATGAAGCGAATCGAGCGCAGTGCCCGCACAAGTTCGGTCTCCAAGTCCGCAAGTGAGTCCACAGACGCCTCCCCATCTTCGACACGCTGGGCTGTCTTTGAGCACCGTCCAACAAGCGAGAGACAGCGCTCAACACTTGCGACAATTGTCTCAATCCCCTTTGTGGCCTTCTCACGACGTTGTGGATCCCGCTTGGCAATACGCGCGTCAAGAATGTCGCCAACGGAAAGAGCGGGCGCCTTCTCGATGTGAGCCGCATAAGCCTCCTCCATCGAGATGTGTTCCATGCCTTCAATGTAAGAGCCACCCTCGGTGCAATTGATAAGTCGCGTGCTCTCGCCAACCTCCGCAGCCTTCTTCTCGAACCAATCGTGAAAGAGCCAAAACATCTGCGTGGTAGCCACTTCACCTCCGTAGTACCCACGCAGCGTAAAGGGTTTCTGCACATCCGCACTAATGGGGCCGCCACGCTTTCGCATCTCTTGGCAATCCTCACTCCAACCATCCATGATCAGTTCGCCAGCTTCGCTGGTGTGTACCTTCAAGTTGCCATCACAGCTTGTGCTCACGTAGTACTTGCCATCAGGAAATGAGAGGTCCAGGCCCATGAACATGATTGGATCGCACTTCCACTTGAGCCCTAGCGCGAGCGCTGTGGTTGCGACCGAACCGCCTGCCGGAACGAGCAACTCCTCGCCGAGAAGCTCGCCAATCCACACATCAAACGCACCATTGGCCCCCATCGTGATTTGGCGCTTTGCTGGCATCTCCAACAGATCGGGGTGCACCGTTACCCCGCTCACCATCGCCTCGACACGCTCCATAGGAAACTTCTTAAAATGGTATTGTAGAGAGTTCGAATCGACCGTTAGCACTAGATCCGGATCGACTCCTTCTGCCGCGAGAGCCGACAGGGTGTGGCTAAACGTACAGATAATCGCCTTGCCCTTAATCTTGTGCAGGGCCTCAATGTTCTTACTGAGTGACGGACCAGGCGCGACAATGACCATAGGCTTGCCCACAAAGTCTTCAGAAAAATTCGCAACCGACGGACAACTCACGGTCTTGGCAAGATTTGCAATCCCCTGCTCGAGCCAGGTATCGGCAAACGCGCTGGTGGTATTGCGATCCACACGCACATATCCGAGGTAGAGGTTTGCCGCCTCGATAAGGTCGCGTTGCTCGGCTACTGTGACTCCACAATCGGGCAGACTTCTCGAGACGATCCGCTTAGGTTGCCTGGGAGACCAAGCAGACAAGGCCTCATACAGCTTGTCTTGCGAGCGAATAACCTGCACATCTTTGGGGTAGTGCTCGGCATCTTGCCCTTCGGGGAGGTAGACACAAATGCGCTTTTGCCCAATCCTGCCCAATACATCAGCTGGCGCATCGAGACCATTGCCAAAGAGAATCACAAGGTCCTCATTGAAGTCCCAGGTCGTCGGCAAGAGCGACTCCACGAGCGCCACGATGCCAATGGGATCTGCAAGAAGCGCCGCGTCTTCCGGCAATGCTCGCTCGTGGAGCTGGCGGAGGAGCTGGTCACCCTCCTGAGCACGCTGCGATGCACGCAGTGAGTCGGCGAGCCCGACCAAGTCATCGGCTTCGGGGTCGAGGACTCTTGCCATGTCCTGGCTGGTTGAAATGCTGTGCCGCAACTGACGTGCTGCGAATCCAATCTCGAAGAGCTTTTCGACTTCCCCATCAGCCGCCACCACGACCGCTTGCTCACAGAGCGTGGCAAAGCTCTCTAGCCGCCGGCGCACCTCGTCGAGGCGGGAATACGGGGAGCGAATCGACTGGGCAAGTGCACTCATGGCAGCGAAGAGAATTGCAAGCCACAGACCGGGCCGAAGCGAGACGCAACCTGCTGAAATGTGGAAATTTCGGACAGGACCAGGGGTGCTTCACCGTCAAAATTGACAGGAGCCAGCTAGAAACTAGGAAGCGGTTTGGGGCGCCACAGCAGGTGCGAGCCACTGAACCATCACCAGGGCGACGACGCTGAGGGCGACGAATCCATAGACGAGTGGCAGTATGGTTCCATCGTAGGCGCGCCCAATCACGGATGCCAGACCAAGCGAGATGAAGGTGGACAGAGAAGCAATCACTGCTGCGGCGGTTCCCGCAATGTGCCCCAGCGGTTCCATCGCGAGGGCATTGAAGTTTCCGAAGAGCATGCCTATGCAGAAGAAAGCGGTCGCCAGAAAAACCATGAAGAGCCAGAGCGAAGGCTGACCATCAAGAGTGGTTGCGACGACAGAAAAAATCGCAGAAACCGAGACCAATCCTCGCAGCGCGCGAAGAGACATCGTCAGCATTCCGACTCGCACCACCATCTTCGCATTCACGATTGATGCGGCGCCAAGCACCAAGGCAAGGGCACCAAAGTAGAACGGGAATGCCTCGCCAACGCCGTACTGTCCTTGGAAGATCTGCTGGGCCGACGTTAGGTAGCCTAAGAAGGCACCAAAGACGATTCCCGCAGCCAGGGTGAATCCGAGCGCGATGCGGTTTCGGCAGGTCTCATACACTGCCTGTTTGATCCGCTCGATCGAGAGAGGCATGCGGTCCTCTGCTGCGAGGGTTTCTCGCTGACGCAGAGCAAACCACAGCCATGCCACTGCGCCTTGGGTGAGCAGCAAACCAAAGATGGCTCGCCACTCGGCCACGACGAGTACCGCTTGCCCTGCGGCGGGTGCGAGCGCTGGCACCACGATGAAGACCGCCATGATGGTCGACATGATGCGCGCCATCACGGGCCCCTTGAACTGATCGCGCACGATGGCAACCGAGACGATCTTTGGGCCAGCAGCGCCAATTCCCTGCAAGAACCGGCCAAAGAGCATTAGCTCAAATGTTGGCGCAAAGAGAGAGACTGCAGAACCCGAGAGAAAAAGCCCAAATCCCAAGTGCACCGCCGGACGCCGTCCCCAGCTGTCTGCGAGCGGTCCGAAGACGAGTTGGGCCACGGCCAGCCCTAAGAAAATTGCGGAAACAACGAGCTGCGTGTCGTTCTCGTTGACAACATTCAGGTCTGTTCCGATCGCTCCCAGCGCTGGCAGCATGGCATCAATCGCCATGGCCACCAGGGACATCATGAGCGCGGTAAGCGCTATGAATTCGCCCCTAGACCTCAGGGTCTTGCTCTAAGCACTCGGTCGCTAAGTGAAACACCTAGAACTGGTATTCCATGCCAAGGTTTAGAACACCGATATTTTGGGTGTACTTTCCGGCGTGATCGGGCGTGGCAGAGGGGGCCGAGAAGCCAATCTCGTTTCCGTCAGCATCGCGCTCGCGCGGATCCACCTCGCGTGTGAGGTAGTACACATGGGTGTAGCTCACATTGAGCAACATCGAATCGGCGAGACGAAAGCGGCTGCCAAACACACCGATAACCTTGTTGGTGTCGATGAATGCAGGATCGATTGTCTCATCGGGGACTGCGCTCGTGTCGAACGCGACGCTGCCAGCAAGCTCAGTGTCGTCGTTTAGCCAATATGAACCGCCAGCGCGCATACCGAAGGTGTCCTCCCAGTTGCGTTCGATATTCACGATAACAGATTGCGTCTCGTCGACGGCGCCACCATTCTCGTTGAGCGTGCAGTTTGCATCAGGATCTGCTGCATCCATCAAGCACTGGTTTGTCATGACGGACCAGCGGGTGTAGTCGCCAGAGAAGCGCAATTCAAGCTGCTTGCTTGCGCGAAAACTCAAACCGAAGCGCACCACATCGGGAAGTGATTGAGTGAAGTTGATGGCTGTAGTGTCGGAGGTGCTATTGCCAAACTTGAAGTTGAGATCGCCCTCCAAGCTCTGCTCACCAAATCCCGGCTGACTTTGATAGCTTGCACCAACGCGGAGTGCGTCCGTTGCATCCCAGATAACTCCAAGTCCAGCTGCAACCGAGACCCCAAAAACATCAACATGACTGCGCCCCTCAACGAGGTTTCCATCGGCGGCAACCAAGTCATCGTTGCCCAGTGCTGTGCGAGCACGAATCGTGTTTACAGACTGGGACACTGCACTCACTGACGCACCAAAACTCAGCCCAATGTCGGGAAGGCGATACGAAGCTGCGCCGCTAAAATAGAGAGCCCTGATGGTTCCATCCATCGTCGCCCAGCGCTGCACGCCGTCGTAGGCACCAGGGTAGTTCGTATCGTCTTTGTAGGCGTCGTTCTTGTCCCACGATGCCTGGCCGCCAAATGGCGCAAAAAACGCTAAGCCAACTCCGAGGTTTGGCACACCGAGATCACTGGCGACACCGAGAAACGGGGACGCAATGACATTGCCTACAGACGCTGTTCCCGAGTTCGCGCTCACTGCATCAAGCGGTGTTCCCCCCTCGCCATCAGCGAGATTGTTGATGGCTCCTTCGGGGCGTTCGTATTCGGCGGCGCGATAGGCCAACACGCCCTCGGCAAAGATGCGAGTTCCCGTGCCCAACGCCAAACCCGCTGGGTTGTAGTACACGGCCGTGGCATTGTCTGTGACCGGGTTTCCATGTTCCCCGCCAAAGCGCGCCGAAGCGAATCCGCCGGCATAGGACGAACTCGCGCCCGCCGCAACCACTGTCAATCCCAATAGACCGCCAAGAGCTTTTTGCATGTCATCAATTCCGTGGATAATTCAAACTGAGCAAAGAAACGCACCGAGCACTTAAAGGTATCGATTCTCACCTTGTTCCGTCGTTTTTGCTTTACTCTTATACCATGATGCCTAGCCGCAAGAGTCTGCTCGGAACGGTCATTGTTCTCCTCGGTGGTGCTGCTGTCTCAGTGACGAGCTGCGTCGACCCAGGCAAGCTCTTTAGCGACTTCGACAACCGCGTTGTCGACGCTGGTAAGCAAGTCATAGCCGGAGGTTGTAATGGTGGTGAGATTCCCGCAATCGGTGGCGAATACTACTTGGCTCTCTCTCCAGTTGTTGCACAGGATGCTTTGCTCGAACTCATCGTGACAACGGAGTTAGACCTCACGGTAGATCCAGCACTGCTCTCTCTCTCGTTTCAGGCGCTCTGCACTCAGGAAGATCAGTGCACCGTTGGCCAGCCCGTTGGCGACCCACACGTTGAATCTGGCATTGAGGTAAATGAAGAGTGCGGCTTTGAAGCGAACATCGAGAGCATCATCATCGCTGGCGGAGCAAATACGCTCAGTGGGTCAGAGATTGACGGCGAGCTTCAGCTTCTTGGAACTCTTCAAGCCGACGACTTCTACTGTGGCATCGTTAATGGTGTCGCCAACGTCGGTGGTGCCCCGATTCCTATCGACAATTCAACGTTTGGTGCCATCCGCGTGCCCGATGGAACGCTGGGCGACGACTTGCCAGAGCCTATCGCCGCATGCCCCGACGAGACACCCGAGTTTGATGCAGGGATAGTCGATGCGGGCATCGCAGACGCTGGCGTTGACGCCATGCTCTAGGACGCCATGCTCTAGGACGCGGCCATCACTCGCTACCGATCGAGCGACGGCTTCGCCCTACGCTTTCTTGTATCCCGAGGCGAGAAGGGACTCGACAATCCTGTCGTAGCTCGCTGCCGCAGCTTCAGGACTGGCGTGCGTCTCTTCGATCTCGGTTTCGATGCTGGCTCCATCGGTTTCGATCTCAACCACGATGGTCTGGCCCGCCCGCTTAACTTTGTACTTGCCCTTCTTGTTCTTTACCTCGGGGACAGCGTTCACGGTTGGTCCAGCGTCCGGCGTCGCGCTGCCTTCAACGTCGTCGTAGCCCTTCTTGCGCTTTTGGTTGGCAACCTTCTCAAGCTCTGCGTTCGCCTTATCGGCACTGCCCATGCCCTTGGTCTTGCTCTGCCCATCGGTGCCAATGCGGCCATAGTTAACGATGAAGTCACTGCCATCGGTGCGAGCCCGCCAGAACTTCTTCGAGGAGCCGTCATTGAATTCTAGTTCCACGGTCCAATCACTCATCGCTCTTCTCCTTTTGGACTTGCCTCTGATGTGGCTGGGGCAACCTTTGCCAACCGCTCCAGCATTTTTCCACCGCGGCTCTTGTCAGTCATGTAAACGTACGCCGCCCATCCGCGAAGCTGCTCAATACTCTCTACAGTTGGCTCTCCGCGCTCGAGCTTGTGGAGGGCGACTCGCAACTCACGCATTTTGAACCTCGGTACGCGAGCAGCCTCTCCGCTCTCAGTCTTGTTGACGACCAACCCAGTTACGCGTTGGCGACGGCCGTGACGCAAGATGCGGGTCTTGGATTCCTTAATCTCGAATCCCTCGTTTGCGACAATCTTGGCCACCGACGTTTTGATTCGCTTCACGGGCGCATCCGTGGCTCCGCCATGCCAGCTGAATGTCAAATCGTCTGCATACCGGCTGTAGCGAAGCTTTAGCGACTTGGCCAAACCCGCCAGACGGCAATCGAGACGCATGGCCAATGCGTTGGTGATGGAAGGACTTGTGGGAGCACCTTGCGGCAATCCACGTGGCCCAGTTGCTACGTAGTATCGCTCGCCACGCAACATGAGTTCCTCGCGGGGAAACTCCGTACACAGGAGCGCCATTAGGGTTGCAACCTGCTCGCCGTAGCCCGCCTTGCGCAGCAGCCCCTTAACTCGATTGACGGTTACCGAGGGATAGAAGTCTCGAATGTCGAACTTGAAAACGATGGTCGCGCCTGCGTGAACCGCTGCGTTGGTCACGGTACTTCGCCCTGGAACAAAGCCATGAGCAGCACCGTGAATCGGCAGGTGCTCAGTAATATTCCTAGCGATCCAAGTTTGTGCTGCCTTGAGATCCGGCTTTGGGGCACTGATCAACCGACGGCCACCATCGCGTTTTGGCACGGTCCAGAAATGGTAGTGTGAGCCCGTATCAACCTCGCGATTGAAGGACAACCACCGAAGCTTCGAAATGCTGAGTCCCAGCGCTTCGGCTAGTTTGTTTGCGTCGCGGAGTGGCGGTGTACTGTTCGCTTCTAAGCGTGCTGTTGGATCTTCGATGTCGAACCTGTCGACGTCAACGGTGTCGTGATAGAAGACGCCTCGCCCCACATGCACAATGTGGCTGGTCTTGTAGCTAGCCCAAGCAGCTTTCTTGAGAAGTCGCCGAACTCGCCGCTCCTCATCTCGTCGTGCGCGATACGCCTTGCGCTCTTTTGCAGAGAGCGTCGTGGTATCGACATCGTCAATGAGGCCAAGCCTATCGAGCTCGGAGTTCACCCACGAATAGATGCCACCGGCTTCGGCGATTGCAGCCCACTGGACAGGTTCGCCAGGTGCTACCCGTCCAAGTACGTTGTCTGATTTGTCGTTTGCGCTGCCTGTCATACGATCTGCGGCCGCGCGTCTTGAAAAGTTGGAGAAGGGACTGAAGCTACTATCCTACACGGGACACGGTAGGCTCACCGGTGTATCCCCCCTAGGGGGTACCTGCACTGCGCATAAACCGCGGTTGTGAGGTTGGTCCAGCTATGCGCGGTGCAGGTACCCCCTAGGGGGAGATACACCATGAATAGCTTACCTTGTGGCGAATGTCCGAAGACGATACCTAAACGGCGCTACGCCGCTCTATGGCTAACTCTGTCCAGTCCCTTCTCCTGAAATCTTAAAAAGACGCTACGTGGCTGCCTCCTCTTTGTCCATGTTTCTCGGCATCAATCGGCACAACAAGATCACATTGCCTTGCCTCACGATCACATTGCCTCGCCTCACGATCACATTGCCTCACGACTACATTGCCTCCGCTGCACTCGCGTCGATGAAGCCACGCTCTGCGCAGCTCGATAGACGTCCAAAATAGTCGTCGCGAGCTTCGTCCGAACTACTAAAGACTTGCTGTGTCATGCGCATGTTGTCGGGCTCTGGGCCCCACCGAACAATGACCTTCTTGTCGTTTAGCGATACGCGCATGAGTGTGAGTTCGTCCTTGTCACGACGAATCAGCATACGCGTTTCCGCTCGAATGAGTTTGCGCCCAGCCTCTGTACCGCGCGCCCGCTCAAGTTCTGCACGCTCTCGGGCGTATTGCAGCCGCAATGCGATCATGGGCACGGTTGGCCCTTCGCGCAGCCCTGCCCTGCGAAATTGCGGGCTCGTGCAGCTTGCATCCACGGTTCGTCCTTCGCGATCAATCGTGAAAGATGTAAGAAATGTTCGGTGTGCTTGTTTGTCCTCGATTTCACCCTCGATACGAACGCCTTCACCGCCAAGGTCATGCACCGTTGTGATCCGCACTTGGCCATTCACCGCAAGAAGCCGATGAGCGGCCTCCTCATTCTCATCGCGATAGCGCACGTTTTCGACATCGATAGGCGAATCGAAGAGCGGGCGATGGTGGAATCGACCATCTCCAAGTTCATGAACGATATCGCCGGTCTGCATTCGCGACAAGAGGGCGTTTCGCACCGTGGTCTGGTCGGATTTGAGCTCGGCAGTTAACGTCTTGAGCGTCTTTGGCTCCTTGCTTAGCGATGCTTCGATTTTCTTAGCCAGCTTGGCATCGGCATCACCACCAAAAAGATCAAACGTCGCGATTCCCGCCCAGCCACTATCGGTCCAGCCAGAGAGAGCCAAGGTCAACGTAGCAACGCCAAGATCAAAGATGTAGAACGCTGGCATCCCTGCTCCTGCTAGACGAATTCGAACCGACTTGCAGTGCGGCAAGATTCGCGCAAGTAAGCTCAGCCGACGACGACCCCAAGTTCTCACTACTGCGGGTCGGTTTCCCTCGTACGGAGCGCCGCTTCCCTCAATAACGAGTTCCCATGGCTCCAGAACAATTCTGGGTGCCTGCCCCGGCACAAGTTCGTAGCGCAAAGCTCGGGGAGACTTCTTGGCACGTTGTGTGCGCAGTGTGAAGAGCAAGTTATAGAGGTCGATTGGTGCGACTTCAAACTCGGTAGCTGGCAATGTGGAAGCTGCCTGCATCTGCCCTAGCGCGCGAACCCATCGATACGGCACCTGGATGTCACGAGTGTCACCATCGGACGCAGATGGCTCAAAGCACAGTTTTGCGGATCGATACGATCGCAGCTCGGTAATACCGCCCACAGCTGAGATCAAGTCGATGTGTGTTGTGCCAGGAGCAGTCTTCTTTGCTTTGTAGGCTTCGCCAGAGCGAAGCGTGAGACGAGCGTAGGCAGATTCATCTGCAGAGAAGACTTCAAGGCCAATCTCGTCATCGGACACCGTGAGGAGCGGATCGAGTGGCGCCTCTTCAGCAGCTTCCTCGGCGTACCTCCGCTGCAAGAAACTCTGTTGAGCATCCCAGAGTTCTTTTGTGGCGCGCTGCCCCTGCTTGAGCAAGTAAGCCAGGTAGTCCGAACGATCGGTGGCTTTGAAGCGAAGATCACTCGCCAGGATGTCGGCCATCGTGAGCATTGCATCACGGACAACGGCTGGCTCCTTCAGTTCCAGGTCTGCCTTAGCCCCAGCGCGAAGGCCATCGGTGAAGAGCGTAAGGCTCAACGCATCTCCGCTCTTCTCGGGACGGGCGGCTTTTGAGTAGCGCACGGTGACCGGCGCAAACTCAGGTCGCGATAACGAGTCGCTCATCGGCTCTCCTCATAGCTAGCTAGTTTGGCTGCACGCCTCTGCAATCTCCGCAGTGCGCGGAAGCTTGCGGCTTTGACTTCATCAGCCTCGGCTTCCTCTTTCACAAGGCCGGCAAGAGCTTCCTCTGCTTGCCCTCCTCCCAGGCGCCCCAAGGCGGCTATTGCTGCCAAGCGCGCTGGTTTGTCTTTCGACGTCTGTGCAACCTTCGTGAAGTCCTCTACGCGACGCTGCCCCATCATGGTGCTCGTAGCAAGACGACGGGTGTTGCTGTCGGCAAGCAAATCCGAGCCCCCCTCGAGAGCAGCTTTGATAACCGGGCGAAGCGCGGCGCCATCGGCCACAACGGTCTTTGTAATAGCCGCCTCCACCTTCGTGGGAAACAGCTCAGCCAGGGCTGATGCCGCTGTCGCTCGAACGCCAGCATCGCGATCGGTCAGTAAACTCTCGAAGAGTTTTTGTTCCCCCTTGCCCGATGCCAGCACCCTCGTCGCGATGCCGCGCAGATTCGCAGGAAGCGATACATCTTTCACCGCAGCACGAGCGGCCTTGTCAGCATCCGCAGATGTGCGCAGAGATGCCCACAAGCCCGCAGTCCACGCTTCGAGGCACTGCTCTTCCTGTGTCATTGTCGACGCCTTCGAATACTCCTTGGCGGCGCGTGAAAGCGCCTTGGACAGCCCGCCGGCCAAGCTCTTGACCTTGGCGGCTCCAACAATCCAAGAAGCATCGGCGCGGTCGAGAGCAACCTCGGATGCCAGCATTTCGGAGAGACTCGATTCAAGGGCCGCGGTGTCGACAAGTTCTCGTCGAATGAGCCCCTGGCGAAGTCTTGCTCGAATGCCCTGATCGGTCACCGAACTTAGCTGGTCCATCAAGGTCTCGACTTCTCCAAACCACGACAAGAAGCTTGCCGCTGGCGCACTAAGATCGGAATCCGCACTTCGAAGCGCCATGAGCTGGGTCCGAGTCTTGTCCTCAGGAAAGATCTTCTTGAGAGCTTCCAATGCTGAGTACCCAGTGTTGTAGCCGCCCTCTCGCACGATATCCGCAAGCACGGTTTCCGATGATGGTCTTGCGAGCACACCCAATTCGTTGATCGCCGACACCCGAATATCGCTACCTTCAAGCGAATCAGCTGCAACACCTTCAATAAATGCGAGGCTCCGATCATCGCCAGCATGTCGCAATCCTCGAAGCGCACGAATGCGAAGATCATGCCCACCCTCGCGAGCCAGATTCTCGACCAGGCCACGCACCTTGGTAGCTACGGTGTCCTTGAGCCGTGGCAGCATTCGACCGAGGGATTCGACGATTGGCGGCACAAGCTCCGCATCCTCAGGCTCCAGCTCGTTAGCTCCTTCGATGAGCGGTAAGAGTTCTTCTAAGACGCGACTATCTCCGAGTGCCCCCATCGCCATGACAGCTCGGGCACGTTCGTGCTGTTCGCCGGCCTTGAAGACCAGGAGCAGAGGTTGGAATGCTTCGGGCTGCTGGCGCGCTGCCAGCCCCTCCGCTGCGGGAAGCACCAATTCACGGCGACCTTCCTTGAGTGCGGAGCTGAGCGCGCCCACACTGGCATCGGGCTCATTCTCGGCTCGATACGACAATGCCATGCAAGCCGCAACTCGAACATCGGCAACTCGATCCTGCAGAAGCATATCCAGGAGTTCTTCTGTAGGAGCACCAGGTAGATACCGAAGAAGCTGCTCGGCCGTCGACTGGCGGATTGCAGCGTCCTTCGCGACACTGAGTTGTTGAGCCACAGGAAGCGCCACGTGCACGTCAAAGGTCGGAATCGTATCGCCGTTGCTATCGCGGGTGGTTGGAGCGTCACTTTGCGTTAGACACTGAACCAGGATCCGAAGGGCGTTTGTCGAGTCGTCTTTGCTCTCCTCATCGAGAATGGTCTTGGTTAAAAACTCAGCGGCACTCGCATCGCCAATTCGAGCCAAGGCTGAGAACAACTCGTAGCGATCAGCAGTTTCGTCGGGGTCATTCTCCAAACGGTTCACGATTGCCAGCGCTGCCACTCGCTTCGCCTCGGGATTTGGTCGTGCGTGCGCCAGCTCGATAAGGGCGTCTGTTGCACCCTCCTCCCAGTCTTCCGAGAAGAGCAAGCTCGTGAGCACATCAGCCGTGCGAATGTCACCGCGTGCAGCCAAGGCCGAGGCAGCCCGCAATCGCAAGTCTTCGTGCTCGCTCTCCATCGCCCGACCCAGTGCCACCAGGACCCGCTCATCTGTAGAGTCAACAAGCCGATCGACAACGTTGATTCGAATGTCGGAGTACCGACTCTCCAAGGCCAGAAGCCATGGCTCGAGACTCCCTGTCTCGAAAAGCTGTGGCAGTTGCGAGAGACCGTATCGGCGTACCTCGGCGACGGGTGCATTGATGGTCTCCTTGGCAAGCGCGAGCGCTTCGGCAGATTCGCTAGCCCGCAAGACAACTTCATTGACTCCGCCCCGGCCCACGTCACTCGCTGTTGATGAGAGCTCAAATCGAAGTGGTTCAAGAGCCCCATCTGGATATAAGCTGCGCACAGCTGCGACAGCCGAGCGTCTCACCATATGGTGAGGGTCGCTAAGTGCGCTCTGCAAAACAGGCATAACAGCTTCGCGCCCAACAGCGGGATTAGCTGCAATCACCGCAAGGCGCTGCACCGAATCGCGACGAACCCTGTGACTCTCATCGGACTCCCCATGGACCGGCGCTTGGCGCACAAGCCCTGCATAGGTACCAAAGACCAGTTTCGATTCCTCAAAGGTGGTCTCTGCCGAGCTCGAAGGCACAGCTCCCAAGACTTCGAGCAACCTTTCGGTTTCGGTGCTTGCCGTTGGGCTCCCCGATGAGGCCTTTCGAAAAAGCTCGTGAATCCAGCTCCGCTTGCGCGGTGCTCGCTCTTCGCTATCCCAATTTGTGAATGGAATGCGCGGGCGGCTCCTGCTTGAGGGGCCGAGAAGCAGCTTTGACTCTCGCCAAAACGCCATCGGCTGTGGACGCAACGCAAGAACCTGCGTAGCCGCATAGCGATGCAGAGGGTGGTCACTTGCCAGCGCTTCGACGAGCACAGCCAAACGACTGGCCTGCTCATCGGCGCTCGGCCAATCCTTCATATCGCTCGCCTTCTCGCGAAGCCGCGGTCCAACAAGCCCTGCTGCCGCCTTGGTATGTGCCTCCGTTCCTCGAACTTCCAAAAGCTGCGCCGCTGCGTAGCGAATCTCGGGGTGCTGAGCGGAGAGTGCGGAAAGAAGCAAGTCTGGCCCCTCTTCGGCTCGGCTGAGAGCAAGGTCACGCGCAACAATCACAGCGAAGACCAGGTCTTGTATGACTCGTTCGCTATCGTCTAGCCCCTTGAGAATCCCACCCACGCCATCGGGCCCAAGGGCGACAAAGCCCATGATTGCACCGCGGCGGATCGGCAGGTGATCGTGTGCAAGCGTGCCAGCGAGAACCGGAAGTGCGCGCGCATCCCCAAGCCTTGCAAGGCCTTCAGCAATCCACGAGCGAACAGGCAGATCGTCGTGGCCAAGGACGGATGAGAGCAACGACTCATCGCCCGGCGCCGCCCCCGTCGCCATTCCGCGCGAAGCCATTTCGCGCACAGCAGGGTGCCCATCTTCAAGAAGGCTTTGGTAGTAGCTCAGTAGCGATCGTGCGCCAACATCGGCGATGGCGGCTGCCGCCCGGTGACGAAGCTCGTCACTTGGGCGATTGATGTCGGTCTCGAGAATTGCAAGAAACTCTTGGGCTGGTGCGATGCATCGCTCGTCTCGGCGACGGCCACACAGTTCCATTGCGCGCACACGTAGCTCGTAAAAAATGCTCGCGAAGGCTGCCACAAACCCTTCCACGTTGGCTGGGGCCAGATTGTCGAGAGCCTCGATCGCAGCAATGTGCACCGTGGCCTCCTTGTCGCGAACCAGCTCGACAATGCGAGGAACGAGCTCATCAGCACCCTTCTTTGGAACCCCGCGCAAGCCTCGTACACGAACGACCGCGCAAGGTGAGTTCAGTGCCTGCTGATGCACATCAACCCGCTTCTCACCATTCTTTGGCTTGACTGCAGCCTCGTAGGCATCAATTCCGACAACGGCATTGTGGTCGCCAATCAGCGACAACAGCAGTTCGTCGGCCCAAGAGTTTTTCTCAGGCTTTTGGTGAGGAAGTTCTTTGACCACGCGACGGCGCACTTCGGGTTGCCGGCAAAGAGCAGCCCGCTCAAGCACGCGCCTTGGGTCTTTGTTGTGCCACGTCCACAACGTGCGAAATGCTTCTCCGCGAACCTTGTCGTGCTCATCGTCGAGAGCATCGCCAAGCAGGACATCCGCGCGCTCGGCTGACTCTTTGATCTTTGCGTACTGCCCTGAGCCTCCAAACTTCACAAGAATCTGCAGAGCGCGCACGCGAATGTCCGCGTTGCCAGCTCGAAGAGCAAGTGCTGCGACATCGATCTCGCCGCTCGCGCCGCCAACCTCGCCGAGCATCTGCAGGACGTCAAACGACGCTTGGCGCACGGTCTCGTCAACATCGTCAACAAGCCAGCGAAGCCGTGCAGTGACGCGGCCATCGGATGGCATAGCCATCGCTGCAGACATCAGCGCTTCGACGACATAGCGACGAGTGCTGGCCTCCGGTTCTCGGCTCAGTTGCAGCAATACGCCAGTGGCACGAGGGTCACCAAGCATTGCAAGCAGGCGTGCAGCTCGCAGCGCTGTGTCTGCGAAACGGCATGCCATCGCGGCGAAGAGCGGGCGCAAGTCCGACTCGACAAGGTCTGTGGCATCACTTGCATCCGCGAAGAGCCCACGACGTTCCATTTCGGCAACGGCCTTCTTGGTGTGTACATCGACCGCGCGAACCTTGGCCATGAGTGAAGCGCGCGCAGCGATCGATGTAAGAAATGCCGTGCTACGCACAGATTCGTCTTCGTCGTCCAAGGCACCCTCGACGATTTCAGCGCCCTCGGGCACAAGAGCCAAGCGTCCTTGTCCAATTCGAATCAAGACATCCCGGCGCACATCGGCGGGACCGCGGCCCAACGCAGTGCGAGCAGCGTCTAGCGGTGCGTTGGCCTCAAGTTTGTACAGGGCGTCGAGTGCAGCAGCCCGAACCTTCTCGCTATCGTCCGAGAGTGTTGCAGCAATAAGCGCAGGCACAAGCGAGGATTGCTCGCGAAGAGCGGGCAATCGACTGACACCAGCAATGCGGATGTCACTCTTGCTGGATTGGAGAGCTGCGCGCGCTGCGGCAACCGGCGCGTCTCGCTCGATCTTCTCGAGTGCTCGCAGCGAAGCATCGCGAACCTTGGGGTCGGAATCGCTAAGTGCCTCTCGAAGTGCGGGCCGACTCAGACGTCGATCGCCTGATGCGATCGCTGCTGCTGCTGCTCTCCGCACGCCAGGCTTGTTGTCGCCAAGGAGCGCCGAATCGAGTTTCTTCCGTGCTTCGTCTTCGGTGAGTTTTCCAAGCTCATTGCAAGCGCCAATGCGAACCTCATCCTTTCTGGACTTGATGAGGCCGGCGAGCTCTTCGAATCGGGATTCCACCCTGCCAATTGCATTGGAAACTTTGCCCTCTTCGTCCACGGTGAGCAGGGAAAGAACTCGGTTGCGATCGACAACTGCGAGCGTTCCTCCACGCTTGTCGCCTTTCGCCCTTGGGTTGCCCGGAATCAGAACTGCGCCCGTAAGCGCCTTCTTCGAGACTTTGATGGTAGGTGGCTTGCGCTTGCTATCAACCTGCCAGGCCTTGATGTCGCCATCTTCGGAGACGGACAGAAGCCGTCTCGGCAGTGGTCGCTTGGCAGCATCGTGCAGTTGGGCCGAGTAGATTAGGGCGCGAATCGCACCATCATGTGCTGTGTCTTTGGACCGGTCTTCTGGCTCGGCGGCACCTTCGAGGAACGCAAAGCGCACACTACCATCCGCACAGCCCGATGCAATCCTGCCATCCCCAAGAAAGGCGAGCGCGGTGACCGCTGCTCCCATGTCCATCTCGCGAACTTCGCTATCGGCCTTGGTATCAAACGATCGCACGATGCCGTCATCGCCGCCCGTAGCCAATGCGCCAAGACCTTCATCGAAGGTCAAGGTTCTGAGGCTTCGCTTGGAGAGCGAACGCTCGCTGCTCTTGCCGAGCCCCTTTGCTCCGATCTTCGCCAGCCGAAACACGCCGTCGTCACCAACACTACCGAGTTGATCTCCAACGGCAACTAGCGCCCGCACAGCCCCCTTGTGATGTTCTTTTGCGCCGAGTGACTTCCACCCATTGCCTCCATCCCAAAGGTGCACTTTGCCGGTGCTATCGCCCGCACACAAGACTTCCCCCACGAAGCACAGTGCAAGAATCGGTGCCCCGGTTTCCAGAGACACAGGAGCGTCCACTTTTGGCAGCGTGGCAACGTGAACGGAGGTTGGTGCATCACTGTCGCGGCGACCGCCAATGGCAATCAAGCCAGCTCGCGAGATTGCAACAGCTTCGAGGCGTTCAAGGTGAGGTAGAAAATTGGCGGCCATGATGCTACTCCGCCACCTGGGCGTGGGAAGAACTGGGGAGGGATGTTTCTAAACTTGGGTGAGCGGCGCGCATACGCGCAAGCGCCGCCACGCAGCTGTGCCACTCGCCCTTTGCGCGAGAAGCAAAGAATTCTTCTAATACTGGTGCGATGATCTTGGCGAAACCAATGCTCTCGACCCCCATGTCCCGAACCACATCGACGACGTGCCGCTTGGCGACACTTGCAGGAAGCGGTCTCTCGGCTCCCGAGTCCCCATCGCGCCTTTCCATTCGTCCTGGTGGCAACCCAAAGAGCACCGTGCGCACGAACTCGCGAAGTGTCGCGTCGGAGTCGAATCGCTGTTGCCCTTCGTCAGCGGGCCCTGCGAGTGGCCGGTGTTTTTCCCAGAGAAGACGCACGGCAAAGAGCCGCACTTCTCGGTCGGGGCTGTCCATGAGCCACGCGAGTCTCTCCGCGCTTCCAATCGCCCCATAGTGGCGACGAATTAGTGTGAGCGCAATCTCGCGAGTCGCCTTGGTTGGGCTCTCGGCCATGGCAAATGCTCGTTCCGAATCGAGCCACGTTAGTGGCGGAGCAAGCGCTTTCTCGCTTTTCTCCTCGCCAATGCCGAGCACAGCCTCAGCGCCAACAACCCGAGTCTCCCGAAAGAGGCTCGATGCCATATCGTAAGCCAGGCTTGATTGCTTCCAACCAATTAGTTCGGTCCGTGCAACGGTTGTCGCAAAGGTGCGAACGTCGAGTCGCGCATCAAAGATGAGATTGCGCAGTCGCTCAAGGCTGTAGTGTTTGCTCTTGAGCTTCGGCTTGATGCCAAGCGACCGGCTCGCCTCAAGCTTCGGACCGAGCACGGGGTGATGCAAGAGAAGGTAGCTTGCTGCAAACCGGCGCACAGCCGCTTCGTGCTCATCACCCAACAGCGCAAAGACTAGGTCGACGCCAACAGAGACATCATCGGAGTTTTGCTCAAGGGCAAAATCCATGGGCGAGAAATGGTGCAACAAGTAGTTGTGAGCAAAGTCCGCAACACTCGAATCGGAGTGCCTCGCCGCTTTCAACAGCCACTGCGATCCGATTCGATGCGGCGCTACCAGATCGGTATTGCCAAGAAGCTGCAAGACAAGGCCACGCCAACTGGGCCTTGCAACCAAGCCCTTGAGCCAATCCACGTCGAGCTCGTCGCCCTTTAGCATGCCGCCTCTGAGCCATAGACTGATCGCATCGCTAAAGCGCGGATCGAAGAGGCCCTCCTGAATCCACTGGATGCCAATCTCACTCGCCTTGCGTTTGGCTAGTTCGCGAAGCGTATTGCGCCGATCGCGATTGGACACATCATCGGACTCGACAAGACTGCGGAGATGACTTGTGGGCACCTGCAGCTTGGCGTCCTTGTAGAACTGCGCAAGAAACGCCTGTTGGCCTGCGGTGGCAAGAGCAACATATGTTTCCACGTCGATATCAGCGGCGCTGTACCCCTTCTTGAGTTTTGCCGTGCCGAGCTTCTCGGTCGCTGAAATGTCGAGCATGCGCACGAGGCGGGCAAGTCCCAAGTCGCTGGGCGATGCCTTCTCCAAGCGGGCAAGTACGAAAGTTGTGAGTGCCTTCCCTCCGCGCTCTGCGAGGTCGATCAGTGTGTCGAGGTCGATCGATGGTGCGTGCGCGTTGCAGTAGTCGATAGCGTAGCGAAGCGCTTTGTCGTTTTGGCTCGCAAGCAAGCCAACCGCCATCTCGTGTAGACCGAGCTTTGCGAGCGTACTTTGGTGAAATTCTGGTGACCCTTCGAGTATTTCAACAATGAAGCCATCGACATTCGAGAGCCCCTTGCCTGCGATACGAGCGAGCCATGCACTCTCGATGCTTCGCACCCGATCGGGAAAGTCAGCCTTTAGCGATCCAATCGCAAACTTGCAGACTTCGTCGTTTTGAGCGTCTTCAATTAAGCGCAAAAGTGGCTCTGCTGACTCTTTCCAGGAGTCGTTGTAGGAGCGCCTACTCACGTCGTCGGGCGGCCCGCCCCAGGGACTTTTCTGATTCCAGATGTGGCTAGCAACCCAGCTGCTCCAGAAGTAGGAATCTTCTGGGTAGTGTCTGAGCACCTGGCTGGCAAAAAACGGGAACTGCTCGGGCATCGCGCGCCCTAAGAGCCGCAAGAATCGCCAGGCGCGGCGACGCATGTAGGACGTGGTTGCTCCGCCAATCTCGCGTGTGTTGGGCGAGTCGCGGAAGATGTCGAGACGACACGCAATGACACCAAACATCTCGGCATCGTAGTTTTCCTCAACGAGCTTGAAGATGTCCTTCATGCCCTTCCAAAGTCCCCAACCGATTTTTGCCTGACTGAATATGTGCACAAGTGCAGAGCGCGACCAAGCATCGTCTGCCTCGTAAAGGCGCACCATCATTTCCGCAAGCTTCAGGCGTGGTGGGGCGAAGGGCGCTGCCATGAGCGACTGCCAAGAGGCGCGGCGAATCGCCCACTCCTCGTCGGGTGTCTTGCCCCACATGCTCGCAGGCGACACTGCAATTTGCAGTTTCTGTAGCGTCCATGCGTCTTCTGCAAGTGGCGCTGGTTCGCGCAGAGAAGGCTCCTCCGGGCGGTTTTCGGGTGGATCCGGTTGCTGAACATAGCGACAAACGAGTTCGGCAAAGTTGGGTGCGCGCCCTTCGAGTCCCCGCTCGATGTCTGCAAACGTTAGCTCTGGTGTGTCGCTTGATGAGCGTCTTCGAGTCGCGCGACGTTTCACTCTCATCTTGCTCGCCATCGCGTGAACACTAGCAACCGAGTGTTATTTGATTAAGATCTCGCGACTGGTATTTTTCTATGCGCCGATCCCGATAACTCCGGATGCCTGGTTGATCTCTTTGGACTGAGCAATTTCTGCGAGCGAGATCCTCTTGCGCGCTCGCTCTTCACGTGTGCGCTCTGCAGTGTGTGTGCCGTTGCTCTGCCACTCCCGCGCTCTCGCATGACCTTTGGAGTCTGCAAGCTTCAGAGGCCGTGAAAGAAGGGAACCGCGAAGACCTTTGGGTCAATCCAAGTTCCGGATTTGATCCGTGCGGCAATGAAGGAATCAAATTCTTTCATTGGCACTAGATGCACCTCGATGTCCTCGCTCTCGTCACCTCCGCCTGGCCCAACCTTCTCAAGATCGCGCGCAATGTAGAGCGTGATGGTCTCCTCGGTGATTCCAGGGCAACTCGGCACCTCAACGATATGCCGCAATGCGCCAGATTCGTAGCCAGTCTCCTCAATGAGCTCGCGCTGAGCGGCAAGCTCAATCGCTTCGTCTTCTTGGCCAACGATGTCGCCCACGAGGCCGGCGGGAATCTCCAACACGCGCGCATTCCCCAGCGGTGACCGGGGTTGTTCGACCAGGACAACCTCGTCGGCGTCAGTAAACGCATACAAGCCGCAAACACCGGTTGTGTTCACACGCTGCACCCATTCCCACGTTCCTTCCTTCCGCAGCCGCAGCCACTTGCCTTCTCCTAGCACTTCGCCTTCAGCATTTTCCCTAGTCATAATCCCCTTACATCCCCTGCTCCGACAGGGCGTTGGTGAGTAGCGATGATATCGAGTGCACCTGCAAGAAGTCACCTGCGAGTTCGGTGGCTCTGGGGTGCGAGTCGGTGCACGCAACGGCGGAGAACAAGCCTGTGTCTTGGAGACTCTGAAGGGCGTCTTGTGGAAACACGCCATGAGTCGTTACAGCGGCCACTTCGGTGGCACCTGCATTGGTATACGCCTGAGCCGCACCGATAAGAGAAGACCCCGTGCGAATCATGTCGTCGTAAATGACGACCTTCTTGCCTGCGACGCGCTCGCTGACACCCACAACCTCAGTGTTGCTTCCATTGAGGCGTCGCTTGTAGGCAAAGGCGCAGGACACATCCAACTCGTTTGCCAGTGCCTCAACCCACTTTGCTCGGCCGGCGTCGGTACATGCGAGCACAAAGTCGTCTCCGACCAAACCGCGCGCGATGTGGGCAATGAGCGGGCGCGCCGAAACATGCCGAGGACGCATAGAGCCCTCGAAGTAGTGTGTGATGCCCTCGACATGCAAATCGAGCATGAGAATCTCGTTCCCCATGGCCGCTGCTGGAATCGACGACAAGAGCCGTGCACGAGTTTTTGCTGTGACAACTTCGCCTGGGCGTGTGGCCCTTTCCATCGTTGAGTACCCAAAGAACGGCAGCAGAATCGAAAGACGGCGAGCTCCGTAATACACCGCAGCGCACGCAATATCGTACAGCGCTAAGGTATCGGTATCGGAGATGGTACCGCCAAGAAGAACCACGTCACGCCCACGACAGCTTGTCGTGATGCGACGATACTTCTCACCATCAGGGAATTGCCGGGCCTCAATTCCACCGACATCAAGGTCCGACTCCTTGGCGAGGCGGTCCGCGAGTTGTTGATAGCTCTGGGACGCAAATAGAAGTGGAGGCTGACGCAAGATAGTCCAAGTGTAGCGACCGAGGCGCTACAATCAATGCCCATGCCCAAGCGCTCCATGCCAAGTGCCCTCTGCTGGGGGGAAGTTCTGTGGGATCTCTTTCCGTCGGGCGCTTGTCTCGGCGGTGCACCGTCGAATCTTGCTGTTCACCTCGCCGCGATTGGAGTGCCCACCGCCTTGGTCACGCGCGTTGGAAGCGACATGCTTGGTGACCAGGCGCGCCACGAGCTTCTGGCGCGTGGACTGGATGTACGGGGCTTGCAAACCGACTCGGAACTCGCAACTGGACGCGTTGGCATTGCACTCCATGAGGGCGAACCGCGCTACACACTACACCCGGGAGCTTGGCAGCGAATCGAGTGCGACGACTCGGCAGTAGAGTTCCTACGAATAACTCGGGCATTCTGTTTTGGCACGCTTTCACAGGAGAGCGATGCAGGCCTGGAAAGTTGGCGTCGTGCTCTTCCCTATCTGCCCGCCGCAGCCATGCGGTTTTGCGATCCCAATCTGCGAGGGGGGCGCATTGATCCAGAGCTTGTGTTGGAACACATGCGCGCGGCCAGCGTCGTCAAGTTGAATGAGCAGGAGGCGAAGACGTTCGAGGACACCTATGGATGTCCAGATGCTGTGAGGTGGCTGCTTGAAGATATGAATGTGAGCCTTGTTGCCAAGACCTTGGGACCATCTGGCGCCATCTTGCAATCGCCAACCGAGCGCCACACACACCCTGGGTTTCCCGCAACCCCAGGAGGTGACAACGTTGGAGCAGGTGATGCCTTTAGTGCGCTTCTCGTAGCCGGCCTGTTGGCGTCTGCACCACTACAGAGCATTGTGGAGGCGGCGAATCACTACGGGAGCTACGTGGCTTCATGCCGAGGAGCGACGCCCAAACCTTCGCTTCAGCTGCGCCAGAACATTGCTGAGCTACTGGGAACCACCTACTAAGACCCACGTCTGCGCACACCGAACCGGCGTCAAAGAAGACAACAGGCCAAATGCTCTCGTCAGAATTCCCATCGGTCTTGCGATCTCGCACCAATACATTCTAACGAGTTAGAGACTGTATTCCTCGGCACGATTGCTGCTGCTAGAGAAAGCGTGATGTCCAAGGGAAACCAAGTAGCAAGCGCCACCGCGACCAACTCTCGCCCAAGTATCTTGCTCGTCGAAGACGATCCGTACGTTGCCAAGTTCATTCGCAAGCGACTCACTCTCGAGGGCTTTGCTGTGGTTGAAAGAAGCAACGGTGAGGAGGCGCTGCAAGAGCTTCGCTCAGGCCCACTGCCCGATCTGATTCTCTCTGATCTTCGAATGCCCGAGGTTGATGGCTTTGGACTTCTCGACGCAATTCGCCATCTTGACCACGTCAATCATCTACCGATTCTGATTCTCTCAGGCAGTGGCACAGTGCAAGAGCGCGTTCATTGTCTTGAGCGTGGCGCCGCCGACTATCTTTGCAAACCCATCGACGGTTCCGAATTGGCGGCTCGTGTGCGCATGCACTTGCGGAACACAGAAGAGCTCCGGAGGCTGCGCAAAGAGGCGCGCTTCGATCCACTGACTGGATGCCTGAACCGGCGCGGCACGATTGAAGCGTTGCAGCGCGAGATCGATCGCTGCCATCGTGGTGGCAACCCGCTGAGCGTAATGCTCATCGACGCCGACAGGTTCAAACACATCAACGATACCTATGGACACGCTGCAGGTGACGTCGTTCTGATCGAAATCGCCAACACGCTCAAGGAGTGTCTGCGCATGACGGATGTTGTGGGTCGACTAGGAGGCGACGAGTTTGTGATTGCACTTCCGAGCGTTGGCGAACCATTGGCAACGCAGATTAAACACAGGATCCGCGAGCGAGTGGCCAAGAACATCGTTCCTGGCTCGGACCACCATGTGAGTATTTCAATTGGCCTCGTTGTTGATGATCAAATGAGCTACTCGCTACCGGAACTCTTCGAGCGCTCCGACGCCGCCATGTACTCTGACAAACGCCGTCGCCGGCACACCTTGCCGATTCTCAAAGTGGTGGAGACCGAAGAGCCCGTTCAAAAAGCCGCAAGCTCCTGAAGAGCCACATTGAAGCGAGCGACTGCAACTCACAACTCAGAGCCCGTTTTGGCGCTGGAGCCGCCTGTCGGGCGCTCGGGCAACAGGGGCGCCGGTATGAGCACCTTGAACCGCAAGAGCCGCCACTCCTCTTCGTTTTCGACGCGAATGAACTCGAACGTTCCGGTTGTTCGAGCCTTTTCGTATTGAAGGATCGCCGTGAGTTTGGCGCGCGTCTTTCCCGCGTTGTGATCCGACTTGGTGAATTCGAGAACATGCTGATAGAGCCCAAGTTCTTTGCGAATGCCCGCTAGGGTCTTCTGAAACTGCGACTTGCTGCTCGACTCCTTAAATGGTGGCGACGCTTGGTCGTAGATCGCATCGCCCAGCCCCTTGGCCGTGTCTTCGAGAATCTCGATAAGAAGATTTCGGACCTCCGCTGGAGCAACGATTCGCTTGGTCTCAGCGTCGATCAGCTGAACCTTACCGGCTAACATCATTGGCACGCGAATGGAGTATCCCAAGAGGCGCTCCTTGCCCTTGTTGTCAAGCACGTAGCTCATCTCCCCAGGTGTCACAATGCCATTTGAGAAACGCAGCTCGTATTCGACGCGTACAGTCTTGCCGCGAATGGAGTTGTGGATCTCGACGTCCTCAACGCTCTCCACCGCTTGGAAAGCGCCAAGGGTCTTGGTGAGCCGTTCTGCTCGATCCACGAAGCTTGCGAGCAGGCGACTCTCTCGGAGAAGCAGTGACGACTCCTCGTACGCTTTGGTTGCTCCTTCGGTGCCGCTAGTGAGCTGGCGGAGAATCTTTGCGGTTTCTTGCTGATAGCCGTAGTGCTCGTCAAAGTACCCACTAGTGCGCATGAGGAAGAGAACGATGCCCGCCAAAACCACCACGGTGAGAATTCGCTTCTTCCAACGCACCTTTGGCTTGGCCTCGCCCACCGGTTCACAGACTCAGCACGAAGCGACGCACAAGGTTCTCGGCGACGCCAAGCCTGTACTCGGCTGTGGAGCGCAGATCATCAATTGGAGTTATCTCCCCTCGCAACGCCTCTCGAGCGCGCTTTGCCGCCTCTTCACTGGGCGCTGAACCGCGGAGCGCGTCCTCGGTTGCCCGGGCTCGGACTGTTCGATCGGCCACTGCGCCAAGGGCAATTCGGATGTCTGCAATACGCCCATCATCAAGGTGCGCTACCGCCGCCATCATGACCTTGGATATCGATTGCGCGCGCCTGGTTCCCACTTTACGCCAGTGCTGCATCGCACCCACGTGAGGCGCAGGAAGCTCGATGGCGACAATCAGCTCATCGGCGGCAAGATCGATCTTGCGGTAACCAACCAAGAAGTCTTCGTAGGCAACCCGGCGCTCTCCTGCGCTACTTGCCACACAAATCACTGCATCCAGAGCAAGCAGTGGTGGCAGACTGTCTCCAACTGGCGAAGAGGTAGCGATATTGCCACCTAGGGTGCCACGCGCCTGTATCTGCGAGGCACCAACTTCGCGACATGCGTCGCGCAATAGGGGAAAGGTGTTGGCGATGCGCGCGTCTCCAAGGAGCGTTGCGTAGGTCGTGCATGCACCAATGCGCACCCCTCCACCGTCTAGGTCGGTCACCCCTGTAAGTGCCCCGAGCCCGAAGAGGTTTATAATCCCCGGCGGCGGTAACCGATCCTTGGACGCGACCATGTAATCCGTACCACCCGCAACAGGAATGTAGTCAGGGTGAGCCGCTCGGGCAGCAAGTGCCGCCGGCAAGTCCTTTGGCGAGAGAAACTCACTCATGGCTCGACTCCGAAGAGTTCTGAGCTGCCACAACAGCGTCCACAATGGCTTGATAGCCTGTGCAGCGGCAGATGTTGCCCGCCAAGAGTTCTCGCAGGCGCTCTTTACTCGCACCCGGCTCCTTCTCCACAGCCCACTTCGCACAGAGAGCAACACCCGGGGTACAAATCCCACACTGCGCTCCGCCGTAGCGTACGAGCGTGTCTTGAATGATGTGCAGACCATCGCTTCCGGCCATGCCTTCGATGGTCGTAAGCTGTGTTCCCTGAATTTGCCCAACGGGCACGAGACAGGAATTCACCGGTTCGCCATCCATGAGCACAGTGCAGGCCCCGCACTCGCCCTCGCCGCACCCTTCTTTGGTGCCCACCAGGCCAAGCTCTTCGCGGAGTACATCGAGAAGACGCCGATGGCCTTCGGTTTCGATACTTCGGCTCTCGCCGTTAATGGTGACTTCGATGTTCACGAATCTAACCTCATGGCTCGTTGGATCGCTTCGGGGGATACCGGCAGTGCGTCAAAGCCCTCGCTACTCACAAGGGTCGAGAGGGCGTGCTCCACAGCGCCAGCCGCGGCAGCACAAGGCCCGTCCATAGGAATTTCACCGACGCCCTTGGCACCATAGGGTCCGTTTGCAAACGGCTCTTCCACAATGATGGTGTGCATCTCTGGGGCATCTGAGAACGTCGGCACAATGCAGTTTGTCATGCGGTCGTTCGCAACCTTACCGTTCTTGTAGATCACGTCTTCCCAGAGCGCCCAACCAAGTGACTGCAAAGTCCCGCCTTCAATTTGGCCTTTGACGACGACCGGATTGATTGCCTTGCCAACATCAACTGCGTGCACACAGCGATCAATCGCCACCTCATAGGTGTCAGTGTCGACGCGAACATCGATGACACAAGCGGCCCACCCATAGCAGGGATACGCGGATCCCGTATAGGTCTCGTCGTCCCATACGATTCCCGGCGGAGGTGCGTATTGCACAGTCTCAGAGATTTCCCCTTCGACCTTGGCCATCGCGGTGGCCGCTTGGCGCAACGGCATGTCGCCAAATCCATTTTCTGAAGCCCACGACTCGATGCGATTTTTTAGCGCTACCGAAGCCTGGCCCACAACTCGGCCTACGACCATGCATGTCCGCGAAGCAACCGTGGGACCACTATCGGGCACCCGATCGGTTGCTGGCGTTGGTACCCGCACAGCGTCAGGCTCGACACCCAATCCCGTGGCGGCAATTTGTGTAAACATGGTCTGCACGCCCTGCCCGATATCGGTTGACGAGGACCGCACTTCGAAGTGGCCATCCTCAGCAAGAGCAACGGTGGCGCGTCCTGCAAGCCTGGCTTCCCCACTTCCTGTAAAGCCGGCGCCATGAAAGTAGAAGGCCACTCCGCGACCGTGACGAATCGAGGTTGCCGGATCGTCTTTTGGGAGCGGGTTCGCTTCGGCTACTTCCTTCACGGCGCGGAGGACGTCCTCGCTACCGACCGAACCTTCCAACAGCTGCGAGGTAGCAGTGCGGTCGCCGTCCCTGAGCATGTTGTGTTCTCGAAACTCAAACGGGGACATGCCCAAGAGCGCGGCAGCCTTTTGAGTTTGCCGCTCGTAGGCAAACGTCGTCTGTGGAGCGCCAAAACCGCGAAACGCTCCATGTGGTGGCGTATTGGTGGCCACGGCCCTACCGCGCACGCGGGTGTTTTCGCACTTGTAGGGCCCAGCTGCGTGAAGAACGCCACGGGAGAGAACGACCTGAGTGAGCGTGAGATAGGCGCCCCCATCGAAAATCACATCGACATCGATCGCTCGTATCGTTCCGTCCGCATCAAAACCGAGTCTGTGTCGAACCACCGAGGGGTGCCGCTTGGTGGTGGCAGCGATGTCTTCGTCGCGCTCGTAGATGAGCTTGACCGGCACACCCGCCTTGCGAGCGAGCAAGGCCGCATGGCCTGCGATCATCGACGGGTACTCTTCTTTGCCGCCAAAGCCACCGCCCGTGACAGCTTGCTCCACGACCAAGTTGTCATCATCCAACGCCAACAGCGCACGCATGGCTTTCTGAATGTAGAAGGGACACTGCATCGATCCGATGATGTGGCATACGCCATCTTCGCCCCACGAAGCGATCATGCCCTGAGGCTCGATGTACATCTGCTCTTGCGCCTGGGTGCGATAGAGCCCTTCGACAACATGATCACATGATGCGAGTTTTTCTTCGATGTCGGCATCCCCTTTCTCGATGAGATAGGTCTTCAGGATGTTGTCGTCGCCATACACGTTGACTTCCGCGCTTAGCGCTTCTTCGCAATCAAAGACAGCGGGAATTTCCTCGATTTCAAGGTCGAGAAAACCGTGTGCCTCACGAGCCAGTGCTCGGGTGGGCGCGGCGATGAGCGCAATCGCTTCGTCGACGTGTCGAACGTGAGCGCCAATGGCAACCAGAGCTGGCTGGTCCTCTTCGATGAGCAAGATGGTGTTGCGGCCGGGAATATCTTCAGCCGTGACGACCACGACTTGTGACCAATCGAACCCTTCGCGCTTGTGAATGCCCCTGAGAATTCCATGGGGAACCTCGGAGCGCTTTGTGAGGCCGTGGTGCATGCCCGGAAACTTGAGATCGTCCACGTAGCGAGCTGTGCCACGCACCTTGGCTGCCCCATCAACCCGCGCTAGGCCCTTGCCGACACTCCCCTTGGCCTTTGCTTCTTCGCTGCTATTGCTCGCGTGCCCCACCAAGCTCTTTTACTACAGGCAGATAGGACAGCGCCACCAGAGCCACGACCGGCAGAAATGAGGCTTGTAAAGCACACCCAACTCTCCCTACATTCGCCCCATGCGCTTGCCCCTGCCCCTCGCCCTGCTTTCTCTCAGCCTATTCGCCTGTGGTCCCGATGAAGGCAAATCCTTTGATGCTGGCCCTGTGAGTGATGCGGCTCCAAGGGGTGCCGACGCTATGCCTGGCGCTGGCCCCGATGCCATGCCTCAGCTGGCAGACCTGGAGAGCTTGCTTGCGGATCTTCGCAACGACCGCGATGCAGCGATGCTGAGCCAGAGTCGCGCCGGTGGATGGCCAGCGGCGGTTGAGGGTGGCTACCTTGCGGTTTCAACGGAAGGGCTACCGCTGGTTGCCGGCGACCACGATGACTGGGCGGGCACCTCCATGATGCAGGAGGATGATTTCTATTGGGTCGTGCTACAGGCTGCGGCTGGCTCGCGCTACAAATTCACAGACGGCAACGTCGACTACCGGCCCGACCCATGGTCGCGCGCCTACGAATATGACGACCAAGGCCTTATGAGCATGCGCGCTCCCAGCGGCGCCCACCTGGAACGACACTTTGCTGTTGGCGACCTTGGCAACGCCATCTCTGAACGCACGGTTCGGGTGTGGCTTCCCGCAGCAACGGCAACCCACCTGCTCTACGCCCACGATGGCCAAAACCTCTTTGACCCGGGTGCCGCCTTCGGTGGCTGGCAACTCAATGTAGATGCTCCAGCAGGACTTGCAATCGTCGGAATTGATAACGCCGGTGCCGAGCGACTGGCCGAGTACAGCCACACAGATGATATGGGAGAAACCAGCAAAGGCGATGCCTATGCAGCCTTCGTGCAAGATGTTGTGCGACCTCTTGTGCGCTCCCACTATGGCGAGCCGGAAAAACTCGGAACGATGGGTTCTTCGATGGGCGGCCTGATTTCGTTGCACATTGCCGATCGCTACCCGGACCAGTACGACTTTGCAGCCAGCCTATCAGGCACGCTGGGATGGGGCTCTATTAGTGGACAAGGCACCGATACCATCATCGCGCGTTACGCGGCGGCGGGACATCGCAGCACAGCAATCTACATCGACTCGGGGGGAAACGGCACAACTTGTGCGGACACGGATGGCGATGGCACCAACGACGATGATGATACGTCGAGTGACAGCTACTGCGAGACTCGACAAATGGAGAGCACGCTTGTTGGCCTGGGCTACCAGTATGACATCGACCTTTGGCACTGGCATGAACCCAACGCCCCACACAACGAGGCAGCTTGGGCCGCCCGAGTGTTTCGCCCTCTGCAAGACTTCATGAGCCTCTAGTCCTATGCGTTCGTTTTACCTCGCCCTTAGCGCTCTGGTCCTCATCGGTTGCGACAAGAGCCCATCTACCAGCACCAACCTCGATGCGGGTCCAGACCCAGCGGCCGAGCGACCCGCCGCCTCCGAAAATTGGCTACGAGATATTCTTAGCTACGATCTCGCGATTGACCTCGCCGCCAAGACTGGCACAGTCACGATATCGGTTGCGGGCGAGAGCAGCACGGGCCTGAGCCTGGACGTCGGAAACCTTGTCATCGAAACTGTGGCCGACGATTTCGGCGCACTTGAGCACATCGACCTGGGAGCGCAGCTCAACATCGGCGTGCCTGCAGGAGGTGAGAGCCGCACACTCACGATCACCTACGCATTTACGAGCCACGACAACTTTGATGGCTGGATGGAGGAGCAAGGGGTGACCTTCCTGTGGCCAGCATTCTGCGGCAACCTCTACCCATGCAATCCCGATCCGGCCGACGGCGCTACCTTCACCATGAGTGTCACGGGTGCTCAAGGCACCGCTGTCTATCCCGAGAGCATTCCCGGCCAGGCCCCCACGTACATGCCGGCCATTGCGGTTGGAGACTTCACAGAAATGGCGCTTGGCACAACACCGGCTGGCACGGCCGTTAGCGTCTGGTACGAGCCTGGGCAAGAGGCCGCAGCGGTTGCTGGAACCACGAACCTCGTTGATGTTTTCGAGTTTCTTGAGACGACCTACGGCCCATACACGTTTGGAAGCAAAGTCGGAACGGTGTCAGCCGATTGGGGCGGCGGCGATTTCGGCGGCATGGAGCACCACCCTCTCTGGCACATCTCAAGTGGCTCACTGAGTGACGAAGAGACAAACGCTCACGAAGCGGCCCACGGTTGGTATGGCAATGGGGTTCGCATCGCCTGTTGGGAAGACTTCGTACTGTCTGAGGGAATTGTCACATACATGGCGGCACGAGCACTCGAAGAAAGCGGAGTTGATTTGTGGCCACAGTACGATTGCGAACTAAAGAGCATCTGCAACAGCGGCGAGAACACGACGGCTTTGCTCGACACATGTGGCGAAATCGATCTCATCAATCACGAACTGTGGTCGAGCACTCCCTATCAAAAGGGTGCCCAATACCTTCGCGAGGTGGCAGCAGTTCTCGGCGTGGAGGTCGTGGATCAGGCGCTTGCAGAATTCTATGAAGCCAATGTCGGCAAGGCAGCTCGCATGCGCGACTTGGTGGCCCTGCTAAAGAGCAAAGGCCGCAGTGAGGAGATCGAGGCGCTCACCGTCGCGTGGCTCGAAACTGAAGCCTGTCCAGCCAGCGCTGCAGCGCTCTGCCCATAGGCGAGTCTCAGGCATCCTTCGCGCAGGAGCTGCGGGCAAGCGCGAATCTTGCGCTGTCTTCCTCCTAAGGTCACACGGAGCCCCTACCTGCAGTGGCACGCTGGTTGCTCTATCGCCGCCCATGCGACGCTCCGCCCTCTTGCTCATCTCCACCCTCCCGCTGGCACTTAGCTGCGGCGAGACTCCCAGCGATCGAACCATCACGATTGAATCGATTGAGCCAACTCGAGGACCACTCGGCGGTGGCAACTCTCTGGTTCTCACAGGTGGAGGCTTCGACGACGAGGGGCTTGAAGTTACGATCGATGGCGCACGAGCCGAAGACCTCACCTTTCTGAGCGACGGCCGCCTTCAAGTCACAGTTCCAGCGGGGGCCGAAGCAGGAGCCGTCGACGTGCTCGTTGTTGCAGGCAGTGAGCTTGCCTACCTGCCAGACTCCTACTCCTACAATCCGCTGCCCACGATCACAAGCGTTGTCCCCGATCGCGGCAGTCATGAGGGCGCAGCGGTCTCGCTTGTTGGAACTGGATTTCTGGACCTGGAAGCGGGCGATTCTACCGTTACGATTGGCACCGCACCATGCCTCGACATTTCGGTGCAAAGCGACACGACGATCGTCTGCAATGCGCCCGGCGGGGCACCATGGACCCTTTCCGACGTCTCGATAGAAAACGACAATGGAGAAGCCATCGCCGAAGGGGCGTTTGGCTACATGAAGGCGGGCCTTTTTGTTGCTGATGGACGCGGTGGCGTGGATGGCAGCCTGTACTACGTAGATCTCGAGACCGATAGCTACGAGCCCATTGCGAAGCTCGACGATGCGATTACCGGCCTAGCAAGCCACATCGACGGCACAATCTACGGTGTTACTTCCAACGCAGGTGCTGTGGGTGCAGGATTTCCTCGCGACTTGGTGGAGATCAACCCATTCACAGGCGAGATCAACCCAATAGGACAAGTTCTTACCGCCGAGGCAGAAGCACTGCGTATTCCAGACATCGCAATTTCCTATGACACCAACGAACTCTACGGATGGAGCAAGTCACACAGGCAACTTGTGACTATTGCTCTCGATACCGGCCGAGTCGGATTGGTGGGGGGCGATACCAGTGTGAACGGCAGCGGACTTGCCTTCGACTTTGATTCCAACCTCTTCCTGGCTCCGGATGGCTCCGATGGCGAACTCTTTGGTGTGAGTCGCGCCGACGGCACACTCAGCAATGGCAAGAACATGGTGGATCCCGAAGGCGACGATATCAGCGCACTCACCTCTGACCTCGATTCTCTCTATGGGGTTCGCGAAGGCATCAGTACCGATGGCGCCACAATCGCGACCATCCTGCTTCAGATCGACAAAGAGACTGGAGTGGTGATCGAGCGCATGGACTTGCCATTTGGTACCGATGCGATTGCTGTTACACCACCGCTTCCATTCAAATAGGCGAGAGGCGGAGCGCTACTTGGTGGCATTCTGGGTCGCTTGGTACCACGTGTCGAAAGCGTCCGTATCACGCGAGCCAAGTTCGGTACGGGCTGGCATGACAAGAACTTGAGAGCGACCGATTCTCGACTGCTTCCAACTCGCCTCCTGGTGGAGTCTTGGTGCGATGGGATTTTCTGCCTATGGACGCCCCTGACGTGTAGTCTCCTACCGTGTCGTTCTTTGCCTCCGTGCCACAGAGTTCGCTCAATCGATTGTGGGTTCTCGCACTTCTCGTGTGCCTGCTTACGAGCAAATCCACAGCCAACGCCCAAGTCGTGAGCGAGCCTTTGCACGTTGACAAGTGCGGCCTCGAAGGTCCACACAGCGAGGCTCCACGGCTCCAAGTTCTCCGGAAGGAAGGCGAGGTTCCCGGTTTGGGCGCCGATGGTCTCCCGCCCGTACAGCGGGCCCGTGCACTCTCCGAAGGCGCGTTACTGGGCAAGACGGTCTATGTCTCGCCGGGTCACGGCTGGAGCTGGACTGGCGATGCCTGGCGAACCCAACGAGGCAACACGCACAGCATCGTCGAGGACCTAGTCTCAACCGAAGTTGCCACGCAGTACTTGGTAAACTACCTACGCAACATGGGGGCCTATGTCGTCACCCTTCGCGAGAACGACCTCAATACCAACATGGCGCTCTGCGATGACGCCTCCGCAGAGTTTTCGACCATAGGGTCCGTGCAACTGCGAGAAGAGCCCCGCGGCTATGCGATACCCGAAGCGACCTATGAAGCCGATCACCGACCATTTCGCGCTGGTAGCTCGAAAGTCTTCGACAGTGGCGGGCAGGCTGGTGCTGGTGTCCGCTGGACCTTTGATGTTCCTGAAGACGGCAACTATCACGTCTACATTGGCTACGTCCAAGGCCCGGATCGAGCAAGCGATGCACAGTACACCGTTCGACATGCCGGAGGGCACAGCGTTTTTCACGTGGACCAGCGCCGTCACGGAAACACTTGGGTGTTTCTCGGCAACTTCTACTTCAAGAAAGGCTCATCAGAAGAACTCGGATCCCTTGAGTTAAGCAATAAGAGTGCGGACGAAGGCTCCACGCTTTCAGCCGACATCGCCCGCATTGGCGGTGGCATGAGCCAAGCGGCGCGTGGAGGGGTCACCAGTGGGCGGCCTGCCTTTGAGGACAGCGCCCTAAACTACCTGCAGTCAGCTGGTGCTCCGAGCAGCGTCCTCGTGAACGACGTGCAGGCACGCTCGCGCTTTGCTGCCTGGGACCACGAGGATGGAGAGGACGCGGTCTACATTTCATGGCACACCAATGCGAACAACGGCTCAGCGCGTGGCACCTCCTCCTTCGCATACGGACCAACCTCGTTTGGATCGATTGATACCTTCAGCGGGGTTGAAGGCTCAGTTGAGTTGCTTGCCGCCGTCCATAATGAACTCGTAGGTGACTTACAAGAAGGCTGGGATAGCGAATGGCCCGAGTTTGGAAGCGGGCTCTATGCCGCGTACTTCGGCGAAGTTAATCCATCGAACAATCCCGAGATGCCAGCAGGCCTCTTCGAAATCGCATTTCATGACAACATTGAAGATGCTGCCGCACTGGCCGACCCGCGGTTTCGGCGTGTGGCGGGGCGCGCAATGGCACAAGGAGTTGCCCGCTACTTCGCAGACCGTGATGGCACCGCTCTCACGTTGCCCCCAGATGAGCCTAGTCAAGTGGCGGTTGAACAACGTGAAGACAGCCTGCGATTTCACTGGATAGCTCCCGCCGTGGAAGCGGGTGGCGGTGATGCAGCAACCCGATACAGGATTTATCTGAGCGAAGATGGACTCGCATTTGACGATGGGCAAGACGTTGCTGGCACCTCGTTTGAAATCGATGGCCAGGTGGCGCGATTTGCTCGCATCACAGCACTCAATGAAGGTGGCGAGTCGTTTCCCTCTGCAATCGTTGGAGCACGCGCATCTGAAGAGGGCCGACCGCAAGTCCTCATCGTCAACGACTATGCAAGGCTTGATGCTGGGCAGCTCGTAAATGAGGACCTCGGCGATTTTGGTCTAGGAACAGTAAAACGCATGTTCCTACGCCGTATGAACGACTATAGCTATGTGGCTCGGTACGGCCGAGCCATCGATGCAGCTGGCATCAGCTTCGCCTCCACCAGCGCGCAGGCCCTTCGGGCGGGCGGGGTGGCGCTGAGTGAGTACACGCTCGTACTTTGGGCGGCCGGCGAAACTCGCGAAGGCCTCTTGCCAGAAGGCGACATCGAAACACTACAGCGGTATGCAGCCACGGGCGGAATTTTGGTCATGAGCGGGAGCCATGTTGCTGAGACTCTCTTCGCGGGTTCCGAAGCCTCCACCTCCTTTCTACGAGACACCCTTGGAGTCGACTCGGTTGAACCCGATGCACAGAGCTTTGCTCTCACTCCGGGGCAAGGCGCGCCCACATCCCTGGTAGAGATGCGCTTCGATGACGACGGCGTTCACGGCTATTTGGCCGAAGGAGCGGACATTCTGAGCCCAACGGCAAAGGGCCAGAGGTTTCTAGAGTATGACGATGGAGGTGCAGCTCTGGTCGCAACAAGCACGTCGGCTCTGCTCGCATTTCCTTTTGAAACTGTTGTTGGGGAAGCCAACCGCGAGCTGCTTATGGCTGCTGTGCTAACAGCCTTGGATTTAGCGCCTGACGATCCACCCGAAGTAGAAGATCCTGACGCTCCGAATACTTCTGATACGACGGTTGGGTGTGGATGCAGTGCCACTCCTGAACCTTCTGAGCTGGTGCCGTGGTTTCTCTTGCTAGGGCTCGTGGGTATTCGAAGACGCAGGCGCTCATAGGATGAAGCCTGTGGGTCACCCAAAAATTGCATGGTCGCGGATTGCATGGTCGCGGATTGCGTGGTCGCGGATTGCGTGGTCGTGAATTGCGTGGTCGTGAATTGCGTGGTCGCGGATTGCGTGGTCGTGAATTGCGTGCTCGCGGATTGCGTGCTCGCGGATTGCGTGCTCGCGGATTGCGTGCTCGCGGATTGCGTGCTCGTGAATTGCGATCCACTTGCCTCAGGTGACGTGCCCAATCCAGAAGTGGTGCGAGAAGCGTCTTTTGCCCCCACGGCGCTATCGCAAGAGCGCACCTGTGGCTAGCATCCACCCATGGACTACGAGACCCTCAAATGGATTCGAATGATTCACCTCTATGGCATGCTGACCTGGGTTGGCGGCCTAGTTGGGCTCTCGTTCATCCTCAAGCAGCACGCCAAAGCGAGCGAAGCTGCCTACAAAGACTTCATCGAACTTGAAAAGGGCACTGCGATTGCCATGGATATTGGTGCGACCATCGTGATTGCCTGTGGCCTCGCGATGCTCTTTAGCATCTCGCCCTCCCCTCTTAAAGGACAAGGCTGGATGCATGCCAAGCTCTTGTTGGTTGCTGTACTAATTGGACTACACGGCTTTCAGCGAATGCGAGTTGGTAAGTACAAACGCGGTAATGTCACCGCAGAACCCGGCTGGCTCATTCCCGCAGTAGAGATCGTCGCGCTTGGCATTATTGTGCTCGCTTCAACGCGCCCCTTCTAAACGGAAACTTCTAAACGCAAACTTCTAAACGAAAACTTCTAAACGGAAACTTCTAAACGGAAACTTCTAAACGCAAACTTCTAAACGGAAACTTCTAAACGCAAACTTCTAAACGCAAACTTCTAGACGCACCAACGGAAACGTCAAAAACAGCGACTTCTAAACGGCGACTTCCGTACTAGGGTCGAAAGGCGCCACTGGCTTCTCCTGTGGCCAGTGATGCGTTGCATCATCAACAGTAGTGCACGCCAGATCCTACGGACTTACGATGATGCGGCAGAGTTGTCAGCCAGATCATCTGTGCAAACTTCTGCCAATATCAGCCGATCGCCTAGCAAACTTGATGGCACAGCCATTGCTCTGTCACTGTGCAAACACGGACTCAACACCATGAACAAATTACCATCACTCACCTCCCTCATATCCACCTCCCTCTTTGCCTCCCTCCTTTTGTTCGCTCCCGCGTGCAGTGAGACCGGCACCGAAGCTCGACAAGAAGTCGACTGCAGCGATGGCAAATGCGACACGCCGGGTAGCGCTGCTAGCGCTGAGTGTGCGGCTGCCTTCCCAGGTGACCGCGACGCACAAACCCAATGTCGAGAAGACAAGGCCTACGGCCACTGCGAAGCTCGTCGCGCAGATGCGCTTGAGAGTTCACAGCAGGCGTTTGTGAAAGACGCCATCCGTTGGGCAGCAGCCGATGTTGAAGGAGTTAACCAGAACGGACGCGATGATCGCGGCCAAGAGTACACAGAATACTTCGCAGTTGTTGTTCCCCCACCCGAGACCGAGGGCGGCTCCGCTCCAGCGCGTGCACTTCTGGGCCTTAACAACAGTAGCGGCGGCACAAGCCCATCCACCATCGACCTTACCGAGGACCAAATCTTCGCACTTGAAGACGAGCCTGACGCCATCGTCGGCCAGTGTGTCTTCACCTCTTGGCACAATGACATCCGCGAGCCAATGGCGATCTGCAATGGCTCCGACTCTGCTTGTCCTGAGCTTCCATTCCCCGAAGGTTCTGATGTTGCCTCTTGGGTGACCGGAACAACCGGCATGAAGATGAACTCTGAAAACCTCAAGATGAAGGTTAGCTTCAACTCCAACGGAGCTGCTTCTGACCTTGCTGAACGCTGCATGACCGAGCCACTTGTTGGTGACCCAGAGAATCCAGACGACCCATTGCACGACAACTACACCCGCGGTTGCATGAAGGCCTTTGAGCTCTTCCAAACCGAGTGGCGTCGTTCAGACTCTGCTGTTTGTGTTGCCGGTGGACGTCTCGCTCAGTGTGGTTGTGGTGTTGATACCGACAATGACGGTGTTGCCGATATCACCGACCCAAAAGAAATCTCTCTTGCACTTGTCCCACGTCAGCCACTTCCTTCTGGCGAAACCACCCTTCGCGGCTTCCCACTTGGCACCTGGAGTGGCATCGATGAGCTTCCTGCAGGATGCCACTTCGCCGACACAGGTGACACTGGACAGACGCTTGTTACCTGCGACCTAACTGGCAATGATGTTCTTGCTGGTGCGGCCGACGTCAAAGAGCGTTGCCGAGCCAAGTATGGAAACAACGTTGTTGTTCACGTCCCCGTTCCTTCTGCAGCAATCGTCTGCGAAGCCCCTGCTGGTGGCCAGTACTCAGACACCTGTGGCGAGCTTCCTTGGGTTGTTACCGCAGAGAACAGCGGCTCCAATGGTGGTGGCAATACAACCGACCCAGAGCCCGCTAGCTGTGCACACGATGTTTGTGAAGAGGGCGGAAACCTCAACGCAGCAGACTGCAGCGACTCTTGCGTTGGAACTGTCTGCGACGCCGACGACTTCTGCTGCACAAACGCATGGGACAACCTCTGTGTCGAGCAAGCCGAAGAGCTTTGCAACAAGACCTGCTAAACGGTCTCACGACTCACCACAACAAGCAGCCGGGATTCGTTCCCGGCTGTTTTGTGTTTCGGCTAGGCAAGTATCTGGGGTTCAACCTGCCACTCCCTGCGTCGCCTTGCCAGGCGTCACTCTTGGGCAAGAGAGTCGACCACCGCGAGCACTTGTTCGCAGTATGAGAAGTGTGCTGAAGGATCGCGTTCCTCCGAGTTATTCTCAAAATCCTCTGCGTACTCGGCAGGCGTTATTCTGCCAAGCGAGCCATGGACCAGATCGTGGTGTTGGTGATTCGCCATTGGGCGAGTTGCGCTCGCAGCCGCCACCGAACGAACCACCCGCCAAGCAACAACCACCTACACGCTGTCTACAGCCGAGAGAAACAATGCCACGGAAAATCTCGGCTACGTGAGCCAGGGAATCGCTGGACACATTTGGACAGCCCAGTAGCTCGTCAGCAATCAAGATAGTGCTACCTCTGGGCGATAAACCTGTACGAAACTATGCCTATGAGTACCTTGCGCGGTTCTGCCGTCATTTTCAGTTTTGTCCTTCTGGCCGCTTGCTCAGCCGGGGACGACGACGACGAGATGGCAGCTACCGATGCGGGGCCTGACATCACAGGCGATGGTGGTCAGATCGAGCCCGATGCCACTGATTGGAATGCGACCTTCGAAGATGTCTTGCCCGATGATCACGTTGTTGAAATCGAGCTAGATCTTGCAGACGGCGACTGGCTGGCAATGTTGCAAGAGTGGAATTCGTTGCGTACCAAGAGTTACTACCCATCGGCATTTGCCCATGACGGCGAGATGCTGGCCAACGTTGGCGTTCGTTTGAAAGGCTACTCCTCTTTACTCTTCGGTGCTGGCGATCCATTTGGCGGAGTAAATCCAACTGCTAAGTGGCCCCTAAAAGTCAACTTCAACAAGTTTGGTGGAGAGCGATTTCAGCGGGTGGATAGGCTCAATCTGGGCAACAACGTATTCGACGCGAGCTACATGCGCGAACGACTGGGCTCTCGAGTGTTTGCCGCAATGGGGGTTCCTGTGGCTCGCGCGGCCTTTGCCAACGTTAGTGTCGATGAGGCATACCTCGGCGTGTACACCATGAATCAGCAGATCGACTCGCGCTTTCTTCGCCAGCATTTTGGCGAGGAAAATGATGCCCACAAGGGCAACCTCTACAAATGTGTTCCAAACGAGACGGACACGTGCAGACTGGAATGGAAGGGTGGAGACCCAACACAATACCACCACACGCACAGCTGCAACGAGGGCTATGAGGAGTGCGGAATTGTTCTTAAGACAAACCAGGAGGACCCGCTTCAAAACGACTACTCCGACTTGGTTCAGTTTCTCGATGTGCTAAACAACACCCCCGACCCAGGGTTTGCTGACGCGATTGAGCAAGTCTTTGACGTGGACAATTTCCTCAGACTAGCAGCGACCAATGTCGTGCTCTCAAGCTTTGATAGCTACTTTGGGCGCGTCAACAATTTCTACCTCTACCACCGCCCCGATACCGACAAGTTCATAATGATTCCGTGGGACTTAAACATGACCTACGGGCTCTACGGATGCGGCAACCAGAGCATGGTTCGCTATCCCATCGAAACCCCCAAATGTGGCGACGCTGGCAGCATCCCACTCTCAGATCGAATTCTCTCCGTCCCACAGTTTCACGACACGTACATGCAGTACGTAAAAGAAGTCGCCGAGCTGCACCTCACAACGGCAAAGCAGCAAGCCTGGATCGGTGAGTTTGATGCGCTCATTGGACCGCTCATTGGACTGGATCCAAACTATCCCAATACACCCGAACGATATCGCAATTCCCTGAGCGATACCCGCCATCCGTTTAGCCTCCAAGAGGGCTACAACCTGATGGACTTCGTGAATCGCCGCCGCGAGTTCGTGCTCTCGCAGTTTCCGTAGCGGGCGTGCGCAAGGCGATTAGAAGGTTTACAAAGCGATGGAGCGTAAGAACATTACCAACCACACATCGTCGTTCTACCCGGAAGGGGTATGTCTACCTCTCGCCGTTGCGCTGGACACCGACCAGCCGCGAAGCTTTGATCATCGCACAACACGAAGCCAACCCATTTCGCCAGGCGACGCTAATGGCACCTGCGGACGCCTTGTATGCAAACGAGCTCTCTTCGTTTCTGATGACCAATGTCAATGAACGAGAAACTAGGCCCGTCGAAATGCGCTCTGGCCTACTCTCTCAGCGTATGAGGTGGAGACCAATTTTTGGGTTGCTCCTACTTTGCTAGGAAATAGTCACCGAGGATCAAGGCATCAATTCCGGTCCCGAGGTAACAGTCAATAGCTTGCTTGGGTGATTCGACAATCGGCTGTCCCATGACGTTGAAACTCGTGTTGAGAACCACTGAGAGGCCGCTCTCTTTACCGAGCTCCGAGATGAGCGCGTGGTACTTCGGATTGGTCTCCTTGTGCACAGTTTGCAGTCTCGCTGTGCCATCAACATGAGTAATCGCAGGCAGCTTGTCGCGGTATTCTGGCCTCACATCGCAAACCTTAAGCATGAACGGCGCATCCACCTCCGTGTCAAAGAGCTCTCTAGCCTGCTCTTGAATGACGCTAGGAGCAAAGGGACGAAACGCCTCGCGATGCTTAACCCGTGCGTTGACGTGGTCCTTCATCGAGGGCAGTGTTGGATTCGCTAGGATGCAGCGATTGCCAAGCGCACGCGGGCCAAACTCCATGCGCCCCTGGTACCAGGCCACAATCTTTCCATCTAAGAGAAGTTCCGCTCCCTTCGCGACCGGATCGCACCTCAAGACCTCAAACCCCGCGGCTCTGATCGCTCTCTGAATTTCCGCATCGCTGTACTCGGGCCCAATATAGGGATCATCGTGCACAAAACTCCGCGGGGCACCCAAGACGGTATTTGCGACGTAGTATGCGGCCCCAATGCACGTGCCATTATCCCCGGCGCCCGGCATGACATAGATGTCCTCAAACGGGCTTTCTCGGACGATGCGGCCATTCATCACACTATTGAGTGCCACGCCGCCCGAGAGCACAAGGTACTTCGCTTGCGTCTTGCGATGAAGAATCCTTGCGATATCGAGAACACGCTCTTCTAACACCTTCTGAAATGCGGCCGCCACGTCGAGATGGTGCTGCGCAAAGGGCACCTTGCCGTCCTTGGTACTTTCCCTAGGAGGGCCAAAGGTATTGTAGAACTTTTGGCCACAGCGCCGATGGCCATAGTACTGATACTCGAAGTACGAGAGGTCGACATGGATTCCGCCATCTCCTTCCACTTGGATCATGTCAGCAACGACATTGTAGAAGCGACTCGCGTCACCACATGGCGCAAGCCCCATGGTTTTTCCCTCATCGTAGTTTGGTCGAAATCCACAAAACTCGGTTGGGGCTTCGTAGAAAGAGCCTATGGAGTGAGGAAAGAAGCTCTCCTTGAAGCAGGTTACGGTGCTGCCCTTGCCCACCCCGAGAAAAGAGGTTGCCCACTCCCCCGCCCCATCGATTCCCAGCAGCGCAGCCTCCTTGTATGGTGAAACGAGAAAGCTTCCAGCGACGTGTGAGAGATGATGCTCAACAAAGTGCATTTTGGGCCTGCGCGCAAAACGAGGCCATCCCTCGAGTAGCCACTTGGCAACACCTCGTTGGTTGCTATTGAGTCGCGAGACCTCTCGCTTGAGAAACGAACGCCCCGAAGCTCCGTGTTTCGCACCATAAGCGAGCTTCCGTTTCCAGTTGTGCGTGGGCTTGATGGAGAAAGCAATATGTTCAATGTCTCCATGCGAGAGCCCTCCAATCGCCAGACAACGATCGATCGCCATTCGCGGGAAGCGCGTGGTGTGTTTCTCGAGATTCAGTCGCTCTTCTTCGATCGCCGCAACCAGTTGCCCATCCACAACAAGGCAAACTGAGGTGTCATGAAAATAGTAGTTAACGCCGAGAATGTTCATTTTGAATCCGAAGTTAGCCGTTTCCGCACGTTTTGATAGATGGGGCCAAGAACACGGTGGTTCTTCACTGCTGGACGCATCCGAGTCCACGCAAAAACATAGGCTCGATTCTGCAGGGTGTTGCGCAACAGTCGATAGTCATAGAGCTCGCGATTGGAGGTGGCGAGGTGACGTTTCCACTGCGCGTCGTTTCCGAGGAGCTCGACGGTCTTGATATCGGGCTCCTCGTCGCAAATCTCCTGCAGAGCGCGATAGAAAAGTACCGATCCAGGCGAGAGCTTCGCATAGGTGTCCTGATACGAGGTCTTTAGCGCATACAAGCATCCACGATAGAGAATGCCGATGACATAGGCGATGTGCCCCGCGTCGGCATCAAGTGAGTAGAGCCTAGGCGAGAACCCTGGTTCGTCGAGGGCAAGGAGGGCCGCATAAAACGCACTGTCGCGCTTCGACGAGATGATGGCTGTGTGCTCCCGCTCTTTCCAAGAGTCATGCTCAACCTCGGAGATGATTGCAAACTCCTCGACAGGGTCGTCGTGCCGCACAAGCTCTGCCGTTGGTAGGTCTTCGCGAAAGTGTCGGTCACGTCGATGCAGTTCTGCTCGCACCTTCTTTTTTAGGCGCTTCTCGTACTCGGCGAACGTCGTCGAAACATCGATGGCGCGAGAGTTTCTGGTGAAGTTAGAGAGACAGAAGTAGCCCCGGCTTGCATCGGTCCACGTTTTTGCCGATGCAGGGGCCTCAACGAAGTTGACCCGACGAACCCCACGGCGACTTCGCAGATATCGCAGAAACGGCTCGTAGGGATTTTCCAGCGTTGGTCGCGCAACCACCCAAGGCCAGGGCCACTGCTCGTGTTCCTGATCGTAGGTGCCGTCTTCTGCATGGAAGACCACACCGGCCTGCAGCACACCACCCTCTCGATAGGTGAGAACGACGTGATGCTCGTCGCCAAAAAACTCAAGCCACGTTCGAATCCAAGCATGTGATGCGAACAGATTCGCATCTGGATCGATTGCGCCCCACTCTTCGGCGATGCGAGCAAATTGCTTTCGATCTAGTCGTTCGATCATGTCTTGTACCTCCTTGCGAAAGACGCTGCGACCCCACTATGAACGCAGACCACGATTGCGACGAGTGTTGCCAGTAAAGCCCATACTTGGTGCACAGCCGTCAGACTCCAAAGCCCGGGAATGCCATCGAGGAATGGCGCGGTCTGAATGCAAAGCCAGGCCAGGCCACCAAGAACGAGCATTCGAGTTGACCCCCAGTGTTCTGCCACCCAAAGAGATAGCAGCCACACCACGCTAGCAGCGAGATAACTTGCAGGTGCAAACGGGCTCTGCATGGCTGCCAAGTTGAGAATGGCTAGCCACACAAGTGGCGTATCGCGGGTACGGCTACGGCCGAGCAGAAATGCCAATACGACAATGCCCAAAGTGTATACCGCTCCAACAACACGGCTCGTCGCGAGCCCAAGCCCAAAGACGTGAGAGTGCCCCGCCAAGGAAAACTGCGTCGTCACGTCCTGCCAGGAATAAAAGCGATCGAATGCCTCACCAGAGAGTAGTCTCGGAAGGTGTTCAAAGAAGAACTCTGAGAAGGCACTAGGACCGACAACCAGAATCCCGGCTATGGCCAACACGAGACTCCACACAAGCGTGGACGCGATTGCCCTCCAGCGCTCCTGAGCGAGCAGGTACACAAAGAGAATCCCAGGAAAAATCTTCCAGCCAATCGCGACCGCAAGCAAGGCACCACCAAGAGCGTCGTGATTGCGGCGAAAGGCCAACATCGCGGCCATGGCAGTCGCGATCGACAGCAGCTGCACCTGTCCATACTCCATGTTGTAGGCCACGGGAAGCGAAATCCATACTAACGGCACCAACATCCATGCAATAGCCCTTGACTCTTCGCTCATGCCCCTGGCAACCAACAACGCAACCGCTCCAAAAAGCAGAGCAGACAGCCCCCACCAAACGATACGTATGGTGGTGAGATTGTCCGTAAGAGCAATTCCCAGGCGCGGCAGGAGCAGTGCTTGTGGTGGGTAGACGAACGGGTCGCCCAAATAGTCGGCCATCCCCTCAATCGAAGAAGCAACCGTGGTCGACTTCTCGTAGGCTGCGGTGTCGTAAAGTGGAGCAAGCCCGTCTCGATTGATCTCGGCACCTCGCACATAGGCCGCCAAGCAAAGATGGCTTGTCGAATCACTAGGTAGCGCGCTGGCGGCATGGATTTGCGGATTTGCTACGAATACCGCCTGGCGGAGGGTGTGGCCAAGAGCAAGCACTGCCAACACGATCGCAAGCAGTCGCAGCCCACGATGCTGCAGGAGGGAAGCAATCGAGGGAGAAACGCGAACTGGGACGACAGCGCAGACGCCGCCGACACCAGCAGCGACGAGCACAAGCGCCACAATCTGAGAGGTGAGACTGAGCTTCAGCACAGCCATCAAGCTCGCGGCGACCAGTACCGCGGCCGACATGCAAAGGGGCGCACAAAGCGCCCAGCGTACTCCAGGGAGCCTCATCTCGCGCTGATCGTACATCAACAACGATACTCCCCGCGCCGATTCGACAGTGCTTCTTGCAGCACTAGCGAATAAGAATTCTTCGCAAATTCAGATCGCGAAGTTCTTGCGCCCTGGGGCGCGTGTTGAAGCTACTTGCGCACAGTCATGCGCATTGTGAGTGCTCCGCCATCTTGCCCAAACCCCAGCGAGACGATTTTAAAAGGCATGGGGATGGACTGGGGAGCCAGAGCACTGACGTCCATTGTGAAGAGCAGGCTCTCATTGAGCGACTTGCTGCGTGCAAGCGCCTCGGCAATGGCCCCAGTGGGCTTGAAACCAGGAGCCTTGCCCCGGGCTGCCTCGATCGCCGACTTGACATCCACCTCCGAGTTGTCGGACAGAGACATGATGGCGACGTCATCGAAGGTAGCCATGTGCATTCGCTGATCCATCTGTGCAGCAGCCATGACTGCTCGATCTCCTTCGGACATTTCCGACAGGTCTAGCTTGGTCTGATACCGATCCACTTCGACACCATCAACCTCCAAGACCTTCTCGTCAAATTTGATGTCGAACTTCATTCCCATCATCTCAGCTGGGCCCTCCTTCGCTCGCGATGCCATGTGGCGCATAATCTCGCGCCAGCCCTTGCGCATCTTGTCTGGGTCCGATGAACCCATTAGATAGGTGGCTTCAAATTTTGGCGTCTGCGGATTGGAGATGTCCATATCCATACTGAATGCAACGCGACCGTCAAATGCATCGAACCAAGTCTCAAGCAACTTGGTCATCATCTCATCGTCTTTAGACGGCACGATGACGCTCATGATTTTCATTGAGAAGTCGACAATTGGCTGGCGAGCCGCACCGGCGTGCAAATCACCAGAGAAGAGAAACGAACCGCTGGCTGCAGGGAGCTTTGGGAGCAATGCGTGGGGTGAAGCAACTTGCGCTTGGGCCAAAGCAGCCATTGTCGTTCCCGCTTTGGGAATTACCCGAAAGAGAAAGTCTGAGGCGCCATTTGCTGTGCCAACACGCATCTCCATGACTTCAGTCTGGTCACCAATCGCGACAACCATCTCCTCGTAGGCAAGCATCATCGCTTGCACGCCAGAGCTTCCACCGCTCTGGGACATCAATTTGTTCATGTTCTGAAACGCTTCGTGGAGGTCGTCTTTAAACGCCGCCAACAAGACACTTGGGTAGATGCGCGCAACCATTTCTGCAGGCGGAGTGGCGAGATTCGCAAAGGCTAGGTCTTGCACGCTTTCCACCACCGCAGCCTCGCCGATGAGCGCCAACTTCTTCTTGCCAACATAGGCAAGGCCCGCAGCCTTGGCGGCACTTTCGAGCGCGGACTTGTCCTTTGGGGAAACAAGCATTGCCAGCGGCTTGCCATGCTTCTTTGGATTCACGATGACAACGGAAATCGGTGCATCAAGATCAGCGCCAGAAAGATCCATGCCCAGTGTTTGGGCGAGCCCCATCGGAACACCGGGAATCATCGCCGCCGAAGCGCCCGGCTGAATATTGTCAATTGCCTTGGCCAGCCCTTCAATCTTGGCGCCGGTTGGCAATTGCACCGTAGCGATCACCGCATCGGACTTGGCAACTGGGCGTGAGGCCCCCAATGATTTCTCCGCGGTCTTTTCTGAGCTTGTCCCCTTGTCTTTCGCCTCCTTCTTGCAGGAGGACGTGGAGAACACCATGCTAAGGGCGAGTACACAGAATAGAAGTATGCGCATGCCCCGAGCCTAGTCTGAGCGAAGACGCTTCGCAAACCCCATGGTAGCCTCGCTCCCATGGCAAAGAAGATTGACTGGTACTACCAGCGCGGCGGTTGAACGAGTTGCAAGAAAGCGCGGGAGTTTTTCGCGCAAAACGACTACGAAACCAAAGAAGAGCAAAATGCAAGCAAGGACAAACTGGATGGTCCCGCTGCCCTTGCGTTGGCCCATGAGGCATCCACGGTCGTGGTCGCTCGGGGCAAGAAAGTCCTCACCTTCAAGATGAAGACAGATGCTCCCAACGACGACGAGCTTTTGAAAGTCATGTTGGGACGCAGCGGCACACTGCGAGCACCCACGATTCGGCGAGGCAAAACGCTACTGGTTGGTTTCAGCGCAGACGCCTACACCGAGACGCTCGGCTAGCGGAGCTACTTCACCAGATCCTTGCCCATGGCCTTGGCGACCGCGCCTGGTGTCTTGGCGTTTAGGATCTTGGTGTATCCCATCGCTCGCAACGACTTCTCGGCCTTCTCAGCCCGCACACCCTTTGCGCAATAAACAATAATTTGCTGTTCTTTGTCGGGAGCAATCGTGGGCATGCGATCGACCACTTGACTCACCGGCACATGGATCGCGCCATCGACATGCCCACCAGCGTACTCCCCCGCCGAGCGCACATCGAGGATTAGATTGCCAGGAACGGCAAGGGCTTCCACAATCACATCTTTCTCCGGCGGAGGACCAGCGTCCGCACAGCTCAGCACCAACGCACTCGAAAAGATAATAAGGCCGCTTAATAGAAGGTTGCGCATGCGCCAACGATACATAAATGTGAGGACAGGTGAATCACTGGTTGCTCGAAAATGAACCCATGTTCCGTCTGGGGGTCTTTGGCTCGCTGCTCGCGGTCATGATTGTTTGGGAACTGGGTCGTCCCCTACTGCCCCTGCGCGAAGGACGAGGCTGGCGCTGGTTGTCCAACTTCTCACTGGTGATGCTCGGTACGGTTGCAGTTCGCCTGCTCGCCCCGATTGGCGCAGTGGCCGCTGCACATCACGCCTCGCAAGAAGAACTTGGCTTGCTGCAACAGTTGCAGCTAGCTGATGGGCTGCGCATTGTGATTGCCATCATTGCGCTCGACTTGGTGATTTACACCCAGCACCGCGTCTTTCACCGAGTACCGATTCTATGGCGACTTCACCAAGTTCATCATGCAGACCGCGACTATGACGTGAGCACTGCGCTGCGCTTTCATCCGCTAGAAATTCTCATCTCGTTGGCAATCAAGCTTGGAAGTGTGTATGCGCTGGGTGCTCCGCCATTGGCAGTGCTTCTCTTTGAAGTGATTCTCAATGGAGCCGCGATGTTCAATCACGGTAACGTGACTCTCGGTAATCGACTCGACCGTCTTCTTCGTCTCATCATTGTCACACCAGACATGCATCGGGTGCATCACTCCGTGCGACTCGAAGAAACCAATAGCAACTACGGATTCAATCTGCCTTGGTGGGACCGGCTCTTTGGCACGTACACAGCGGTCTCCAAAGACGGCAAGACAACACTTACAATCGGGCTGCCTGAGTTTCAGAGTGTTCGCATGCACCTTGGTAGCCTGTTGGCACTTCCGTTTCGCAAGCGCCCGTAGCCGGTTGGCTCTCAACACGTGTTGGTGAAGTTCCGACGCTTGGGCGCTCGGGCTCCACAATTTCTCGCTAGTTGCAAGTGGGCACGCTCTTGGCAAGACCCGCGACTATGCAACTCACACAGTCGTTTCGCCAGAGCGCCAGCCTTGTTCGCAGCCATGGTCGTGTAGCCAAGGCAATCGCCCAGTGCGTGGCCCAGCCCTATCGCCCGCTCATGGCTCACATGGTGGTCATAAGGCGCTGTAACCTGAGCTGCGGCTACTGTCACGAATACGACAAGACCTCAGCGCCTGTGCCGCTTGAAACACTCAAGGCTCGTGTGCGGCATCTGGCCGCGTTGGACACCGTCTTCGTAACGCTCACAGGCGGAGAAACCCTATTGCACCCCAACATCGCGGCCCTGGTGGCCTACGTCCGCGATCAGGGCATGACACCTGTCATGAATAGCAATGCCTACTTGCTCAATCGAGAACGCATCGTTGCGCTAAACGAAGCTGGGCTCTTTGCGATGCAAATTAGCATCGATAACATCGAACCAAACGAGGTGAGTATGAAGAGCCTTCGACCGCTCATGCCGAAGCTTCGCGCTCTGGCCATGTATGCGCGGTTTCGCGTGCGGGTCAACACTGTGCTCGGCTCTGGCAATCCCAAGGAAGCCGTCTTGGTTGCAAAGCGCGTGACCGAATTGGGGTTCGATGCAAAGTGCTCGCTTGTGCGCGATGCCCACGGCGCTTGCGCCACGTTGGGGCAAGAAGAGAGAGAGGCCTACAATGCGATCCGCGCACTCAACCGTCACACATCTGCTCTCTCAGAAGATTTCCAACTCGCCCTTATCAACGACCGCCCTGTGGAGTGGAAGTGTCGTTCGGGAGCGCGCTATTTTACAATCTGCGAAGATGGTCTTGTCCACCTTTGCGAATCAAGCTACGGAACTCCTGCAAAGCCGTTGGAGCACTACGGATTTGACGATATTCGAGAGGCCTTTCACCATGAGAAGTCATGCGCAAAGATGTGTGCCGTTGCGTATGCGCATCAGGCGAGTCGACTGGACTCATGGCGAAGCCAAGACGCACACCAAGAAGTTCAGAAACGCAGCTGGAGAGAAGATACCAACCGTCGACAAACGCTGCCAATCATCAAATGAGAACTCGACAAGCCGATGTTTGCCTCTGCCAATCCCCTGGCATGAAAGCGTTTGTTCCAGGCGACTTCGCCGATCCAATTGAGGCCAGGCTCATCGAGGATGCGTTGGAGTATGCCGATGCTTACACACAACAGGACGTCTCGCCTGGTTGCACCGTGACTGGCAGATCACAAGCGGGGCGCAATCGAAGGGTGAACGACGTCTTGTCGATGGCGCATTCAATCGCGAATGCGACAAAACACCATCCAGTTCGCGCACCTGTACTTGGCGAAGCGATGGCCAATGAGCCGTGCACAGTACGCTGCAAATTCTGCATTGGTGCTCGATCGCTAGGAGTCCTAGTATGAAGTCCCCCCACCATGCGCACTCTGTCGTTTTTTCTCGTGCTGGCGGCGTTCTCCGCTTCGGCTGCTGCCAACAAGACTGGCACAGCGACGTCTTTGGGCGCAGATCCAGTGCTCTGCGCCGACACATCGCTCAGGACACAGGCAAGAACGGCTCCTCAAGTCGCCCTACGCGATCAACACAACAAGCGCGCGCATCGTGTACGTGCAACGCTAGCGGCCCTTTTCCCGGGTGTGCTCATTCACGGATCGGGGCACTATGCCGCAGGCGACACCAAGACGGGGAACCGCTTACTACTCACGTCTGCCGTTGGCGCTGGACTCGCGATCACAGGTGGAGCCTCGCTATTCTGGACCGGTGCAAACCGAAGAGTGAGCGAAATGGGCATCCCGCTCTTGGTTTCGGGACTGGGAATCTTCGGAGCTAGCTGGCTTGCAGATGTCTACGGTTCCGCAACTGGTGGCACGAAACTCTCGAGCGCAGTGCCGCCAAACATCTCAGCATCACTTGGATACGCACACGTAGACGACCCGCAGTTTTCCTACGAACATTTCGCAACGGCTGAATCCGAGTTTCGCTGGGCACAGGTTGCACTCCGCCCCAGTCTTTGGTCAGCCACAGTCGCCAACAATTGGCGCGCGAGAATCGAAGCGAGCTACTCACTCTACACCAGCCCGAAGGGAACGCGAGTGCGAATTCAGTCCGCAGCAACACACCATGCGTTCTCCGATGATGGCTTCGCAACGCGTGTCTATGAAGCCTCAGTTGTTGGCAGATGGAGTCTGGGAGACTTTGGGCCAAGGCTCGCAGGCGCATTTGCGGATCTGAGCGTGGGCTTTGGGCATGAGACGATTCAATTCGAAACACCTGGAGCGAGCAACACGGGCGCAACGCTCCTCCTTGGCCGTGTCGGATTTGGTATGCAGACTCCCCGCGGAGGTGAGTCGTCGTTCTACTACGATCACAGAAGAGACACATTGGCTGGAGGACTCAGCCCAAGCAAACGACGCGGCTCGGGGTTTGCGGGTCACCTTGGCCTCCGCCACCGGCAGCCGCTGGGTGGGCGGTTTGCGATTCGGCTCGCCACCGAGTTGGGCTCGGCTTGGGTTGCCTCGGGTGCCTTGGAAGCGCGTTGGGGGAAACTCCGATGAGGTCGATCGTTGCCTTTGCGCTGCTCGCACTCACGTTGTGCGGATGCCTTCGTCCCGGCGAGGAGCGACCAGACCTCGATTTGGACGTCGGCGTGGCTTCCATCGAAGGGCTCAGCGTGCAAGTGGTTGATGGGCAGGCCACCATCCGAGAACTGGGACCAAATGAGATGATTCTGTGGGCACAAGCTCCTGTGCTTGAACTTCACATCTCGCCCGGCGCCCCAACCAAGCTTCACCTCACAGTTCTCAATTGCATGCCCGGGGCAGAGCTTCGCGTGGGGCAAGATTGGACGCCCTCGCTGCAAACGGATCATCCGACGCAATGCGTATTCGACGTGCGCCTCGAGGAGGCCAAGGTCACTGAGGTCTTGATTGCCCCACGCGACTACGACACCGCGGAATCGTATCGCTTCGCCGTAATGGGTGACGTCCAAACCGCGCTCAACACGGTCGACGAAGTATTCCAATCCATCTCCGCCATGCCCGACTTGCGCTTTGTTCTGTGCACCGGCGACATCGTGCAAGATGGCGAGTACTGGGAATACGAGCTCTACGAAGAGCAGCTCGCGTATCTGCGAATTCCAATCTTCTCAACAGTGGGCAATCACGAAGTTCGCAAGCCCCCCCAACGTTGGCACCAACTCTTTGGCCGTTTCTCTGCACACTTTCGATTCAAGGACGTAGACTTCTCTCTTGTAGACTCCGGAAACGCTTCGATCGATCCAAAGACGTATAATCGATTGAAAGAATGGCTCGATGAGGGGCGCGATCGAGTGCACATTTTTGGCACGCACTTTCCGCCACGAGATCCGATTGGAGGCCGCAACGCGTCTTTCCGAAGCCGCAATGAAGGAGCAAAGCTCCTGGCTCGGCTGGCCGAGGGCCGTGTTGATCTAACACTCTATGGACACATTCACTCGTACTACTCGTATGAGAACGCTGGTATTCCCGCCTACGTATCGGGCGGTGGCGGTGCCCTACCGGAACGCTACGAGGGTATTGGAAGGCATTTTCTCGCGATTTCGGTCTCTCCTGCGGGGCTAGGAGAAGTGGAATTCGTTGACGTGGACAGTCCCTAGCAGGCAGGCATCGAGCGGACACAGGCTCTACGCGATTCCGCCCAAGGTGGCACACTAAGAACAACCCCTACACACTGCGTTCAAGAGTGCAGTGGGTTTCGGTTTGGGAGTTGCGCGCTTAGATGTTCTGCGGCCTCGCAAGGCTCGCAACCTGCACTGCCACACGATCCGCTCACGTGCAAAGGCTGGTTCTGTGGGCCATCCTCGGTTTCTTCTTCCCACTCCAGGTGACACCGTCCGCCGTCTATGTCGGCATAGACATGAACGCGAACCCCATCGTCCACAGCCAATTTCCAAACATAACTAAGCGGAGCGGGCCCTTTGAGGTACTCACAGGGGAACTCCAGATCGAGATCGAGAAGCCCCCGATGTCCTTGCGCAAATGTCGCGGCCTTCGCCTTGTAGTCCCACATCGGCAGCCCAGCATCCACAAGCGAGTCGGCCACCAGTTGCTCCCACGCGGTTAGCGGCTCTTCTTCACCGTCGGCGTCTTGCTCACGCATACCCAACGCTTGCGCATTGCCAGCAGAGTGTCAACGACTGCGATTGCTCCTCGTGATGTTGTGGTTAGACTGCCCCTGCATGAAGACAATCGGACTCATTGGAGGGTGGGGATGGGAGGCGTCGGCAGCCTACTACCGCATCATGAATCGCGAAGTCCGCAAGGAGCTTGGCGGTTGGCACTCGGCACGCGTGATTCTCGATTCTCTCGATCTTCATCCGCTCACCACCGCCAAGACCAAGCAGGATTTTGAAGCAGTCCGACAAACACTAGTCGCTTCGGCCAAGAGGCTACGGAATGCCGGAGCGGAGCTTCTCGTTATCGCGTGCAACACCGTGCACCGTTTTGCCGACTCGGCCCGCAACGCTGTAGACATTCCACTCCTGCACATCGCAGATGTTGCAGGCAACGCACTCGCCAAAGACTCGCATGCGAAGGTGGGATTGCTTGGCACGATGCCAACCATGCAGGCCCCGTTCTACCGGCAACGGCTAGCTGACAACCACGGCCTTGAGGTTGTTCTACCAAGCAGACCACTGCGGGAAGATGTCGCAGCGCTCATCGAAAGCGATCTAACTGGCGGCAGCAATCCCGAGGTCGCCGAGCCAAAACTCACACCGATTGTCGACTACCTCGCAGAACAGGGTCGCGCTGGCGATAGCCTGTGGCTTGACTAATGTGCCAGCACTTCAGCAGCTTGGTCAGTAAAACTCTTAGATTTTACCTCTGTGTTGGCCGTTGC